>NZ_NHZE01000013.1:0-601327 GCF_002207995.1 Pantoea sp. VS1
CGTATTATGACCGGGCAGAAAAGCGTATTATCCGAATCGACTGACCACAAAAAGTGTTACCTGTGTGCCCGGTCTGATCTGTTACCCATGTGCCCGGTCGTACCTGAATGCGCACCCTACAGAAAGCGTTGCCATGAATGCGTTGCCGCAGGCAGGTCGCCATGCATGCGCTGCATGTGACATCAGGTCGCCCTGAAGGCGACCTGACTGGACCGTTACTCGAATCCCACCACCGGATGCGGTTGGTAGACGCTCTCCAGCTCGGCGATATCGGTTGAACTCAGCTCCACGTCCACGGCTTTCACCAGTTCGGCAAACTGCTGCTCGCGCGAGGCACCAATAATCGGCGCGGTAACCACCGGCTTATGCAGCAGCCACGCCAGCGCCACCTGCGCGCGCGTCACGCCTTTGTCCGCAGCCACCGTTGCCAGCCGTTGCGCAATGGCCGCGTCATTCTCTTCGGTGCCGGTATAGAGTTTTTCCATTACGTTATCCGACACTGAACGCGCAGTGGTTTCTCCCCACGGACGCGTCAGCTTACCGCGCGCCAGCGGGCTCCACGGCAGCACCGCGATGCCTTCGCGCTGGCACAGCGGATGCATCTCCTTCTCTTCTTCGCGCTGAATCAGATTGTACTGATCCTGCATACTGACAAAACGCGCCCAGCCATGCTGCTGCTGTAACTGCAGCGCCTGCGCAAACTGTGTGGCATGCATCGAGGAAGCCCCGATGTAACGCGCTTTGCCTGACCGCACTACCTGATCGAGCGCTTCCAGCGTCTCTTCAATCGGCGTGGCGTAATCCCAGCGATGAATCTGCAGCAGATCGACATACTCCATGCCAAGCCGCGTCAGGCTGTCATCAATCGACTGCAGAATATTGGTGCGCGACAGCCCCTGCGACAGGTTGCTCAGCGGAAAATAGACTTTGGTCGCCACCACCACCCGATCGCGCTGCGCATAATCTTTGAGCGCGCGGCCGAGGATCTCCTCACTGCTGCCGTCGGAGTAGCTGTTAGCGGTGTCGAAGAAGTTGATGCCCGCGTCCAGCGCCTGCTTAATCAGCGGTCGGCTGCTCTCTTCCGGCAGCGTCCAGGCGTGGTTACCGCGCAGCGGATCGCCATAGGTCATACAGCCTAAACAGAGACGTGAAACCTGCAGATCGGTCTGGCCTAAACGAACGGTTTTCATGAAGGGCTCCTGCTCTTATGCGTGGGGTTTTACCCTCAAGCATAGCAGCAGGAGCGGGGAAGGGCGGTTACTGCGCCAGCCAGGCGGCGATTTGCTGCTGGATGCCTGCGGCGTCCAGCTGATAATCCTGACGCACTTCTTCCTGCGTCCCCTGCGGAATGAACTCATCCGGCAGGCCGAGGTTAAGTACCGGCACGCGCAGGCGTTTCGCCATCACGTATTCGTTGACGCCGCTGCCGGCACCGCCTTTGATCGCGCCTTCTTCCAGCGTAATCAGCGCGTCGTGGCTGGCCGCCAGCTCGCTAATCAGGGCTTCATCCAGCGGCTTAACAAAGCGCATGTCGACCAGCGTGGCGTTGAGCGCCTCGGCGGCGGCCTGCGCTTCCGGCAGCAGAGTACCAAAGTTGAGGATGGCCAGTTGCTCGCCGCGACGCCGGATGACCCCTTTGCCAAGCGGCAGGCTGGCCAGCGGTTCCAGCGTGGCGCCGGTGCCGGTGCCGCGCGGATAGCGCACCGCGCTCGGGCCATCCTGATAGTGGTAGCCGGTGTAAAGCATCTGGCGGCACTCGTTTTCATCGCTTGGCGTCATGATCACCATGCCCGGCACGCAGCGCAGATAGGCGATATCAAACGCCCCCTGGTGCGTCTGGCCGTCGGCACCCACGATACCGCCGCGATCGATAGCAAACAGTACCGGCAATTGCTGAATTGCCACGTCGTGAATCACCTGGTCGTAGGCGCGCTGCAGGAAGGTGGAGTAAATCGCCACCACCGGCTTATAACCGCCGATGGCCATGCCCGCGGCGAACGTCACCGCATGCTGCTCGGCGATCGCCACGTCAAAATACTGCTGCGGATAATCACGCGAGTAGCTCACCATGCCGGAGCCTTCGCGCATGGCCGGCGTCACCGCCATCAGCCGCGCATCGTCGGCGGCCATCTCGCTCAGCCAGTTACCAAAAATTTTCGAGTAGCTCGGCAGGCCCGGCGCGCTTTTCGGCAGCGAGCCGCTGGCCGGATCGAATTTTGGCACCGCGTGCCAGGTTATCGGATCTTCTTCCGCCGGCGCGTAGCCCTTGCCCTTTTTGGTCATGATGTGCAGGAACTGCGGCCCTTTCAGATCGCGCATATTCTTCAGCGTGCTGACCAGCGTCAGCACATCGTGACCGTCGACCGGACCGATATAGTTAAAGCCCAGCTCCTCAAACAGCGTGCCCGGTACCACCATGCCTTTCAGGTGCTCTTCGGTGCGCTTCACCAGCTCTTTGATCGGCGGCAGCCCGCCCAGCACGCGCTTGCCGCCTTCGCGCAGGCGTGAATAGGTTTTCCCCGAGAGAATCTGCGCCAGGCGATTGTTCAGCGCGCCCACGTTTTCAGAGATCGACATTTCGTTGTCGTTGAGGATCACCAGCATGTCCGGCTTGATATCACCGGCGTGGTTCATCGCTTCAAACGCCATGCCCGCGGTAATCGCGCCGTCGCCAATAATGCAGGCGGTGCGGCGACCTTTGCCTTCGCGTTCGGCGGCCACGGCCATGCCGAGACCGGCGCTGATGGACGTCGACGAGTGGCCCACGCTCAGCACGTCATATTCGCTTTCGCCGCGCCACGGGAACGGGTGCAGGCCATTTTTCTGGCGGATTGTGCCAATACGGTCGCGGCGGCCGGTCAGAATCTTGTGCGGATAGGCCTGATGGCCGACGTCCCACACCAGATGGTCAAACGGGGTGTTATACACATAATGCAACGCGACGGTCAGCTCGACGACGCCCAGACCCGATGCAAAGTGGCCGGACGAGCGGCTCACGCTGTCCAGCAGATACTGACGCAGCTCGTCGCACAGGTCCGGAAGTTTTTCTTTAGGCAGTAAACGTAATTCCTGAACCGTGCCTGCTAACGCCAGTGTCGGGTATTTTGCAATATCAAAACTCATCAGAGACTCATTATATAAGTTATTTATCGCGTTCAATTATAAAGCTGGCCAGCGCCTGCAGAGCGGACGTGTCATACGACTGTGCCGCCAGCACCTCCAGCGCGCCCAGTGCTTCGCGATAGAGATCCTGCGCTTTGGCCCGCGCGTTATCCAGTCCCAGCAGCGCCGGGTAAGTGCTTTTCCCCAGCGCCTGATCGGCTCCCTGGGTTTTGCCCAGAACGGCGGTATCGCCGACCACATCGAGGATGTCATCCTGCACCTGAAACGCCAGTCCGATGGCGTTGGCGTAGATATCCAGCTGCGGCAGCGCATCGCGGCCCGCTGCACCTGCTGTGAGGGCACCGAGACGCACGGCGGCGCGGATTAGCGCGCCGGTTTTGTGGCGATGGATCTGCTCCAGCTGGTTCAGGTCCACGGATTGGCCTTCGGCGGCTAAATCCAGCGCCTGGCCACCGCACATGCCGGCCACGCCGCTGGCCTGCGCCAGTTCGGAAATCATGGCAATGCGATCCTGCGGGCTTACGCCGGGCATCGGCTGGTCCGCAAGAATGGTAAACGCCAGGGTTTGCAGGGCATCGCCGGCCAGAATCGCCGTGTCTTCGCCATATTTGATATGGCAGGTTGGCTGCCCGCGACGTAACGCATCGTCGTCCATCGCCGGCAGGTCATCATGAATCAATGAGTAAGCGTGAATGCACTCCACCGCTGCGGCGGGGGCATCCAGGCTGGCCGCCTCGGCGCGCAGCATCTCGCCAGTGGCATACACCAGAAACGGGCGCAGGCGCTTACCGCCTAATAGTGCCCCATATTGCATGGCGTTCACCAGAGGAGAACTCTGAAAAGGAAGTGGATCTATTAAGCGCGTCAACGCCTGGTTCACGCGCTCATGGTAGGCGCGCTGCAGTTGCACGAAATCCATTACTCATTTTCCGGCGTGAAAGGGGTGAGCGGGGCGTCTTTGTCGTCGCTCAGCAGAATCTGCACGCGCTGTTCCGCCGCCTGCAGGGTTTGCTGGCCGCTGCGTGCCAGCTGTACGCCGCGCTCGAATTCATTCAGCGCCTCTTCCAGCGGCAGTTCGCCACTCTCCAGACGGCTGACAATCTGTTCCAGCTGCTGCAGTGCGTTTTCAAAACTCACGGGCGCTTCGGCTTTTTTCGGCATAATCAGTGTCGACTCACAGGTTGGGACATTATGTTGCAATCGGTCATGGTAGCCGACGGGCATTGATTAGCAAAATAATCAATGCGGCGAAGGTTGCTTACAGCAGTCACCCGACAAAGGTGATATACTTGCGCGCCTCGGATGCGGTGGCTGATGCCAACCCGCAATTATATGATTTTACCAGCTAAGTGTTGATGATTTTAGCACTTATTTGCCCAACGAAGCTGTGTCGCCATGAAGTTTATCATCAAGCTCTTCCCTGAAATCACCATCAAAAGTCAGTCGGTGCGCCTGCGCTTTATCAAAATTCTGACCGGTAATATCCGTAATACCCTGCGCACCCTCGACGAAGAGATCGCCGTGGTGCGCCACTGGGATCACATCGAAGTGCGCGCGAAGAAGGAAGCGCTGCGTGCCACCGTCACGGAAGAGCTGACGCGCATTCCCGGTATCCACCATGTGCTGGCGGTCGAAGACCGCGCCTATACCGACATGCACGATATCTTCGAGCAGACGCTGGCGCTCAACCGCGAGCGGCTGGAAGGCAAGAGCTTCTGCGTGCGCGTGAAGCGTCGCGGCAAGCACAGCTTTAGCTCGCAGGATGTGGAGCGCTACGTCGGCGGCGGTCTCAATCAGCACATTGAAAGCGCGCGCGTGCAGCTGAATCACCCGGATGTGACGGTGAATCTGGAGATTGAAGACGATCGTCTGCTGCTGATTACCGGCCGCTATGAAGGCCTGGGCGGCTTCCCGATCGGCACCCAGGAAGATGTGCTGTCGCTGATTTCCGGCGGCTTTGACTCCGGCGTCTCCAGCTATATGCTGATGCGCCGCGGCTGTCGCGTGCACTACTGCTTCTTTAACCTTGGCGGCGCGGCGCATGAAATCGGCGTGCGTCAGGTGGCGCACTATCTGTGGCAGCGTTTTGGCCGTTCACATCGCGTGCGTTTTGTCGCCATCAATTTTGAGCCGGTGGTGGGCGAGATTCTGGAAAAAGTTGATGACGGCCAGATGGGCGTGGTGCTGAAGCGCATGATGGTACGTGCGGCATCGATGGTGGCTGAGCGTTACGGCGTGCAGGCGCTGGTGACTGGTGAGGCGCTGGGCCAGGTCTCCAGCCAGACGCTGACTAACCTGCGTTTGATTGATAACGCGTCCGACACGCTGATTCTGCGCCCGCTGATCTCGCACGATAAAGAGCACATCATCAATATTGCGCGTCAGATCGGCACCGAAGACTTTGCCCGCACCATGCCGGAGTACTGCGGCGTGATTTCGAAAAGCCCCACGGTGAAAGCGGTGAAGGCGAAGATCGAAGCCGAAGAGCAGAACTTCGATTTCGACATTCTGCAGCGCGTGGTGCAGGAAGCCAGCAACGTCGATATCCGTGAAATTGCGGAGCAGACGGAAGAAGAAGTGGTGGAAGTGGAAACCGTGGCGTCATTCAGCGGCAACGATGTGGTGCTGGATATCCGTTCGATTGATGAACAGGACGACAAGCCGCTGGCGCTGACCGGCGTGGAAGTGAAATCGCTGCCGTTCTATAAGCTGAGCACCCAGTTCGGCGATCTCGATCAGAGCAGAACCTGGTTGCTGTACTGCGATCGCGGCGTGATGAGCCGGTTGCAGGCGTTGTATCTGCATGAGCAGGGCTTTAAGAACGTGAAGGTGTACCGTCCGTAACCGCGGCGGGAGTTAAGCCTGGCGCGCCTGATTTCGGATGCACGGGCAAAACCCGGTGCGCAGGAATGCGCACCCTGTAATCACCGCGACGAATAAAACTGTGCGCTGATCTCGTGGGGTCGCCATTGATGGCGACCTTTTTTACGCGCGTTCTTCAAATTCCTGATAATTATAAATCCCTGCCGCCAGCACCAGCTGTGACGCGACTTCACGCGCTTGCTCTTTATCCACCAGAAGATCAATCAGCTTCAGGGCAAAATCGATCGCCGTGCCCGGCCCCTGGCTGGTCAGCAGATTAACGCGCGGATCCCACACCACGCGGCGCTCCATCCATTTCTCCTCCGGAATGGTGTGCTTCAGGCCGGGAAAACCGGTCATGTTGCCCACCGGAAACAGGTCATGCGGTACCAGTACCGTGCCCGGCGCGGCACAGATCGCCGCGACGATTTTGCCTGACAGATGACACTGGCGTACCGTCTCCACCAGCAGCGGGCTGTCGCGGAAGGTTTCAGCGCCTTTGAGGCCGCCCGGCAGGACGATGGCGGCAAAATCGTTATCCGCCACTTCCACCAGCGGTGCGTCAGCCAGCAGGCGTACGCCGCGGGAGCAGACAATCTCGCGCGTGCCGTCGCTCTCCACGCTGGCGGTGGTCACCTTCAGGCCGGCGCGGACCAGCAGGTCAATGGTGGTGACCGCTTCTATCTCTTCACTGCCATGGGCCAGGCAAACCAGCACTGATGCGTTCGCGCTCATATTGGGACTCCTTGCGTTTAATCAGGTCGTACAGGCGGGTGTTTTCCGGCAGTGCAATCCCCTGCGCACGGGCGCGACGCAGCAGGTAGCCGGTAATGTAATCAATTTCAGTCTGACGCTGCGCACGCACATCCTGCAGCATTGAGGAGACGTTGGCGGCGGTGCTGTCGATGACGTCGTAAATAATGTCGCGCAGGTTATCCAGCGCAATGTGCTGGCCCTCGCGCTCCATCACCCAGGCCAGCTCCTCGCACAGCCGGTTAATCTGCTCCGGCCAGGCGCGCAGCGCGCCGTTCTGGCAGTCGTGCTCAACCGTCAGCGTGTTGATCACGCAGTTAACTGCCAGCTTGCGCCAGCTGGCGGACGCGATGTTATCGTGCCACGCTACGTCCGGCAGCGCCTGATGCAGAATATCGGCGATATCGCTCAGCGCCGCGCTTTCGCGGCTGGCAGGTCCGATGTGGGTGATGCCCTGCGCGACATGCTTGATCACCGTGCCGTCGCGCATCGCCGCGTGCGTGGTGATGCCGCGCAGCAGCGGCTGCTGCACTTCTTTGAGCTCTTCGATCGTACCCATGCCGTTGTGCAGCAGCAGGATCGGCGCGTGGCGCGGCAGCACGCTTTGCAGGTTTTTCACCGCAGGGGAAACCTGTGGCGCTTTCAGGGTCACCAGTAGCAGCTGGCTTTCGGCCAGAAACAGCGGATCGTTAGCGATGAAGGTGTGATTGCTGACGTGGCCCTGCGGATCGACCACGTTGACCGAACAGTACGGCTGCGGTACGCGCAGCCAGCCCTGAACGTCATGTCCCTGGCGTGCAAGGGCCGCGAGCCAGATTTGCCCCAGGGCGCCGCAACCCAACACGGTAATTTTCATTATGCCTCCCGCTGGCGGGTGGGTGAATGGGTGTCACACCCTTAATTATAGCTTTCCGCGTCGCGTGTTTTATTAGCGCGACAAGACGCGTATTATGCATGTCACTTTAGTATCAGGAGAAGAAAAGATGCCATCTTTCGATATCGTTTCCGAAGTCGAACTGCCGGAAGTGCGTAATGCGGTGGAGAATGCCAACCGTGAGATCTCAACCCGTTTCGATTTCCGCAACGTGAGCGCCAGCTTTGAGCTCAACGAAAAGAATGAGACCATCAAAGTCACCAGCGAATCGGATTTTCAGGTGAAGCAGCTGGTGGATATTCTGCGTGAAAAGCTGCTGAAGCGCGGCATTGAAGGCGCGGCGATTGAAGTACCGGAAGATATTGTCCATAGCGGCAAAAGCTGGAGCGTTGAAGCGAAGCTGAAAAAAGGCATCGAAAGCGATGTCGCGAAGAAAATCGTTAAGCTGATCAAAGACAGCAAACTGAAAGTGCAGACACAGATTCAGGGTGAAGAGCTGCGCGTCACCGGTAAATCCCGCGACGATCTGCAGGGTGCGATGGCGCTGGTGCGCGGTGGCAACCTGGGTCAGCCGTTCCAGTTCAAAAACTTCCGCGATTAATCCCCTCTGTCGCGCGCCGCACGACGATACAGCGTGCTGCGCGCGACCCCCAGCGCCTGCGCCGCTTTACTGATATTGCCGTCATAGCGCTGCAGCGTTTCACTGATCAGCTGTTCATCGTGGCGTTCGCGCAGCGGCGGGGCCGGCGGGCGGCGATACTCTGCCGGCAAGTGACTTTCCGTCAGCGTTTCGCCCTCATCGGCGAGCGCCAGCAGCACGCGCAGCAGACTGCGTAACTGGCGCACATTGCCCGGCCACGGCTGCTGCGCCAGCGCCGTCAGCAGCGCCGGAGACAGCTGTACGCCACGCTGCGCGGCTCCCAGTTCCTGCCATAAATCGCGGATAAACCCGGCGACGTTCGGCCAGGCGCGCAGCGGCGGAAGGGTCAGGGCGAACTCCTGCAGACGATAGAGTAAATCTTCACGAAATTCGCCGGCGGCCACGCGCTGGGCCAGATCGCGATGCGTGGCGCAAATCACGGCAAAATTCACCGGCCAGCTGCGACTGGAGCCGAGCGGCGCCACCTCTTTTTCCTGCAGCACGCGCAGCAAACGGGTCTGCAGCGTCAGCGGCATATCACCGATTTCATCCAGAAACAGCACGCCGTCATCCGCTTCGCGAATTTTGCCGATGTAGCCATTTTTACTGGCGCCGGTAAATGCGCCGGGCTGGTAGCCAAACAGTTCGGATTCAATCAGTGCTTCGGGGATGGCGGCACAGTTGATGGCGACAAACTTGCCCGTGCGCCAGCGGCTTTGCTGGTGCAGCGCGCGGCTGACATACTCCTTGCCGCTGCCGGTTTCACCATAAATGCACAGCGAAACGCCGGCATCCAGCAACCGCAGCATTTTTGCGCCGTCAGCTCCCAGCACGCGCGGCAGATCATGCGTGCGACTGTCCCGCACGCTGACGTGGCTGCGCTGCGGCGCGCGCAGGCGGAACCAGTAGCGCTGCGTGCCAATGTCGACCGCGGCGGGAACGCTGTTGGCCTGCTGCTGCAGTTGCGGAAACAGCTGCTGAAACGTCAGGCTGGCAAAGCGGTCGGCGCTGAGAGCCAGTTCGCGCATCGCCAGCCGGTTGGCTGCGGTCAGCACATTGTCAGAGAATACCAGCAGCAATTCATCACTGGTGTCGATGCCCTGCGGCTGCGGATGCAGACTGAGCAGCCACTGCTGCGGATGCAGGCTCTGCTTCACCCACAGGTACTCGATCTGCTTTGCCGCTGCTTTCACCCGGTTCAGGGTATGCGGATGCGGAAAGTGTGCCGGACCCGAGATATCCAGCACGCCGGCTATCTGTCCGTTGGGCATCTGCAACGGCATCGCGGCACAGTACAGACCCTGATTGCGCGTCAGGAAATGCTGCTGGCCATCAATTTCACAGCCGTCATCAATCGCCAGCGCGGTGCCAATCGCATTGGTGCCGCGTCCGCATTCACTCCACAAATTACCGGGTGCCAGGGCAAAGCGCTGGGCTTTCTCCAGCGCCTGCATATCGCCAAAGGTGTTCAGCACCAGCCCGCTGGCATCGGACAGGATCACCACCGACTGCGTCTCCGCCATCTGCTGCGCCAGCTGGCGGATGACCGGCTGCGCAAACTGCTGCAGCCCGGTGTTGCTGGCCAGCACATCGGCCAGCTCGCCCTGACGCACGCGCGGGAAATCGTCGGCGCTGCGCTCTAATCCATACAGCTGGCTGCGGAACCAGGAGTCGCTTAACAGCGGGTTGGCGTGCACGGCAGACGCGGCTGAATTTCCCTGCATGAGTGACCTCAGAACGGCGTGTAAGTGTTGCAACATTGTAGCGTTCGGGTTTCAGCACTGTTGCGATACGCAACACAGATACAGTGTTTGTCCCGGGGAACTGGCAGGGTTGCTGGCGGGGCATGAATTTATTTGATTGATAAATAATGCATTTATCGCTTTTGCGCCTGATGAGAAAAAACTGGCACGCGCGCTGCAATACCAACACAGGCAGTTGCGCTGCCTGTTCAGACCCTCTGACCTGATAATAAGGAGTTTGCGATGCGTTATGCACATCCCGGCACGCCCGGCGCGCTGGTCTCTTTCCAGGCGACCTACGGCAACTATATCGCCGGCAACTTCACCGAGCCGCTGAGCGGCCAGTACTTTATGAACACCTCGCCGGTAGACGGCAGCGATATTGCCGGGTTCCCGCGCTCCGACGCGCGCGACATTGATCTGGCGCTGGATGCGGCGCATCAGGCTGCGGATGCGTGGGGCAAAACCAGCGTACAGCAGCGCGCCAACCTGCTGCTGCAGGTGGCCGATCGTATGGAAGCCAGTCTTGAGAAGCTGGCGGTAGCGGAGAGCTGGGATAACGGTAAACCGATTCGCGAGACGCTCAACGCCGATCTGCCGCTGGCGGTCGACCATTTTCGCTATTTTGCCGGCTGCCTGCGCGCGCAGGAGGGCAGTACCGCCGAGATCGACGAAACCACGGTGGCCTATCACTTCCACGAGCCGCTGGGCGTGGTCGGACAGATCATCCCGTGGAACTTCCCGCTGCTCATGGCGGCGTGGAAGCTGGCACCGGCGCTGGCCGCCGGTAACTGCGTGGTGCTGAAACCGGCTGAGCAGACGCCGCTTGGTATTACGCTGCTGATGGAGCTGATTGGCGATCTGTTCCCGCCGGGCGTGCTGAATGTGGTGCAGGGCTTTGGCCGCGAAGCCGGCGAAGCGCTGGCCACCAGCAAGCGCATCGCTAAAATTGCCTTTACCGGATCCACGCCGGTCGGGCGGCATATCATGGCCTGTGCGGCGGAGAACATCATTCCCTGCACCGTCGAGCTGGGCGGCAAATCACCTAACATCTACTTCGCGGATGTGATGTCGGGCGAAGAGGCGTTCATCGAGAAAGCGGTCGAGGGGCTGGTGCTGGGCTTCTTTAATCAGGGCGAAGTCTGTACCTGTCCATCGCGCGCGTTGATTCATGAATCGATCTACCAGCCCTTTATGGAGCGGGTGCTGGCGAAGGTTGCCACCATTCGCCGTGGCGATCCGCTTGATACCGACACCATGATCGGTGCTCAGGCTTCCCGCCAGCAATTCGACAAAATCCTGTCCTATATCAACATCGCCCGTGAAGAAGGCGGTCAGATTCTGACAGGGGGCGAGCGTGCGCATATCGCCGCGGAGCTGGATAACGGATTCTACATCCAGCCCACCCTGATCAAGGGCAGCAACCAGATGCGCTGTTTCCAGGAGGAGATTTTTGGGCCAGTGATTGGCGTCACCACGTTCCACGATGAGGCAGAGGCGCTCGCTATCGCCAATGAAACCCAGTTTGGTCTGGGCGCGGGCGTGTGGACGCGCGATACCAATCTGGCGTATCGCATGGGCCGCGGCATCAAAGCCGGTCGCGTCTGGACCAACTGCTATCACATCTATCCCGCCCATGCGGCATTCGGTGGCTACAAGCAGTCGGGCGTCGGGCGTGAAACCCACAAAATGGCGCTCAGCGCCTATCAGCAAACCAAAAATCTGCTGGTCAGCTATGGCACAGCGCCACTGGGGCTGTTCTGAGTCCGCATCCGTTCAAATGGAGAGTGAAAGATGAATATGCAAATCAAAACCACCATGAAAGCCGCGATTGTGAAGGCGTTTGGTGAACCGCTGGTGATTGAGCAGGTGCCGGTGCCGTCCGTTGGGCCAGGACAGATTCTGGTGAAAATCGCCGCCACCGGCGTGTGCCACACCGACCTGCACGCCGCCGAAGGCGACTGGCCGATCAAGCCCAATCCGCCGTTTATTCCCGGCCATGAAGGCGTCGGGCAGGTGGTGGCCATTGGCGAAGGGGTGAAGCATCTCAAACTGGGTGATCGCGTCGGGGTACCGTGGCTCTACTCGGCGTGTGGCCACTGCGAGCACTGCCTCGACAGCTGGGAGACGCTGTGTCTGTCGCAGCAGAATGCCGGCTATTCGGTCAACGGCAGCTTTGCCGAGTACTGCCTGGCGGATGCCAACTACGTCGGCATCATTCCGGATAACGTTGAGTTTAATGAAGTGGCACCGATCCTGTGTGCCGGTGTGACGGTTTACAAAGGCCTGAAGATGACCGATACCAAACCGGGTGACTGGGTGGTGGTTTCCGGCATCGGCGGCCTGGGGCACATGGCTATTCAGTATGCGGTGGCGATGGGGCTTAACGTGGCGGCGGTCGATATCGACGACGATAAGCTGGCATTTGCCAAACGGCTCGGTGCCAGCGTGGTTGCCAATGCGAAGCAGGTCGATCCGGCGAAAGTGTTCCAGGAAAGTTTTGGCGGTGCGCACGGCGTGCTGGTGACGGCGGTCTCGCCAAAAGCGTTTGAACAGGCGATCGGCACGCTGCGTCGCGGCGGCACCATGGTGCTTAACGGCCTGCCACCAGGGAAATTCGATCTCTCGATCTTCGACATGGTGCTGGATGGCATCACGGTGCGCGGCTCAATTGTCGGCACGCGTAAAGATCTGCAGGAGGCGCTGGATTTTGCCGGTCGCCATAAGGTGAAAGCGAATGTCGCGGTTGAGCCGCTGACTAACATCAACGATATCTTTGCGCGCATGCACGCCGGTAAAATTGAAGGGCGTATTGTGGTGGATATGTCGCTGTAACGTCGCTGAGCGGACCGCGTGGAGCCAGATCATCGCGGTCCGCTGAGGCTAAATCATTAACTGCTGGCGAGCAGCGCCTCCAGCTCCACGCGGCTCGTCACTTTGCTGTCAATTTTAATGTAGGCGCTTTTCTCTTCCGGCACGATAAACACCGACGCCACGCCGGGCTGCGCGCGCAGCCGTTTCTCCAGATTCGGTACTGCCAGCACCGCATCACTCAGCACCAGGCGCAGGCTACTGACATACGGCGGCTCCTGCATCGACATGGCGACAAACAGCCACGCCGCAGCCACTATCGCGCCGACCAGAAACACCGTTTGCGCATCGAAGTGGCCGAAAATCCAGCCGCCCAGGCTGCCGCCAATCGCGACGCCAATAAACTGGCTGGTGGAATAAATCCCCATGGCCGTGCCTTTGTAGCCCGCCGGCGACTCTTTGCTGATCAGCGACGGCAGAATCGCTTCCATCAGGTTAAAGGCGAGGAAAAACAGCTGCACGCCAATCACCAGCGTCCAGAAGTGGCCCGCGGCGCCCCACAGTACAATTTCCGCGATGATGATCAGCGCCACGCAGCCGACAAACACCCGCTTCATGCGGCGCTTTACCTCGGCATAGATAATAAACGGCACCACGGCGACAAACGCCACCAGCATGGTCACCAGATACACTTTCCAGTGTTCAGCCGCCGGGAAGCCCGCCTGTTCAAACTGGCCCGGCAGCGCGACGAAGCTCGACATCAGCAAAATGTGCAGACAGAGAATGCCGATATTCAGCTTCAGCAATTTGGGATTGGCCAGCACCGCGCGAATGCTGCCTTTGACCATGCCGGATTCGCGGTTCAATACGTGGCCCGGCGCATTAGGCACGACCAGCAGGGTGATCACGATACCCAGGCTGGCGAGCAGGGCAATCATCCAGAACAGCGCGTGCAGACCCAGCGCGTGCGTGACAATCGGGCCGACCACCATGGCAATCGCAAAGGTAACGCCGAAGCTGATGCCGATAAACGCCATCGCTTTGGTGCGGTTCTGTTCACGGGTCAGGTCTGACAGCAGCGCCATCACCGCCGCGGCAATGGCACCGGAACCCTGCAGCGCGCGACCAAGGATAATGCCCCAGATGGAGGTGCTGGTGGCGGCAATAAGGCTACCGAGCACAAACAGCAGCAGGCCACCGACAATCAGCGGCTTGCGGCCAATACGGTCGGACAGCAGACCAAAGGGGATCTGAAACACGGCCTGTGCCAGACCATAAATACCAATTGCCAGACCGATCAACGTTTCGCTGGCGCCCTGTAAAGCCATACCGTAAGTGGTCAGTACCGGCAGGACCATAAACATTCCCAGCATGCGCAGGGAAAAAACTGTGCCTAAACCCCATGTTGCCCGAAGCTCAACTGGTGTCATTCTATTATCGTTCATTCCAACCTCTGTAAGTTTATGCCCCTGGGACTTCAGGTTGCAGCGGCACAGGTTGCGCGCCCTTATCTGCGACCCGGCTCACCGGGACATGCAGCGCTTATTTTAGAAAGCAGGGCAGGGCGGGTAAAACAATTGTTTTTAAGCAGTGGTAACAAAAAGAAAGGGCGCGAAATTCGCGCCCTTGTCCGGAGTAACGGTCTGACTTACCAGACGTAAGTCAGCAGGTCCTTAGAGGCCGGGGCCATAAAGTCCACCGACATCATCACGCTCAGCGCAGTGATGGCGACAATGGAGAACACGAACAGTTTACGCGCCCAAACTTTGTCGTTTGAGGTTTTGTAACCTGACAGTGCCATACCCAGCCACCACACGCTGACGGCGGCAGCCACCACCAGATATTTGTAGCCAGCATAACCGCCCAGCGACAGCATCAGCGTGGCAATCATGAACGCCAGGATGTACAGCGTAATATGATTTTTCGCCACGGAGATGCCTTTCACCACCGGCAGAACCGGAATATTGGCGGCCTGATAATCTTTGAAGCGGAAGATGGCAATCGCGTAGGAGTGCGGCATCTGCCACAGGCTAAAGATAGCCAGTAAGATTAACGCGCCAGCATCAAACTGGTTGGTCACCGCACAGTAGCCAATCACTGGCGGCGCAGCGCCAGAGAGGCTGCCAATCAGCGTGCCATAGACCGAATGACGCTTCATGTAGAGGCTGTAAATGCCGACATAGACGACGAAGCCCATCACCGCCAGCCACATGGCCAGCGGGTTAGCGCCAAAATACAGCAACGCAAAGCCAGCAATACCCAATGCGGTTGCATAAACCAGGCTTACTTTCGCCGAGATCAGGCCTTTGACCAGAACACGGTTCCGCGTTCTCTCCATTTTGATGTCGATGTCACGGTCAATCACATTGTTGAATACACAACCGGATGCGACCACCAGCGAAACGCCCACCAAAGCGACGAGAAACAGGGGGTAATCAATGCTGCCTTTTGAAGCCAGCAGGAATCCACCGATCACAGAAATTAAATTGCCGAAAATAATTCCTGGTTTTGTTACTTGCAGGTATTGCTTAATCATTACGCGTGACTCTTTAGTGGGCCATCATGTTGTAGTTGAGGTTCCACATAATCCACAGTGAGCCAATCACCACAATCAGGATAATGACCGCGGAGAAGACAATGGCCACCATGTTCCAGCCACCCTCGGATTTGCTGTCCAGATGCAGGAAGTAGACCAGGTGCACCAGCACCTGAACCACTGCACACACCAGAACCACACCCAGAATGGTGCCGTGAGAAGCACTGCCATCCATCACCATCCAGAACGGGATCGCCGTCAGGATGATCGAGAGGATGAAGCCGATCATGTAAGACTTCACGCTACCGTGAGATGCACCATGTTCGTTTACAGAATGACTCATTACATGGCCCCCATCAGATAGACAACGGTGAATACGCAGATCCACACCACATCCAGGAAGTGCCAGAACAGGCTCAGACACATGATACGGGTGCGGTTGGTGGCGCTCAGACCGCGTTTAGCGATCTGGAACATCAGCACGGCCATCCAGATCAGACCAGAGGTCACGTGCAGACCGTGCGTACCGACCAGCGTAAAGAAGCCAGACAGGAAGCCGCTGCGGTCAGGACCGAAACCTTCCTTGATCAGGTGATGGAATTCATAGATTTCCATCCCGATAAATCCGGCACCGAACAGGAAGGTCAACGCCAGCCAGCTGATGACCGAACCTTTGTTCTGGTTGTTCATCGCAATCACTGCCATACCATACGTGATGGAGCTCAGCAGCAGCAGCGCGGTTTCAACCAGCACAAACGGCAGTTCGAAGATATCTTTACCTGCCGGGCCACCGGCAGTGTTGTTAACCATGACCGCATAGGTCGCAAACAGGGTTGCGAAGATAATGCAGTCACTCATCAGGTAGATCCAGAAGCCAAAGACTTTATTGGCTCCCGCATCGTGATGCCCATGCTCCGCATGGGCGTCGTGGTGGTGTTTAACGGTTTCAGTTGACATTATTTCAGACCTGCTTTGCTGATGTCATCAAAGTGCTTCTTCTCGATCTGCTCGATTTCAGCAACCGGTACGTAGTAATCCACGTCTTCATCGAAGCTCTTCACAATCCAGGTCACGATGGTGCCAAGGAAAGTAAGACCTGCCAGCCACCAGATGTGCCAGATTAGGGCAAAACCGAAGACTGTCATGAAGGCAGCGATAACAATGGCCGCGCCGCTGTTTTTCGGCATATGAATTTCTTCATATTTTTCTGGCTGCTTGTACGCTTCGCCTTTCTCTTTCATTTCCCAGAACGCATCACGCTCGTGGATATGTGGGATCACAGCAAAGTTGTAGAACGGCGGAGGTGAAGAGGTTGCCCACTCCAGCGTACGGCCGCCCCACGGGTCACCGGTCAGATCGCGGTTCTGCTCACGGTCACGTACCGATACCCAGAACTGGATAAGCTGGCACAGGATACCGCAGGCGATCAGCGCTGCACCGCCTGCTGCAACTACCAGCAGAGAGTGGAACTGCGGATCGATGTCCTGGCTCAGACGACGGGTCATCCCCATGAAGCCCAGAGCGTACAGCGGCATAAAGGCAACGAAGAAGCCGATGATCCAGAACCAGAAAGCACGTTTGCCCCAGGTTTCGTTCAGGGTGAAGCCGAAGGCTTTCGGGAACCAGTAGGTCACGCCAGCCATACAACCGAACACCACACCACCGATGATAACGTTGTGGAAGTGTGCAATCAGGAACAGGCTGTTGTGCAGCACGAAGTCTGCGCCTGGTACCGCCAGCAGTACGCCGGTCATCCCACCAACGGAGAAGGTGACCAGGAAGCCGATGGTCCAAAGCATCGCCGAGTTGAACTCGATACGACCCTGATACATGGTGAACAGCCAGTTAAAGATTTTCACCCCGGTCGGAATCGCGATGATCATCGTCATGATACCGAAGAAGGCGTTAACGTTCGCACCGGCACCCATGGTGAAGAAGTGGTGCAGCCAAACGATGAACGACAGAACGGTAATGGCGATGGTTGCCCACACCAGCGAGGTGTAACCAAACAGACGCTTTTTCGAGAAGGTGGCCGTGACTTCAGAGAAGACACCAAACACCGGCAGAACGAGGATGTACACCTCCGGGTGACCCCAGACCCAGATCAGGTTGACGTACATCATCATGTTACCGCCCATATCATTGGTAAAGAAATGGAAGTCGAGGTAACGATCAAGCGTCAACAGTGCCAGCGTCACGGTCAGAACCGGGAACGCAGCGATAATCAGGACGTTAGTACACAGTGCTGCCCAGGTGAATACCGGCATCTTGAACAGGTCCATGCCCGGTGCACGCATCTTCAGAATGGTTACGAAGAAGTTGATACCGGTCAGCGTGGTACCAATACCGGAGAGCTGGAGACTCCAGATCCAGTAATCGACCCCGACGCCAGGACTGTATTCTGCCCCCGAGAGCGGTGGATAAGCCAGCCAGCCGGTCTGTGCGAATTCGCCCACACCCAGTGACAGGTTAACCAGGATCACACCGATAGCGGTGAACCAGAAGCTCAGGTTGTTCAGGAACGGGAAGGCAACGTCACGGGCACCGATTTGCAGCGGAACCGCGATGTTCATCAGACCCACCACGAAAGGCATCGCCACGAAGAAGATCATGATCACGCCGTGAGCGGTGAAGATCTGATCGTAGTGGTGCGGTGGCAGTATGCCTGCTTCCCCGGCGGAAGCCATCACCTGTTGGGTACGCATCATTACCGCATCGGCAAAGCCGCGCAGCAGCATGACAAAGGCCATGATGATGTACATGATACCCAGTTTTTTGTGGTCGATGGAGGTTAACCATTCAGACCACAGATACTGCCATTTACCGAAATAGGTAATAGCAGCGATCAGCGCCAGACCACCAATGATGATACCGGCGACCGTAACCATGATAATGGGTTCATGGTAGGGCACTGCATCCAGTGTTAATTTTCCGAACATCGTATTATTCCTCGGCTCCCGCAGCTGCGGCGTGATTCATGTCCATGCCTTCGTGCGACATGTCCATTTTCCCGTGGCTCATCATGAACTTATCAATAACCTGCTTGAACAGTTCCGGATTCGCAGTTGAGAAATATTCCACCGGGTGATTTTCACTTGGCGCAGCCAGTTTTTCGAAATCATCCATGGTGGTCAGCGTGTTAGGTGCCGCTTTAACTTTGGCAACCCACTGCTGGAATTCCGCATCGTCTTTGGTGGCAATGGCTTTGAACTTCATGCCAGAGAAACCGCGACCGCTGAAGTTAGCAGAGATACCGTCGAACGTACCTGGCTCGTTGGCGATCAGGTGCAGTTTGGTCTGCATACCCGCCATGGCGTAGATCTGGCTGCCGAGCGTAGGAATAAAGAAGGAGTTCATGACGGAGTTCGAGGTGATCTTGAAGTTCACCGGAGTATTTGCCGGGAAGGCAATCTGGTTGACGGTTGCAATACCCTGTTCCGGGTAGATGAACAGCCATTTCCAGTCCAGTGCCACTACGTCGATCTCAACCGGTTTCACGTCAGAGGCCAGCGGTTTGCTCGGCTCCAGCGCGTGGGTTGATTTCCAGGTCAGCACGCCGAGGAAGAGAATGATCAGGATCGGAATGGTCCAGACCACGGCTTCCACTTTGTTAGAGTGTGACCAGTTAGGGCTATACTTCGCGTTGGTATTGGTTGCCCGATATTTCCAGGCGAACACAACAGCCATTAAGACTGCCGGAATAACGACGATCATCATCAAGCCGAAAGCTGTCAGAATCAGTGAACGTTGCTCCAGTGCAATCTGTCCCTTGGGATTTAACAACGCACTATCGCAGCCGCTGAGTAATACAGCGCCTGCAATTAATGACAAAATCCCCAAACTTTTATTGTATTTCCTGAGTCTCATTTAACGACCTCAATGACAAAGGGCTCTATTGTCGTTTAAGTGTGCGCGCATTTTACGGGAAGGTTTATGCAGTGTAAACCAGCTTAAGGATGTGTCAGAAGGCTGTTGACACCTTTTGCTAAGGGTGTCACAGATGTTGCGCAGGGTGACAAATTATTAACTGCGACAAGCAGTTGGCGGCAATATAACAAAAACCAATGACATTAACCGCAGAGAAAACAGGGAAAGCATAAACCGGAGTTTTAATACTCATTTATTTAACAATTCTGCATCATTTTGGCGATGAAATTTCTACAAATTAATTGCTCACCGGATTTAAATATTACGCAGGATTGTTAATTTAATGTTTCTATTTCGCGTTAAAAAAAATGCTATCGCTTAAAATTCGCCAGGAGCTATTTTTAAGCGATTTATCCCCGTCTGGCAAATAGCGCAGCGTTAATGTGCACGATTTGACGCTGTTTTTCTTAATGCCAGCCAGTCCAGCATCACGCCGAGTAGCACCGCCAGCAGCGCCAGCGCCATCCCTGCCTCAAACAGATGGGTTGGCAGCGTCGCGCTGTGCCAGATATCCGCCGCACGCAGTGCCAGCGTCAGCAGCCAGAGCGCCAGCAGCGTACAGCCCGTCGCGAACAGGCGTACCGTCCAGCGATAACCCTGTGGCCACAGGCTGCGCTTCATGAATTCACCGCTGTGCTGCATTGCCTGTAGCGTGCCGCGACACGCCCACAGCAGCAGCAGGCCTGGTACGGCGGCCACCACGGTAAAGGCATAAAATACCGGCCAGCCCCATAGTTCGACCAGCCAGCCAGCCGCCGGACCGACATACACGCGTCCAACCGCTGACAGCGCTGACAGCAGCGCGAACTGCGTGGCCGAGAACGATTTGTTGCACAGCGTCATCAGCAACGCCACAAAGGCGGCGGTGCCCATGCCACCGCACAGGTTTTCGATAAATACCGCGCTGGCCATGCTCCACAGATGCGGTGGCGTTACCGCCAGCAGCCAGTAAGCGAAATTAGATACCGCCTGCAGCACGCCGAAGATCATCAGCGCGCGGAACAGGCTCAGGCGCTGCATCAGCACGCCGCCGTACAGCGCACCAATAATAGTCGCCAGCAGGCCGAGCGTTTTATTCACCAGACCGACATCACCGGCGCTGAAGCCCACGCCGCGAATCAGGAAAGTGGTGGTGAGCGAAGCGGCGAACGCGTCGCCCAGCTTGTAGAGAATGATTAAGGTGATCAGCAGCCAGGCGTTGTTGCGCTGAAAGAAATCCTTCAGCGGAAACGCGACGGCCTGACGCAGCGAGTGCGGCTCGCGCACCGGCGCCTCAGGTTCACGCGCCAGCAGCGTAGCGATCAGACCGGGCACCATCAGCAGCGCCATCAGCCAGTAGGTGGCCTGCCAGCCGAGATAGCGATCCGCCAGCCACAGCGCCAGGCCGCCGGAAATCAGCATCGCCAGCCGGTAACCGAGCACGGTAATCGCCGCGCCGCTGCCACGCTCTTCCGGCGGCAGCACATCGGTTTTCCACGCATCAAACACAATATCCTGCGAGGCTGAGCAGAAAGCCACCAGCACCGCCAGCGCCGCCAGCAGGGTAAGGTCGCGTGACGGCTGCATAAAGCCCATCGCCACAATGCCGGCAATCAGCGCTAACTGCGTGACCAGCAGCCAGCCGCGCCGCCGGCCAAGAAAGGGCGGGGTATAGCGATCCATCATCGGCGACCACAGGAACTTAAACACGTAAGCCTGACCGACGAGGGAGAAGAAACCAATGGTTT
Organism: Pantoea sp. VS1; assembly: GCF_002207995.1. Classification (NCBI taxonomy): domain Bacteria; kingdom Pseudomonadati; phylum Pseudomonadota; class Gammaproteobacteria; order Enterobacterales; family Erwiniaceae; genus Pantoea; species Pantoea sp. VS1. The sequence goes on from NZ_NHZE01000013.1 coordinate 20,996, forward strand.
TCAGGTCGACATTCTCTACCGTCATCCAGGCCTGGAGCGTACCGGCGGTCAGCGCCAGCGGCAGACCGGAAGCGAAACCGAGCAGCAGCAGGACCGCAGCGTTACGTTGGGTAAAAATACGCAGATAGTGAGATGTCATAGCCAGCCTGAAATGAAGCCCGGTCAGCGGGGACCGGGCAGGTTACTGCGGAAAATTAACGCGCGTTTTGCTTGATGAAGTTATTGACGCTGGTGTCCTGCGCCATATCGGCAATCACGTCGCTCAGGGTCGAGTTAACCGCGTTGGTGATCTTATCGTTAGTGGCGCTGAAGGCACCCTCTACGCTGTAAGTCTGACGGTAGTTTTTCACCTGCTTGTTGCCGTTTTTCGCGGTAGCGATAATAGAGATATCCGCTTTGGTGGTGATGCTGTAACGCACGTTGCCCTGCGTAACATCGGCGTACAGGCCATTAACCACGATCTGCAGATCCACCGCGCCGTTCGGGCCAATCATGTAGCCGCGCGAGGTCATCTGCTTCTCCAGCACTTCCTGCAGCAGGAAACGCAGGTCACGTGATGGGGTCAGGGTGATCAGCTGGCCATCGCGGTTCACTTTGGCCAGCGCCTGATCGCTGCGCTGATCGGCACCGTTAACGCTGACGGTAACGCCCATCAGGCTCGGATCCTGCTGTGGCAGCTGGATTTTTGGCTGGATGTTTAGCGTGGTGTTATTGCTGGCGCAGCCGGCCAAAATAAAGGCAGCCAGCAGAGGGAATAACAGTTTTTTCAACATACTCATTCTCGTTAGCATATGGGTTGGTTTGCAAAACTGCGGCCATCATAGCATTGCGGCACGGCGAAAAAAGCCCCGCACCAGGGGAAATTGATTGTAAAGGATTTTTTCGGACAGCCGGACGCGGTAACCGATTGACCGACAGCCTGAGCAGGCTAAGATGCGCAGCGCAGCAGGATTTATTTCCTGCCAGACTGCGGGAAAGGTAAAAAACCTACTAATATTTAAACAGATGGGGCACAGCGCTCGCCGTAGAGGAGTGTTAACAATGATTCGCGAACAAATAGAAGAAAAGCTGCGTAACGCTTTTGAGCCTGCACATCTCGAAGTGCATGACGAAAGCTATCGTCATAACGTGCCTGCCGGTTCTGAAAGTCACTTCAAAGTGGTGATCGTCAGCGACCTTTTCACCGGACAGCGCTTCCTGCAGCGTCACCGCGCCATTTATGGTGAGCTGGCGACCGAACTGGCAGGCAGCGTCCATGCGCTGGCGCTGCATACCTACACGCGCAAAGAGTGGGATGGACTGCAGGATACCGTACTCGCCTCACCGAACTGTCGCGGTGCCGGTACGCTGGCCTGAGTTTTCCTCTCCAGCTTCCTCCAAAACGGCCTGCGGGCCGTTTTTTCTTACCTCAATGATGCACAAACGCGATCTGCGGCGCAAAAAAGCAGCAAAACCGTTAAAAAGTGGTGAGTTTGCAGCCTCGACTCATTCCGGGGATGCCGCTATAATGCGGCGTCTATTTTTCCGGAATGTCTTCGGGACGCTTCTGGTGACAGGGATTAGGTTCTGCCTGCAGAGGCCGTCCCGGTTGTTGGATACGGCGCATTAATTGTGTGGTGTCTGAAGTTGACCGAGCACGTGATTTTTTGAGGTAACAAGATGACAGTTTCAGTAGAAACCACTCAGGGTCTGGGCCGTCGCATTTCGATTACTGTTCCTAAGGACAGCATCGAAAGCGCAGTGAAGAAAGAACTGGTGGAAGTGGCTAAGAAAGTCCGTATCGACGGTTTCCGTAAAGGCAAAGTGCCGGCTACCATCATTAATCAGCGCTACGGTGCCTCTGTTCGTCAGGACGTCCTGAGCGAGCTGATGACGCGTAACTTCGTTGACGCCATCATCAAAGAGAAGATCAACCCAGCTGGCGCACCGAACTACGTGCCGGGTGAGTATAAAGAAGGTGAAGATTTCACCTACGCGGTTGAGTTCGAAGTGTATCCGGAAGTTGAGCTGAAAGGCCTGGATGCAATCGAGGTCGAAAAACCGGTGGTTGAAGTGACCGACGCTGACGTCGACACCATGCTGGAAACCCTGCAGAAGCAGCAGGCGACCTGGAAAGAGACTGATGCCGCTGCATCAGCAGAAGATCGCGCGACCATCGATTTCACCGGCTCTGTAGACGGCGAAGAGTTCGAAGGCGGCAAAGCGTCTGACTTCGTGCTGGCGATGGGTCAGGGTCGTATGATCCCAGGCTTCGAAGAAGGCATCACTGGCAAGAAAGCCGGCGACACCTTCACCATCGACGTGAAATTCCCGGATGACTACCACGCGGAAAACCTGAAAGGCAAAGATGCGAAGTTCGACATCGTGCTGAAGAAAGTGGAAACCCGCGAACTGCCGGAGCTGACCGCTGAATTCATCAAGCGTTTCGGCGTGGAAGATGGCTCCATTGAAGGTCTGCGCGCTGAAGTGCGTAAGAACATGGAGCGCGAACTGAAAGGCGCTATCCGTAACCGCGTGAAGACGCAGGCGATTGACGGTCTGGTTAACGCGAACGAAATCGACGTGCCAGTGGCACTGATCGACAGCGAAATCGACGTTCTGCGTCGTCAGGCTGCACAGCGTTTCGGCGGCAACGAGAAGCAGGCGCTGGAACTGCCACGTGAACTGTTCGAAGAGCAGGCAAAACGTCGCGTTGTGGTCGGTCTGCTGCTGGGCGAAGTAATTCGCATCAACGAGCTGAAAGCCGATGAAGATCGCGTTAAAGCGCTGATCGAAGAGATGGCTTCTGCGTACGAAGATCCGCAGGAAGTGATCGAGTTCTACAGCAAAAACAGCGAGCTGATGAACAACATGCGCAACGTTGCGCTGGAAGAGCAGGCGGTTGAAGCGGTACTGGCGAAAGCCAAAGTAACTGACAAAGCCACTAACTTCCAGGAGCTGATGAACCAGACCTCTGCGGCCTGATTCGTGAGTTAACCCTGAGTGCTAAAGCCCGCGACCGCTGTGTCGCGGGCTTTTTCGTTTCTGGCGGAAACCAACCACATTTGTGCGCTATTTGACTAATTAATCGGCAAATTCTTCGCTAAGCTGTTTTTCCGTGTTAGCGAATGGGGAAAAGGTTGTTATGCTTGAAACAACTGGGCTGCATCCCCAGATACAGGGAGAATGCGTGAAAACAGTAAGACTGGCTGATTAACCGTCCTGTTATGTCGGAACGAGACCGCTGCGCATAGTTTTCGCCGCGCGCCTCGCGTAAAATCGGTACAGAATGTTGCCAATGAAATTTATCAGGAGACGGTAATGTCATACAGTGGCGATCGTGAATTTACTGCACCAACCAATGCGCTGGTGCCAATGGTGGTCGAACAAACCTCGCGCGGCGAGCGTTCTTACGACATCTACTCCCGCCTGCTTAAAGAGCGCGTGATCTTCCTGACCGGTCAGGTTGAGGATCACATGGCGAACCTGATTGTGGCGCAGATGCTGTTTCTGGAAGCTGAGAATCCTGAAAAAGACATTTACCTCTACATTAACTCGCCAGGTGGTGTAATTACCGCCGGTATGTCGATTTATGACACAATGAAGTTCATCAAGCCGGACGTGAGCACCATCTGTATGGGCCAGGCCTGTTCGATGGGCGCATTCCTGCTGACGGCGGGGACCAAAGGCAAGCGCTTCTGTCTGCCAAACTCACGCGTGATGATTCACCAGCCGCTGGGCGGTTATCAGGGCCAGGCGACGGACATTGAGATCCACGCGCGTGAAATCCTGAAAGTGAAGCAGCGTATGAATGAGCTGATGGCGGAACATACCGGCAAATCGCTGGAGCAGATTGAACGCGACACCGAGCGCGATCGTTTCCTCTCTGCCAGCGAAGCGGTAGAGTATGGCCTGGTCGACTCCATCCTGACGCATCGCCAATAAGACACATCTGTCTGCCCCTTACGCTATAGTTAACGGGTGCAGACAGGTGAGTTGCATGCATATCGGCCGTTGCTGTGCGGCCATTGCCGTACACCAATTAGGTCTGAGAACGAAAAGAGGTTAGCTGATGACAGATAAGCGCAAAGACGGTTCAGGTAAGTTGCTGTACTGCTCTTTCTGCGGCAAAAGCCAGCATGAAGTCCGTAAGCTGATTGCCGGGCCGTCAGTGTATATTTGCGACGAATGTGTCGATCTTTGTAACGACATCATTCGCGAAGAGATTAAAGAAGTGGCCCCGCACCGCGAGCGCAGCGCGCTCCCGACGCCGCATGAGATCCGCCATCACCTTGACGATTATGTTATCGGTCAGGAGAAGGCGAAAAAAGTGCTGGCGGTGGCGGTGTACAACCACTACAAACGTCTGCGTAACGGCGACACCAGCAACGGGATTGAACTGGGCAAAAGTAACATTCTGCTGATCGGTCCAACCGGTAGCGGTAAGACCCTGCTGGCGGAAACGCTGGCGCGCCTGCTGGATGTGCCTTTCACCATGGCGGATGCTACTACGCTGACCGAAGCCGGTTACGTGGGCGAGGATGTGGAAAACATCATCCAGAAACTGCTGCAGAAGTGCGACTACGACGTACAGAAAGCGCAGCGCGGCATCGTGTACATCGATGAAATCGATAAGATTTCCCGTAAATCAGACAACCCGTCTATCACCCGTGATGTGTCAGGTGAAGGCGTGCAGCAGGCGCTGCTGAAACTGATTGAAGGCACAGTGGCTGCCGTGCCGCCGCAGGGTGGACGTAAGCATCCGCAGCAGGAGTTTCTGCAGGTCGACACCTCGAAAATCCTGTTTATCTGTGGCGGTGCGTTTGCCGGCCTCGATAAAGTGATTTCACAGCGTGTTGAAACCGGCTCCGGTATTGGCTTTGGTGCGACTGTCAAAGGTAAATCGCAGAAAGCCAGCGAAGGCGAGTTGCTGTCACAGGTTGAGCCGGAAGATCTGATCAAATTTGGTCTGATTCCGGAGTTCATTGGTCGTCTGCCGGTGGTGGCGACGCTCAACGAGCTGAGCGAAGAAGCGCTGATCCAGATCCTGCGTGAACCGAAAAACGCGCTGACCAAGCAGTATCAGGCGCTGTTTAACCTGGAAGGCGTGGAGCTGGAGTTCCGTGACGAAGCGCTGACGGCGATTGCGAAAAAAGCGAACTCGCGTAAAACCGGGGCACGTGGTCTGCGTTCTATCGTAGAAGCGGCGCTGCTCGAAACCATGTACGACCTGCCATCAATGGAAGGCGTAGAGAAAGTGGTGATCGATGAGTCAGTAATCGAGGGGCAATCTGACCCGATGCTGATTTACGGTAAGCATGAAGCCCAGGCTTCTGGCGAATAAATAATCAATTACACCACGTTGTTATCTTAAAAAAGGGGAAAATGTTTCCCCTTTTATTTTTCTCACCTCTGTGACATTGAATGTCGTGCAAGCATCCCCATATACTCATAATCCTGTGGGTCTAACTGCATACAGCCTGTATCACGCGGTTCCCATCACCTGGCGGACATTAAACTAAGAGAGAGCTCTATGAATCCTGAGCGTTCTGAACGCATTGAAATCCCCGTGTTGCCGTTGCGCGACGTGGTGGTTTATCCGCACATGGTAATTCCGTTGTTTGTTGGTCGGGAAAAATCGATTCGTTGCCTCGAAGCGGCGATGGATCATGACAAGAAGATCATGCTGGTTGCCCAGAAAGAGGCTTCAACGGATGAACCTGGTATTAACGATCTCTTCGCAGTAGGGACCGTTGCTTCCGTACTGCAGATGCTGAAACTGCCAGACGGCACCGTTAAGGTGCTGGTGGAAGGTCTTCAGCGCGCACACATCACCACTTTAGCGGACAATGGCGACCACTTTGTTGCCCAGGCCGAATACCTGATCTCGCCGGAAATTGAAGAGCGCGAGCAGGAAGTGCTGGTGCGTACCGCCATCAATCAGTTTGAAGGCTATATCAAGCTGAACAAAAAAATCCCGCCGGAGGTGCTGACTTCACTCAACAGCATCGACGACGCGGCGCGTCTCGCCGACACCGTCGCGGCGCATATGCCGCTTAAGCTGGCTGATAAACAGTCAGTGCTGGAGATGTCCGACATCAATGAGCGTCTGGAATATCTCATGGCGATGATGGAATCGGAAATCGATCTGCTGCAGGTTGAGAAGCGTATTCGCAACCGCGTTAAAAAGCAGATGGAGAAAAGCCAGCGCGAGTACTATCTGAATGAGCAAATGAAAGCGATTCAGAAAGAGCTGGGCGAGATGGATGATGCGCCGGATGAATACGAAGCGCTGAAACGCAAAATCGACGCGGCGAAAATGCCGGCTGAGGCGCGCGAGAAGGCCGAAGCCGAACTGCAGAAGCTGAAGATGATGTCACCGATGTCAGCGGAAGCCACCGTGGTGCGCGGCTACATCGACTGGATGGTGCAGGTACCGTGGAACGCGCGCAGCAAGGTGAAAAAAGACCTGCGGAAAGCGCAGGAGACGCTGGATACCGACCATTACGGTCTGGAGCGCGTGAAAGACCGCATCCTTGAGTATCTTGCGGTGCAGAGTCGCGTCAGCAAAATCAAAGGGCCGATTCTGTGTCTGGTCGGACCGCCGGGCGTGGGTAAAACCTCGCTGGGACAGTCAATCGCTAAAGCCACCGGCCGTAAATATGTGCGTATGGCGCTGGGCGGCGTGCGTGATGAAGCGGAAATCCGCGGCCACCGTCGTACCTATATCGGGTCGATGCCGGGCAAACTGATCCAGAAAATGGCCAAAGTCGGCGTGAAAAACCCGCTGTTCCTGCTGGATGAGATCGACAAAATGTCATCCGACATGCGCGGCGATCCGGCTTCAGCGCTGCTGGAGGTACTGGATCCGGAGCAGAACATTGCGTTCAACGATCACTATCTGGAAGTGGATTACGATCTGTCAGATGTGATGTTTGTGGCTACCTCTAACTCCATGAACATTCCGGCTCCGCTACTGGATCGTATGGAAGTGATCCGTCTCTCCGGCTACACCGAAGATGAGAAGCTCAACATCGCTAAACAGCACCTGCTGCCGAAGCAGATCGAGCGTAATGCGCTGAAAGAGAAAGAGATCAGCGTTGACGATAGCGCCATTATCGGCATTATCCGCTATTACACCCGTGAAGCGGGCGTGCGTAGCCTGGAGCGCGAACTCTCCAAGCTGTGCCGTAAAGCGGTGAAAGCGCTGCTGATGGACAAAGCGAAAAAGAGCATCAAAATCAACGGCGAAAACCTCAAGGATTTCCTGGGTGTGCAGCGCTTTGATTACGGCCGTGCCGACAGCGAAAACCGTGTTGGTCAGGTCACCGGCCTGGCGTGGACCGAAGTGGGCGGCGATCTGCTCACCATCGAAACCGCCTGCGTGCCGGGCAAAGGCAAGCTGACCTACACCGGTTCACTCGGTGAGGTGATGCAGGAGTCAATCCAGGCGGCGCTGACGGTAGTCCGCGCCCGTGCGGAAAAACTCGGCATCAACGGTGACTTCTACGAGAAGCGTGACATCCACGTGCACGTACCGGAAGGAGCGACGCCGAAAGATGGTCCAAGCGCCGGTATCGCGATGTGTACCGCGCTGGTCTCCTGTCTGACCGGTAACCCGGTGCGTTCGGACGTGGCGATGACCGGCGAGATCACGCTGCGCGGTCAGGTACTGCCGATTGGTGGCCTGAAAGAGAAACTGCTGGCGGCGCATCGCGGCGGCATCAAAACCGTGCTGATCCCGGACGAAAACAAGCGCGATCTGGAAGAGATTCCACAGAACGTGATTGCCGATCTGTCGATCCATCCGGTGAAGCGTATTGAAGAAGTGCTGAGCCTGGCGCTGGAAAATGCCCCGTACGGGATGCAGGTTGCCACGGCAAAATAGTGATTAGCGACAAAAAGCGCTAAAAAGCGAAGCTGGCAGGCCAAATCGGGCTTGCCAGCTTTTTTTTGTGCCGCTAATTTAGGGGGCTGCTGGATCAACGATTAAGATGAATACCGTTGTTTCAGCTCCACAGGCTTGATATAACTGGCTGCGCGTTCGCACCGGGCGGGAAGCGCGGGTGCGAGTGAATAATAAAAGAGGGGATGAAGAGAGTGAATAAGTCACAGTTGATCGACAAAATTGCTGCAGACGCTGACATTTCTAAAGCGGCAGCGGGACGTGTGTTAGATGCATTCATGGGCTCCGTTTCTGACGCGCTGAAAGGCGGTGACGAAGTGGCACTGGTCGGTTTCGGTACCTTCTCTGTACGCGAGCGTGCTGCCCGCACCGGCCGTAACCCACAAACCGGTAAAGAAATCACCATCCCGGCTGGTAAAGTACCGGGCTTCCGTGCAGGTAAAGCACTGAAAGACGCCGTCAATTAATGACCGCTGACCTGTCCATCGAAGCATTTTCTTCCATGGATTGAGGACGAAAAAGGCGTTCTCATGTAACATACGGGCACATCATTTTTGATGTGCCTTTTTTTATCTTGATGCGCGACTTTAGCCGCTGGCTTCAGTCTCCGCATGGTTGCCAGCTGCCAGCCTGAACCGCAGCTGCACGATGATGACATCGTGTCAGAGCTTTACATCCACACTACAGCGGAGTGTTGTCATACCATGATGGACAATTTACGCGCGGCGTCGAACCATGTCGTGCTCAAGATCATTCTGGGATTGATCATCCTGTCATTCGTACTGACCGGGGTGGGCAACTACCTGATTGGCGGTAACAGCGATTACGCTGCCAAAGTGAACGGCCATGAAATTAGCCGCGGTGAGCTGGAACAGGCGTTTAACAACGAGCGCAACCGTCAGCAGCAGATGCTGGGCGACCAGTTCTCGCAGCTGGCCAGCAACGACGGCTACATGCAGCAGATGCGCCAGCAGGCGCTGTCACAGCTGATCGATCAGGCGCTGCTCGATCAGTACATCAAAGATCTGCACATTGGCATCAGCGACGATCAGGTGAAGCAGGCTATTTTCAATCAGCAGGCTTTCCAGACCAACGGTAAGTTCGACAACGCGAAATACAACGGCCTGATCGCCAGCATGGGCTTCAGTGCCGATCAGTACGCCGAAGCGCTGCGCAAGCAGCTGGCGACGCAGCAGCTGATCAACGCCATCGCCAATACCGACTTCATGCTGAAGGGTGAAACCAGCAAGCTGGTGGATCTGGTCTCGCAGCAGCGCGAGATTCGTCAGGCGGTGATTGACGTTAATGCGCTGGCCGCGAAACAAACCGCCAGCGACGACGAAATCAATCAGTACTACCAGCAGCATCAGAGCAGCTTTATGGCACCTGAGCAGTTCCGCGTCAGCTATATCAAAATGGATGCGGCCAGCCTGCAGGAGAACGCCAGCGAAGCGGATATTCAGAGCTGGTACGATCAGCACAAAGCCGACTATTCACAGCCGCAGCGCAACCGTTACAGCATCATTCAGACCAAAACCGAAGCCGATGCCAACGCGGTGCTGGATGCGCTGAAAAAGGGCGAGGATTTCGCCACGCTGGCGAAGAGCAAATCCATCGACCCAATCTCTGCGCGTAAAGGCGGCGACATGGGCTGGCTGGAGCCGAACACCACGCCGGATGAGCTGAAAAACGCCAACCTGACGCAGAAAGGTCAGCTGTCTGGCGTGATCAAGTCCTCAGTAGGTTTCCTGGTGGTGCGTCTGGACGATATCCAGCCAGAGCAGGTTAAACCGCTGGCGGAGGTGCACGATGCGGTGGCGGATAAAGTGAAGCAGGAAAAAGCCGTCGACGCCTTCTATAAGATGCAGCAGAAGGTGAGCGAAGCCGCCAGCAACGACAACGAATCCCTGGCGGGCGCCGCACAGGCATCTGGCCTGAAAGTAGTGGAAACGGGCTGGATCACCCGCGATAACGTGCCGGCCGATCTCGATTTCGATGCGGTTAAACAGGCGATCTTCAACGGTGGCCTGACCGGTCAGAACGGCGCGCCGGGCAACAACTCCGACATCATCAGCGTTGATGGCGATCGGGCGTTTGTGTTGCGCATCAGCGAGCACAAACCGGAAGCGGTTAAACCGCTTGATCAGGTCAAAGCGCAGATTGCCGACAGCCTGAAGCATGACAAAGCGACGCAGCAGGCCAAAGCGCAGGCAGACAAACTGCTGACCGAGCTGAAAGCGGGCAAACAGGACGCGCTGCAGGCGGCTGGCCTGACGCTGAGCGCCAGCAAAACCGTCGATCGCAACGCGCAGGATCCGGTGGCACAGGCCGCATTCAACCTGCCACAGCCAGCGGATAACAAGCCGTCTTGGGGTGTCAGCGAAGATATGCAGGGCAACGTGGTGCTGGTCGCGCTGGATAAGGTCAGCGCGGGCAACATGCCGCAGGCGCAGATCGATGAAATGGTAAAAGGCGTGACGCAAAACAACGCGCAGATTGCCTTTGAAGCGCTGCTGGAAAACCTGCGTAAAGAGGCGAAGATTAAGTACGGCGCCGCCGCACAAAACCAGTAAGCCTCACAAAAAAAGGTAAACTGCTGCAATACCGAAAGGCCGCTTCTGCGGCCTTTTCCATTTCTGATCATCGCCTTTTGAGTGCGTTTCTCGCTTGTGCCACCCTGCAGTGGCTGTCAAACACAAGGAGAAACACAGCATGGTTAAATCAACATTTCGTGCCTTTTGCATCACGCTGGCGCTGGGCGGCGCGCTCTGGACCAGCGGACTGGCGGCGGCGGAAAGCCCCAGTGAAACGCAGGCGACGCAGGTGTCCACGCCGCAGCCGGAACAGGTCAGCATCAATCAGGCCACGGCCGAGCAGCTGGCCGCCGCCATGAACGGTATTGGACTGAAAAAAGCGCAGGCGATTGTCAGCTATCGTGAGCAGTACGGGCCCTTCAGCGCCATCGAGCAGCTGAAAGAAGTGCCGGGTATTGGCAGTGCGCTGGTGGAGCGGAACAGCGCGCGGCTGAAATTGTGAAGCGGCTCGCGACTCTGAAGGATTGCTAAAGCGGCCCATCAGGCTGTGCTATGCTCAACAGGTCCAACCAGTTGTCATTCACAGCCTGAACAGGAGCTATCATGCAAACCACCATCAAAGTGCGCGGCTATCATCTTGACGTCTATCAGCATGTGAACAATGCGCGCTACCTGGAATTTCTGGAAGAGGCGCGCTGGCAGTGGCTGGAAGATGCCGATGCCTTTCACTGGCTGCTGGAGCAGCAGCTGGCATTTGTGGTGGTGAATATCAACATTAACTATCGTCGTCCGGCGGTGCTGGGCGACGTGCTGCACATTGAGAGCGAGGTCTCGCAGCTCAACGGCAAAAGCGGCATTATTTTACAGCGGGTGGTGCTGGCAGGAGACAACACGCTGGTGGCGGATGCGGCGCTGACTTTCGTCTGCATCGATTTGCGCACGCAAAAAACCGTGCTGCTGGAAGGGGAGTTACGTGAACGCCTGGCGGCATTGATGACCGCGACTTCCTGAGCTGGCATGCCCAGAAAGCACGCCAGCCCGCAGCGCGGCCGCAATCAGCGCAGGCCGCTTTTCTGTTTCATCGCCGCCATCACGCTGGCCGCATTGGCCTGGTAATCGGCCAGGCCGCGTGCGCGCAGGTGGCAGGCCGCACACTCACCACAGCCGTCGCCTTTGACGCCGTTGTAGCAGGTTAGCGTCTCAGAGCGGACCAGCGGCAGCTGCTGCCAGTAGTCCGCCAGCGCCCAGGTTTCTGCTTTATTCAGCCACATCAGCGGCGTTTCAAAACGCACGTCGCGCGCCATGCCCAGGCTGACAGCGTTGTTCAGCGCTTTGACAAACTCGTCACGGCAATCCGGGTAGCCGGAAAAATCGGTTTCACACACGCCGGTGATCACCGCTTCGGCTTCCACCTGATAGGCATAAATTGAGGCCAGCGTCAGAAACAGGATGTTACGCCCCGGCACGAAGGTGCTGGGCAGGCCGCTGGCCTGTGGATTGTAGGCTGGCACCGGGATGTTATCGCGCGTCAGGCTGCTGACCGCCAGTTCATTGAGCAGCGTTACGTCCAGCACTTTGTGCGCCCGCGCGCCCAGCTGGTGCGCCAGCCCTGCGGCGACGCTGATCTCTTCGCGATGGCGCTGACCATAATCAAAGGTCACGCAGTGCACTTCATCATACTGCTGCAGCGCCTGAATCAGACAGGTGGTGGAGTCTTGTCCGCCACTGAATACGACAACGGCTCGTTTCATGTTTTCTTCCCCATAAATCAGTGCGCCTATGGTACTGGCTCCGGCGCGGGCTGAACAGCACCGCCTGCGGCAGGCGGCGGGATCCAGGCGCGGGTGAAATCGAACCAGCCCATGCTGTTAAGCTGAATACCTTCGACGCCTGGCGGAGCAAACACCTGGTAGCGATAGTTAAACAGCGGCAGCAGATGGCCGTCGCGCATTAGCTGCTGAAACAGCTGATGAATCGCGGCGCTGCGCAGTGCCGGACTGGCCTGACGGGCGATAGCGTGCAGCGGTGCCTGCAGCACCGCCGGACGCAGCGGTTGCCAGGCCGCATCATTTTCCAGCCAGTTCACCAGGGTAAACTGCGGCGCATCACCAATCAGACGGTCGCCCATGATGATGTCGGCGTCACTCAGATCGATGTCGTCGCGCCAGCTTTTGACGTCGTGAAATACGCAGGTGAGGGTACAGCCCTGTGCCGCCAGCAGCGGCACCAGCGCCTGCGCCATGACGTGCAGTTCGATGGGCAGGTGATAATGCAGCGTTAGCGTTGCGGGCAGTGGGCCATCCGGGCGGTGCGGGGCGGGCAGCGGCCAGCCGGGCAGCAGCTCTGCGATTGGCGTAATTAAGCCTTCATCCAGCGGCAGCTGCTGAATAACGCCGCTGTGCTGAATCAGCGCGAGCAGCGTTTTGGCCTGCGCCTGGCTGAAGCGAGCCGAGAAACGCGGCGCCAGATAACAGAAACCGAGACTGATGCTGCGATCCACCGGCCGCAGCGTGTCCAGCTCGTCGGGATCGCCAATGGCGATCTGCACCGGATGGCGACAGCTGGTGCCCAGCCCGCGATCGAACAGCTGCGGCGTAATCCAGTATTCCACCACCTGAATCAGCGGACGCTGATGGTGCCAGCGCGCATGGCTCTCCAGCCGCACCAGCTCGCGGGTAAAGTGCGTCAGGCGCCACGGTCCGCTGCCGGTATCGGCATGCTCCGGATGCGGCAGCAGGCAAAACTGATGCGCCAGCCGCTGCGGCAGCCAGTAATCGCTGGTGCGTAGCCGGATACGCAGCGCCAGCGGATGTGGCGCATCGATGTGTTCCACCGCCGCCAGCAGACGGCCGCCCTGCGGCGTCTGCATGATACGTTGCAGCTGCTGAACCAGCTGTGCCGCCTGCACCGGTTCGTCGTTGTGCCAGCTGAGCAGTGGCCGCAGCCAGAAATACCATTCGCGGCCCTGCGCATCGTGCTGCCAGTGATGTGCCAGATCGCCCTCGACATCATCCGCGTTAAAGCGCGTCAGGCCGGAAAAAATCTGGCGTACCAGATGCTGCTCGGCGCGTCCGGTGAGCTGCAGCGGATCCAGCGCCTCCATCGCGCGATAATAGGGAATGCGCAGCACCGGCGCCTGATTCTGCCACTGGCCGCCCATCAGTGGGCGCAGCATTTTCACCAGCCGTTCAGGCGCGACATCCAGTACCTGCAGTGCCTGTACCGCTTCACCGGCTGCCAGCTGCTGGCTGAGCAATTGCTGACGCAGCTGTTCGGGAGAGAGCAGAAAGCGCAGTTCGCCCTGTTTACCGCGTCCCGCCGCACCGTGCCACTGCAGCCAGCCCGCCTGCTGCCACTGCCGCAGCAGGGTACGCACGTGGCGCTCGCTGCAATAGCAGTGCTGCGCCATGGCCGCAACGCTGATGCGCTGCGCTTCGCCCTGGCTAAGCTGCCACAGGCGCTGAAACTGATTAACCCGATGAAGCTGTCGCATGATTAAACCCGGAACAGTTTTTTGAAAGTATTCACTATTAGTTCCGTAATTACCAGGCGATAGTAAACCCCTCATTCAGACCGGAGAGTTGCTATGGCCCGCCTCGCGGCATTTGATATGGACGGTACACTGCTGCTGCCTACCCACCGTTTAGGTGCGGAGACGCTGCAGAGCCTCAACGCCCTACACCAGCGTGGCGTTACACTGGCGTTTGCCACGGGGCGTCACCTGCTGGATATGCAGGCAGTACGTCAGCAGATCACCTTGCCCGCCTGGCTGATCACCGGTAACGGCACGCGCATTCACGATGTCGAGGGCAGGCAGCTGTACGGCTGTGATTTAGCGCCGTCGGTGGCGGAAGAGGTGTTGCACAGTCACTGGCAAACCCCCGCGTCGATCCACATCTTTAATGACGAAGGCTGGTTTACCGATAAACCGCTTCCGGGATTGCTGGAAGCGCACGCGATGAGCGGATTTCACTATCAGCTGCGTGATTTACGCCGCATGCCGGCACATGAAGTCACCAAGATCTGCTTTATCGCGCCGTATGAGATGCTGCTGGCGCTGAAGATTGAACTGCAACAGGCGCTCGGCGATCGCGCCAGCCTGTGCTTCTCCGCCAGGGAGTGTCTGGAAGTTTTGCCGGTGGATTGCCACAAAGGCGCCGCGCTGGCGCGGCTGTGCCAGCATCTGTCGCTGTCGCTGGCGGATTGCATGGCATTTGGCGATGCGATGAACGACCGCGAAATGCTGGAGCGCGTCGGGCGCGGTTTTATCATGGGCAACGCCATGCATCAGCTGAAAACCTCGCTGCCCCATTTACCGATTATTGGCCATTGCGAGACACAGGCGGTGTCTCACTACTTAAATCACTGGATGACCACACCACACCTCGATTATTCCCCCGAATGCTGAGGCTTACAGTGAACCGGACAGGATGTCCGGTTTTTTATTGCAGCTCGCGCTGCCACGCCTGAATATCGCCGATCTGCTCAGCGACCCACTGCGGATTGTAATAGGTATCCGGATAGCGCTCGCCGCTGTCACACAGCAGCGTGACCAGCGCGGCGGACTGCCCCTGCGCACGCAGCCGTTTTGCCACCTGCAGCATGCCCCAGAAATTGGTGCCGGTAGAGGCACCCGGACGCCGGCCGAGAATCTGCTCCAGCCTTAACATGGCCGCCACGGTGGCGCCGTCGGGCACTTTCATCATTTCGTCAATCACATCCGGTAAAAACGACGGCTCAACGCGCGGGCGACCAATCCCCTCAATCAGGCTGCCGCGCTCGCTGCGCAGCGTACGATCGCGGCTGTGCCAGTAATCGAAAAACACCGAGTGTTGCGGATCGACCACCAGCAGGCGCGTGTCGTGGCCCTGATAGCGGATGTAGCGCCCCAGCGTAGCCGAGGTGCCGCCGGTGCCGGCGCTCATGATCAGGGTGTGTGGCACCGGGAAAGGTTCATGCGCCATCTGGCGGAAAATGCTTTCGGCGATATTGTTGTTGCCGCGCCAGTCGGTAGCGCGTTCGGCGTAGGTAAACTGGTCCATAAAATGGCCGTTGAGTTCACGCGCCAGGCGCTCGGATTCGCTGTACAGCTGGCACGGATCGGCCACGAAGTGGCACTCCCCGCCGTAAAAGCGGATCAGCTCGATTTTGCGCCGTGCGGTACTGGCTGGCATCACGGCGATAAACGGCAGGCCAAGGAGGCGGGCAAAATAGGCTTCCGACACCGCGGTGCTGCCGGAGGAGGCTTCGATGATCGGCGTATTTTCTCCAATCCAGCCATTGGCCAGACCATAGAGAAACAGCGAACGCGCCAGGCGATGTTTCAGGCTGCCGCTTGGATGGGTGCTTTCATCCTTAAGATAAAAGCGAATGCCGGGGAAATCGTCCAGCGTAAAACGGATCAGGTGCGTATCAGCGGAGCGCTGAAAGTCGGCGTTAATTTCATTGATAGCGTGGCGAACCCAGGGCGTTTGCATGGTGCGATTCCGGCAGCGAGATTGCGCTCAGTGTAAGGCACTGGCAGGAAAAAGAGGTTGCTAAAATTTGGTTATAATTGGCAAATAAGAGAAAATTTTTCTCCTGAGGTGGCGAATGCTAGATAAAACTGACCGCACACTGCTGGCGCTGCTGCAAAAAGACTGCACGCTGTCGCTGCAGGCGCTGGCCGATGCGGTGAATCTCACCACCACACCGTGCTGGAAACGCCTGAAAAAGCTGGAAGATGATGGCATTATTCGGGCGCGCGTCGCGTTGCTGGATGGTGAAAAGCTCGGCCTGTCGCTCACCGCCTTTATGCTGATCAAAACCCAGCAGCACAGCAGCGACTGGTTTCAGCAGTTTGTCGCGGTGGTACAGCAGATGCCGGAAGTGATGGCCTTTTACCGCATGGCGGGCGAGTACGACTACCTGCTGCGCATTCAGGTGGCCGATATGAAGAGCTACGACGCGTTTTACAAGCGTCTGGTTAACGGCGTGCCGGGACTGATTGACGTCACCTCCAGCTTCGCTATGGAAGAGATTAAATACACCACCGCCTTGCCGGTAGCGCCCTGAACGGGCATCACAAGAGATTGTTTTGTGCGATTATTCAGCCAGTTAAGTTGGTATTTTTTGCGCGAGTGGCGGCGCTATCTGGGCGCCATCAGCTTGCTGATTATCATTGCGCTGCTGCAGCTGCTGCCTCCGCATCTGGTCGGCGTGATTGTCGACGGCGTGACCCAGCACAGCCTGACGCGCGGCGAAATTTTTCTGTGGATCGGCGTGATGCTGGTGACCGCAGTGATTGTCTATTTGCTGCGCTACGTCTGGCGCGTGCTGCTGTTCGGCGCCTCTTACCAGCTGGCAGTGGAGCTGCGCGAAGATTTTTACCGCCAGCTTAGCCGCCAGCATCCGGCGTTTTACCTGCGCCACCGTACCGGCGATCTGATTGCGCGCGCGACCAACGATGTCGATCGCGTGGTGTTTGCCGCGGGTGAAGGGGTGCTGACGCTGGTGGATTCGCTGGTGATGGGGCTGGTCGTGCTGGCGGTAATGAGCGTGCAGATCAGCTGGGAGCTGACGCTGCTGGCGCTGATTCCCATGCCGATTATGGCGCTGGTGATCCAGAAAGACGGCGCGCGCCTGCATCAGCGCTTCAAAGTGGCGCAGGCGGCGTTCTCCAGCCTGAACGATCAAACGCAGGAGAGTCTGACCAGCATCCGCATGATCAAAGCCTTTGGCCTGGAAGATCATCAGTCGAGCCAGTTTGCCGATATCGCCAGCGACACCGGCCGCAAAAATCTGCACGTGGCGCGCGTCGATGCGCGCTTCGATCCCATCATTTATATCGCCGTGGGCTTTTCGAATTTGCTGGCGATTGGCGGTGGCGGCTGGATGGTGTGGCACGGTTCACTGACGCTCGGGCAGCTCACCAGCTTCGTCATGTACTTAGGGCTGATGATTTGGCCGATGCTGGCGCTGGCGTGGATGATTAACATCGTCGAGCGCGGCAGCGCGGCGTGGAGCCGTATTGGTGCGCTGCTGGCGGAAGCGCCTGCGGTTGAGGATGGTCAGCAGCCACTGCCGGCGGAAGCGGGCGTGCTGCAGGTGGCGATCCGCGCCTTCCACTATCCGGCGAGCAGCGCGCCGGTGCTGAGCGACGTGCATTTCCAGCTACAACCGGGGCAGATGCTTGGGCTGTGCGGGCCTAACGGCTGCGGCAAAAGCACGCTGCTGAGCCTGATTCAGCGCCATTTTGATATCGATCAGGGCGAGATTTGCTATCACGCCATTCCGCTGCCGCAACTGCGGCTGGACAGCTGGCGCAGCCGGCTGGCGGTGGTCAGTCAGACACCGTTCCTGTTTTCCGATACCGTTGCGAATAACCTGGCGCTGGGCCGCCCGGAGGCAACACAGGAAGAGATTGAGCGCGTGGCGCAGATGGCCTGCGTGCACGATGACATACTGCGTTTGCCGCAGGGGTACGCGACCGAAGTGGGTGAGCGCGGCGTCATGCTCTCTGGCGGGCAGAAACAGCGCATCGCCATTGCGCGTGCGCTGTTGCTCAACGCGGAGATTCTGATCCTCGACGATGCGCTGTCGGCGGTTGATGGCCGTACCGAACATGAAATCCTGCATAACCTGCGCCTGTGGGGCAAAGGGCGCACGCTGATCATTAGCGCGCATCGACTGTCGGCGCTGACCGAAGCCAGCGAGATTCTGGTATTGCAGCAGGGCGCAGTGGCACAGCGCGGCGATCACGATACGCTGGCGGCGCAGCCGGGCTGGTATCGCGATATGTATCGCTATCAGCAGCTGGAAGCCGCACTGGATGAGGACGAGGCAGAACAGGGAGCCGACCATGGCTAAATCGCAACGCTTATGGCCAACGCTGAAACGCCTGCTGGCCTACGGTAAACCGTGGCGCAAATCGCTGTGGCTGGCCGTCGGCATGCTGTGGATCGCTGCCGCTGCCGAAGTCACCGGTCCGGTGCTGGTGAGTTATTTTATCGATAACCTGGTGGCAAAACACCAGATGCCGTGGGGCATCGTGGCCGGGCTGCTGGTGGGCTTTGTGCTGCTGCAGCTGCTGGCAGCGGGCCTGCACTATTTCCAGGCGCTGCTGTTTAACCGCGCGGCGATTGGCGTTGTGCAGCAACTGCGCGTCGACGTGATGAATGCGGCGCTGCGCCAGCCGCTCAGTGCTTTCGACACTCAGCCGGTGGGGCAGATTATTTCGCGCGTCACCAACGACACCGAAGTGATCAAAGATCTTTACGTCACGGTGGTGGCCACTGTGCTGCGCAGCGCTGCGCTGATTGGCGCGATGCTGGTGGCGATGTTTGCACTCGACTGGCGTATGGCGCTGGTGGCGCTGGTGATTTTCCCGCTGGTGTTAACGGTGATGCTGATCTATCAGCGCTACAGCACGCCGATTGCGCGCCGCGTACGTAGCTATCTGGCCGAGATCAATAATGGCTTCAACGAAGTGATTAACGGCATGAGTGTGATCCAGCAGTTTCGCCAGCAGGCGCGCTTTGGCGAGCGCATGGGCGAAGCCAGCCGTTCACACTATCTGGCGCGGATGGAGACGCTGCGGCTGGACGGCTTCCTGCTGCGTCCGCTGCTCAGCCTGTTTTCTGCACTGATTTTGTGCGGTCTGCTGATGCTGTTCAGCTTTGCCACGCCGGGTGTGTTTGAGGTTGGCGTGCTCTACGCCTTTATCACTTATCTTGGTCGCCTTAACGAGCCACTGATTGAGCTCACCACGCAGCAGTCAATGCTGCAGCAGGCGGTGGTGTCGGGCGAACGTATTTTTGAACTGATGGATGCGGCGCAGCAGGGCTACGGCAGTGACGTTCAGCCGCTGGCTTCCGGGCGTATCACCCTGCGCGATGTCAGCTTTGCCTACCGCGACAACCGCGACGTGCTCAGCCATATCGATCTCGAGGTGCCGGCGCGCGGCTTCGTGGCACTGGTCGGTCATACCGGCAGTGGCAAAAGCACTTTAGCCAATCTGCTGATGGGCTACTATCCGGTGACGCGCGGCAGCATTGAGCTGGATGGCCGCCCGCTGCGCCAGCTGACGCACAATGCGCTGCGCGGCAGCGTGGCGATGGTGCAGCAGGATCCGGTGGTACTGGCCGATACGCTATTGGCCAACGTGCGCCTGGGACGCGATATCAGCGAAGAGGATGTGTGGCGCGCGCTGGAGAAGGTGCAGCTGGCACCGCTGGCCCGCGCGATGCGCGACGGTATTCATACCCGGCTCGGTGAGCAGGGGAACACGCTGTCGGTCGGGCAGAAGCAGCTGCTGGCGCTGGCGCGCGTGCTAGTGTCGCTTCCGCAGATTCTGATCCTCGATGAGGCCACTGCCAATATCGACTCAGGCACCGAGCAGGCGATTCAGCAGGCGCTGCGTACGTTGCGCCAGCACAGCACGCTGGTGGTGATTGCTCACCGTCTTTCCACCATCACCGAAGCGGATCAGATTCTGGTGCTGCACCGTGGTCAGGTAGTCGAACGCGGTACGCACACCGAACTGCTGGCGCAGCAGGGCCGTTACTGGCAGATGTACCAGCTGCAGCAGGCTGGCGATGAACTCGCGGCGGGCATACCCGCAACCGCAGAGGGGTGATTTGCACCTTTTTTGCGCAGATTTATCGGAATGTTCTGTATTGATGCACTCCTTTGAGGCCGCAAGCACCAAAGGAGTGCAGTAAAGTCCCACCTTTCTGTTTTTCCGAATGAAAACCTTGCCCGTTACGCCATACCGGAGCGCGATACTCTGCGCCCGGCAGCCTTAGCGCCCACTTTTGCCATTTGTGGCACAGCCTTTGCTTAACTCTCTGCGTGTCCGCGAAGACTCACCTATTTTTATATCCGGAGGGGAACGTATGAAGCTGGTTACCGTGGTAATCAAACCATTTAAGCTGGAGGACGTGCGTGAAGCCTTATCCTCCATTGGCATTCAGGGCCTGACCGTGACCGAAGTGAAAGGCTTCGGTCGTCAGAAAGGCCATGCAGAACTGTACCGCGGTGCCGAGTACAGCGTTAACTTCCTGCCAAAAGTAAAAATCGATATTGCGATTGCGGACGATCAGCTGGATGAAGTGGTGGATGTGATCAGCAAAGCCGCGTACACCGGCAAAATTGGCGACGGCAAAATTTTCGTCGCGGAACTGCAGCGCGTGATTCGTATTCGTACCGGCGAGACCGACGAAGCAGCACTGTAACTGGGGCTCTGAATTGTGATGGGATGGAAAGAAATGAATAAAGTAATGACTAAGTTGGGCCTCACCAGCCTGGCGCTGTTACCGTCTCTTGCGATGGCAGCTGCGCCTGCCGTAGCGGATAAAGCCGATAACGCGTTTATGATGATTTGTACCGCGCTGGTACTGTTCATGACAATTCCCGGCATTGCCCTGTTTTACGGCGGCCTGATTCGCGGCAAAAACGTGCTGTCGATGCTGACGCAGGTCGCGGTGACGTTCGCGTTAGTGTGCGTACTGTGGATCGTCTACGGCTACTCGCTGGCGTTCAGTGAAGGCAACGCCTTCTTCGGTAACTTCCAGTGGGCGATGCTGAAAAATATCGAGCTGAAAGCGGTGATGGGCAGCTTCTATCAGTACATTCACGTGGCGTTCCAGGCTTCCTTTGCCTGTATCACCGTGGGGCTGATTGTTGGTTCGCTGGCTGAGCGTATTCGCTTCTCCGCGGTACTGATTTTCGTACTGGTGTGGCTGACGCTGGCCTATCTGCCTATCGCACATATGGTGTGGGCTGGCGGCTTCCTGGCACAGGATGGCGCGCTGGACTTCGCTGGCGGTACCGTGGTGCACATCAACGCCGCCGTTGCGGGTCTGGTTGGTGCTTACCTGGTAGGCAAGCGTGCTGGCTTCGGTAAAGAAGCGTTCAAACCGCATAACCTGCCGATGGTGTTTACCGGTACCGCGATTCTGTACGTTGGCTGGTTCGGCTTCAACGCCGGCTCTGCGTCTTCCGCGAACGAAATCGCGGCGCTGGCCTTCCTGAATACCGTGGTGGCCACTGCGGGTGCCGTGCTGTCGTGGGTGTTTGGTGAGTGGGCGCTGCGCGGTAAGCCTTCACTGCTGGGTGCGTCTTCTGGCTTCATCGCCGGTCTGGTTGCCATCACGCCAGCCTGTGGTTATGTCGGCGTCGGCGGCGCACTGATTATCGGTCTGGCCGGTGGCCTGGCAGGTATCTGGGGTGTGACCACGCTGAAGAAATGGCTGCGCGTGGATGACCCGTGCGACGTGTTCGGTGTGCACGGCGTGTGTGGCATCCTCGGTTGTGTCCTGACCGGCGTGTTTGCCTCCTCGTCACTGGGCGGCGTGGGCTACGCAGAAGGCGTGACCATGGGCCATCAGGTTTGGGTTCAGCTGTTCAGCTGTGGCCTGACCATCGTCTGGTCTGGCGTGGTCGCATTCATCGGCTTCAAGCTGGCAGATATGATTGTTGGCCTGCGCGTACCGGAAGAACAGGAACGTGAAGGTCTGGATGTGAACAGCCACGGCGAGAACGCTTACAACCAGTAAGTGCCGGCTGGCAGAAGAGCAGTGCGCTATAACTATAATGATGAGAAAGGGGCGAGATAATCGCCCCTTTTTTTATGCTTCGCGCTGACGCATCACCCCTTCCTGCACCGTCGTCGCCACCAGCGTGCCGTCCTGGCTGAAGAACTCACCGCGCACGAAGCCGCGCGCGCCGGACGCTGAGGTGCTTACCACGCTGTACAGGAGCCACTCCGAGAGATCGAATGGACGGTGGAACCACATGGAGTGGTCAATCGTCGCCACCTGCATATCCGGCTCAAGGAAGCCTTTGCCATGCGGCTGCAGCGCGACCGGCAGAAAGTTGAGATCGGAAGCGTAGCCCAGCAGATATTGATGAATGCGGCGATCGTCCGGCAGCTGGCCATTGGCACGCACCCAGACCTGGCGCAGCGGCTCATCAACGTGGCCTTTCAGCGGATTATGGATCTGCACCGGACGGATATCCAGCGGGCGCTCGGCGAGGAATTTTTCTTTCAGCTTGAGCGGCAGGTGCGCAGCCAGCCGGTGGGCGAGATCCTGCTCGGAGGGCAGGTTATCGGGTCCGGGCACCTGCGGCATGCTGTTCTGATGTTCGAAGCCATCTTCCGGTGCCTGAAAGGAGGCGGTCATGTAGAAGATCGGCTGACCGTTCTGTACGGCGCTGACGCGGCGGGCGCTGAAGCTTTTGCCGTCGCGCAGGGTTTCCACATCGTAAATAATGGCTTTCTGGCTGTCGCCCGGGCGCAGAAAGTAGCTGTGGAACGAGTGGATAATACGGGCTTCCGGCACGGTTTGTTTTGCCGCATACAGCGCCTGTCCCACCACCTGGCCGCCAAACACCTGGCGCAGGCCGAGATCTTCACTCTGGCCGCGAAACAGACCCTCTTCCAGTTTTTCCAGATTCAATAAATTAAGCAGGTTGTGCAGTGCCTGGCTCATAACGGATTCCTCAGTGATGCCAATGGCGTCAGTGTGAAAGATCCGACCAGTTTGCGCAACGCTTTTACCCGGTTTTCAGCAGGATGGCGGGGCTTCAGGCGCAAAGCGGATTTTTGTGCCAGAATTAACAGCAATCGGCGGTGGAAAACCCAGCCAATAAATTTACCGCCGACAATCATAGTGTTCATAAGGAGACGACATCGATGAAACTCTGGCATGTAATTAGCGGTATGACACTGGCGGTGGCAATCACAGGCTGTGCCGATCACAGTAAACCCGTGCCGACGCCAACTTTAGGCGCCAGCGTGGCCGGGCAGCCGTCGGCGATTGCCCAGCCAAACGTAAGCGGTTCCGTCTATATTCGCCAGCGTATTGCGCTGCCGCCGGATGCGGTGCTGACCGTGACGCTGGCCGATGCGTCACTGGCGGACGCGCCGTCCAAAGTGCTGTCACAGCGTGTGGTTCGCACCGAGGGCAAACAGGCGCCGTTCCAGTTTGTGCTGCCCTTTAACCCGGCTGATATCCAGCCGAACGCGCGCATTTTGCTGAGCGCAGCGATCACCATCGACGGCAAGCTGGCGTTTATCACCGATACGGTGAAACCGGTGATTAATCAGGGTGGAACGAAAGCGGAACTGCTGCTGGTACCGGTGACCAATATGGCGATGCCAACCCAGCCGGGCGCTGCTACCACCGTGCCTTCGACGTCGCCAACCCAGGTTACGCCGTCAGCCTCCGTGCCGGCACCAACCAGTCTGTAACACACCCATCGCAGCAGACAGGCTCCCGGGCCCGCTGCCGTGAAGTAAAGCGTCACACGCCAGGGATGGCGTGTGCCGAGCGATCAGGGACGAGACAACGGCTTTACGTAACGGCTGCGGGCTCGGGGGCCACATTTTGCACCGCTTGCATTAATACTCCCAGCGATACTTCGCCAGTTCGATTTCTCCTGCATCACTCACTTCAATACCTTCGGCTTCCAGCGCATCGCGCTGACGAAAAAGATCATCGCCCTGCAGCGAAATACGACCATGACGATTTATCACGCGGAACCACGGCAGTTTGCTGCCTGGCGGCAAGCGCCGCAGCACGCCGCCCACCTGACGTGCGGCACGCGGTGAACCGGCCAGCAGCGCGACATCGCCGTAGGTCGTCACTTTACCGGCAGGAATAGCGGCAACAATTTGCCAGACGCGCTCGGAAAAATTGCTCTGTTCACTCACTGGCGCACCTCGTCTGCGGGAAAAGCGCCACTTTAGCATGCGATTGCGGCTATCTGCAGGGTTTTGCCGCCGGCCTGTTCAAGAAACCAACGGTTGCCCGGCCTGCGCTTGCAATTGCCAGGGGCTTCCCCGATAATGCCAGCGCTCTCAACATGAGAGCTCGTCAATGGGGGCCCTGTTGGTTCTCCCGCAACGCTAACTTGTGAACTCGGTCAGGTCCGGAAGGAAGCAGCCGCAGCAGGCGACGCGTGTGCCGGGATGTAGCTGGCAGGGCCTCCACCATTTCTGCCCATGTAAAATCCCTGCGCGCAATGCGGCACAGCACCGTATCGGCACTCCTTTGCCTGCCTGTCATCCGTGGAAATAGGTGAGTAACGAAGCGACCTGCGGGGAGAAAACTTAGCGGACGTATTTCCAGACAGATCCGGGCACTTTGTCATAGAGCTTGTTCATGGTCAGCTCGGCCAGACGGTGATCGGCTGCGGAGTAGAATACCGCTAACTCATCATCGGGTAATTCATACTTGTTCTTTTCAATCACCCGTTCAAGGGTGTCAATTGAGCGACAACGACGCAGTCGCATCAAATAGTCTGTTTTGGTTAAGGCTGGGTTGCTCATAAATAAACCGGTCTCACTCTGATGCTAAAAGGAATGGCTGGGTTGCTGGAGATAAGCGCACTCTTCGGCAAACAGATTAAATAAGCGTTTTGCTGAACGTTGCCACCGTTGAAGATCCTGCGTATTGATTCCATAGCTGCTAAACAGCATAAAGGTATCATCAAGATATTCATCGATTTGCGTAATCAGCGCTTCATCTTCAACATGCTTAATTTTGTAATTCATCGTGAAAGAGGCGATATGCTCAATCAAATCGTTGAGCTGTAAATTGCCTGGCGAAGTGGGATCATTAACCCAGCCGTGATGGCTGTCGGTTAGCGTCGCCATACTTTCGTCAAACAGGTTCTCACACAGAAATTTAAGCTGGGCAATATCATGCCGTTTCGGTGAGTATTCGTCCATCTTTTTCCCCTCCATAGCGAGCACAGTTACCGCGACGCGGCGAGATTTGGAAAAGCTACCAGGGAGCGATCACGAATAAAAAGAATTCAGCGACCTTTTAAATATAATCCACAATCATTAGTTTTGCTCACCCAATTACTAAATATTACAATTCGTCGCACGGTGACGGGCGGGTATTGTCTATCACCTCAAACACCAGCGCACCGGGCGTTGTCTGGAACATAACTTCTTCACGTTGGGTAAAGGTTTCATTTAAATCAAGGCAGGGATTAAATAAATCCCACGTGAAATCGTAAAGCATTTTAAATCGTTTGTGGCCGATGGGCTGAATGGAAATAATGGTAAAACTGTCCGGAACTAATTGCGCGTTTTGAGAATACCACTGTAAATCGCCGGCAAGGTCCTGGGCTATTTTGAGAATATTCCCCTGGATAATCTGGCGTAACTTACCGCAATCATCCTCATTCACATCAATATCACTATGAATAATAGACTGCATTCTGCATCCCGTAAAAAGCAAGGAGAGTTCTATCATTGGCTTTCAGCCCGGACATTGCAAGCCATTGGTAAACAGAAAGGGCGATTGCTGCGATGGGCGTTGGCTTGATGGCACAAATCGCCCAGGCGTATCGCCGCTGATCAACTTTTGAAACACTTTCGTCCGCGCGTCGCGATGATGCCATCAGGTAGTATATTGTTATGTTATAACATTTTGGTTGCCTATCATGAATCACAGTGGATTACTTCTCTCGCTCGGCGGGCGCCTGCTGGTAGCGCTACTGCTGAGTAGCCTGCTGGCTTTAGCCATCGTCTGGGGCCTGCACCAATGATGCGTTTTCATCGTCTGCAGGGCGGCTATCAGGGCAGGGCTGTGACGCCGGTGGTGAATGGCGAACTGGCGGCCGGCAGCATGACGGCACTGGTCGGGGCCAACGGTACGGGCAAATCAACCTTGCTCAAAACTATCGCCGGACTGCTGCCGCCAGTGGCGGGACGCTGTGAACTGCAGCTGCCGCGAAAAGCGCTGGGCTGGTTGCCGCAGCGCAGCGAGCTGGACACCCGCTTCCCGCTCACCGTCTATGAGCTGGTGGCAATGGGCTGCTGGCCGCGCTGCGGCTGGTTCGGTGGCATCACGCGTGCGCTGAGGCAGGAGATTGATGCGGCGCTGGAGGCGGTGCAGATGCGCGACTTCGCCACTGCGCAGCCCGCGATGCTATCCGGCGGGCAGTTGCAGCGCGTACTGTTTGCGCGCCTGATGCTTCAGCGCAGTCAGCTCTGGCTGCTGGACGAACCCTTCAACGGCATTGATACGCCGACGATAACCTTACTGATGTCGATTCTCGAACAGCAGCAGCGGGCGGGCACCACGCTGCTGGTGGTGCTGCACGACAAGCTGCTGGTGGCGCGCCATTTTCGTGACGTGCTGTCGCTGGATGAGCGTGACAGTGCGCAGCAACCGCGGCTGTGTCGGGTGGCGTCATGACGTTACTCCAGCCGTTTATTGAGTTTGGTTTTATGCGCCGGGCGCTGGTGGCCTGCATGGCGCTGGCGATCAGTGCGACGCCGCTCGGCGTCTTTCTCTCGCTGCGCCGTATGAGCCTGGTGGGCGATGCGCTGTCCCATGCGGTACTGCCGGGCGCCGCCATCGGCTATCTGGTGTCCGGCCTGTCGCTGGTGGCGATGGGCATTGGCGGCCTGATTGCCGGGCTGGCGGTGGCGCTGCTGTCCGGTGCGGTCAGCCGTTACACCCACCTGAAGGAGGATGCCAGCTTTTCCGGCTTCTATCTGGGTTCGCTGGCGCTCGGCGTCACGCTGGTATCACTGCGCGGTTCCAGTGTCGATCTGCTGCACGTGTTGTTCGGCTCGCTGCTGGCGGTGGATAACGGCGCGATTGTGCTGGTTGGCAGCATCGCCGCGTTCACCCTGCTGATGCTGGCCGTGATCTTCCGGCCGCTGGTCATTGATGCCTTTGATCCTGATTTTCTGCGTGCGCAGGGAAAATGGAGCGCACCGCTGGTGCACGGTATTTTCCTCACGCTGGTGGTGCTGAATCTGGTGGCGGGTTTTCAGGTGCTCGGCACGCTGATGTCCGTTGGGCTGATGATGCTGCCCGCCACCAGCGCGCGCTTCTGGAGCCGTCACCTTACGCGCATGCTGGCGATTGCCATGCTGCTGGCGCTGATCGCCGCCTTTATCGGCCTGCTGCTCTCCTGGCACTATGCCCTGCCTGCCGGACCGGCGGTGGTACTGAGTGCGGCCGTACTGTTTTTGCTGTCTGTGTTGACAGGACCATGTGGCGGCCTGCTGCGCCGTCGATAATAAGATGACAAGGGGATAGGTATGAAGAAGTTACCGTTGAGTCTGGCGATTGGCGCGATGCTGATTAGCCCGCTAACGCTGGCAAAAACCGTTGATGCCGTAGCCAGTTTTACCGTGCTGGCAGACATCGTTAAACAGGTCGGCGGCGATCACGTTAAGGTGAAATCGCTGGTGGGGCCGGATGGCGATCCGCACACCTTTGAGCCCACGCCGCAGGATAGTCAGGCGCTGGCGCAGGCCGATGTGGTGTTCGTCAGCGGGCTGGGCATGGAAGGCTGGATGGACCGGCTGATTAGCGCGTCCGGCTACAAGGGCACGGTGGTGGTCGCCTCGAACGGCGTCAATACGCGCAAAATGGAGGAGGATGGCAAAACCATCACCGATCCACACGCGTGGAACAGCATGCACAACGGCGTGATCTACGCCACCAACGTGATGAACGCGCTGATCAAAGCCGATCCGGACGATGCCGCCGACATCCGTCACAGCGGTGAACGCTATATTCAGCAGTTGCAGAAGCTGGATAGCTGGGCCAAAAGTGAATTTGCCGGCGTGGCGCAAAGTAAACGCAAGGTGCTCACCAGCCATGATGCCTTTGGCTACTTCGGCCAGCGCTACGGCGTGACATTCCTCGCGCCGGTGGGCTTCTCAACCGAAGCGGAAGCCAGCGCCAGCGATGTCGCCGCTATCATCAAACAGCTCCGGGCCGAGCACATCACGACCTACTTTATGGAGAACCAGACCGATCCGCGTCTGGTGAAACAGATCGCCAGTGAAACCGGTGCGCAACCCGGTGGCGAGCTCTATCCTGAAGCGCTGTCAGCGGCCAGCGGACCGGCGCCCACCTATGAGGCGGCGTTTAAGCACAACGTGGAAACTCTGCTGCACAGCATGAAGTAAAAAAAAGGCCGGGGAGCATCCCGGCCAATTATCACGACACTTTCCTAACGTTTTTTCTTTCTTCCCTGCACCGCCTTAAAGCGCGGGTTGGTTTTGCAAATCACATAAATACGACCTTTACGCCGCACGACTTTGCAATCTTTGTGACGGGTCTTGGCAGACCGCAATGAACTGACAACTTGCATGTGGCTGAACTCCGGTTATTTGCTGCGCGTCAGGAAGCTGCCAAAACGCTTGTTGAAGCGTGCGGCGCTGCCCTCTTTGGCAAACTCTTTCTGTTTACCGGTGTAGTAAACGTGCGACTTCGACGACACATCAAGCGTGACGTACGGCAGCTCTTCGCCCTCAAACTGAATGGTACGATCGGTCTGAATCGTTGAGCCGACTTTGAAGTATTCGTCGACGGTGGTGTCATGGAACACCACAGGACGGTAGTGCGGATGAATGTTTGGTTTCATAATAGCGCTCTCATGTAATGTTATAATATAACAATATTATGAACCTCACGCCGCAGGATTGCAACCACGCGTCCGGTGCGGCTTTGTCATGGGACGAGCGGGCAGGGGAGTGCGCAATAAAAAAGGCCGCTTGCGCGGCCTTTTAGCAGAGAGAAACTATCAGTGAGGGTGATCCACCGGATGGCCCTGTTCCAGCTCAGACTTGTTCTTGCTGAAACGGCGGCGCACCACTACGAAGAACACCGGCACGAAGAAGATCGCCAGCGCGGTGGCCGTCACCATCCCGCCCATCACGCCGGTACCGACGGCGTTCTGTGCGCCGGAGCCGGCACCGCTGCTGATCGCCAGCGGCAGTACGCCGAGGATGAACGCCAGCGACGTCATCAGAATCGGACGCAGACGCATACGTGAGGCTTCCAGCGTCGACTCGACCAGCCCTTTGCCTTCCTTCTCCATCAAATCCTTGGCGAATTCGACGATCAGGATGGCGTTCTTCGCCGAGAGACCAATGGTGGTCAACAGACCCACCACAAAGTACACGTCGTTACTCAGACCGCGCAGCGTGGTGAAGAGCAGGGCGCCAATCACACCCAGCGGCACCACCAGCATGACCGCGAACGGAATCGACCAGCTCTCATACAGCGCGGCCAGACACAGGAACACCACAATCAGCGAAATGGCGTACAGTGCAGGCGCCTGGTTGCCGGACAGGCGTTCCTGATAGGACATGCCGGTCCAGTCGTAGCCGATACCCGCAGGCAGCTTCGAGGCGAGGCTCTCCATCAGGTTCATGGCATCACCCGAGCTCTTGCCCGGTGCTGCCTGACCCAGGATCTCCATTGATGGCAGACCGTTGTAACGCTCCAGACGCGGTGAACCATACTGCCACTTCGCCGAAGAGAAGGCAGAGAACGGCACCATGGTCCCGGCGCTATTGCGCACGTACCATTTGCTGATGTCATCCGGCAGCATGCGCGAGTCGGCCTGACCCATCACGTACACTTTCTTCACGCGACCACGGTCGATGAAGTCGTTGACGTAAGAACCGCCCCAGGCCGCACCCAGCGTGGTGTTGATGTCAGACAGCGACACACCAAGCGCCTGCGCTTTTTCCTGATCGATAATCAGTTTGTACTGCGGCGTATCTTCCAGCCCGTTCGGACGCACGCCCACCAGCGTATCCGGATGCTGGGCAATCATGCCAAACAGCTGGTTACGCGCGGCGGTCAGCTTCTCATGGCCGAGGTTACCCTGATCGATCAGCTGGAAGTCGAAACCGGTGGCGTTACCCAGTTCGATAATGGCCGGCAGGTTGAACGGGAACACCATGGCATCTTTGATCTGACCCAGCGCCTGCATCGCACGTCCGGCAATCGCCGGCACTTTCAGGCTGGCATCACCACGCTCATCCCATGGCTTCAGGCTGACGAAGGCGATACCGGTGTTCTGTCCACGACCGGCGAAGCCAAAGCCGTTAACGGTAAACACCGAATTCACGCTGTCTTTCTCTTTGGTCAGGAAGTAATCCGTAACCTGATCCAGCACCTTCTGAGTACGTTCCTGGGTCGCACCGGCAGGCAGTTGCGCCTGCGCAAGTAACAGCCCCTGATCCTCTTCCGGCAGGAACGAGGTAGGCAGTTTCAGGAACAGGTAAGCCATGCCGACCACAATCAGCAGATAAATCAGCAGATAGCGACCGGTGCTGCGCACAATGTGGCCGACGCTGTCGACGTAATGGTTGGTGCTCTTATCAAACAGGCGGTTAAACCAGCCGAAGAAACCGGTGGTTTTGCCGTGTTCGCCTTTTTTGATGGGCTTCAGCATGGTGGCACACAGCGCTGGCGTCAGAATCAACGCCACCAGCACCGACAGCGCCATCGCCGAAACGATGGTGATCGAGAACTGACGATAAATCACCCCGGTTGAGCCGCCGAAGAACGCCATCGGGATAAATACCGCTGACAGCACCAGCGCGATGCCAACCAGCGCGCCCTGAATCTGTTCCATCGAGCGTTTGGTGGCTTCTTTTGGCGGTAATCCCTCTTCCGCCATGACGCGCTCAACGTTTTCCACCACCACGATGGCGTCATCAACTAACAGGCCGATGGCGAGCACCATGCCGAACATCGTCAGGGTGTTTATCGAGTAGCCAAAGGCACTGATGATGGCAAAGGTGCCCAGCAGCACCACCGGCACGGCGATGGTAGGAATCAGCGTCGCGCGGAAGTTCTGCAGGAACAGATACATTACCAGGAACACCAGCACGATGGCTTCGAACAGCGTTTTCACCACTTCGAAAATGGAGATCTTAACGAATGGCGTGGTGTCGTACGGGTAAACGGTTTTCATGCCGGCCGGGAAGAACGGTTCCAGCTTAGCCAGTTCCGCTTTCACCGCGTCGGCGGTATCCAGTGCGTTGGCGCCAGTCGCCAGTTTGACACCGATACCGGAGGCTGGTTTGCCGTTATAGCGGGCAATGATCTCGTAGTTTTCACCACCGAGTTCAATCTTCGCGACATCGCGCAGGCGCACCTGTGAGCCGTCCTGATTGACCTTCAGCATGATGTTGCCGAACTCTTCGGTCGAGGTCAGTCGCGTCTGGGCAATGATCGAGGCGTTAAGCTGCTGACCTGGCACCGGTGGGGTACCGCCCAGCTGACCAGCGGCCACCTGGGTGTTCTGGGTTTGCAGCGCGCTGATCACATCCACCGGCGTCAGCTGGTAGTTGTTAAGCTTGTGCGGATCGAGCCAGATACGCATCGCATACTGCGCACCAAACACCTGAGTATCACCGACGCCAGGCGTACGGCTGATCGGATCTTTGATGTTCGACGCTACGTAGTCTGAGATGTCGTTCTGCGTCATGCTGCCATCTTCGCTGACGAAACCGGCGACCATCAGGAAGCTGCTGGAGGATTTTTTCACCTGAATCCCCTGCTGCTGTACTTCCTGCGGCAGCAGCGGCATTGCCAGCTGCAGTTTGTTCTGCACCTGCACCTGAGCAATGTCGGCATCAGTGCCAGACTGGAAGGTTAGCGTCAGCGTCAGCGTACCAGAAGAGTCACTGCTCGAGGACATATACATCAGCCCGTCGATGCCGTTCATATTCTGTTCGATAACCTGCGTTACCGAATCCTGTAGCGTTTTCGCATCTGCACCCGGATAAGATGCCTGGATTTCAACTGCCGGCGGCGCAACGTTGGGATATTGCTCGATCGGCAGTTTGATAATCGATAGCGCACCCGCCAGCATAATAATGATGGCAAGCACCCAGGCAAAAATGGGGCGATCGATAAAGAACTTAGCCATGTATCAACGGCTCCTGTTTATGACGATGATTTAGCAGACTGAGATTCCGGTGCGGCTTTGGCATCATCTTTGACTTCCTGCGGCGTCACCTGAGCACCCGGTTTAGCACGCTGAATACCGACGGTAATCACGCGATCGCCCTCTTTCAGGCCATCGGTCACCAGCCATTTGTCGCCAAACGCCTGGTTCGCGGTAATCTTACGCACTTCAACTTTATTATCCGCGCCCACTACCATCGCGGTGGCTTCACCGGTTGGCGTGCGGGTTACGCCGGTCTGTGGTACCAGCAGCGCCGTTGGGTTAGTGCCCTCATCCAGACGTGCACGCACGAACATGCCCGGCAGCAAACGATGATCCGGATTCGGGAAAATCGCGCGCAGGGTAATCGAGCCGGTGGTTTCATCCACGGTAACATCAGAGAATTCCAGTGTGCCCGGCTGGCTGTATGCGCTACCGTTCTGCATCAGCAGGGTAACGTTAGCTTTGCCGTCGTTCTGTTTCAGCTGACCAGACTCCAGCTCGCCGCGCAGGCGCAGGAAATCATCGCTGGATTGGGTCACATCGACGTACATCGGATCGAGTTGCTGCACGGTCGCCAGCGCGGTGGTCTGGCCGTTCGACACCAGCGCACCTTCCGTCACCGAGGATTTACCAATGCGGCCGCTGATTGGCGAGGTCACTTTGGTGTACGCCAGGTTAATGCGGGCGGTTTCCACATAGGCCTGCGCCGCCTGTACGGCTGCGGCGGTCTGCGCGGCGGTGGCCGCGGCGTTATCGTAGTCCTGCTGGCTGATATATTTGGTACCCAGCAGTGGCTTGTAACGATTCACCGTCAGCTGGGCAACGCGCGCGTTGGCCTGCGCCTGGGCTAAATCGCCTTTTGCGCTGTCGTACGCGGCCTGATAGGTGGCGGGATCGATCTGGTACAGCGAATCGCCGGCTTTAACATCACTGCCTTCAACAAAATTACGCTTGAGAATGATACCTGACACCTGCGGACGCACTTCAGCCACGCGGAACGCCGAAGTACGGCCTGGCAGTTCGGTGGTGATTTTCAGGGGCTCGTTTTTTAACGTGACAACACCCACTTCCGGGGGCTGCTGCTGGGCGGCTTGCTGGGATTTATTATCATCACATCCTGTTAACAAAAAGCTGCCTGTAAGCATCACGGCGGCCGCCAGAGGCGCTAATCCTCTGTTTTTATTCATAAATAAACCTCTAGTGTCCGATATCAAATGATCAATGGATCACAAACCGTTAAACCCATTGCTGCGTTAAAACACGGGTCGTGCTATGGTACATACATTCACAAATGTATGTAAACTTGCCAGTTTGTAAAAACAGTCCTCTATGGCACGAAAAACCAAAGCGCAAGCACTTGAAACGCGACATCAAATTCTGGATGCCGCTTTAGCTCACTTTTCTGAACACGGTGTGGCCGCCACCTCACTGGCGGATATCGCCGCGGCCGCTGGCGTCACGCGCGGCGCTATCTACTGGCATTTTAAAAATAAAGCCGATCTGTTACAGGAGATCTGGCTGCGCTGCGACGCCGGGCTCGACGATGTGGAACTTGAGTATCAGACAAAATACCCTGGCGATCCACTTTCTGTAATGCGTTCGATGCTGATCTATATCCTTGAAGCCACAGCAAAGGATCCACAAAGACGCGCATTAATGGAGATTATCTTCCATAAATGTGAGTTCGTTGGCGAAATGTCGACGTTAATGGCGATGCAGCAGGGGCTGCTGCAGGCGTGTTATGACCGCATCGAAGAGGTGCTGCGCAGCTGTATCGAGGCCGGGCAGCTTCCGGCCAGCCTCAACACCCGCCAGGCGGCGCTGCTGATGCGCGGCTACATCAGCGGCATGATGGAGAGCTGGTTATTCAATCCGCAAAGTTTTGATCTGGTGAGTGAGGCGCCGCAGGTGGTCGAGGCCTTTATAGATATGTTGCGCCTGAGCCCGACGCTCGCCGGAACGCGCTAAGCGGTGCGTTCGGCCGCCAGCTTCTGCTCGTAATCGCGCTGGACAATCGCCAGCGCAGCCAGCACCGTGGCCGTGGGTACCTGGTTTTCCTCCAGCAGCTGAATTAAATCGACAGCCAGCTTGATGTCGTCCGGCGCGGTATCCAGCGTCATAGTGTCTCCTAAATACGTAGTTTAGCGGCGACCAGCAGCATCAGCAGGGCACCGGCCAGCGCCACGGCAAAGCCCGTCGGATGCAGCGTACCGAGGTCGCCCGTGGTGAAATACGTGGCGATGTAGCCGCCAATCAGCGCGCCGATCACCGCCAGCACCAGCGTCGGCACCAGTCCGCCGGGACGGCCGGGAAACACCCTCCGCTTCAGCCAGCCGGCAGCCAGGCCAATAATAATCCAGATGATAAGGGTCATGCTTCTCCTCCCGTCAGCGCTGTTTCCAGTATAGAGGAAAGCGAACGGCTTACGGCTGCGCCGCGATCTCCAGTTTATGCAGCGCGGCGCGGCAGCGCGCCAGCCGCTCCTGCAGAATCTCCACCTCGCGCATCAGCTGCTGCTGCACGCTCAGCGTTTCAGCTTGTGCCAGGTGCTGTTCGCGCTGCTGCAGCATGGCCAGCAATCGCGTTTCGTAGCCGCGGTACTCATCACGCTTCGGCTGCAGCGGATCGCGACACGGCCGTTCACGCACCACGCGCAGTTGCTGGCTACTGCACTCGCGCTGCAGCGCGGCAATCTGGTCCAGCACCTTCTGCGCCAGCCACTGGCGGCGCGACGCATCACTGTCGGACGCCGCGAGCTGCGCCGCATTGTGCTGCAGCTCTTGCAGATAGTCAGCCAGCCGCGTGCCTTTGCAGCGAAACAGCTGCGCGTCAAAGCGCGGCTGACGGCAGCTACCGTCCGGCTGCTGCGCAATCTGCTGGCGCAGCGTGTCAATCATTGCGTGCAGACGCTGTTGGGCGGGCAGTTGAGGCATCACTTCGATTCCGTCTGTGTTAACGTAGCGCTGTTGTGACATTTTTCAGGCATCTGGCATGCAGCGCATTTTACTGTTAAGCCTTGGCTGGCTGGCGATTGTGCTGGGCACGCTGGGCATTGTATTACCTTTACTACCGACCACGCCATTCGTGTTGCTGGCCGCCTGGTGTTTTGCCCGCTCGTCGCCACGCTTTCACCACTGGCTGCTGTGGCGCTCGCCGTTTGGCCGCTATCTGCGCCACTGGCAGCAGCATCGCGCCATGCCGCCCGGTGCCAAAAGCCGCGCCATGTTGCTGATTGTCATCACCTTTGCGGTTTCAATCTGGCTGGTGAAGCTGCTGTGGCTGCGCATCCTGCTCGGTGTGATGCTGGCGCTGCTGCTGCTCATGCTGTGGCGCATCCCGGTTGTAGCAGAAAGTGCGAACCCGCACGAACCGTAGCATCAGGGTTGCATTTAGCCGGCTGTTTGCTTAGATTTGGGCATCTTCGTGCGTGGCTTCCCTTTGAGAAACGACTTCGCTTAACCCGGTTTCCGGGTATTGGCGTTGTGGAAGCTGCGCGTTTTAGATATTTTTCCAGGCGTAACCTTTATGACCGCAACTGCGCAGCAGCTTGAACTGATCAAAAACAGCATCAAAAGCATTCCTGACTATCCGAAGCCGGGCATCCTGTTCCGTGACGTCACCAGTCTGATGGAAGATCCGCAGGCGTATGCCGCAGCGATCGCCATTCTGGTGGAGCGTTATCGTAATAAAGGCATCACCAAAGTGGTGGGCACCGAAGCGCGTGGCTTCCTGTTCGGGGCGCCGGTTGCGCTGGGTCTGGGCGTGGGATTTGTGCCGGTGCGCAAGCCGGGCAAACTGCCGCGTGAAACTTTCAGCGAAAGCTACGAACTGGAGTACGGTTCAGACGCGCTGGAATTGCACAAAGACGCCATCAAACCCGGCGATGTGGTGCTGGTAGTGGACGATCTGCTGGCTACCGGCGGCACCCTTGAAGCCACGGTGAAACTGATTCGTCGTGCGGGCGGTGCAGTTAAAGATGCCGCGTTCGTGATCAACCTGTTTGATTTAAGCGGCGAAGCGCGCCTGAACGCGCTGGGTATCGACTGCTACAGCCTGGTCAACTTCCCCGGCCACTAAGGCCATCGCGCCGCCAGCCTTGATGCCCGGCGGCGCCTCTCTTCGCACTCCCTGACAGGCGTATTCCGCCCTGAAGCGCAGCGCGCAACGTATCACGGGTATAGGCATATCCGGCTGTGGCTGTTACACTCCTGTCAAAATAAACAGGGTTTGCGTCACCGCATTTTTCCCCTAAGTCCCACGGCAGAATCGGCGCAACTGAGCGTGCTGCTGTGCCAGGTTAAACAACTCCAGTGATTGAATCCACATGAGCTATCAGGTACTTGCGCGAAAATGGCGTCCCCAGGCTTTCGCCGACGTAGTCGGTCAGGAACATGTGCTGACGGCGCTGGCCAACGGGTTGTCACTGGGACGCATCCATCATGCCTATCTGTTTTCCGGCACGCGCGGCGTGGGGAAAACCTCGATTGCGCGTCTGCTGGCCAAAGGTCTCAACTGCGAAACCGGTATCACGGCCACGCCCTGTGGACAGTGCGATAACTGTCGCGAGATTGAACAGGGGCGCTTTGTCGATCTGATTGAAATCGATGCCGCCTCGCGCACCAAAGTGGAAGACACGCGCGACCTGCTGGATAACGTGCAGTATGCGCCCGCACGCGGGCGCTTTAAGGTCTATCTGATCGATGAAGTGCACATGCTGTCGCGCCACAGCTTTAATGCGCTGCTGAAAACGCTGGAAGAGCCGCCGTCGCATGTGAAATTCCTGCTGGCGACCACCGATCCGCAGAAGCTGCCGGTAACCATTCTGTCGCGCTGCCTGCAGTTCCACCTGAAAGCCCTCGACGTCGAACAGATTCAGCAGCAGCTGGCGCACGTGCTGCAGCAGGAGCAGATTGACGCCGAGCCGCGCGCGCTGCATCTGCTGGCGCGCGCCGCCGACGGCAGTATGCGCGATGCGCTCAGCCTCACCGATCAGGCGATTGCCATGGGGCAGGGCAGCGTCACGCGCGACAGCGTGGCGCAAATGCTGGGCACGCTGGATGATGAGCAGCCGCTGGCGCTGATTGAAGCGCTGGTGGAAGGCAACGGCGAACAGGTGATGGCGCTGCTGAATCAGGCCGCATCGCGCGGCGTGGAGTGGGAGGCGCTGCTGGTGGAGATGCTGCG
Source organism: Pantoea sp. VS1 (assembly GCF_002207995.1). Lineage (NCBI taxonomy): Bacteria > Pseudomonadati > Pseudomonadota > Gammaproteobacteria > Enterobacterales > Erwiniaceae > Pantoea > Pantoea sp. VS1. The sequence goes on from NZ_NHZE01000013.1 coordinate 58,322, forward strand.
TTTGCTGCACCGTATCGCGATGGTCCAGCTGCTGCCCAGTTCGCTTGGCGAAGATGATGCCAGCCAGGCGCAGCGCCTGCGCGAACTGGCGCGCGTGCTGCCGCCTGCTGACGTTCAGCTTTATTATCAGACGCTGCTGATGGGGCGTAAAGATTTGCCGCTGGCGCCGGATCGCCGGCTGGGCGTGGAAATGACGCTGCTGCGTGCGCTGGCGTTTCATCCGCAGGCCACCATCGCTGAACCGGTAGCGCGCCCGTCGCTGACGCCGCAGGCCGCACCGGCCGTTGCCGCGCCAGCGCCTCAGACCAAAGCCGCCCCCGCTGTGGCCGCGCAGCCGCAGATGGCACCGCCGATGGATGAGTCGCCGCCGCCGGCCGATGATTATCCCGATATGGCACCGGCCCCGGATAACTTGCCCGACGCCACCAGTCAGCTGTTACAGGCGCGGACGCAGCTGCTGCGTCAGGGAGCCGGCAAAGCAAAAAAGAGTGAGCCGGCAGCGCGTTCCGCGCGGCCGGCAAACCCGGCGCTGGAACGTCTGGCAAGCGTCACCGAGCGCGTGCAACAGCGCGCGTCTGAACCGGCGGTAAAAGCGCCGGCGAAACCGGAAGCGTATCGCTGGAAAGCCCAGCAGCAGGAGGAGATCAAGCCGGAGCCGGTGGCGACGCCAAAAGCCTTGCGTTCTGCGCTGGAGCATGAGAAAACGCCAGAGCTGGCGCTCAAACTGGCGGAAGAGGCGCTGCAGCGCGACGCCTGGGCGGCGGAAATCGCCACGCTGACGCTGCCGAAGCTGGTCCAGCAGGTCGCGCTGAACGCGTGGAAAGAGGTGAATGAGCAGGGCGTGACGCTGCATTTGCGCAGCAGCCAGCGTCATCTCAACTCTGCCCCGGCGCGCCAGGCAATTCAGGACGCGCTGAGCCAGGCGGCCGGCCAGCCGGTTGAACTGACCATCGTGGAAGACGATAATCCGGCGGTATTGACGCCGCTGGAGTGGCGTCAGGCCATTTATGAAGAGAAGCTGGCGCAGGCGCGTCAGTCGATCGAAAGCGATACCCACATTCAGACGCTGCGTCGCTTCTTTGATGCGGACCTGGATGAAGAGAGTATCCGACCCGTATGATCACGCTGTCGCGCAGCGTTGCGCGCAGCCCCAGCAGAGAGAGAAAACTATGTTTGGTAAAGGCGGATTGGGCAACCTGATGAAACAGGCCCAGCAGATGCAGGATAAAATGGCCAAAGTTCAGGAAGAGATCGCCGCACTGGAAGTCACCGGCGAATCAGGGGCTGGCCTGGTCAAAGTGACCATCAACGGTGCGCACAACTGCCGCCGCGTGGAAGTCGATCCCAGCCTGCTGGAAGATGACAAAGAGATGCTGGAAGATCTGATCGCTGCGGCGTTCAACGATGCGGCGCGCCGTATTGATGAAACGCAGAAAGAGAAGATGGCGTCCGTCTCTGCCGGTATGCAGCTGCCGCCTGGCTTCAAGATGCCGTTCTGATGCAAACCAGTCCACTGCTTGAAGCTTTGATGGAGTCGCTGCGCTGTTTACCGGGTGTTGGCCCGAAATCGGCGCAACGCATGGCGTTTCATCTGTTGCAGCGCGATCGCAGCGGTGGCATGCGTCTGGCGCAGGCGCTGACCCGCGCCATGGCAGAAATCGGCCACTGTTCCGACTGCCGCACCTTCACCGAGCAGGAGATCTGCACCATCTGCGCCAATCCCCGCCGTCAGCAAAACGGCCAGATTTGCGTGGTGGAGAGCCCGGCGGATATCCACGCCATCGAGCAGACCGGCCAGTTTGGCGGTCGCTACTTTGTGCTGATGGGCCATCTGTCGCCGCTGGACGGCATCGGCCCTCAGGACATTGGCCTGGATCGGCTGGAGCAGCGCCTTGAACGTGAGACGCTGCAGGAGGTGATCCTCGCCACCAATCCCACGGTGGAAGGCGAAGCCACGGCTAACTATATCGCCGAGCTGTGCGGCCAGTATGGCGTCGACGCCAGCCGCATTGCGCACGGGGTTCCGGTTGGCGGTGAACTGGAAATGGTCGACGGCACAACGCTGTCGCACTCGCTTGCCGGACGGCACAAGATTAAATTCTGACCACTTGCCGGTATCCTGCTGCGATACCGGCTTGAAATTCTTCCCGCCATCCCCATTTCACTCTCAACAATTGATCAACCCCGATTCTGTTGAGGTAGCAATGACCATGAAAGGACAAGAGACGCGTGGCTTCCAGTCAGAGGTAAAACAACTTCTGCACCTGATGATCCATTCCCTCTATTCAAACAAAGAGATTTTCCTGCGTGAACTGATCTCCAACGCCTCCGATGCGGCTGACAAGCTGCGCTTCCGCGCACTTTCGACGCCGGATCTGTACGAAGGCGATGGCGACCTGCGCGTGCGTATCTCGGTCGACAAGGAAAAACGCACGCTGACGCTGAGCGATAACGGCATCGGGATGCGCCGTGATGAGGTGATTGAAAACCTCGGCACCATCGCGAAATCCGGTACCAAAGCGTTTCTGGAATCGATGGGTTCCGATCAGGCGAAAGACAGCCAGCTGATCGGCCAGTTCGGCGTCGGTTTCTACTCGGCGTTTATCGTGGCTGACAAAGTGACGGTACGCACCCGTGCTGCGGGCGCCAAAGCCGACGAAGGCGTGTTCTGGGAATCTGCCGGCGAAGGCGAATATACGCTGGCGGAGATTGAGAAAGCCGATCGCGGTACCGAAATTACGCTGCACTTCCGTGAAGGCGAAGATGACTTCCTCGACGCGTGGCGCGTGCGCAACGTGATCAGCAAATATTCCGATCACATCGCGCTGCCGGTGGAGATCGAGACCAAAGACGAAGAGAACGATACCGTCACCTGGGAGAAGATCAACAAAGCCCAGGCGCTGTGGACGCGCAACAAAGGCGAAATCAGCGACGAAGAGTACAACGAGTTCTACAAACACATCGCCCATGATTTCAGCGATCCGGCCATCTGGAGCCACAACCGCGTCGAAGGTAAGCAGGAGTACACCAGCCTGCTGTACATCCCGTCGCGTGCGCCCTTCGACATGTGGAACCGCGACAGCAAGCACGGTCTGAAACTGTACGTGCAGCGCGTCTTCATCATGGATGACGCGGAACAGTTCATGCCGAACTACCTGCGCTTTGTGCGTGGCCTGATAGATTCCAGCGATCTGCCGCTCAACGTTTCCCGTGAGATCCTGCAGGACAGCCGCGTCACGCAGAGCCTGCGCGCCGCGCTGACCAAACGCAGCCTGCAGATGCTGGAAAAACTGGCCAAAGACGACGCAGAGAAATATCAGCAGTTCTGGAAAGAGTTCGGTCTGGTGCTGAAAGAGGGCCCGGCGGAAGATCCTGCCAACCAGGAGGCGATTGCTAAACTGCTGCGTTTCGCCACCACCCAGAGCGAAGGCGCGGCGCAGACCGTTTCACTGGAAGATTACGTTAGCCGCATGGTTGAAGGGCAGGAGAAGATTTACTACATCACTGCCGACAGCTATGCCGCAGCGAAAAGCAGCCCGCATCTGGAGCTGTTCCGTAAGAAAGGCATCGAGGTCCTGCTGCTGTCCGATCGTATCGACGAGTGGATGATGAGCTACCTGACGGAGTTCGATGGCAAAGCGTTCCAGTCGGTGAGCAAAGCGGATGAGTCGCTGAGCAAGCTGGCGGACGAAGAGACGGAAGCACAGAAGGAAGCGGAAAAAGCGCTGGAGCCGTTTGTTGATCGCGTGAAAACCCTGCTGGGCGAGCGCGTTAAAGAGGTGCGCCTGACCCATCGCCTTACCGACACGCCGGCGATTGTCACCACTGACGCCAACGAAATGACCACGCAGATGGCGAAGCTGTTCGCCGCGGCCGGTCAGGATGTGCCGGAAGTGAAGTACATCTTTGAGATCAACCCGGAGCATACGCTGGTGAAACGCGTGGCTGATACCCAGGATGAAGCGCGCTTTGCGGAGTGGGTTGAACTGCTGCTGGATCAGGCGCTGCTGGCCGAGCGCGGCACGCTGGACGATCCTAACCAGTTTATCCGCCGCATGAATCAGTTGCTGACGGCGTAACGCGGTGCGGTAATCGGAACGGTCGGCATGAATGCCGACCTTTTTTTATTTATGCCGCCCTTGCTTACTTCAGCGCTTCATCCCGAAGCCAATCCCGGAACAACGTAATCTCCGCATCGTGCTGGCGTGACCGCTTGGTCATCATCCAGGTGGCACGGTCGGCGCGCACAAACCCCAGCGGCGCAATCAGCGTGCCGTCGTTCAGCTCCTGACGCACCAGCAGGCGCGGCGCCACAATCACGCCCAGCCCGTTTCTCGCGGCCTGAATCGCCAGCGTCAGATTATCGAAATGTTTGCCCAGCCAAAAATTACCGCGCACGCCGCTGATCTTCGCCCATTCGGCCCAGGCCTGCAGGCGGGTATCGGCGTGCAAAAGCGGCAGCGACGCCAGATCCTGCTCGCTGTGAAAACGCGCCGCGTACTGTGGGGCGCACAGCGGGCCAACGTAATCATCGCTGATGAGCGAGGCATCTATGTCGTCGTCCGGCGCCTGTTCATAACTGAGGATCAGCACATCGGTGTGTTCGCTGCGCAGCTGAGCAATCTCGCCCTGCGGCTGAAATTGCACTTCAATATCGGGATAGCGCTGGTAAAAGCTGCTGATGCGCGGAATCAGCCACTGGGATAAAAAACTTGGGGTACAGGCGACGCTCAGATGATTGCGCATCCCGGTGCGAATACTTACGCAGGTGGTAGAGAGTTCGCTAAAGGCTTTCTGGCAGCTCACCAGCAGACGTTCGCCGTGAGAGGTTAAGCGCACGCGCCCGTTAGTGCGGATGAACAGGGGTTTGCCCATCCAGCTCTCCAGCTGGCGAATCTGATGGCTGATGGCGCTGTGGGTGACATGGAGACATTCGGCCGCGACGCTAAAGCTGCAATGCAGCGCCGCCTGATGAAAATAGTGCAGTGCACGTAACGACGGAAGCGCGGTCATACTCATCCCCTGTGTAAAAACCTAACAGGGATTGTCAGTTTATATCATTTTAATGTCCAGCCGCATTAACCTAACCTTTCCTGCTTAATCTGGCGGGTTGACGGACCGGCTGCGCTGTGTACAGCAGCGGCGATGTCCGCTGCCAGCGCCAGCTTCACACAGCAGAATAACCAAGAGAAATGTCACGTGATGACTTCACAACAGGCTACTGCCATGGCGGCGGCGCGCGATCGGCTGCGCGGCTTGCTGTCCCGTCACTATCGGCTGGAAAATTACGATCTGTTTTTTGCCCCTTCACTGCACATCGCGCGCGTGCTGCTCTCGCAACTGTTTCTGCGCCAGGAGCAGGCGCGCAATCAGACGCGCTACGCCGCGCAATATCCGGTCAGCGAACTTAGCGTGCTGCCGGCCCTGCCGATGATGGCGGGCAATATCGCGCTGGTCGATCACGTCGATATGCAGCAGGGCCGGGTGCGCAATCTCAGTGCCTGCCAGAGCCAGGGCGTGACGCACGCGTCCGGCTCCTTCGCCAGCGTGTTGCATAAACGACTCATCAGCGAGGCGCGACTGTTTGTCACCCAGCTGAATCAGCATGCGATGCTGAGCGACGATCTGGTGCTGATTGCGCTGCGTACCCATGATTTTAGTACGCTGGTGCGCAGCGAACTGCGGCTGTTCGAACAGGGACTGGCGCTGGGTGACGCGCCGGAACGCGCGCTGGAGTGCATGGCGCAGGACGACTGGCAGCCCTTCAACGTTGCCAGTGTCGATAGCCTGACGCTGGATACGCCGTTCACGCTGCAGTCGATTCACCAGCCCGGCCTGCCGTTTGCGCTGCTGCCCTTGCCGCCCGGCAGTGCGCTGCCAGCGTTGCCCGCGGATATGCAACTGCTGCCCGCGCCGCATCGCCTGTTTTTGCCGGTCAGCGTACGCGGCAACGGCAATAAGCCGCAGAACGTCACCGCTGCGCTAAAAAAACGGCTGCGCGAGGTGCTCAGAGACAGCCGAAATTCTTAAAAACGCGCCTGCTACTGGCGCACCGCGCTAAAGCAGGTCAAAGTAGGCCTTTCAGCGCCCGGGGGCCCGTTGCCTTGTGGTGTGCGGGTCATAATGGTATGTTCTTGGCCTTCTCAGATTGATCAATGCGATTCGCAAGGGGAATTACGCAATGCGTATTATTCTGCTCGGGGCACCGGGCGCAGGTAAGGGCACTCAGGCTCAATTCATCATGGAGAAATACGGTATTCCGCAGATCTCCACGGGCGACATGTTGCGTGCGGCTGTCAAAGCCGGCACCGAATTGGGCCAGCAGGCGAAAGCCATCATGGATGCCGGTAAACTGGTAACGGACGAGCTGGTGATTGCGCTGGTTAAAGAGCGTATCGCGCAGGAAGACTGCAAAAACGGCTTCCTGCTCGATGGTTTCCCACGCACCATTCCGCAGGCTGACGCCATGAAAGAGGCGGGCATCAAGGTGGATTACGTGCTCGAGTTCGCCGTACCGGACGAACTGATTGTCGATCGCATTGTCGGCCGCCGCGTGCATGCGCCGTCAGGCCGCGTTTACCACATCAAATACAATCCGCCAAAAGTGGAAGGTAAAGACGACGTGACCGGCGAAGAGCTGACCACGCGTAAAGACGACCAGGAAGAGACCGTGCGTAAGCGTCTGGTGGAATACCATCAGCTGACCGCGCCGCTGATTGCTTACTACAGCAAAGAAGCCGAAGCCGGTAACACCGAATACCACAAAATCGACGGCACCCGCCAGGTGACCGAAGTGAGTGCACAGCTGGCCGATATCCTCGGCTAAGTGGTGACCAGGGCCGGTTGTCCGGCCCTTTTGCAGCAATTGCTTTCCCCCTCCGCTTTTTCCGCTACAATTTCCCCCGATTCAGAACCATTGTCTGCGACTTCAAGGAAATACAATGAGGCAAGATAAGCCTGGGGTTTTACTGGTTAACTTAGGTACACCAGACGCACCGACCACCGCGGCGGTGAAACGCTATCTGAAACAGTTCCTCGGCGATCCGCGCGTGGTGGATACGCCGCGCTGGCTGTGGTGGCCGATTCTCAATTTCATCATTCTGCCGTTCCGCTCGCCGCGTGTTTCGAAGCTGTACGCATCGGTGTGGATGGACGAAGGTTCCCCGCTGATGGTGTTCAGCAAGCGGCAGCGTGCCGCGCTGGCGCAGCGGCTGGATATGCCGGTAGAGCTGGGCATGAGTTACGGCCAGCCGAGCCTTAACAGTGCGGTTGAGCGTCTGCTGGCGCAGGGCGTTACCAAATTCATCGTGCTGCCGCTCTATCCGCAGTTCTCCTGCTCCACGGTGGCGGCAGTGTGGGATGGCCTGGCGGCCAGCTTTAAACCGCTGCGTTCCCTGCCGGAAGTGGCGTTTATCCGCGATTACGCCGAACATCCGGCCTATATCGCCGCGCTGAAGGCCTCGGTGGAGCGCTCGTTTGCCCAACACGGCGAGCCGGATCTGCTGGTGCTCTCTTACCACGGCATTCCGCAGCGCTTCGCCAATGAAGGCGACGATTATCCGCTGCGCTGCAAAGACACCACCGACGCCCTGGCCGCCGCGCTCGGCATTGCGCCGCATAAAATCATGATGACCTTCCAGTCGCGCTTTGGCCGCGAGCCTTGGCTGATGCCGTACACGGATGAGACCATGAAAAGCCTGCCGGCCAAAGGGATCAAACATGTGCAGGTGATGAGTCCGGGCTTTGCGGCGGACTGCCTCGAGACGCTGGAGGAGATCAGCGGCGAAAACTGCGAAATCTTCCTGCACGCTGGCGGCGAGAAATTTGAATACATTCCGGCGCTTAATGCGGATGATGAGCACATCGAGATGATGGTGCAGCTGGTACAAGCGCGCCGCTAAGGGTGCGGCAGAGAATGTGATATCATTCTCTGCCTGATTTTCCCTGACGGCAGCTTTCATGAAATTTCCCGGCAAACGCAAATCCAAACACTATTTCCCCGTCAACGCGCGCGATCCGCTGCTGCAGGCTTCCCAGCAGGAGCAGGAAGAGGGCAGCTGGGTGGTGGGTATCGACCAGACGCTGGTGGATATCGAAGCCAAAGTCGATGACGACTTCCTGCAGCGCTATGGTCTGAGCGCCGGTCATTCGCTGGTGATCGACGATGCGACCGCCGAAGCGCTGTACAACGAGCTAATGCGCGAGCAGCTGATCAGCCACCAGTTTGCCGGCGGTACCATCGGTAATACGCTGCACAACTACTCGGTGCTGGCTGATGACCGTTCGGTGCTGCTCGGCGTGATGTGTAACAACATCCAGATTGGCGGTTACGCCTATCGCTACCTGTGCAATACCTCCAGCCGCATGGATCTTAACTTCCTGCAGGGCGTCGATGGTGCCATTGGCCGCTGCTTTACCCTGATCGGCGAGCAGGGCGAGCGCACCTTTGCCATCAGCCCTGGTCTGATGAACCAGCTGCAGGCCGCCAGTATTCCGGAAGAGGTGATTGCCGGTGCGTCGGCGCTGGTGCTGACATCCTACCTGGTGCGCTGTCAGCCGGGCGAACCGATGCCGGAAGCGACGCTGCGGGCCATTGAGTTCGCCAAAAAGCACAATGTACCGGTGGTGCTGACGCTGGGTACCAAATATGTGATTCAGGATAACCCGCAGTTCTGGCGCGATTTTCTGCGCGAACACGTCTCGATTGTGGCGATGAATGAAGAGGAAGCGCTCGCGCTGACCGGCGAAGCGGATCCGCTGCTGGCCTCCAACATGGCGCTGGACTGGGTCGATCTGGTGCTGTGTACCGCCGGACCGACCGGGCTGTATATGGCTGGGTTCACCGAAGAGGCGTTTAAGCGCAAAACCAATCATCCGCTGTTGCCGGGGGCGATTGCCGAGTTCAACCAGTTTGAGTTCAGCCGCGCCATGCGTCATCAGGATTGCCAGCAGCCGCTGCGGATCTTCTCGCACATTGCGCCTTACATGGGCGGTCCGGAGAAGATCATGAACACCAACGGTGCCGGTGATGGCGCGCTGGCGGCGCTGCTGCACGATATTACCGCCAACAATTTCCACCGTCAGAAAGTGCCAAACTCCAGCAAACACGCCCGCGAATACCTGACCTACTCGTCGCTGGCGCAGGTGTGCAAATATGCCAACCGCGTTAGTTATCAGGTGCTGAACCAGCACTCACCGCGTCTGACGCGCGGGCTGCCGGAGCGGGAAGACAGTTTAGAGGAGTCTTACTGGGACAGGTAATAACGAACCCGTAGCGGCGCAATTTATTGCGCATTCTTCAGCGGTGATATGGCTTTAGTATGCGCAATAAATTGCGCCGCTACGGTGTAATAATGTCTTTAAATCGGGCACTCGCGCACAATCGGGTTTTGCGCGATCTCTTCCTGCAATACATGCAGCATACTGTTGGCAATCTCCCGCTCGCCCATCACCACGCGATTGGCGCCACGCTCCATGATATAGGCCACTTCGTCGTCGTAATGCGCCCGGGCGATAATCTCAATATCTGCCCGCTTTTCGCGCGCGGCGGTAACAATTTCCCCGGCTTCATAGCCGTTGGGGATGGTCAGCAGCAGCCAGCGCGCGCAGTCAAGACGCGCTAAATCCATGGTATCGACTCGCGCCGCGTTGCCCAGCACGGCTTTGATGCCCTGTTCGCGCAGCGCTTCGACGCGCGGGCGCGAATTCTCCACCACCACCAGCGGCACATCAGCTTCCATCAGCTGCTGTCCCAGCAGGCTGCCGACGCGACCGTAACCCACAATCACCGCATGATTGCAGATATCCACCGGAATCTGCTTCTCTTCTTCAATTGCCTCTTCCAGCGTCTGCTCTTCCATGGTCTCGGTTTTATCGAGGTAGCGCTCCAGCACGGTAAACAGAATCGGGTTAAGCATGATGGAGAGAATCGCCGCCGCCAGCACCAGGTTGCGGCCTTCATCGCTCAGCATACCGAGCGAAATCCCCAGTCCGGCGAGGATAAAAGCGAATTCGCCAATCTGCGCCAGGCTGACGGAGATGGTCAGCGCGGTGCGCCGCGAGTGGCCGAGCAGCGTGACCAGCAGCCAGGCGGCAATCGATTTACCCAGCACGATAATGGCCAGCGCACCCAGCACCGCCAGCGGCTGCTCCAGCAGGATCATCGGGTCGAACAGCATGCCGACCGAGACAAAAAACAGCACGGCAAACGCATCGCGCAGCGGCAGCGTGTCGTGTGCCGCCCGGTGGCTGAGCTCTGATTCATTCAGCACCATGCCGGCAAAAAAGGCGCCGAGGGCAAAGGAAACATCAAAGAATTCCACCGCGCCAAACGCGATACCCAGCGCCAGCGCCAGTACCGACAGCGTAAACAGCTCGCGTGAACCGGTGGCGGCGCTTTTGGCCAGAATCCACGGCACCACGCGGCGGCCGACCACCATCATCAGCACCATAAAGGCAGCGACTTTGCCGATGGTCAGTAACAGGTCCCACGCCAGCAGCGTCGGGCTGGCATTTCCCTGCTCCAGCATGCCGGCGATGGCCGGCAGCAGCACCAGCGTCAGCACCATCACCAGGTCTTCGACGATCAGCCAGCCGATGGCGATTTGCCCGCGCTGGCTATCAATCAGTTGACGCTCTTCCAGCGCGCGCAGCAGCACCACGGTACTGGCGGTAGAGAGACACAGGCCAAACACCAGGCCGGTCATCCATGACCAGCCCATCGCCCATGACAGACCCATTCCCAGCAGCGTGGCGACCGCGATCTGCGCGATGGCACCGGGAATGGCAATCGACTTTACCGACATCAAATCCTTAAGCGAGAAGTGCAGACCGACGCCGAACATCAGCAGAATGACGCCGAGTTCTGCCAGTTCGGGGGCCAGATTGGTATCCGCGACGAAGCCCGGGGTAAAAGGACCCGCCAGCACGCCGGCCAGCAGATAGCCGACCAGCGGCGAGATGCGCAGGCGATTCGCCAGCATACCAAGGAGAAATGCGAGGACCAGACCTCCGACAATGGTGGTGATCAACGGGGTAGTGTGATGCATGCCTGTCTCCTTGTGTGCAAATGTATCCGCTTGTAACAACCTAGTGTAATGCACAATCGTTCGCCGCGTTTAAACATTTGAGCGGTGAAAGACGAAAAAATTGAAAAAATGAGACAAAAACGCAGCCGAAGCGCTATTTTCCTCAGTTATCTCAGCATATCGGCAGGATTTCTGCAGAATGGAGGGGGCAGAGAAAAATAGTTGCCCCCCGAAATGGCTCAGCGCTGCTGCTGATCAGGTAAGAAAGCGGTCAACAGGCCAATAAGTGGCAGCCAGGCGCAGATTTGATACACCCATTCGATACTGGTGTGGTCGGCTACTACGCCCAGGACCGCCGCGCCGAGGCCGCCCATGCCAAAAGCAAAACCGAAAAACAGCCCGGAAACCATGCCAATACGCCCGGGCAGCAGCTCCTGGGCATAGACCAGAATGGCGGAAAACGCCGAGGCCAGGATCAGGCCAATTATTACGCTCAGCACGCTGGTCCACATCAGGCTGGCATGCGGTAACAGCAGGGTAAACGGCGCCACGCCGAGAATCGATCCCCAGATGACATATTTCCGCCCGATTTTATCGCCTATCGGCCCACCGATAATGGTGCCGGCGGCGACCGCGCCGAGAAAGGCAAACAGATGGAACTGCGAGGCCTGCACGGACAGCCCGAATTTGTGCATCAGATAGAAGGTGTAATAACTGCTCAGGCTGGTGAGGTAAAAGTACTTAGAGAAAATCAGCAGCAGCAGAATGCCGATGGCCAGCGCCACTTTATTGCGCGGCAGGGGGTTGCGCGGCCTGCTGGCAGCGCTGGCCTGCGTGGCGCGCTGCTGGTGGCTGTACCAGCGGCTCACCTGCAGCAGCACAATGATGCCGAGCAGCGCGGCCAGCATGAACCAGCTGAGATGGCCTTTGCCATAGGGCGCGACGATGATGGCGGCCAGCAGCGGCCCCAGTGCGCTGCCAAAGTTACCACCGACCTGAAACAGCGACTGAGCCAGCCCGTGGCGGCCGCCGGAGGCCATGCGCGCCACGCGCGACGATTCCGGATGAAACACCGATGAGCCGCAGCCAACCAGCGCCGCGGCCAGCAGCACCTGCGGATAAGTGCTGGCAAAGGTCAGCAGCACCAGACCGAACAGGGTAAACCCCATCCCGACCGGCAGTGACCAGGGTTTCGGATATTTGTCGGTGTAATAGCCAATCAGCGGTTGTAATAATGAGGCCGTAACCTGATACGTCAGCGTAATCAAACCAATTTGCACAAAGCTGAGGCTGAAATCTTTCTGCAGCAGCGGATAGATCGCCAGTAATAGCGATTGCAGCATATCGTTCAGCAGATGCGCGAGACTGATGGCACCAAGAATGCCAAAAGCGGTACGCCCGGTGCGCCGCGTCGGGGTTAGCGTCTGTTCACTTGCCATAAAGATCCTGAAGGGGTGGGAATTTCGTTATCAGATTGTTACGTCATGCATGACTGTATTCGCCTTTGGCCTTGAGTTAAAGGGCGAACTGTGCGACACAGAAGGGCGAAAAAGCACATCCGGCGCACCGCCCGGTAAAAAACGCAGAATAAGGAGATCGGCTTTGTTGTTATCACCGCACAGAGGGCGCTGGCTGGCGCTGATTATGCTGCTGTTGCCGCTGCTGGCGCAGGCGTGGCAGCCTGACCGCAGCTATCGCTTCAGCATTTTGCACACCAACGATCATCACGGCCATTTCTGGGCCAACGCGCAGGGTGAATATGGTCTGGCTGCGCAAAAAACGCTGATGGATCAGCAGCGGTATGATGTACAGGCCAAAGGCGGCGGCGCGCTGATTCTGTCGGCGGGCGACGTTAACACCGGCGTGCCGGAATCGGATGTGCTGAACGCCGAGCCGGACATTCGTGGCATGAACCTCATCGGCTATGATGCGATGGCGCTCGGTAACCACGAATTCGACAAACCGCTCAGCGTGCTGCAAAAGCAGCAGAAATGGGCGAAGTTCCCTTTCCTTGCCGCCAACATTTATGCCAAAGGCAGCGATAAGCGCCTGTTTAAGCCGTGGGCGATTTTTAATCGCATGGGGCTGAAAATTGCGGTAATCGGCCTGACCACCACTGACACGCTGCGCATCGCCAATCCGCAAAACGTGGCGCAGATAGAGATTCGCGATCCGGTGAAAGAGACGGAAAAAGCGGTGGCGGAACTGCGCGCCAGCGACAAGCCGGATGTGATTATCGCGCTGACGCACATGGGACACTACGACGACGGGCAGCATGGCAGCAACGCACCGGGCGATGTGGAGCTGGCGCGCAGCCTGCCGCCGGGCACGGTTAATGTGATCGTCGGCGGGCATTCGCACGATGCAGTGTGCATGGCAAAAGAGAACGTCAGCGTGGCGGATTATCAGCCCGGACAGCCGTGTCAGCCGGATCGCCAGAACGGCGTGTGGATCGTGCAGGCGAAAGAGTGGGGGAAATTTGTCGGTCGCGGCGATTTCACCTTCCGCAATGGTGAGCTGACGCTGGATAACTATCAGCTGATTCCGGTCAACCTTAAGCACAAGGTGAAGAACCTTGATGGCAGCGAAACGTGGCTGCCGTATCAGGAAGCGATAGCGCAGAACGGCGCAATGATGAAGCTGCTGACGCCGTATCAGCTGCGCGCCGGCAAACAGCTGGCGGTCAACGTGGGTCGCAGCGACAGCGTGTTTGAAGGCGACCGCAGCAAGGTGCGCTTTGAACAAATGCCGCTGGCTCAGCTGATCCTGCGTGCGCAGATGGCGGCTACTCAGGCCGACTTTGCCGTTATCAGCGGCGGCGGTATTCGTACCTCGCTGGCGCAGGGCGAGATCAGCTGGCGCGATCTGTTGCAGATCCAGCCGTTTGGCAATCAGGTGGTGTCCGTGACGCTGACGGGCAAAGAGCTGCTGAACTACCTGGCGACGGTGGCGAATATCAAAGCCGATTCCGGCGGTTTCGCGCAGTTCAGCAACATCAGCCTGGTGGCCGATGGCAAAAGCGTCAGCGCAGTGAAAATCAATGGCGAGCCGCTGCAGCTGGATAAAACCTATCGCATGGCCACCAACAGCTTTAACGCCAGCGGCGGCGACGGCTACCCGGTGATTGATGGCCATGCTGGTTTCCGCAACAGCGGCCTGCGTGATGCCGAGGTGCTGCGCAGCTATGTCAGTCAGCACTCACCGCTGCGCGTCGCCGATTATGCGCCACCGCAGATTGTGCACCTGACACCGCAGCAGGTTGAGGAGCGCGACAAAGCGCTGGAGAAGCAAAAGAAGCGCAGCTATCCGCAGATGATCCTGGCATGGATCTGGCCGCGCGCGGCGCACGAGTGACAAAACGGGCGGCACTTCAGCCGCCCGTGGTTTTTCAGGCGCGGCAGGATTTCTGGCTCACCCAGCGCTGGCGCAGCTTATCCCATGCCCAGTTGTAAGCCATGGTGTAGGGCAGAAAGAACAGAAAGAACGCCACTTCCAGCAGGAAAGCCTCCAGCAGCGAAATGTGCAACATCCACGCGGCAATCGGCAGGCCAATAAGGATAAAACCGCCCTCAAAGCCGAGCGCATGCAGCGCGCGCAGGCCGAGACCGCGCTGGCGCTGCGGCGGACAGAGGCGGTCAAAACCGCTGTTATAAATGATGTTCCACAGCATGGCGACGGTCGACAGCATAATCGCCAGCGCGCCCATCTGAAACAGCGGTTTATCCATGACCCAGGCGGCCAGCGGCGCAACCGTGACGATCGCTAACCCTTCAAAGCCTGCGGCATGACAAAAACGTTCTTTCAGTGAACGGGTACGCATATAAACCTCCTTTTGAGTAACGCCACGCATTTTCTCACTGCACAATGCTAAGATAAAATGATTACCTATCGATAAAAGCGATGGTTCAGCATGAAGTACTCACCAGAATCCCTTGAGGCATTTGTCCAGACCGTCGCCAGCGGCTCGTTTTCTGCAGCGGCGCGTGCGCTGGCAAAAAGTCAGTCCACCATCAGTAGCGCGGTGGCCAATCTCGAAGATGACTTAGGCTTTGCGCTGTTTGATCGCAGCGGTCGCCAGCCGGTGCTGACCGCTCAGGGCCAGCGCGCGCTGGCGCAGGTGCAGCAAATTCTTGCTGCCAGCCAGCGGCTGGATGAACTGGCGGTGCGGCTGTCGCAGGGCGTTGAGCCGCGCCTCAGCCTGGCCATTTCCGACTTCTGGCAGGCCGATCACCATGAAAATCTGCTGACGCGCTTTGAGGCGCGCTATCCGGATATCGAATTTGAATGCATGATTGCAGAAGATGAGGATGTGCTGGATTTACTGCAGGCCGGGCGCGTACATCTTGGCGTGGTGCGCGCCCAGCCGCGTTTGCCGCCGGATCTGGCGGTGGCGCGACTGCAGGTTGAAGCGCAAATGGCGATTTTCCTGCATCAGGATCACCCGCTGGCAGCCCGTTCGCAGGTGAGCGAGGCGCAGCTGGGCGAATTGCGTCAGCTGCGGCTCAATACCTGGGTGGAAACCCGCCAGCCGCTGCCGGCGGGCCGCACCTGGTCGGCCCCAACTTATCTGTTGTTGCTGGAGATGGCGGAGCAGGGGTTTGGCTGGAGCGTACTGCCGCGCTGGCTGGTGCAGCAGTTTGGTCATCAGGTCTTGCACGAGCTGCCGGTGCCGGGCTGGCCGCAGCATATTGCGGTGGATGTCATCTGGTCGCGGCGCAATCCGCCGGGCCCGGCCGGGCGCTGGATGATCGACCAGCTGTGCGCGCAGCAGCCTGATTAATCGCGGCGCGCCACGTCAGCCAGCGTGGCATCCAGCAGCCGTGCCAGATCCTGCGCGGCCAGTTCGATATCCAGCCCGCGCTTGCCGCCGGAAATAAAGATGGTCGGGAATTCGCTGGCCTGCTGATCGATCACCGTCGGCAGCCGCTTTTTCTGCCCCAGCGGACTGATGCCACCCACCAGATAGCCGGTGACGCGCTGCGCCAGTTGCGGATCGGCCATGTCGGCTTTCTTCGCCCCCAGCGCTTTGGCGACTTTTTTCAAATCCAGCTGTGAGGAGACCGGCGTCACCGCTACTGCCAGCGCTTTGCCATCACCGTTAAGCGCCACCAGCAGGGTTTTAAACACCTGGCGCGCATCCAGGTTGAGCTTGCGCACCGCCTCGTCACCGAAGTGGGTTTCATGGCTGTCATGCTCATAGGGATGCAGGGTAAAAGCGACCTGTTGTTTTTCCAGCAGTTTTACGGCGGGTGTCATATTCAATCCTTGCTACGAAAATTCTTATCTCGGTTTGCGTGAAAGTACTGGCGAAAATCTGAACTTTGCGCGAAAATTGGCCGGCGCCAGTCACCCTGGCGATAACCAAAATCATAAACAAATTCCTCTTTGACGGGCCGATAGCAATATTGGCCTTCTTTTTTTATGCCTTCAGCAGCTGCGGCAAATTGTCTTCGCCGTACAGATGCAGTGCACCGACCGCCACCACATAGCGCCCGCGCGGCAGCGCCAGCAGCAGCTCGCGCCAGTGCTGATTACGGTTGCGCATCAGGGTATCGTTCAGTTCACTACTGAACGTAGTCGGCAGCGCCACCGGCTGACTGGCGGGCGGCGCATCCAGCCACCAGCTGATCATGGTTTGCAGCAGTCGCGCGTTGGTGTGCCAGTGTTCCAGCGTATCCAGCAGCAGCGCCAGGCCATCCTGCGGTAGTGATTTCAGCAACGCGATCTGCATTTCCGGCCCTTCCAGCTCAATAATGCGTTTTCCTGCCGCCTGCGCTGCCTGCAGCAGCTGATAGTCAATACCGTACTGCGGTCGCAGCCCCAGCCGCTGCGCCTGCTGCGCCTGCAGCATCAGCGCAATTTGCCAGAACGGCAGGCTATCAAACAGCGCGATGTTCAGTGACAGCTCATCGCACAGCGCCGTCAGCTGCTGCAGCGTCTCTGGCGTCAGCCGCGTTGCCAGCGGCGGATACGCTTCACCCTCACTAAACGGTGAACTGCCGCGGGTAATATCCGCTTCCACCACCAGCGCATCGGCTTTCTGCAGCTGGCGCAGCAAGCCGGCCGGCAGCGGTTGCATATCGCGCGTGCCCATATGAATACTGCCAGCCAGATGCAGACGGCGGTCTCCGAGTCTGATATCCATGGCGGGCCAGCTGTAGCTGGCGGGGAACAGGCTGCTGGCCAGTTGTTGCAGGCGGTGCCACACACTGCGTCTCATGCCGTGTCCTTTTTAAGTCAAAAATCCATGCTAGCGATTTCGCTCAGCGAAAGACAGGGCAGAGGTTGCTATTGCCGCTGCGCCGGTTTAAAGCGCAGCAAACGGTTAGCATTGCTCACCACAGTGATCGACGACAGCGCCATGGCGGCACCGGCGACGATGGGGCTGAGCAGCACGCCGGTAAATGGATAGAGCACGCCGGCAGCAATCGGAATGCCCAGGCTGTTATAGACAAAGGCACCCAGCAGATTCTGCCGCATATTGCGCAGCGTGGCGTTGGCCATCGCCAGCGCGTCGGCCACGCAGTGCAGATCGTTGCGCATCAGCGCCATCGCCGCGGTTTCAACCGCCACATCGCTGCCGCCGCCCATGGCGATCCCCACATCCGCCTGCGCCAGCGCCGGGGCGTCGTTGATGCCGTCGCCCACCATCACCACGCTGCGCCCCTGCTGTTGCAGCAGCGCAATCGCCTGCGCTTTACCGTCCGGCAGCACGCCAGCGATCACCTCATCAATGCCCGCTTCGGCAGCGATGGCTTCGGCAGTGGTCTGATGGTCACCGGTCAGCATGATCAGACGGTAGCCCAGCTGATGCAGCCGCTGTAGCGCCGCACGGCTCTCCGGACGCAGCTGGTCACGCAGGGCGATCAGGCCCAGCAACTGCTGCTGATCCGCCAGCAGCACCGGCGTGGCGCCCTGCGCGGCGAGTCGCGCAATATCCTGCTGTGCGGCGCGCAGGTCGATGTGCTGCTCTTCCAGCAGCGCCGCATTGCCCAGCAGCAGCGTTCTGTCAGCGACAGTAGCACTCACGCCTTTGCCGCGTATTGTACGAAATTGCGCAACGCGGGCGTCGCTGACGGTCGGTGCGGCGGCGACGATGGCCTTCGCCAGCGGATGCCCCGATCCCAGCTCCAGCTGGGCCGCGGCCTGCAGTACCTGCTGACGATCCCAGTCGCTGTACAGCAGCACCTCGCTGACCTGCGGCGTACCCTGGGTCAGGGTGCCGGTTTTATCAAACACAATGGTGTCGACTTCACTGGCCCGCTGCAGCGCATCGGCATCGCGCACCAGCACGCCCAGCTCGGCGGCGCGGCCGACGCCCGCGATCACCGACATCGGCGTGGCTAAGCCCAGCGCACATGGGCAGGCGATAATCAGCACCGTAGTGACAATCACCAGCGTATAGGCCAGCTGCGGCTGCGGCCCGACAACATACCAGACCGCTCCGCTGAGCAGGGCAATCGCCACCACCACCGGCACAAACACCGCCGAGATGCGATCGGCCAGCCGGCCCATTTCCGGCTTGCTGCTCTGCGCCTGACGCACCAGATTGATAATACGGGCCAGCGTGGTATGGCTGCCGGTGGCGCGGGCGGTGAACTGTAGCGATCCGTCCTGCACCAGCGTCCCGGCATAAATCTTATCGCCAGGACGGCGCGACTGCGGCAGCGCTTCGCCGGTGAGCATCGCTTCATCAAGCCAGGCTTCGCCGCGGCTGACTTCGCCGTCCACCGGTACGCGATCGCCGGTGACCAGTTTCAGCGTCATGCCCGGTGTGATTTCACTGAGCGGCAGCGGCTTTTCCCCTTCGGCGGTGATCACGCAGGCCTGCGCCGGGGTTAAATCCAGCAGCCGCTCCAGCGCCTGTGAGGCGCGCTGGCGCGCGCGCTGTTCCAGCGCATGGCCGAGGTTAATCAGGCCGATGATCATCACGCTGGCTTCAAAATAAAGGTGGCGCGCCTGCGGCGGGAAAAATACCGGCCACAGCGCGACGCTCATCGAGTAGATCCAGGCCGCACCGGTACCGAGCGCGACCAGCGTGTCCATGGTGGCGGTAGCATGACGCAGGCTGCGCCACGCGCTGCGATAGAAGTGGCCGCCGGCAAGCGCCATCACCGCCAGCGTGACGGCACCGAGCACGCGCCAGAGCGTCTGATTGCTGTCGTTTAGCATCATGTGATCACCGACCATGCCCCAGACCATCATCGGCACGCCGACGATCAGCGCCAGCGCCGCCTGCCAGCTAAAGCGGCGCATCGCCTGCTGTGCGCTGACCTGCTGGCGCTCGCGCCGGGTTTGTTCATCTTCGATCACTTCCGCAGAATAACCCGCCTCGTCTACGGCGCTGACCAGCGCTGAGGGTACGGCATCGCCCAGCACCAGCGCGCTGCGCTCACCCAGATTGACGCGCGCCTGGCTCACGCCGGGCACTTTCTGTAACGCCTGCTCGACGCGGCTGACGCAGCTGGCGCAGCTCATCCCGCCAATCAGCAGGTGGTGCACCGCAAGACTCTCTTCTGCCGGCTGCGACTCCGTTGTCAGCGCCTCCGGCTGCGGCTCCTGAGCTGGCAACGGATCAGGCTTTGGGCTGGACGCCTCATTTTTCAGCGTGGCGTGATAACCAGCCTGCTCAACGGTGGCAATCAGATCGCTGGTGCTGGCTGCGCCGGTGACGCGCGCTTCCTGCTGCGTTACCTCGGCCTGTTCCACATCGCTGCGCTGTTCCAGCGCCTCTTTAACGCGTTTAACACAGTGGCCACAGGACAAGCCGTCCAGAGCCAGTAATTGTGTGTGTGACATCATCAACTCCTCGTTTATCAGGTTTGACTCGCTGCAAGGTTTGCATTAGTTATAAAGCCTAAACCTTCCATTCAGGGGAAGGTCAAGGGGCAGAGATGAACATCAGCGATGTAGCAAAAAAAACCGGGCTGACCAGCAAAGCGATTCGTTTTTACGAACAGAAAGGGGTGGTTACGCCGCCGTTACGCAGTGACAACGGCTATCGTAGTTACGCCGCGCACCATCTGGATGAGCTTAATTTTCTGCGCCAGGCGCGGCAGGTGGGCTTCACACTCGAGGAGTGTCGCGAACTGGTCGCGCTGTTTAATAACCCGGCGCGCCACAGTGCCGATGTCAAAGCGCGTACCCTGCAGAAGGCGGATGAGATCGCGGCGCATATTGAAGAGCTGCACGCGATGCGCGCGCGTCTGCTGGAACTGGCTGCAGCCTGCCCGGGCGATGACGGTGCCGAATGTCCCATCATCAATCACCTGGCGGGCTGCGGTCATCAGGAGGGTGGCAAACGCGGCTGAATCAGCAGCGTGATGCCTGACACGCCGGTCACGATCACCGGCGTGCCCGCCGGCAAATCTTCCTGCGCCTGCACGCGCCAGCTGCTGTCACCAATGCGCACATGACCGACGCCGTCTTTTAGCGCACTGTCTAACGTCAGGTGCTGGCCAATCAGCTGGCTGCCGCGCTGATTAAGTGTATTCGGCTGCTGCGCACTTTCGCGAAAGCGCATCCAGCGATACCAGAAAAACACGCACAGCAGCGTCAGAGTGGCGAACAACATGCCCTGGCTGGTCCATGAGAACGGAAACAGCCACTCAATGATCCCGACCAGCACCGCCGCCACACCGCTCCACAGCAGGTAACCGCTGGTGCCGAGCATCTCCGCAGCCAGCAGTAAACCGCCCAGCGTGAGCCAGAACCAGTGCGGATGCGCAATCAGCTCCATCAGCATCACGGTTTGCGCTCCTGACGGCTCTCTTTCAGCAGCTCGCTGATACCGGCCACCGAGCCGAGCAGGCTGCTGGCGTCGAGCGGCATCATCACCACTTTGCTGTTATTCGCTTCGCCAATTTTTTGCAGGGCATCGGTGTATTTCTGCGCCACGAAATAGTTAATCGCCTGGATATCTCCGGCAGAGATGGCTTCTGACACCATTCGCGTGGCGTTGGCCTCGGCTTCGGCCTGACGCTCGCGCGCTTCCGCCTGCAAAAAGGCGGAGGTACGTTCGCCTTCCGCTTTAAGGATTTGCGACTGCTTATCGCCCTCGGCGCGCAGGATGGCCGCCTGGCGTACGCCTTCGGCGGCGAGGATATCGGCACGTTTGGTACGCTCAGCCTTCATCTGCGCGTTCATGGCCGCTATCAGTTCCTGCGGCGGGCGCACGTCGCGGATTTCAATACGGGTAATTTTTACCCCCCACGGATTGGTCGCTTCATCCACAATGTGCAGCAGGCGGGTATTAATGTTATCGCGCTGCGACAGCATCTCATCCAGCTCCATGCCGCCGAGCACGGTGCGGATATTGGTCATGGTGAGGTTGATGATGGCCAGCTCAAGATTGCTGACTTCATAAGCGGCGCGCGCCGAATCCACCACCTGAATAAAGCACACTGCGTCGATGGTGACGTTGGCGTTATCTTTGGAGATGATCTCCTGCGACGGAATATCGAGGACCTGCTCCATCATATTGATCCGGCGACCAATACGATCCATGAACGGCACGACTAAATTCAGACCGGGCGGCAACGTTTTGGTGTAGCGGCCAAAGCGCTCCACCGTCCACTGGTAGCCCTGTGGCACAATTTTGACACCGGCCCACACGGTAACCAGCGCGAGCACGATGATGACGGGAATCACTGTTAACATATAACCTCCTGGCTGTCAGATTGTCGGGCCGAGTCGCTTCGGCCCGTTTACCGCGCGGTACCGGTCAGTACAGCAGCGAGTAGAGCTGGCGACGATAGCGCGAGGCGAGGGCATCGCCGGTGCCGAGGGCCGCCAGAATCTCCTGGAACATTTTGCGCACTTCGCCGTCACCGGCGCTGAGATCGCGCTTCAGAAAACCTAACAACAGCTCCAGCGCTTCTTCATTGCGGCCCACCTGATGCAGCTGTAACGCAAGTTTAGCAGCCAGACCGGCGTTGTCCGGTTCGCTTGCCATCTGCTCCTGCAGCTGCTGGATCTCCGGCGTGTCGGCGGCCTGTTTCAGCAGGTCGATTTGCGAAATCAGGCTCTGATAGCGCGTATCCTGATCCTGCAACGGCACCACAGCCAGCACCGCTTCGGCTTCTTCGCTGCGGTTCAGGGTGATCAGGACTTCTGCCAGCAGAAAACCAATTTCACTGTTCTGATTGCTCAGCTGCCAGGCGTCTTTCAGCAGCGGTAGCGCATCCAGCGGCTTGCCTTCCTGCATCAGCTGCATCGCCTGCTGCGCCTTTAACTCCTCTTCACGCGGCAGGACTTTCTCCAGCAGCGCGCGAATCGCCTCTTCCGGCTGCGGGCCCTGGAAGCCATCGACCGGCTGGCCGTTCTGGAACAGGTAGACGGTCGGCAGAGAGCGCAGACCAAACTGCGATGCCACCAGCTGCTCTTTATCGCAATCCAGCTTCGCCAGAATAAACTGGCCGGCGTACTCCTGTGCCAGACGCTCCAGCACCGGCGTCAGCTGCTGGCAGTGCTGGCTGCGCTCCGACCAGAAGTAGAACAGTACCGGCAGCTGCATCGATTGCTCCAGCGTCTGCTGCAGGTTGGATTCGTTGATGTCGATAATCAAAGCGTGTGACATGAATACGTCTCTTGGCAGAAAGTGTGTTGAGGATATGGGGGCAAACGCCCCGGCTTCAAGTTCAATTCCGGCTTGCAGTTTAGTTACTGCGTAAAATGCGATCCAGCATCCAGCCCGGCAGCAGTCGTTTGAGCAGACTCATCGCCCAGGCGACCAGCGTCACCGGATAGCGCAGGCGCGGATGTTTACTCTCCAGCGCATGCCGCAGTTTCGGCAGAATCGCCTCCGGTGGCAGGCTAAAGCGCGCGGCGATACCGGGGTTGCGCACGGGCTTGTCGCGTTCGCCCTGCTGCACGTTTTCGGTAAACCGGGTGGTAATCGGGCCCGGCTCAATCAGGCTGACGCGCACGCCGCTGTGGCGCACTTCCATGCGCAGCGCATCGCTCCACGCCTCCAGCGCCCATTTACTGGCGGCATAAGCGCCGCGGCCCGGCGTTGAAATCAGGCCGAGCACCGAGCTGGTGTTGATAATCCGCCCGTCGCCGCTATTTTGCAGCGCCGGCAACAGGCGCAGCGTCAGCTGGTGGGTGCCAAAAAAGTTGGTGGAGAATTGCTGCTCCAGCTGCTGACGCGACACGCTGGTCAGCGGACCGTACTGGCCGAAGCCGCCGTTATTGAACAGCCCGTGCAGGCAGTGATCGGTGAGGGCCAGCACGCGATCGGCGGCGGCATCCACGCTGGCCGGATCGTCAAGATCCAGCTGGATGCCGGTGAAGCCGAGCTCATCCATGCGCGCCACATCGTCAGCGCGGCGACAGGCGGCCAGCACGCGATAGCCGCGCGCCAGCAGATCGTTGGCCGCCACCAGACCGATGCCGCTGGAGCAGCCGGTTATTAATACAGACTTTTGCATATCTTTACCTGTAATTGGGCTCGTCGCGGCGTTAATCATGCTTAACTAGCGGAGCCAGTTGCTCAGCCATCAGGTTGGCGATGAACGGCTGCGCATCCGGATTGGGGTGAATACCGTCCTGCTGCATCCACTCCGGCTTCAGATAAACCTGCTCCATAAAGAACGGTACCAGCGGAATATGATACTGCTGCGCGAGGCGCGGATAGAGCGCGCTGAACGCGTCGGTGTAGCGTCGGCCATAATTAGCCGGCAGACGAATTTGCATCAGCAGCGGCTGGGCGTTAGCGGCTTTGACCTGATCGATAATTTTACTCAGATCCTGCGCGATGTTTTGCGGCGGGAAGCCGCGCAGCCCATCGTTACCGCCCAATTCGATTAACACCCACTGCGGCTGATGCTGTTTTAATAGGCCCGGCAACCGCGCCAGCCCCTGACCGGCGGTATCACCGCTGATGCTGGCGTTAACCACTTTGGGCTGCTGTTGCCAGGTTTTGTCGAGCAGGCTCGGCCAGGCGGCGGTGGCGGACATGCGATAGCCGGCACTCAGGCTATCGCCGAGAATCAGCAGGGTATCGGCGGCGGCGATGCGCGACACCAGCAGCAGCAATAACAACAGGAAGGAATAATGCCAGCGGAAAACATTGTTGCAGTTCATCATCTTACTAAGTCCGTCGGTCAGGGAGAGCATCAGCTGACCATCCTTACCGGAGTTGAGCTGGTTGTCAAACCAGCCGAGACGCTGGCGCTGATCGGCGAGTCGGGATCCGGGAAATCCACCCTGCTGGGGATTCTCGCCGGACTGGATGATGGCAGCAGCGGCGAAGTGCATCTGCTGGGCCAGCCGCTGCACCAGATGAACGAAGAGCAGCGCGCCGCGTTACGTGCGCGTGAGGTTGGCTTTGTGTTTCAGTCCTTTATGCTGGTGCCCACGCTCAACGCGCTGGAGAACGTGCAGCTTCCGGCACTGCTGCGCGGAGACAGCGATCGCGACAGTCGCGCGCAGGCCACTGAATTACTGACGCAGCTCGGACTGAAAGATCGTCTGCACCATCTGCCGGCCCAGCTCTCCGGCGGCGAACAGCAGCGCGTGGCGCTGGCGCGCGCCTTCAGCGGCCGTCCCGGCCTGCTGTTTGCCGATGAGCCGACCGGTAACCTCGATCGCAAAACCGGCGATCGCATCGCCGATCTGCTGTTTTCGCTCAATCGCGATTTCGCTACCACGCTGATTCTGGTGACGCACGATGAGCAGCTGGCGGCACGCTGCGATCGTCGCCTGCGGCTGCGCGACGGCAAGCTGAGGGAGGAAGCATGATCTGGCGCTGGTTCTGGCGCGAGTGGCGTTCCCCCTCGCTGTTGATTGTCTGGCTGGCGCTAACGCTGGCGGTGGCCTGCGTGCTGGCGCTGGGCTCCATCAGCGATCGCATGGAGAAAGGGCTGAGCCAGCAGAGCCGTGACTTTATGGCCGGCGACCGCACGCTGCGCAGCAGTAAACCGGCACCGGATGCGTGGCTGGACAAAGCGCGCGAAGAGGGGCTGGCGGTCAGCCGGCAGCTCAGCTTTATGACCATGACCTTTGCGCAGGAGACACCGCAGCTGGCCGATGTCAAAGCGGTCGATGATGCGTACCCGATGTTCGGCACCCTGCAGACGGATCCGCCCGGCCTGCGTCCGGTGGCCGGAACGGTGCTGGCCGCGCCGCGTCTGCTGGCGCTGCTTAACCTGAAGGTCGGTGACCGCATTGACGTGGGCGATACCACGCTGCGCATTGCCGGCGAAGTGATTCAGGAGCCGGACGGCGGATTCAATCCGTTTCAGACGGCACCGCGTTTGCTGATGAACCTTGCTGACGTGGAGAAAACCGGCGCGATCCAGCCCGGTAGCCGGCTGAGCTGGCGCTATAAGTTTTCCGGCGAGTCGGCACCGCTGGCGCGCTATGATCGCTGGATTCAGCCGCAGTTGCAGGCCGGCGAGCGCTGGATCAGCGTGGAAAATTCCGAGGATGCGCTGGGCCGCTCAATGCAGCGTGCGCAGCAGTTCCTGCTGCTCTCAGCGCTGTTAACCCTGCTGCTGGCGATTGCCGCAGTGGCGGTCGCCATGAGTCATTACTGCCGCAGCCGTTACGATTTGGTGGCAGTGCTGAAAACGCTGGGCGCCACGCGTAAATCGCTGCAGCGGCTGATTATCGGTCAGTGGCTGGCCGTGCTGCTGCTGGCGGCCATCGCCGGCAGTGCGCTGGGGCAGGGCATTGAAGTCGCGCTGCTGCTGATGCTCAAACCGGTGCTGCCCGCCGCTTTACCGGCTGCCAGCGTCTGGCCGTGGCTGTGGGCGATTGGTGCGCTGGTGGTGATCTCGCTGCTGGTCGGGTTGCGTCCATACCGTCTGCTGATGGCCACACAGCCGCTGCGCGTGCTGCGTCGTGATGCGGTAGCCTCGCTGTGGCCGCTGCGTATTTATCTGCCGGTGATGGCGCTGGTGGTGGTAGCGCTCCTTGCGCTGCTGATGGGCGGCAGCAAAATGCTGTGGGCGCTGCTGGCTGGCGTGGTGATGCTGGCACTGCTGCTGGCGCTGCTCGGCTGGGGCACGCTCCTGCTGCTGCGCAGACTGGTGGTGCGTAATCTGGCGCTGCGCCTGGCGATCAACCGTCTGCTGCGTCAGCCCGCCATGACGCTCAGCCAGCTGGCGGCGTTTTCGCTCTCCTTTATGCTGCTGGCGTTATTGCTGGTGATGCGCGGCGATCTGCTCGATCGCTGGCAGCAGCAATTACCGGCGGATGCGCCCAACTATTTTCTGCTCAATCTGACCCAGCAGCAGGTGCCGCAGGTAGACGAGTTCCTGCGGCAGCATCAGGTTAACGCCGGAACCTTCTATCCGATCGTGCGGGCAAGGCTCACTGAGCTGAACGGCAAGCCGGCCGATCCCAACCTGGATAACGCGCTGAATCGCGAGCTTAATCTGACGTGGCAGGCGGAGCGTCCGGATCACAATCCGCTGCTGGCCGGCAGCTGGCCGCCGAAAGCCGGTGAAGTCTCGATGGAGGTCGAGCTGGCCGACCGTCTGGGCGTCAGGCTCGGCGACAGGCTGACATTTAGCGGCGATACGCAGCAGTTCAGCGCGACCATCACCAGTCTGCGCAAGGTCGACTGGGAGAGCCTGCGGCCAAACTTCTTCTTTATCTTCCCGCCGGGCGCGCTCGATCAGCAGCCACAAACCTGGCTGACCAGCTTCCGCATGGTGAACGATCCCGCGCTGCTGGCGCAGCTCAACCGCGCGTTCCCGACGCTGAGCCTGCTGGATGTCGGCAGCATGCTGAAGCAGATTGGACAGGTGCTGGCGCAGGTGAGCCAGGCGCTGGAGATCATGGTGATCCTGGTGACGGTTTGCGGTGTGTTGCTGCTGCTGGCGCAGATCCAGGTTGGCATGCGCCAGCGCCGGCAGGAGCTGGTGGTGTATCGCACGCTCGGTGCCAGCCAGCGCCTGCTGCGCGGTACGCTGTGGTGTGAGTTTGCGCTGCTTGGCGTGGTCGCCGGAATCGCGGCGGCGCTGGGGGCGGAAGCGGCACTGTGGGGACTTCAGCGTAAGATTTT
This sequence comes from Pantoea sp. VS1, assembly GCF_002207995.1. NCBI lineage: Bacteria > Pseudomonadati > Pseudomonadota > Gammaproteobacteria > Enterobacterales > Erwiniaceae > Pantoea > Pantoea sp. VS1. The sequence goes on from NZ_NHZE01000013.1 coordinate 85,364, forward strand.
TGATTTCCCGTGGCAGCCAGACTGGACGCTGTGGCTGGCGCTGCCGCTGTGTGGCGCGGCATTGCTGTCGCTGTGCGGCGGCTGGCTGGGTGTCCGCTTACTGAAGGGGAAAGCGCTGTTCAGGCGGTTTGATGCTGCCTGATGCCCTCACCCCAGCCCTCTCCCACGGGAGAGGGAGCCGATCGGGCCCGTATGCGTGATTCTGCACTTCAGAACGTTCAGGTGAGCGTCAAACGGGAAAATCGCAGCGCATGATTCCCTCTCCCACGGGAGAGGGGGCCGATCGAGCCTGTAACTTTAGGATGTTAAGGTGAGCGTCAAACTTAAAGGTCGCACCGTATAATCCCCTCTCCCTGTGGGAGAGGGCAAGGGTGAGGGGAACACCGCGGAACTACAGCTTCGCCACGGCCCACGCGATGCCGCTCGCATAGGCGTCAGGCAGCAGCGGTACCAGCGCATTGAGTGCGGCGGTGAGGCGTGCCGGATCGCTGTCGGTCAGATTCAGGTGCCCGACCTTACGTCCGGCGCGGACTTCTTTGTCGTACCAGTGCAGATGCACCAGCGGCTGCTGCAGCCAGTCGGTATTGAGGTCGGTGCCAATCAGGTTGACCATCACCGACGGCGCAAACATCACCGGCTGCGGCAGCGGCAGACCGAGCACGGCACGCAGGTGCAGTTCAAACTGGCTGATAGAGGCGCCATTCTGCGTCCAGTGGCCGCTGTTGTGCACGCGCGGTGCCAGCTCATTGATCAGCAAGCCCTGCGGCGTGACGAAACACTCCATCGCCATCACGCCCACGTATTTCAGCTCATGCATGATCGCGCTCAGCATCGCTTCCGCCTGCTGCTGTTGTGCGGCATCAGCCTGTGGAAAGGCAACGCTGGTCCGCAGAATACCGTCCTGATGCAGGTTGTGCGTCAGCGGATAAAACACCGTGCGGCCATCGTGCCCGCGCGCGCCCACCAGCGAGACTTCACCGCTGAAGTTAATACCCTGCTCAACGATGCACTCGCCGTAGCACTCATCCGGCAGCGTTGCGGTTTCGTCGGCGCGCAGGCGCCACTGGCCGCGGCCGTCGTAGCCGCCGGTGCGGCGCTTGACGATCGCCAGCTCGCCCAGCGTGCTAAACACCGCCGGCCACTCGCTTTTATCGGCCAGCAACTGCCACGGCGCGGTTGCCAGGTTGAGCTGATCGAGCAGCTGCTTTTGCGTCAGGCGATCGGCGAGGCGCGGAAAAATATCGCGATTGACGAACGCCGGATGGTTAGCCAGCTCGCGCGTCAGCGCGGTTTCCGGCCAGCGCTCGATTTCCGCGGTGATTACGCTTTGCGCGATCGGCAGTGCCGACGGCTCCGCGTCCAGTCCGACCGGATACACGGCGATGCCCAGCGGTTCGCCGGCCTGGCGCAGCATGCGGCCCAGCTGACCGTTGCCGAGTACGCAAACTGGCTTCATGCGTCCTCCCGCGGATCCGGATTATTCAGCACCTCATCGGTCTGGCTCTGACGCCAGGCGGCCAGGCGTGCAGCCAGATCGCGATCGTGAATCGCCAGGATCTGCGCTGCCAGCAGTGCGGCGTTGGCGGCACCGGCTTTACCGATGGCCAGCGTACCGACCGGAATGCCGCGCGGCATCTGTACGATGGAGTAGAGGCTATCCACGCCGCTCAGTGCTGCGCTCTGTACCGGTACGCCCAGCACCGGCAGCAGGGTTTTCGCCGCCAGCATGCCTGGCAGGTGCGCCGCACCACCGGCACCGGCGATGATCACCTGAAAACCGTTGTCGGCTGCGCGCTCTGCGAAGCTGAACAGCTTATCTGGCGTTCGGTGCGCAGAGACCACTTCAACGTGGAACGGGACATCCAGGCTGTTAAGGATTTCCTCGGCGAACTGCATGGTAGCCCAGTCACTTTTGGAACCCATGACGATGGCGATACGGGCCGGGGCGGCGTTGGATGACATGCGGTCAACTCCTGTGAATAATCAAACGAACCTGGCCGGGCGGGCAGGTAAAGAAGGGCACAGAGAATAGCACGAGACAGCGGCAAGGAAAACGGTTGCGTAGGCGGAAAACCGGCATTTCCGCCGCAAACAATCAGAAAGGAAATTCGATCAACTGCACGCCCTGTGCGTCCAGCTGAATCATTGATCCGCGCTCATGCCACGCGCCCAGCACCGCGCGTTGCGCTGGCGTGCCGGCGAGCTCGAACTGATGAATCGCCGGGCGATGGGTGTGGCCGTGAATCAGGATCGGCACCTGCTGGCGCGTCATCGCCGCGGCTACCGCCTGCGGATTGACGTCCATGATGCTCAGTGACTTGTGCTGGTTGGCCTGCTTACTGTCGGCCCGCATCCGCGCAGCAATGCGCATGCGCAGACGCAACGGCAGCGCGAGAAACAGCCGCTGCAGCCAGCGCTGATGCACTTTGGCGCGAAAACGCTGATAACCGTGATCGTCAGTACACAGCGTGTCGCCGTGCATCATCAGCACGCGCTGACCATAGCGCTCCAGCACCTGCTCTTCGGGCAGCAGCGTCATGCCGCTGGCGCGGGCAAACTGTTGACCTAACAGGAAGTCGCGATTGCCGTGAATGAAGAATTTGGGCACCGGCAGGGCACGCAGGGCTTCGGCGATCTGCTGATGCAGCGGATTAGGATCGTCATCGCCAATCCAGGCTTCAAACAGATCGCCAAGGATGTAAAGCGCATCACACTGCTGCGCTTCCCCCTGCAAAAAATGCAGAAAACCGGCAGTGATTGCCGGTTCTTCCTGACACAGATGTAAATCTGCGATAAACAGCGTGCGCGACATTACTCGCTGACGGTCACTTTCTGGATGATCACGTCATCAACCGGCACGTCCTGGTGCATGCCGCTGCGGCCGGTTTTCACTGCTTTGATTTTTTCGACCACGTCCATGCCTTCAACCACTTCAGCAAACACGCAGTAACCCCAGCCCTGCAGGCTTTCGTCACGGAAGTTCAGGAAGTCGTTATCGGCAACGTTGATGAAGAACTGTGCGGTAGCCGAGTGAGGAGCCTGGGTACGCGCCATCGCCAGCGTGCCTTTGGTGTTTTTCAGGCCGTTGTTGGCTTCGTTGCGGATGTCTGCTTTGGTGGCTTTCTGCTTCATGCCCGGCTCGAAACCGCCGCCCTGAATCATGAAACCGTTGATCACGCGGTGAAAAATGGTGTTGTCGTAGAAACCTTCACGGCAGTAGTCCAGGAAGTTCTGTACGGTAGCCGGCGCTTTGTCATCGAAGGTTTTGATTACGATATCGCCATGGTTCGTCTGGAAAGTGACCATTATATTCGTCCTGTGGAGGTTGTCGTCAGTATCAACTGCCGCACCGGCAAGGCGGCGGGGCATTTTTGTAGACGCCTCTTATATCACAATTTCCAATAACGCGTCAGTAAGGCAACGGCAGTTGCGAAGCGAGCGATGCACAAGTCGGAAAAATACGGCACAATAACCGGCTACATCAAGAAGGCGTATCCCGCACACGTAAACAACGGAATCGTTCAATGCTAAAGATCTATAACACCCTGAGTCGCCAGAAAGAGGAATTTAAACCCATTCATGCCGGTGAAATCGGTATGTACGTGTGTGGAATCACGGTTTACGACCTCTGTCATATCGGCCATGGGCGTACCTTTGTGGCATTCGACGTGGTCGCGCGTTACCTGCGTTACGTGGGCTATAAGCTGAAATACGTGCGTAATATCACTGATATCGATGACAAGATCATTAAACGTGCCAACGAAAACGGGGAAAGCATCGAAACGCTGACCAACCGGATGATCGCCGAAATGCACAAAGATTTTGCCGCGCTGGGTATTCTGCCGCCGGATCTCGAGCCGCGCGCCACGCGCCACATCGCGGAGATCATCGAACTGGTCGGCAAGCTGATCGATCGCGGCCATGCCTACGTGGCGGATAACGGCGACGTGATGTTTGATGTGCTGAGCGATAAAGATTACGGCGCGCTGTCGCGTCAGGATCTCGAACAGCTGCAGGCCGGCGCGCGCGTGGAAGTGGCGGAAGTGAAGCGCAACCCGATGGACTTTGTGCTGTGGAAAATGTCCAAGGCTGATGAGCCGGCGTGGAACTCACCGTGGGGCAATGGCCGTCCGGGCTGGCACATTGAGTGCTCGGCGATGAACTGCAAACAGCTTGGCACCCATTTCGACATCCACGGTGGCGGTTCAGACCTGATGTTCCCGCACCATGAGAACGAAGTGGCGCAGTCGACCTGTGCGCACGATGGCCCATACGTGAACTACTGGATGCACTCCGGCATGGTGATGGTTGACCGGGAAAAGATGTCGAAATCGCTCGGCAACTTCTTTACCGTGCGCGATGTGCTGCAGCACTACGATGCGGAAACCGTGCGCTACTTCCTGATGTCCGGCCACTATCGCAGCCAGCTCAACTATGGCGAAGATAACCTGAATCAGGCACGCGCGGCGCTGGAGCGCCTTTACACCGCGCTGCGCCATACCGATGCCAGCGCGACGCCGGCTGGCGGTGAGGCGTTTGAAGCCCGCTTCCGTACCGCCATGGACGATGATTTCAACACGCCGGAAGCTTACTCGGTGTTGTTTGATATGGCGCGTGAAGTCAATCGCCTGAAGGGTGAAGATAAAGCCGCCGCCGATGCGCTGGCCGCGAAACTGCGTCAGCTGGCCGATGTGCTGGGCATTCTGCAGCAGGATCCGGAGCAGTTCCTGCAGAGTGGCGCACAGGTGAATGCCGATGAAGTGGCGGAGATTGAACACTGGGTGAAAACCCGCGCCGATGCGCGCGCCGCGAAAGACTGGGCGCAGGCGGACATCGCACGTGACAAGCTGAACGAGCTGGGCGTTATCGTGGAAGATGGCCCGCAGGGGTCAAGCTGGCGCCGTAAATAACAAAAAGGGCGAACTGCGGTTCGCCCTTTTTTATACGGCTAACTTTAACCCACTGGTTATGGGTAATTAACCTGATGCACTTATCGTAGCGGCGCAATTCATTGCGCAATAAATTGCGCCGCTACAGGTCCGGATTTGCCTGGTAAAATCAGGCCACAACCGTTACGCGCTGACCGGCAAACTCGACCGTCTGACCGGGAAAAATCTTGCAGCGCTTACGCGTCTCAATAGCACCATCAACGCGCACTTCGCCTTCGTCGATCACCGCTTTGGCCTGCGCGCCGCTCTCCACCCAGCCTTCCAGCTTCAGCAGATCGCACAAATCAACGTGCGCATGTTTACCCAGTGAAAAACTCGCCATTATGCCTGCTCCACATCGTGATACTGCTCGCACGCCAGCAGCGTGTTCTCAATCAGCGTGGCGACCGTCATCGGGCCAACGCCACCCGGTACGGGCGTGATGTAAGCCGCGCGCTCAGAGGCTGACGCAAAATCCACATCACCAACCACTTTGCCGCTTTCCAGCCGGTTAATGCCGACATCAATCACAATCGCACCTGGTTTAATCCAGTCGCCCGGGATAAAGCCCGGCTTACCGACTGCCACTACCAGCAGATCGGCATGCTCAACGTGATGGCGCAGATCTTTAGTGAAACGGTGCGTGACGGTGGTGGTGCAGCCGGCCAGCAGCAGCTCCATACTCATCGGGCGACCGACAATGTTCGATGCGCCAACCACCACGGCGTTCATGCCGTAGGTATCGATGTTATAGCGCTCCAGCAGCGTCACGATGCCGCGTGGCGTACACGGACGCAGCTTAGGGGCGCGCTGGCACAAACGACCGACGTTATAAGGATGAAAGCCATCAACGTCTTTATCCGGCGTGATGCGCTCCAGCACTTTGACATTATCGATCCCGGCCGGCAGCGGCAGCTGCACCAGAATGCCATCGATAGCGTCGTCATTGTTCAGCTCATCGATCACCTCCAGCAGTTCAGCTTCGCTGGTGTTGGCGGGCAGGTTATAAGCGCGCGAGACAAAACCGACCTCTTCGCAGGCGCGGCGTTTGTTAGCGACATAGATCTGCGATGCCGGGTTTTCACCGACCAGCACCACGGCCAGGCCAGGGGCGCGTTTACCGGCAGCGAGACGCTGCTGCACTTTTTCGGCAACCTCAAGGCGCACCTGCTGCGCAATCGTTTTACCGTCAATAATTTTTGCTGCCATCAGAGAGGAAATCCATCTGTAGAGAGTTAAATCGGGGATGGCGCCTATTCTGTCAGAAGCGCGTGCGGCTGTCAGTCACAGATTCGTTTACGCGACCGGTTTCCCGATTTTTCGCCGTGGCGCGCGCCATGCTTAGCGCGTATTATGCCCGCCAGGCAATGATGTGGAACACGTGATGATTTGGTTGATGCTCGCCACGCTGGCGATAGTGTTTGTTGTGGGATTTCAGCTGCTGACCGCCGGTTCGCGCCACGCCGCGCAGTCGCTCAGCAAGCGGCTGCAGCTGCCGCCGGTGCATGTTGAATCACTGCTTGCGCAAATGGGCAAAGAGGCGGCAAACGAGTTCACCGATTACATTCGCGGCGACAACGAAGCGCACCTCAATAATGGCGCGGCGGTGCTGCTGATCTGGCAGGTGCTGATTGTTGATGGCAGCGATGAGAACGCACAGCGCTGGCATCACATTCTGACGAAGGCGGGGTTCTCCGCTCTGATTTCACGTCAGCAGGTGTTGCTGGCGCTGGGCTTTCTGCGCCAGCTGGAGCCGGACAGCCAGGAGCTGAATGCATTACGCGAGCAGTATAATGCGCGCTTTACGCCGCAGGGGATTGAACTGGAAGGGGAATCCGCGGAGGTGAGTAATCTGGTCTCGCTGAGCGAGTGGCGTCAGCGTCATTAAGGCGAATTGTTCATTCCCTCGACACTCTGCCGTCCGTTGGCGGCAAAAACGTTGACGCGCCAGCGTGCCGACGTATAATCCGACGCATCTTCTATGCGCCCTTAGCTCAGCTGGATAGAGCACCGGCCTTCTAAGCCGTAGGTCACAGGTTCGAATCCTGTAGGGCGTGCCAAATACTTTCAATGACTTACGCAAGCTTCAACCCTACCTGATTTTCTCCTTGTGTCGTATTTGTGTCGTTACCCCCTAAAAGTGAGTCAATTTTGCGCGCATGTTCGGTCAGGTGATTCGGTGCCAGGTGTGCATACCTGCGAACCATTTCGATGCTTTCCCATCCGCCCATTTCCTGCAATGCAGATAAGGGAACGCCGGACTGGATTAACCAGCTTGCCCACGTATGCCTCAGGTCGTGAAATCTGAAGTCATCAATACCGGCGCGCTGTAGCCCGATCTTCCATGCCTTGTTATCGACAATACCAGTGACCTGCCGCCGCCGACAAAGAAAGACCTCGATAATGTCGAAGCCTCCGAACCAGAAGCGCGCCGAGAGACAGCACGGAACACAGCTATGACAGATAGCGCAGGCAGCGGGTGCCGTAGTCGAGGGTTCTTACGATGGGGCAAACGATAGCGTTACGGACATCATAGACAGGCTGGAGCGCTATGCCGACCTGATAGAGCCATGGTCTGAAGCGTTATCGAAGCGACTCATCGACACGCTGGTTATTTCGGATGACGCCATGTGGCGTGACCGGTCGGAGCGTATATCTGCCGGCCTACGCGACCTTATGGATTCCAGCACCGGCGCGGTAATCCGCAGCATCATCGACGAGCAGGTAAAACTGTTCAAATCGCTCCCCTGCAGGCTGCCGATCACGTTTACGACATTCATTATCAGGCGATTGAAGCGATGGTGTCCGGCAAGCGCTTCAGCGTATGTCGACTGGTCAAAGCCGCCCAAGCTGGATGGCATGACCGGCCATGCTGGCCAGTTTCCTAATTGCGCTGCTTCTACAAGGTTGTAGTGACGGAAGATTGATTGATAAAGTCGCATGCTTTAACGTTGTTAATTAATAGATTTCTTCACAACCAATGGACAACGTGATGCATCCGAAGAGTTATCCTGATAAAGGGCAGATAAATCCGGGCAATTGCTTAGCTTTCGGCATAAGCCTAGACTCAAGGCACAGTAAGGCATGGGAGTTGGCAGAGATGCTTTTATTTGCCGATGAGCTGGCAAAGGCTGGTTTACAACGATACGTTAAATCTGTTTTCTACGATTCAAATGCTGACCTCTGCCAATTTGAGTTTACTGATGAAGTCGAAGAATTCAGCCCCATAGAAGATGAAATCAAAAAAGCTGCTATGAAAACCATTAGCCAGTTTGAATGGCATGGTAGCGTTGCTCATGGTGATACTCTGCAAAATCGGAATTTCCCTGATTTATGGAGTTCACACTGAGAACCCTGCTTAGGCAGGTTTTTTTTATGCCTGCAACAGGTGGTGCAATGCAATATTTCTTCACCACCCGCATCGGCAACACTCGATATGAGATGGCCGATGGCTCTCTGCTATGCAAAGACGTGCCTATCGCGCGGACCGGGTCACGGCATATGGGTTCGTATGGAATATGGCCCGATCACCTTTATCGGCTACATGAACATCACTGCGCTGAGCTCAGATGGTGGCACAAATGACATCATGTCGCTAACTACTGAGTTCAAAGTGGGTGACGCCAGTTCAATTTAGGTTATCGACACTGACGAGACCGTGCCGGCAACCGGTGTGACCGTAACTCCAGCAACGGCAAGTCTTGCTGTGAACGCAACCCGCCAACTGACGGCGCGGTGCAGCCGCGATCGCACCGGGACATGGACGACTTCAGACGCAATGAAGGCAACGGTAAGCAGCACTGGTTTGGTTACTGCCGTGGGCGCAGGCACCGCGACTATCACCTTCACTTCGACTGATGGCGGATACACCGCTACCTGCGCAGTTACAGTTACGGGTTCGTAACCATTAAAAAGGGCGGTTGCGACTGCCCTTTTTAATGATTCTGGAGAAACTATGGCTCCGGCAAAGGAAATAGGCGAATGCCTGATTACAGTAGGCGAGGATGACTATTTCTTCAGGCCATCATTCGAAAACATGATGCGAATCGGCAACCCGCAGGAGATAGTTCAGTCATTCTACGACCTTCACAGTGATGAACAATCATCACTGGTAAGGCGGTCTGTCGCTGCTTTTGGCGGTATTCCGGCTTGGCTGGTGAGCTGTCTGAGCCGCCCGCAGTCCAGTAAGTACGCTGTATACGCGGCTATGAATGTGCTGGCGGCGTGCTGCGATGAAGATATCAGCACCCTGATTGGCGAGTTAAGACCGGGGAATACCGGCAAGTGGCTATTCGTCTACTGGAAAGGCTTGATGCCGGTCAGTGATATGGTGCTGATCGCGCAGTCACTCATCCAGCATGGAATTATCGGTAAGGCGAAGGTAAGGAAATTTCAGCGCCATGAGGCCGGCCAGTCGTCATCTGAATTCAACGCATCCGAGTACATCAACGCAGCGCGTACTCACCTCGGCATGAGCAAGGAAGAGGCTGAGCGACTGACAATGACGGAGTTTCAGATGCTGCTGGCGGCGAAGTTTCCTGAGCAGAAGGGCTTCACATGAGAAGAGTATGATGCCGTTACTGATGACTTCCTTGAAAGGCAGGCGCCAAGAAGAGCTAAAGCTGCATAGCCATGTCTATGGATAACTGTATAGTTAGGGTGTTGACTTTGACCAGGATTTTGTGGTTGCACTAATTTATCAGCGATAATACACTTATGCTGTCTGACGTAACCGTCAATGGCTACTGCAACGACAATTGAGGAGTATCTATATTATGAGAAAATTTGACGAGTTCGAAGGCTTCTAAAAGCCATCATTGTTGCGATAACGGGGCTCTTGGCCCCGTTTTAACAAGGATAGTCCTATGCCGTTAAGTGAGAATTGGCAGTATGCGATTGCAGTTGCTCAGATAATATCATCCGTAGCTGTCTCAATCGGATTAGCTGTAGCAACCGCAACCATCATATACAACATCAAAACCGCAAAAAAGAGTCAAACCTCTGTATTCTTTTCTGAAAGCCGACACGACATCAAGTATCTTGAAGGCCAGCATGCGTTGAGTCAGGTTCATAATTCTGGGAAATCGTTTCGAGCTTACATTTTTCCACAAAGTGGAGATTTAACGGAAGATGAAAAAGCAGACCGGATTAAAATTCAATACTGTCTGAATTTTTACGAAAGATTAGCTGTAAGCATTAAAAATGGAAGCTATCACGAGCAGATGATAAAAGAAGTGTTCTATAGCTCTATAGTCCAGAATTTCGAATATTCGGAGCCATTTATCAAGGCACTGAGGGAAAAGAAAGGCAGAAACAGCTATTATCAAGAGTTTGAATGGTTAGCCAAAAGATGGAATAAAAATCCGCTGAAGGGCTCATAGAAAAGCCATCTCTATCATTTTAATCTTTTATCCTATTGCACCTGGGCATACTCATGTGGGTATTTGCACCACCTTGCACCCACTCCATGCTAAGATTTGCCCACTTTTACTTATGGGAATAGGGATATGAAATTAGCTTTAGCTGTGATGGGATTGCTGGTGTGCTCCGTGGTACATGCTGATACAGAAAGTGCTGCAAAAAACCTAAGCGAGTGCGTAACCCAATATGCAGACAGCCAGGTCGAAACCACCAAATCAGCTGGCATCATTACTGATGAAGCTTTTGATAAATGTAACGCTGAGCTCTCTGAGTACCATGATTCAATAGGCCCTGATAAAGCACAATGGTCTGGTTTAAATGCTCAACAAAAAGAAGCTATTATAAAAATTAGGGATCAGACAACGTCAAAAGTTCGTGAGAGTTTATCCTCACAGATCGTCACCTTCATCACAGAGTCGCGCAAAAACTCTTAAGCTGATTAACTGCGGGTTTGCTGCTTCCTATTGCACCAGATCCGCTTCAGGATTATCCCCATGCTTATTTATGGGGATAGGGGTATGGAGCTTCAGGGTTGACCCTGCCCCGAAATCCTGCTCCATTCAGAAACAGAATTCCGGCATGATATTTACTCCCCTGAGCGGAGGTTGTGCCGATGAAAAAGTCACGATTCACCGAAGAGTAGATTGTCTTTGCCCTGAAGCAGGCTGAGCCGGGTACGTCCGTACCGGAAGTCTGCCGCAGGCTGGACATTTCTGATGCCACGTTCTACACCTTGCGCAAAAAGTACGGCGGGATTCCTCCTCCAGAACTGAAACATATGCGGCAGCCTGAAGAGGAAAACCTTCGCCTGAAGAAGCTGGTTGCCGATCTGAGCCCCGGCAAAGCCATGCTGCAGGACGTTCTGGCAAAAAAGAGCTGACGCTGGCACGCCTGCGCGAGTAGGTCAGGGACTTACAGACCCGCTACGTTGCCAGTGAAAGACAGGTTTGCTTCGCGCTGAAGATCAGCCGCAGTTCGTTCCGGTACCGCTCCGTTGCGGCAGACGACAGCGCGCTGAGACTGTGCATCAGGGAGATAACCGAAACCCGCGTCCACTATGGCTACCGCAGGGTGCACGTTATGCTGAAACGGGAAGGCTGGCGCGATAATCACAAGCGCATTTACCGGCTTTACCGCGAGCAGGGATTATCGCTGCGGCTGAAACGCCCCCGCCGCAATAAATCTGCGCTGAAACGTCAATCCCAGCCGCAGGGGCTGTATCCCGGTCACGTATGGGGGATGGATTTTGTCTCCGATGCGCTGTCTGACGGTCGCCGGCTTCGCCTGCTGACGGTAATCGATCTCTGTACGCGCGAATGTCCGGGGATCTGCGTGGGTCAGAACCTGCGATGTTCAGAAGTGGCAGAGATGCTGGACATCATCACGTTGAGACGCCCGTTACCGCAGCTACTGAAAACAGATAATGGCTCTGAATTTGCGGGAAAAGTGCTGGACAGGTGGGTATACGAACGTGATATCCGGATTGACTTTTCACGGCCAGGCACGCCCACAGATAATGCCACGGTGGGATCATTCAACGGCAGGCTGCGTCAGGAGTGTCTGAACGAAAACGGGTTTATGTGCATGGAGGATGCCCGGTGCAAAATCGGGGCCTGACGCATACACTATAAACAGAGTCGTCCCCATTCTGCACTGGGCTGGATGACCCCGTCCGAATTCGCCGAAAAATCTGCCGGTTGCCAAAATAAGCTACCAACCTGAAGCCGGTTATTCCTGATTAAGCATGGATCATATTCGGGGTCAGGGTCAATCATGCCGGAATTCTGTTTCTAAATGGAGCAGGACTTCGGGGCAGGGTCAAATCGACAAACAGGCTCAAAGTAAGATGCTTAACGCCTGGTCAGTATCAAGAATTGCTGAAGTTAATATGAATCGAGCCGCCTTTGGGCGGTTTTTTATTGCCATCACAAATTGGATTCGGAAATATTCACTCCCATAGGAATGATGTCTTTTCTTGGTTGAACACAATACAGGCGCTATGCCATTCCTTGCCATCAAGCAGCATTTCTACGCACTGCGTAGGATAAAGGTCATCAGCAGGTTGAAACCGTTCATATTCTGAGTCAGCACTAAGCATCACATCGTGATTCACACTGACTATCCAACCATCTGGATTAGTGGGATTAGGTTCCCGGACACACAAAAGCCTAGCCTGAAAAAAATTATCAGGTAGGCCATCGAGCATACAGCTTCTTGCCCATTCAAGAAGTTCTTCTGTTGAATGTTCTGGCTTGGAGTCTTGTTGTTTTTGCTGGTTAGTGATTAGTCGCTTGAATGTGGTGAGAAAAGAAAACATACCGCCTCCTTGGCTTTGCCAAAGTTAACATATTTTTGCCATCACCATGGACTGTCTCATTTTGATGGCAATATATATCCGGAGAATAAAGAGGCTCTCAATGTCCGACACCTACCACATCACAATAACCACCAAATCTGGTGATACGCATGAAGGCCTGATGAACCGCTCACAGCCCGAAGTGGTTAATGGCTTTATCGGCATAGCTCGGGAAGATGGCGCGTGGGTATACCTCGCGCCGGAGACGTGCTTAAGATGGAGTACGCGTCGGTGGAATCCAAAAAACCGAGTAATGGATATAAGTGGCGACCAGCTAGTGCCCTGCTTACTAAGTATTCTCGCTTTCGAACTCAGATATTAATTGCTGAACCTTTTCACTGTAATTAGGCTCGCTAGCAAGAAATTCTTCTACTGATTGAGTGATTGTTTCCTCTTCCCATTTAAAGTGGCTAACAGGGATAGAACGACCAGTTCGAACGGAGTAACTGCCATCATCATGGCGGTCTAAAAATATGAAAGTCTCATTATCATGACCTTTGACTTTGTACGAGATTTGTTTTGAATTCATCCTTCAATCCTTCCTTGTGATAAAAAATGGCACTCACTGACAAACAAGAGATGTTCTGTCGCGAGTACCTCATCGATTTGAACGCCACGCAAGCGGCCATTCGAGCGGGGTACAGCGAAAAGACTGTCCGCACATCAGGTTGCGAAAACCTAACGAAACCTGACATTCAAAACAGAATCGCCGAACTTAAATCCGAGCGCAACGAGAAGGTTAATGTTGACGCTGCTTATGTGTTGAGGCGGCTCATAGAAATCGACGAAATGGACGTGCTCGACATTCTCCTCGCTAACGACGAACTAAAGCCGATCGCTCAGTGGCCCAAAGTTTGGCGCACCTCACTCTCTGGTATGGACGTCACCGAGATGGCTGGCGATGCTGCCGGGTTGCTGAAAAAAAATTAAATGGCATGACAAGGTCAAGAACCTCGAACTGCTTGGCAAGCATGTCACCGTCATGGCGTTTAAAGAGCAGGCAGCACACGAGCACACTGGCAAGAATGGCGGCCCGATTGAGGTTGCCACGCTGACCAAAGACGAATACAAAGCTGCGCGGCGGGAGATGCTTGAGGATGACGACTGCTGAGCAGAAGAACCATGCACGCCGCTTAGAGTGTGAAGAGGATGGGCTGTATTACGCCAGATACTTCTTTAAGCAACGCACCGGCGGCAAGATGATTGTCGCGCCGCACCACAAAGTCATACAGCAGACGCTAGATCGCGTTATCGCTGTCGAGATTAACCGGCTGATTATCAACGTTCCGCCTGGCTACACCAAAACTGAACTGGCAACAATCAACATGATGGGGCGGGGGCTGGCGTTAAACAACCGCGCGCGCTTCATGCATCTTTCATACTCGCACAACCTTGCACTGCTGAACTCATCAACTGCCCGAGGCATGATTAAGTCGAAATCATATCAGAGCATTTGGCCGATGGAGCTACGTGATGACGCTGACAGCAAGGCGATGTGGTGGAACGAATTCGGTGGCGGGGGGTATGCAGCATCAGCTGCTGGTCAGGTTACGGGTTTTCGTGCCGTCCATATGGAGCCTGGCTGGCAGGGTGCACTGATTATTGATGACCCGGTTAAGCCTGACGACGCGTACAGCAAAACGGTGCGCGATGGAGTTAAGAATCGCTTCAACGAAACCATCAAATCACGCCTGGCGATTGAAACCACGCCGATGATCGTGATTATGCAGCGCATCCACTATCATGACCTGAGCGGTTACCGGTGCGTTTTGCGCCCTGACTGACTTTGTCCTGAGCAGACCGTTGCTGCATAAGCGTAACCATAGGTAACAAAGTTCGCCGTTTAACCCCTGTATATCACGCCGTCAGTTCTGCCAGGCTATGCTCAGCATCACCGACATAACACGTATCTTTATGGAGATTTACGGCAATGAAAAAACAGTGGATTGCGGCCCTGGCAGCGGCAGGCCTTCTTTTAGTCGTTAGCGCCCAGGCAGAGGCAAAAGGGTGCCTGAAAGGCGCTGTCGCTGGCGGCGTGGCAGGTCATCTGGTTCATCATGGCGTTGCCGGAGCGGCAGCGGGCTGCGCGGTGGGCCACCACATGGCCGCCAAAAAACAGAAAGAGGCGGAACAAAAGCAACAGTAAACCATGGCAGCCGTATTCAGAGCGGGTGATAATCTTTTGCGACTGGCTGAGAGCGATGTCTGATTTAGCACTTGGCCAGAAATAAGTCTTATAAATATGAAAAGCGTCGCGGAGGACGCTTTTTAGGTTTTGCTGTCAGAGGCTGGGCTTTACATCGACAGTGTATGGAACTGAGTAGCTGCAGCTTCCAACTGGTGTCCTCTGCTTTGTGATGAGCCTTTGCCTCATCAGTAAGTTATCCAGGCCTGCAACTCTCCACTCAGAATCCAATATTCACCCGAATCATGATCATCTGATCGCGGGTGCGCTGTGCATCAAGCCCCAGCGTTCCCTGGTAAGCGATTCCGGGCGTGATATTGTGCGGCAGCAGAAAATCAATTGCGGTGCCTGCCGTTAACGTCTGGCGGCTCGGCTCGGTCAGCGGTACTCGCCACGTGTCGTTGCCCGTATCAGCATAACCCACGCGAGCGATACCATTGTTGCTGAGTGTCTGCGCATACTCCACACGGCCCTGCAAGCGCAGCGCGATTTGACCGCTCGTTACCCGATGTTCACCGCGCAGCCCGGCGCCACCAATGATCTGAGAATCCGTTTGCGGGGCATAAGCCAGACTATATGCGCCTGCGCCGGACTCACTGTAGCCATCAAGCCATGTGCGGTAATACTGCAGGCGGCCATAAGGTGACAACAGGCTATCTGTGGTTCGCAGTTCATAGCCTGAGGTCAGCGAGGCGAAAATCTGCCGTCCGGAGCGGCTGCCGCGAGCTTCACTGGTGGTGCCGGTGATGACGCGTTTGCTATCGAAGTCCATCACGCCATGCCCAAGCAGGCCGTCCACGAAGAACGTCCCTGGATGATAGCTGCCATACAGTGCTGTGCTGAATGCGCGCCCGTTGGTCCGCGTGCCGCTGTCGCCAATGTCGCTGACGTCACGGCCAAAACCAATACCTAATCCTGCCGCGACGGCGGAAGTGAAGCGGTAGTCGGCACCGGTAGACACGCCCACGGTGGTATGACTGAAATGCACGCCGCCGGCTTTATCGCCACCAAAATCAACATAGCCGCCTGTCCAGTAAGACAGGCGCTGTACCTGCCTGTCGGTGGAGAAGGGCAGCGCGGGGAGAGAGGGCTGCGCCGGGCGTTGATCATTGAAGGCTTTCTGCTGCCACGCGGTTGCCCACATTTTCTCGTCAGCATCATGCTCTGCCTGAGCCGATGGCAGCGAAAAGCGGATGCCGTTGATGTCCGAAGGGAGTTCGCCGCCGCTGTGTAACTGTTCCAGCCTGTCGCTGAAGTTTCGTAGCTGCGCGCGAGCGAAACTCTGCGCAGCACGATACTGAGCGCTGACCAGACCAATGACATCTGCATCCTGCGCAGGATTGGGACGGGCGGTAATCGTCAACGTCACGCTGGCCGGCGGCGTTGTGCCGGCAGGGCTGGTCAGCACATAGCGCAGTGCGACGCTGCCACTGGCCTGTGCGGCTGCGGTGAAAAACAGCTGAAACTCACTTCCCGACGCACGTATTTCGGCTTTGCCGAGGCTGCTTTCCGGTTGATCAAGCAACTGCGCGCCGGTAAACGGACCGCCTGTCGCACCGCTGGTCAGGTTCACCATGACCGACTGACCGGCAACAAGCGTGGCGCTGTGGTCAGTAGCCTGAGGCCCGGCAGCCGTCACCGACAGCGTGTAATTAACCCGCAGGGTAGCGCCAACAGCATCGGTAACCTGAACACTGAACTGGCTATTACCGGCTGCCTGTGGCACGCCGCTGAGCTGTCCATCAGCGAATGCCATGCCCGCAGGCAGCGTTCCGCCAGACAGCCAGCGATAGGGCGCGGTTCCTCCCGTCACGCTGAAAGTCTGTGCGTACATTTTTCCTGCTTCAGCCGGTGGCAGCTGACCGCCTGCGGGTTGTAGCTGCAGGACTGACTGCGTAGCTGCCGTGACAGCCAGGGTATAACTGGCTGTGCCGCGGTTACCCAGGCTGTCTGCTGCGGTGATCTGAAAGCGATAGTTCCCGGCTGCCTCAGGCGTGCCGGAGAGTTTGCCTGTCGGGCTGTCCAGGTTGATGCCTGCTGGCAGGTTAAGCGCGCTGAAGGAATAGGGAGCCGTCCCGCCTGCTGCGGTCACTGTTGTTGTCCAGTCGCTGCCGGCGGTTGCAAGCTGCAGCGTTCCGCCGGGTGGCGAAAGCGTCAGGACGGACTGCGACACGCTGATTAAAACCTGCGCGCTGCTGGAGGTTCCGCTACTGTTGCTGGCGGTGTAAGTGAGACTGTCGCTTCCCGAGAATCCTGCAGCAGGTTGGTACGTTATGCTGGTGCCGGATACGGTAATGCTGCCGTGTGAAGGTGGAGTAATGATGGTGATGGACGTCGCGACGCCGCCGGAAAGGCTGAGAGGCAGCGTATTGTTGCTGCTGTTGGCCGCGACCGTGGCTGCACTGTTGCTGGCTGAGGGGGCCGCAGCGTTGATAGTCAGCGTGTAGCTGGCGGAGCCGCTGGCCCCGAGGGCGTCCGTCGCGATGACCTGGAAGTGATAATTTCCTGCTGTTGCGGGCGTTCCGGACAGCGTACCGGCGGATGCGTTCAGCGACAGGCCAGGCGGCAAAGCGGTGCTGCTCCAGGTATACGGAGCCGTGCCGCCTGAGGCGGTGAGCGTCTGCGACCAGGCGTTGCCGACCGTCGCGGCGGACAGCGCACCCGATGCCGGTGACAGCGCCAGCGCCGGAGCGCTGACAGTCAGCGCTACGGTAGCATCCGCAGAGGTTCCCCCCCCATTTGCGGCATGCCAGACAAAGCTGTCGCTGCCGGAATAACCTGCTGCCGGCGTATACATCACGTCAGTACCTGAAACCGTGGCGCTACCGTGCGCCGGAGGCGTTACGAGAGTTACCGACGTCGCCGCCCCACCGCTGAGCGCCAGCGAAATAGTGTTATTGGTGCTGTTGGCCGCAACGGTTGAGCTGCTGTTTGCCGACGCTGGCGGCGCTTCTGCACGGGTCACGCTGATGCTGTACCCGCGGGTGGTGCCATCCTGCGCGCTCACCACCACGGAAATAGTGTTGCTTCCGACGTTCAGCGCGATGGCCTGCGAGGCCGACCCCGAAGCCACTGATGAGCCATTGACTGTCACCGTGGCATGGCTTTCATTCACCACCGGCGTTACCGTCACCGACGAAACATCGAAGTTAACCGATGCGCTGTAATTGCTGGTGGCGGCACTGAAAGAGGGTGAGAGCGCGCCGGCAGACAATGACAGACCTGACAACGTGGCATCGCTGGATGACGATGTTGCACTGGTACAGTTAAATACGAGGTTACTGATCTGTCCATGCGAGGTGGTAACCCGCACGGCCAGCCCGTTGGCCTCCAGACTGCCGGCCGGCACGGTGATTGTCACGGTGTGGGAAGAGGTTGAGGTTGAATTTGCGGCGTTGTAAGTCTGAGCATTACTCAGGTCAAAACGGGCCACGCTCAGACTGTCGGCGTTCATGGGAGTGCCGCCCGCAGCAGAACCGCTGTCGGTAAAGCTCAGCGTCAACGCGTCGCCAGCGGTAAAGTCCGAGGCAGGATACCTGTTGGCACTGTAAGACAGAGAGGTGGAACCTGACAGGGCATTAACGGTAGCACAGCCGTTAGATAACGCTGAGGCTGACGGAGTGATACCCCAAAAAAAAGCAGCCGTTATCAGCCAGGCGTAAATACGCCCGGCGGTTAAAGAAGCATTCATGCGCTACCCAGAGATGATTAATATTTTTATGTTTTTTATGTTACCGGGAAGCGACGATGACAAAAGCGTAATTAAGGGAGTAAAAACCGGCTATCACGCGGGTTAGGCAATAATCCGCGAGTGGGTTGTCTGAACTCATGCTGTCAGATCGGCTCAGGCTTTATCATCGAACCAGTTCTGAAACCCCGCTATTGCATCAGGCATCATGTCGCGTGCGCGTTCCATAATCAGGGTCTCCGCAGAGCGCAGTCCGTTCTGCGGGTGCGAGGCCTCGCACAGTGCCAGAGCCAGGTCTGAAGCATCAAGCATCGCCAGGTTGACTCCCACGCCAACCGGCGGCATCAGGTGAGCGGCATCGCCAATCAGGGTGATGCCCGGCCGTGGTGCCCAGCCAAAATCGGCGGGCAGGCTGTAAATCGGGCGTCTGACATAGTCACCGGTGGCGTTTACCACCAACTGCAGGGAAGCGGCCCAGTCGCGGTAGCTGTCGCGCACCCAGGCGGTGAGGCCGGAGGAGGCTATGTGTTGATCGATGACATCAGGGGCGCGCTTCATCGCCGCATAGACGCAAATCCTCCCGCCGCCGTTGCGTTGCGTGACCAGCGCCTGCGCACCGCCAAAGCTGAACGCGGTCCCGTTGCCGGCAATGCTGTTGATTTGGTCGGACGGGTGATCTATCCAGCCTTCGAAAAAGGTAATGCCGGTATAAACCGGACGTACCGGCGTCAGATAACGGCGGACCCGCGACCAGGCACCGTCTGCACCAATCACGATATCGGCTTCGTAGCGTCTGCCGTTTCTGAACACCAGCCCGTGCGCCTTTTGCTGGCCATAGTCAACGTAATGCAGTTTGTGATTCCACTGCAGGGTCTGCGGTAACAGGGCGCTCAGCAGCAGGTTTTTCAACTCACCGCGATCGATCTCCGGTTTATCCATTTCACCTTCCGGCGTGAATCTGTCGACCTCAATGTCTCCGGTAAGGTAATTCAGCATCCGGCTTTCCTGATCCTCATGCCTGGCGATACTGATGAACTGCTCCAGCAGGCCCGCTCTGCGCAGTGCCGCCTGGCCGCTGTCAGCATGCAAATCAAGCGAACCGCCCTGACTCCGCGCAGCATCCGTCGGCTCATCCTCAAACACCGTTACGTTAAAACCGTGGCGCTGAAGAATCACGGCCGCCGTGAGGCCTGCCGGGCCGCCGCCCACGATAGCGATAGTCAGTTTGTCCGACATGTCTGTTCTTCCCCGATGTAAAGCGGATACTGTATAATCACAAAGTTGACATATCAACTACGCGACGGGATAAATAATGGGCAGCACAGAGATTTCAGACGTAGAGTGGCAGGCATGGCGCGGATATCGCCGGCTTGCTGAAATCATCACCGGACGCATTGTCAGAGAGATCAATGAGGCGACCGGGTTGTCCGGCCCGGATTTCATGATCCTGATGGAAATCAACCGCAGTCCGCAGGGCGTACTGCTGCAGCGTGAGCTGCTGGAATACCTTGAATGGGACAAGTCGCGGCTATCGCACCAGCTTTCACGTATGGCCGCCCGGGATCTGGTACAGCGCAGCCGCGCGACTCGCGCAGGGATTTCAGTCCGCATGACAGAGGCCGGGAGCCAGCTGCTCGCCACCGCGCGGCCGATACATGCTGCGGGCGTGCGGCGAAATTTCCTCGATTTGCTGACGCCGGAAGACATCGAAGGGCTGATCGCCATCACCGGGCGGTTACGGCAGTCAGCCAGCGGTTTTATCGAATAATTCCCGGCCGATCAGCTTCAGACACTCCTTCTGCAACCGGCACAATCGCGGCAACCGTTGAAGGGATTATGTGAAAGAGTAATTAAAACAGAGGCTTGTATTTTTCGCGCTGTCAGGCTGTTGACAGCTTCTTCAGGCTAGCTCTAAATTGAGCAGTCGCTCTAATTTTGAGCCTGGTCCAGCCGCTGATGGTGAAAACAATGTTACTGAGAGCCTCTTCCTGTTTCTGGCGTTATCTGATGAAGAACCTTCTGACGTATGCTGCCATTTTGCTTGCCGGCGGGTTAGCCACCGTGAATATGGCCAGTGCCGCCGTCACCCATGTCGCTATCTATCGCGGCGGTGCCGGCTGTCCGGGCTGCTCCGAAATGGTCCGTAAATCGCTGGAACAGAGCGGTCTGCCGCTGGACATCGCGTATGTCGGAGAGCAGGAAAAAATAAAGGTCACGCAGGATAATCTCGCCACTTTTGATGTGTACATCCAGCCCGGAGGCGGGCAGGACATCCCCGGCGCCTTTGCTGCGCTGGGCGACGAAGGGGCTGAGGCCATACGTAAATTTGTCCGCAATGGAAAAAGCTTTCTCGGATTGTGCATGGGCGCGTATCTGGCCGATGAAAACTGGCTGGGGCTGATCCCCTCATCGCTGGACTCTGAAGTCATGCGCAAGGGGACTAACATACCCGACGAGGGCGATTACGTTGTCGATGTTGTCTGGCAGGGTAAAACCGAAAAATTTTATTATCAGGATGGTCCTTACCTGAATGCCGAAGACGCGCACGGCTTTGTCGCTCTGGCGCGCTATGCCAACGGTGATATCGCGCTGGCGAAATATACTTACGGTAAAGGCACGGTGCTCCTGAGCGGACCGCATCCGGAAGCGGATGAAAGCTGGATGGCGCCGGAGAAAAACAATCCGGCCTACACCTCAGCCGGCAGCAAGATGGCCAGGCTGTTTAATGATTTAAAGCCCGGGAGGTAAGCGGCTATGTGGAAAAATCCCTGCTAGCGACAAAGTTTCTGCAAGGCGGCCATTATCTCAAGAAAAAAATGTGTCCGCTTATCCGCAGAGTAGTTAAGAATAAGCGCGCTTGAGTAACCGTCAATCAGGGCGTGAAGATTACGCGCCACCTCGTCTTTACCTGCTTCGCTGAGGTGGCTAAATGCCTGGCCGGATAAGCCCTGACGGATGATCGCCGTCCACGTCTGAGTACTGGAGAGCAGCAGCTGCTCAAATTGCTTATCCCTTGCCGCCAGCGGCCACAACTCGAGGTAGATCAACCAGTGAGAAGCCGGCCCGTCTGGCAGGAGATAATCCACCAGCGCACGAAAAAAGGCGTCATGCTGTGAATCATCCCTCTTTTCGCTCTCTACAGAGAAAGCGGCAACGTCCTCATCCAGCATGAAAGCAATCGAGTCCAGCCTCAGCGCATCCCAGTTTTTGAAATAGTGGTAGATATGGCTGCGGGATATGCCCAGCGTATTGGTCAGATCGCGGGTTGAAACATTGTTGAAGCCGCGCTCCCGAAAAAGCTGCAGCGCCGCGAGAATGATATTTTTCTTAACCGTTTCTTTTTTCACGTTCAACCTTAAAAGACACCGTTGTCCTGAACGTTAATTCAGCAACCTGTCGCCGGACCTGCCTTTCTGCGTTACGCCTTAGCGTGTTTCTCTTTAACCAGCCAGCGTACCTTAGCAGAAAATTTTCCCCCTGTCGGGGGCGGGATTTCAGCAGGCCAGCCAGGATTTGAGCGCAGTGCGAGCGCGCGGCTGCGGCGCAAACATGCGCTGTGCTGTCAGGGCGGTGCAGAATTTTATTCAGTCGCCATCCGGTAAAATCGTGACCGGCCTCACACTTTCTCGTTTCTGACTATACTCAAACCTCCTTTTTATCCCGTCATTGACCAGGTCTTGAATCACCCATGGACGATAGCAAGCACAATCCTTCGCAGTCTCAATCCGATGATAGCGGCAGCCTGACGTTTACTGTTCAGCAGCGCCTGTTTTTTGTGGTGTTAGTCGCCACGATGGGCGCGCTCGCGTTTGGCTACGACACCGGCATTATTTCCGGCGCGCTGCCCTACATGACGCTGCCCGCCGCGCAGGGCGGTCTCGATCTCACGCCATTTACCGAAGGGCTGGTGACCTCTGCGCTCACCTTTGGCTCCGCGCTCGGCGCGTTCATCAGCGGTTATGTCTCGGACCGCTTTGGTCGCCGTATCACGTTACGCAGCCTTGCCCTGTTGTTCATTGCCGGGGCGTTAGGCACCACGGTTGCGCCGAATCTGGAAATCATGGTGGTGATGCGCTTTATTCTGGGGTTTGCGGTGGGCGGCGGATCGTCAACGGTTCCGGTCTTTATCGCTGAAATTGCCGGGCCTAAGCGCCGGGCACCGCTGGTCAGCCGCAACGAACTGATGATTGTGTCAGGGCAACTGCTGGCTTATGTCGTCAGCGCCGCCATGAGTTTGTTACTGCACGATCCGGGCATGTGGCGCTATATGCTGTCGCTGGCGATGATCCCCGGCATTCTGCTGTTTATTGGCACCTTTTTTGTCCCGGCCTCACCGCACTGGATGGTGGCGGAAGGGCGCTTTAATGAGGCGCTGCGTATCCTGCGCAAACTGCGGGAAAATCCGCGCGAGATTAAAAAAGAGATGGCAGAGATGCGGCAGAATGCCCGCGAAGCCCGTCAGGGGCCACCCGCGCGCGAACTGTTAAAAGAAAAATGGATTGTGCGTCTGCTGCTGCTGGGCTGCGGCATGGGCATCGTCGCGCAGTTTACCGGCGTCAACGCCTTCATGTATTACACGCCAGTCATTCTGAAAAGTACCGGGCTGGGCACCAGTGCTTCGATTGCGGCTACCATCGGCAACGGGGTGGTATCGGTACTGGCCACCTTTGCCGGCATTAAAGCCATCAGCCATTTCGGCCGGCGCCCGATGCTGATGACCGGGCTGTCGGTGGTGATTGCGATGCAGCTGGCGCTGGGCGCGGTGCTGGTTCTCATGCCACAAAGCCTGACGCAAAGCCTGCTGGCGCTGGCGTGTATTCTGGTGTTTCTGTTCTTTATGCAGATGTGCATTTCCCCGGTTTACTGGCTGCTGATGTCGGAGTTGTTTCCGATGAAAGTTCGCGGGGTATTAACCGGTTCAGCGGTAGCATTTCAGTGGATATGCAACGCCGTGGTGGCGCTGGCGTTTCCGCCTTTGCTGTCGCTAGTGGGTAATAAGGCGTTCTTTATCTTTGCCGCAATCAACGTAGCTTCCCTGGTGTTTATCGCGGTGATGTTGCCGGAAACCCGGGGGAAATCACTGGAAGAAATTGAATCCCACATGCGCGAGCATTTTGGTGAACCTGCGGATCAAGCCGCGTCATCAGGCTGAATCGTCGTCATGCTGAGGCAGGTTGCGCCAGCGCCTGCCGCCAGAAACCTTTGTCGCGGCACCCGCCGCGGCATTTTTTTATGCTCGCTAAAATCAATCCTGTTACAGGCTTCATTTCAGAACTTACCTGCACCGGTTCGCTCAATAGGGTCTACAGTGTGACGTGAGGTCCTCATCAACGTGAAATGGAGGAAGTAAATTTGTCTATTCAACACGACGGGAAAGGGCACGTCATTATTGGCGAAGCGGCACTAAGCCTGGCTTTGGGCAAAAAGAAGATCAGCGTTAATACGCTTATCGACGAGCTCAGACACATGAAACGCGCTGGCGGCAGCGACACACGCCTGTCCGCGATTTCAGAGGCGATCGGCTGGCTCAGAAGCTTTGATGAGCCTGAGCAGGCCGCGATCCATGTGCCGTACCTGCAGACGCTTGCAGGCCTGAACGACAAGAAGAACTGACGCCATAAGACGTAGTCCGGCTCTGGCCGGAAGACGACAACGTAGATGACCTCATCGGACGCGCGTTAGCGTGTACCGGCCGGAGAAAACTGTCAGGGATGACGTCTTCACCACCATCAAACCTCGTATTAACGATTATTGGCAACGCGGCATGTGGCAACGGATGCGGGTTTAGCGTCTGATGTGCAACGTGCTGAAGGTGAGCGGATGAAACAAACGATCAGCGACCAAACAGCATCGCCAGCAGGGATCGCGCCTGTTCCGCTTCGATGTCATCGTCCGTGTCATTGATGTGCCCGATAAGCTTGAGGCAGATCGCGGTGCGCGTCAGCCGACGTTCCTGACGCAAAATTTCAACGGTGATGCGTCCCAGTAGCGCAATCTGACGGGGATCGGTGACCTGACTGAAGTAACCGGCTAGTCCGGTATTGTGACAAGGCGGCAGCCCGTTGTTTCTCATTTGTCCACCTGCAGCACACGATCATCTTGTAGGGCGCAAAGTAACCGATACGATATCGTCTGTACAGCAACAATCCTCTCCCCGTGTCAGGTAATCAGCGGGTTGTCCAAACCGATACCGTTTTTCCTGCCGCTGAACCCACCCCTTACGCCGATTATTTCAGTACGTAAGCCCCTGAGATTAAGGTGTTAGCATTTTTTGCACAAGAACGTAGCTAATAAAGAAACAGTATTGCTGTACAAGTTTTATTTCTTTGTATAAGTTTACGCACAGAGAGAAGCGACGGTATTTTAACCATTCGAGGGGTTCATCATGCGTCAGAATGTTGCAAAATTTCCAGACAGCGCCAGTGAGATTGCCCGCTATTTCAGCAGAGCGACAGCACCTACTCAGCAGGAAACGCTGGGGCAGATTGTCGTTGAGATCCTGCGCGCAGGAAAAAACCTCAACCGTAAGGCGATCTGCACCAAACTGCTGAGACGCCTTGAGGTCGCGGCAAATTATGAAGAAGAGCGTCATTACCAGACGCTGATTGGCATGCTGTTTGAACGCTGATACGAAAAGGGATAATCGGTGGTACCTGCAGCATGCGCTTTATGACCCGGGAAGGGTCAGCCACTTGTCCGAAAGGGCACAGTCCCGCAGGGGGTGGGCATGCAGAGAAGTCAAATTGAACGTTTAACCGAAATCGTTCTGGGCGAGGCGGTGGTCAGGCTGCTCGATAATAATGAACGAATCAATGTGGCGACCGTTTCAGCCCGGCTCCGGTCAATGGCCGCAGAGGAATTTAATCCCGACCGTCTGGAGGCTATCAGGATCGCCATCAGGGAACTGCAGATGCAGTCAGCAGCCCGGGAAATTCGTGAAAAGCCGATGGCTGCTCTGGGCGGGATGTCACAACCCAGGGCTGGTAAAAAGCATTAATGACAGGGACGATACGATCTCGTGATTAACCGGAGTGTGGCAGGACGCCCGGCATAACACGGCCATCTCAGGATGGCCGATTTTTTTGGCGACCACCGGGCTGTCAGCAGCGCCCGGTTTACGGATAACCACACATGCAAACCAACGAACACGCATTCAGCGCGGAAGCAGCCCTTATTCACCATTTTCGCAGCGGCGGTGAGCGCTATGCGGCCGAAGCCGCGGCACTGGATGCCGTGATTCGCGACATCGTCATCCATGGCCAAAAAGTGACGAGCAAAACCATCATCCTGTATCTCATCTCAGAGCTTGAGATGACCACCGATATTGTCAAACTGGATGTACTGCGCAACGTGCTTGAAATCGTGGTCGGCAGAACGCCGGATGATGAAGGGTTCTGAAAAGGGTAGTAAGCCGGAGCAGTAGATTAAGCTTAGTGCATCTGCTTCACAAGCATACTGATGGCGTTTAAACAGGCCTGCCGCAATTCATCTTCGCTTGCCGTTTCGCCAAGATGATGCAGTGCATGGGTAATGTCCTGAAGTGTCAGGTGCTGGTCCGGCTTAAGAAGGCGCGCCACAACCGTTCCAATAACGGCGTAGATATCTTCGGCGGTAGTGTCATCGCTCAAATGACCTCCATCCGTTGGTGGATAAGCATACAGTATAGCAGAAACCACAGCGTCAGGCGCGGCAGATTGTCAGGCAGCGATCAGTGCAGCTTGCCGGAAAAAGAAAAATGCCCGGCAGTGAACGCCTCTTTCTTCACCGCGCTCATCTCCATTTCCCGTCTGACGTCCTCAATGACACGCAGCACAGCACGAATGCGGTCACTGTCTGTTTCGCGGTCAAGCATCGCCTGCAGCCTGTCGTTGAGGGCCGCCCAGCTTATGGCGACGTTATCATCGAGTAACGCCGTTACGGCTTCTCCGATGATGATATCCGCCATTTTATCGTCAAAATTGTTTTTCATCAGTCTGTCCGGCTGCGGTTAAGGCAATGAGCTTACCACAGGAATCTCACCCGGACACATTGAGCACATCAAACTCCGCTAAAAGATGCCGGACGCGGGTTATCGGCGCAATGATCAGCATATTGCGTTGCCGGCGTTGCAAAGAGGATGACATTTGCGTTCGCACCGGGCATCACGGTGCTACTTTCTGACGGGTTCCGCGGCTTCAGCGCGCCCGCTGACCTCTGAAGCCGCCTGATCCAGACGATAAAGTAAAGTGTCGCCGCGTTCGCAGTAACGCGCCGGCCAGATCATCGCCCCGTTACCGTCCTCCACGTACTTCACACCCAGTGCCTCCACCACAGCCCATGGCTGCGCCAGCGCACTGCGGTACCGAAGTAACTCGCGCGCCATGGAAACCGCCTCCGGTTCGTTCTCCTCCGGATGGCTGGATATAAACTGCAGTCGGGCATCGCTCAGCATTGTCTTCTCCTGTGAGCCTGACGTTTTATCTCTTCAGAGGTTCTGCGTCGTCAGGCTTAACCGCTTTCAGATCGCCTCGCGGCTCTCAGGCCATGCCACGGCGCCGCCCTCAGGCGTAAACAGGCTGCCCTGGAAATCGATGATCCCGGCCGCCTCCAGCCACATCCACTCCTCGGGACGCTCAATGCCGGCCGCAATGACGTTGATTTCCAGCGCCGAACAACAGCGGATGACCGCCTGCATCACCGCCTGCTTCGGGCCGCTACGGTGAATATCACGAACAATATTCGCGCCGATACGTACCCGGTCAGGCTGGACGTGCGCCAGTAAAGAGAGACCGGCCGAGCCGTCGCCGAAGTTATCAATTGAAAGGCTGATGCCTGCCTCTTTCAGCTGTCTGACCGCCGTGGAAAAGTCTTCGAGCCGGGAGATGACTTCCGTTTCGCTCACGCCAAGAATGATTTGCTGCGGCACCAGCTCCGCCTGCGCGATGGCGCTGACCAGCTGACTTACCGCATCGGGAAGATAAACCAGCGTCATCGGCAGGATACTGATATACAGCGTCATGCCATCGGGACAGGCCTGGCCGGCTTTATGCAGTGCGTCTGTCAACACGTTGAGGTCATGAGTGTAACGCTCATGTTCCCCGAGTCCGGCGGGTTGCGCGTGTGGAATCGCCTCAATGGCCGTCACTTCACGGCCGAGGGGATCAACCACAGGGCGGAAAGTGACGCCACTGGCCGGCGCGGGAGATTGTCCTTCCGCGGGGATGAACTCCCAGTAATCCGCTGGTGGCACTTCAAAGTAGTTCTCTTTTTCACGCGCTTCGACAAAGGTTCTGAGGAACTGTAGCCCGCGATCGT
The DNA here is from genome assembly GCF_002207995.1 of Pantoea sp. VS1. Taxonomy (NCBI): domain Bacteria; kingdom Pseudomonadati; phylum Pseudomonadota; class Gammaproteobacteria; order Enterobacterales; family Erwiniaceae; genus Pantoea; species Pantoea sp. VS1. The sequence continues at coordinate 113,236 of NZ_NHZE01000013.1, forward strand.
CATAGGTCAGCTGATATTTCGACGTGCCGCGATCAAGCACCGCCTGCAGCACACTGCCGCTGTGGTGAGTACGCAAATCGAACAGCTCCATGCCGGCATTACCGAAACGCCGCGAAGGGGAGTAGTCGCGCATCAGCTCGACCACATTGTGATGACGCCGGTCGGCACAGATGCGGGCGTAGATTGCCAGAACGCCGTGCTCTGGTCCTTCCAGGATTTGAAAAAAGTGCGTGCCGTTAAACAGCAGGATGCCGGTAACATGATGCTCAGCATTGAGCAGACTCGCTTTTGCCACCATCTCCGGCAGGATATTGACGGGAACATCTTCAGAGATGTGGCTGCGGTAAATTATTGTTGTAAGCATTATACGCTCCAGATTGTCGCGATTGTCCTCTGACACCTTAGCAGCATGGGTTAAATTGTGAAACGTCCGGGCTGAGCGCTGACTGAGCCCGGTAAAAGGATGAAGGCAGGAGGGAAAGATCAGTAAAGGCGCAGACAGCGTTGCGTGCGAGACAGCCTGGCGGCTGCGCTGAAAAGACAAGCGGCGCTTAAAGCGCCGCTTCGGATGAGCCTGCCTGTGAGTGATAGTAGCCCGACAGCAGGTTTTTAACTGTTGTAGCGCTGCTTATCGTTACTCGCGGGTTTTACCCTCTTCGATAAACTCTTCGTCGATCTCTTCGACGTTTTCCCGGTTGTCGCGGCCGGAGAGCAGATTCCAGCAGGCGATGAACAGTGCAGCGATCAAGGGACCAATCACGAAGCCGTTGATGCCGTACACTTCCATGCCGCCCAGCGTGGCAATCAGGATCAGGTAATCCGGCATTTTGGTATCTTTGCCGACCAGCAGCGGGCGCAGGATGTTATCCACCAGCCCGACCACGATGACGAAGAAGCCCACCAGGAACAGGCCTTTCCACAGCGCACCGGTGGCGAAGAAGAAGATGGCCGCTGGCACCCAGACGATGGCCGAGCCGACCGCCGGAATCAGCGACAGGAACGCCATCAGCGCGCCCCACAGCAGGCTGCCGTCGATGTCGGTGATCCAGAAGGCAAATCCACCAAGCACCCCCTGAACCACGGCTACCACCACGGTGCCTTTGACCGTCGCGCGCGATACGGCGGCAAATTTCATCAGCAGATGGTGCTTAACATAGGTGGAGAGCGGCAGCGCTTCGAGAATCAGCCCGACCAGCCAGGCGCCGTCTTTCAACAGGAAAAACAGCAGATAAAGCATCACGCCAAAGCCCACGGTGAAGGTGAAGGTCCCTTTACCGATCAGGAACACGCTGCCCGCCATGTATTGTCCGCCCTTCAGCGCAAATCCGGAGAGTTTTTGCTGAATCTGTGCGGCATTGTTCAGATCGTGATCCGCCAGCCAGGTTTGTGCCCACTCCGGCAGATGCTGCAGCAGCGAGGCAAACACCGTCGGGAACTGCGCGGAATTGGTTTGCAGCTTGGTGTACACCGTATTGATCTCGACCACCAGCGACGAGGTGATGATCGCCAGCGGCGTGAACACGATCAGGCAGATAATCAGTAAGGTCACAAAAGAGGCCAACCCGTTGCGGTCGCCCATTTTGCGCCGCAGCAGTGACTTCAGTGGTGCAAAGATCACCGCCAGAATCGCCGCCCACAAAATGGCGGAGAAATAGGGCGCCAGCACATCAAAAAAGGCGATCGTGACAATCGCCAGAATCACTATAAAGAAACCGATATTTAACCCTTTAACACGCATGCAAAAGCCTCGCAGATAAACGTAGCGAATGAACTATAGAACGGCTTTTGCGGAATGTAATGTTTTTAGCGCGCAAGGCAAGGCGTGCAGGATGAAAAGCTGTCCCGATCTGTCCGCGCGATGTCCGCTCACAGGCTGGCGCGCCGGGGCGGCGGCGGCGATGATAGCCCTGAACCCTGACAGGAGAGTGCCATGCTGGAATTACGTCCTAACTGTGAATGCTGCGATAAAGATCTGCCGCCGGCCTCGCCTGATGCGCGCATCTGCTCGTTTGAGTGCACGTTTTGCGTTGACTGCGCGGAAGGCGTGCTGGCGCAGCGCTGCCCGAATTGTGCGGGTGAACTGGTGCGGCGGCCGATACGTCCGGCGCAGGCGCTGCTGCGCCATCCGGCTGCAACTCAGCGATATCCGGTTTCTGCGCCACCCCGCTAAATTCGCCAGCGCAATTGGATTAACAGCCGGCGCATAATTATTGTGCGCCCGCTTGCTGGTTATTTAACCTTACGCTTCAGCGCAGTGAAAAATTAGCGTTATATTAATCACGCACATCGATTAATTGCCAGGACTGCAATAGGGCTCTCGTTATCAATGAAATGTGACGGCCAGCTATTTTGCCGGTCGGCTTAAATTACGGCATAACTAAAAAATGGTATGACTTGATTTTAAGCGTTTAAATTCAATGAATTGTGATTTTGTGGCGGTATTTTAGACGGGCTGGCTATATTTCTTAACGACAGCTGGTCAGAGCACGGACCTTATTTCCTTTCACGTTATGTACCTTTGGTGGTTATTTTCGCTGCCATGAATATTTTTACGGTTTTTTCTGAAAATAGAAGTTTTCTGAAAGTATTTTGCCCTGATGAATGTTATTCTTTCCGGGCAATGCTAGTGATGTGGCGTTGTGTGCTTCAGTTTTACCCTCTTTTTAGCAGGGTTTCCCCGCTTTATGCTTTTTATGGAAATAGCATTGTCCGCCCGATCCCCGCGATCGGGTTTTCTTTATTCCCGCTGAATTAACTGCTTATTTCCCTGCCAGCCTTATCGTGCCACGCCACCATAAATTCTCCACAATCGTTAAGAAAGCGCTAACCTGGCGTAATGTATTGTAAGTCTACGATTTTTAAGACTTTTGGAAATGCTGTTTTAGCTTTGTTTAGGCAATAGTAAGCCTCAACGGCGTGCAGACTGCCGTTATCCCTGGAGGTAACACCATGAAAAAAACAACACTTACGATTATTGCGTCATTTATTGCATGCAGCACACTGTTTTCCAGCGTCTCCTGGGCCGACGGTCCCGGTGACCCTCGCTGGGACCCGCACGGCGGCGACCGCCATCAGGATCGCGGCCCGGGTCCCGATCATCATGACCGTCGTGACTTTGGCCACGATCGCGGCCCGGGCCCGGATCGTCACGATCACTATGCTGACCACCGTATGCCGGAGGGACATCGTGGCGGCGATCGCTTTGTTTGGCGCGGTCATGATTTTCGCCGTGGTTATCCGGCACCGCCAGAGTTTCGCGGTCCACACTATCGCGTCGATGACTGGCGGGCACGCGGTCTGTATGAGCCGCCGCGCGGCGAGCACTGGGCCTTTATCGACGGAAATTATGTGTTAGTGGCGGCCGCGACCGGCATTATCACCGCCATTTTGCTGAATAACGCATTTAACTAATCCTGCCGCACGGATGGCGACGGCCATCCGTGTTTCTCTCCGCTTTCACCGCTCACCAGGTTATTCTCTGGACAACCCGTTTTTCCTTTCAACGCGTTAAGGAGTCATGATGACCATGGTAAAAATGGTGGCGGTGGATATGGACGGCACCTTTCTCGACGATAAAAAACAGTACAACCGGGCACGTTTTCAGGCCTGCTATCAGGAGATGACGCGGCGCGGCATCAAATTTGTGGTCGCCAGCGGTAATCAGTATTACCAGCTCAAATCCTTCTTTCCCGACATCGCCAGTGAGATCGCCTTTGTCGCCGAAAATGGCGCGTGGATCCTCGATAGGGATGAGGAGCTGTTCTGCGGCGCGTTCTCGCGTGAGGACGTTAATGCCGTGCTCGATACCCTGCAGCGCGGTAACTATCCCAACCTGAAATACATCCTCTGCGGCCGTAACAGCGCTTATCACTTCAACACCATGGATGAGCAGTGGCTGGTCAAAATGCGTCACTACTGCCATCGCCTCAAGGCGATCGATAGCCTCGCTGACGTGGGCGATGACCGGCTGTTCAAGTTTGCGCTGAACCTGTCCGATGATTATGTCGATATTCTGATGGCTGATATTGAGCGTTTGCATCAGGGCGCGGCGGCGGCGACCTCCAGCGGGCACGGCTCGGTGGATTTGATTGTGCCCGGCTTGCACAAAGCCAACGGTCTGCGCCTGCTGCAGCAGCGCTGGGACATCAGCAGCGATGAGGTGCTGGCGTTTGGCGACGGCGGCAACGATCTGGAGATGCTGGTGCAGTCGCGCTTCAGCTTTGCCATGCAGAATGCGCCGCAGCGGGTCAAAGACGCTGCGCGCTACGGCGCACCGTCTAATAACCAGGAGGGCGTGCTGCAGGTGATTGAGCAGATGCTGGCGGGGGAAGGGCCGTTTGCTGGCTGAATAAGCAACGGGCAGCCTGCGCTGCCCGAAAGGCTCAGACGACGCGCCACGCGGCGGTAATCATCTCCGTGAGCGTGGCGGGATCATAATTGACCCAGCCGTTTTTGCTGTTGGCGCGCGCCACAATCCAGTCGACCTCTTCCGCAGCGAGGGTTGGTCCTTCCAGCCAGAACGGCACGATAGCCTGCTGCTGCAGCCAGGCTTTTAGCGCCAGCGCCGGCGGTGCCGTTTCATCGGGCAGCAGGCGTTCAGCCAGCGCCGCCATCAGCCGCTGCTGTTCGGGGTGCGCGCTCTCCGCCAGTACATCAAGGAACGGGAACAGCAGACGACCGCAGACTTCGCCGTGATGGAACGGTTTAATCGCCCCCAGCTCGCCGGCAATACCGTGGATCACCCCCAAACCGGCGCTGCTCAGGCTGACGCCGCCGAGCCATGATGCCATCATCATGGCTTCACGTGCCGCATCGCCGCGGCTGTCGTCCTGATTGAGGTACGGCCACGCCTGCATGAACAGTTGCAGCCCGTTGAGCGCGTTTTGCTGACTGAACAGGTTGCCCTTGCGTGACAGATAAGCCTCGAACAGGTGGGTAAAGGCATCGATGGCGCAGGTGGCCAGCACGCGATCCGGCGCCCCTTTGAGCAGATCGGGATCGAGAATCGCCACCTGCGGCACAAACACCGGATGGCGCAGCGAGGCCTTCACCTTAATGTGCTGCTGATCGGTTACCACCGCATTCTGCGTGACTTCGCTGCCGGTGCCGGCGGTGGTAGGTATGGCGATCAGCGGCAGCGTGACCGCCTGTACCGGCGTATCGCCCACTTTCTCGAGGTAGCGCGCGATATTCAGCGGATGCTGCATCATGGCGCCAAAGGCTTTGGCCGCATCCAGCACGCTGCCGCCGCCGATGGCGACAACGCGATCGACGTGGCCACGCCAGCGCGTCACCCAGCCATCGATCTCGTCTGGCGAGGCTTCATGGCTGACAATTTCATAGCCCAGAATGTGATCGTTCAGCGTCGCGCCCAGGCGTGCCCACGCCGGACTGTTGAGAAATGAGCGGCCGCAGAACAGCAGCGTGGGCTGCGGATTCGCCGCCAGCAGCGGGACCAGGCGGTCGATGCTGCCACGGCCAAACAGGGTTTGTTGATTACTGTACAGCTCAATCAGATTCTCACTCACCTGCAGATCCTTATCGGTTGGCATAAAACAGCTAGTGTAACCAAAAGCCACGCCGCTGCCGGGGCAAACATTCTGATAACTCTCCGACAAAAAGTTGATCACCTTCGCAAAACAGAAATTCACCCGCTGCACCAGGTGCTTTCCCGTCAATGTTACCCTTAACATGATACCGGTAACAGGATGTCGCATTCTGAAACATCTGGCACTGACAACCCCTTTGTCCCATTACAACAAACCGCTGCCGGTAATACGCCGAGCGCAAAAGTGGAGAAAAATTATGCCATTACTCTATGTGGCAATTGGCGTGGCGTTACTGCTGCTGCTGATGATTCGCTTCAAACTTAACGGCTTCATCGCGCTGATTCTGGTGGCACTGGCGGTGGGCATGATGCAGGGCATGCCGGTCAATAAAGTGATTGGATCGATCAAAACCGGCGTCGGCGGTACCCTGGGCAGCCTGGCGCTGATCATGGGCTTTGGCGCGATGCTGGGGAAACTGCTGGCCGACTGCGGCGGTGCGCAGCGTATCGCCACCACGCTGATCGAAAAATTCGGCCAGAAGCACATTCAGTGGGCGCTGGTGCTGACCGGCTTCACCGTGGGCTTTGCGCTGTTTTATGAAGTCGGGTTCGTGCTGATGCTGCCGTTGGTGTTCAGCATTGCCGCGTCGGCGCGCGTGCCGCTGCTGTATGTCGGCGTGCCGATGGCGGCCGCCTTATCCGTCACGCACGGCTTTCTGCCGCCGCATCCGGGCCCGACCGCGATCGCCACGTTATTCAATGCCGACATGGGGAAAACCCTGCTGTACGGTACGCTGCTGGGTATTCCGACGGTGATTCTGGCCGGACCGGTGTATGCGCGTTTTCTGAAAGGTATTGATAAGCCGATTCCGGAAGGGTTGTGGAACCCAAAAACTTTCAGCGAAGCGGAGATGCCAGGCTTTGGCGTTAGCGTGTGGACGGCGCTGGTGCCGGTGATCCTGATGGCGCTGCGTGCTGTGGCAGAAATGCTGCTGCCGAAAGGCCATGTGCTGCTGCCGTACGCGGAATTTTTTGGCGATCCGATCATGGCGACGCTGATTGCGGTGCTGATTGCCATCTTCACCTTTGGCCTTAACCGTGGCCGCAGCATGGATGAGGTGATGGGCACCATCACTGACTCGATCAAAATCATTGCCATGATGCTGTTGATCATCGGCGGCGGTGGCGCCTTCAAACAGGTGCTGGTGGACAGCGGTGTGGACAAATACATCGCCGGCATGATGCATGAAACCAACGTCTCGCCAATCTTTATGGCGTGGTCAATTGCGGCGGTGCTGCGTATTGCGCTGGGATCTGCCACCGTCGCGGCGATTACCGCCGGCGGCATTGTGGCACCGCTGATTGCCACCAGCGGCGCCAGCCCGGAGCTGATGGTCATTGCCGTCGGTTCCGGCAGTGTCATCTTCTCGCACGTTAACGATCCGGGCTTCTGGCTGTTTAAGGAGTACTTCAACCTGACCATCGGTGAAACTATTCGCTCGTGGTCGGCGCTGGAAACCATCATCTCGGTGTGTGGTCTGCTGGGCTGTTTGCTGCTGTCCGCTGCGCTGTAACCGGCTGAGGCACCGCGCCTCAGCCCCGGCGGCTTACTGCGCTAAGGCGCGGAAGGCCGCCAGTTCGTCCTCAGGCATGCCAGCCTGGCGTGCCGCTGCGCAAATCTGCTGCCAGCTGTTGCTGTCCAGCGGAATGCCCTCGCGTTCACGTGCTGCCCGATTGCGCGTTTCCCATTCGCCCGGCACCAGAATCTCCGCCTCACCACTTTGCGGTGAACGTCTGACCCACGCGAGAAACTCTTCGGCTTCCTGCTGCATCGCCGGTGCGTCAAACGCGTCAGGGTTCAGGATTATGGTAGTCATGCCGTTGAAGATGGCGTCGGTGCCGGAAAGCAGCGTGGCGTCATGCGTAGTGCGACCGCCGGACAGCGCGCCGCCAAGGATTTCGCACATCGTCGCCAGCGCATAGCCTTTGTGCAGGCCGAAGGCGGTCAGCGCGCCATACGGCGACTGATGCATCACGCCCGGATCGGTGGTCGGCTGGCCCTGCGCATCAAGCAAATAGCCCGGCGCGACTGGCTGACCTTTGTTATACGCCACCCGCGTTTTACCAAAGGCGATGCCGCTGGTGGCAAAGTCCAGCAGCAGCGGTTCGCCGTCGCGACGCGGAAACACCGCGCAGAACGGATTGGTGCCGAAGCGGCGATCGCTGCCGTTAAACGGCGCCACCATCGGATCGCCCATCACATTAACGAAGTGAAAGGAGACAAAGCCCGCTGCGGCACACTGCTCCGCCCAGTGACCGATACGGCCAATGTGGTGCGAATGATGCAGGCCGACCGCCGCGAGGCCAAACCTGTTCGCCCGCTCAATGCCGTGCTGCATGGCCTCGTACGCGGCCACCTGGCCAAAGCCTTTCTGGCCATTAAGAGTGAGGACCGCGCCAGCGTCTTTTTCGATGCTGACGTGCTGATTGAGCTGGAGAAAGCCCTGTGTCAGCGAGGCCATGTAGCTCGGTATCATGCCGACGCCGTGGGAGTCATGGCCCGCGAGGTTTGCAGCAACAAGATGGTCAGCCACCAGGCGCGCTTCTTCGGCACTGCTACCGGCATGCAGCCAGATAGCCTGAACAAACTGATGTAAGCGAGAAGGGGAAACACGATGCAGTTCTGTCACGCGGTTAATCTCCTTATGGGGGGAGAGAGCATCCTGCGCTGAAATGGATAATAACCGCAAGTAAGGGCTGATAAAGGGCCACAACACGTGGCCCAACAAACTCAGTGCGGCTGTTCGAAGCCGGCTTTAACCATTTGTTCACGCAGTGCGCGTGCAATTTCACGGTTCCCACCCGTGATCGGATAGATAACGTTGTTGACGACATCGTCAAGATAATGCTCATCAAACTCTTGCAGGGTGAGTTGCGTACCGCCTTCGTCATTAATCGCAATGCTGCCACGAATGTGGCTGCCATGATCCTTTGCCTTGAGGCTGTAACGACCCATGCTGGTATTAATCGTGCTCATATCATCTCCTTGTTACGTAGACATAGCGAACAATTGAGGCCTGCTACAGGCGCTGTAATTTTAGACAATCAGCGCGCTACGCGTGCGGCGGGATAGCAACGTAAGCGATAAGCTGCGACCGGGCTCGCAAAAAAAAAGAGCAGGTAACAGTCTCTGAGGCAAGTGACTGGGATCGCGCTCGCAGCGCCCAGCGAAGCCGGAATAATCATCTATACTGAATGCACGATGCGTTATTTTTCATCCTGAAGGAGCGAACAATGAAAATAATACTGTGGATTATTGCCATCATCTTTATTGTCGGGTTACTGACGATTACTGGTGTGTTTAAACTGATTTTCTGACGCGTTCAGGCACCCGGTGGGTGCCTGAAAACATTATTCAACGTGACGGGCGGCAGAAGCCGAGTGCAGGGATGACAGCGGGATCACATCGCGCAGGCTGATCGGCTTGCCGCACGCGGCGCAACAGGCGCCGTGATGATCGGGATCGTCGACCTTTTCCTTGCCGGGTACTGTATAAAAAAATTTGGCGCAACCGCAGCGGCTGCAACGAATTGTCATCTCAGTTCCTCCTTTCTCCGTCCTGGAGTGATGAGATTTATCTTAATCATCGGGTGAGTTCAATTGATAAATTTTATTAATTTATTCATGAAATCAATTTCTATGGATAAGTTGCTGAATATTAAGTAATCACCCTAAGTAATCATCAACTGAGCAGTGCATTTTCTGCACCTTTTACCCTCTGCGTTTTGTTTATTTGCCGTTTCGACTCCGTTCGCGCAGTGAGGTAAAATTAACCAGCTGATTGCCAGCAGAGCCGGGTGCGACTGGCGCCACTGTGGCGCACGCGCTGTACACGCTCGTGGCATCAGCCATTAACCCACGGCAGCACGGTGCGGCGCGATGTGGCGCTACGCGGTGCCTGCCGGATACAGGATGATTTAACAGGAAGCATTGTTGTGAACTGGCGTATTTCTGCAGCCTTTTGCGGCTGTATTTTGACTTCATCGGTCTCTTTTTCGACACCAGCGGCAACCACAGGCGAAGCGATTAAATCGGGCTGGAATACCTTCTCCGATAACGTGGCGCAAACCTGGACACAACCGCAAAATTACGATCTTTACGTCCCGGCTATCACCTGGCACAACCGCTTTACTTACGATGATGAACACATCAAAAAGTACAACGAGCGGCCGTGGGGCGCGGGCGGTGGCGTTTCGCGCTGGGATGAAAAGGGCAACTGGCACGGCCTGTATGCCATGGCGTTTAAAGACTCGTTTAACAAGTGGGAGCCCATCGCCGGCTACGGCTGGGAAGCGACCTGGCGACCGCTGAACGATCAGAATTTCCATCTGGGCGCCGGTTACACCGCAGGCGTGACGGCCAGGGATAACTGGCGATATATCCCGGTTCCGCTGGTATTGCCGCTGGCTTCGATAGGGTATGGCCCGGCAACCTTCCAAATGACTTACATTCCAGGTACTTATAACAACGGCAACGTCTATTTTGCCTGGTTAAGATTTCAGTTTTAATCTCTGAAGATGCGCAGAAAGTGTGAAGGGCATGGAAAAAATCAATATTTATCACTTTTTCATCAATTCGCGCTGGACAAATGTCACTGCAATTGCTGTACTAGATGCCGACACAGTTTAGTGTCCATTTTTCATGTAAAGGTAATATAGATGTCCAAGATCAAAGGTAACGTTAAGTGGTTTAATGAGTCCAAAGGATTCGGTTTCATTACTCCAGAAGATGGCAGCAAAGATGTATTCGTACACTTCTCTGCTATCCAGAGCAACGGCTTCAAAACTCTGGCTGAAGGTCAGCGTGTAGAGTTTGAAATCACCGACGGCGCTAAAGGCCCATCTGCTGCTAACGTTACCGCTCTGTAAGTTAACAGTCAGAATTTTAAAAACCCGCCTGATGGCGGGTTTTTTTTGTGCTTTTTTCAGCCCTGCCACCAGCTAATAGCCCAGGCGACAATCACCAGCGTACTGAGCGACAGCGCCAGCCATTCATTTAAACAGTGCGGTACCAGATTCTTCATGTGCCATGCCTCGCAGCTTCATTTATGCCAGCATGGCAAAGCAAGATTAAGCCAGCCTTAAGCCAGCGTGACAGCGGCATGACAAGGCACATTCTGCGGCGTCGCTCACAGATAATTCCCGTAACATACTCATAACAAAGCTTACTTGCAGATTTTTCAGCGGCAACGCTATATAACAGCAGTCAGGGAACGGAGGAGGCAGGATGAACATACGTGAAGCACAGGCCAAAGACAGCTTTGCCCTGAGTGCACTGTTAACCGAGCTGGGTTATCGCGGCACGGAAAAATTTATCAGCGATCGGCTGGCGCAATTGTGCGCCCATCCCGACGAGACGTTGCTGGTGGCGGAACACGGTAACCAGGTGCTGGGATTTCTTTCGCTGCACTTTATTCCGCAGCTGGCATTAGCGGGCGATTTCGCGCGCATCAGCTATTTCTGTATCGCCGAGGGCGAGCGCAGTAAAGGCAGCGGCCAGCAGTTGCTGAACCACGCCGAGCAACTGGCGCGCGCCCGCGGCTGCGACCGCATGGAAGTACATTGTCACGCCTCGCGACTGAAAGCTAACCAGTTTTATGCGCGAGAAGGCTACGTTGAATCGCCACGCTATCACATCAAAGATCTGGGCTGATATTAAGCTCGCGTCCACAGGCAATCACTAACGCATCGGCGATGCTGTCGAGTTGATCGGCCGGCAGCCGCGCAATGCTGACGCGAATGAACTGTCCGCTGTTGATGCTGCAGCGTTCGCCTGGCAGCACGGTGATGCCCCGGGCGGCGAGGGTGATCATGGCATACTGCTCTGACGCCACCGGCAACATCACGCTTAGTCCGTCGCGATCTTCCTGTACCAGCCCGCGCCGCGCCAGTGCGGCCAGCAACTGCTGACGGCGCGCGGCATACGTGGTTTTAGCCTGCTGTATGCGCTGCTGGGTGGGCGCATCGCTCAGCATCCAGGCCACCGCATCCTGCAAAATACGGCTGGTCCAGCTGACCCCGAAGTTACGCCACGACTGCAGCCGTTTCACCAGTTCTGTCGTGCCGGATACCACCGCCAGCCGCAAATCCGGGCCGTAGGCTTTGGAAAAGGAGTGCACGTGCAGCGTGCGCTGCGGATAGTGGCGACCGAGACTCCATACCGGCCAGCGCGACAAATCGCCGATGCCATCATCCTCGACAATCAGGGTGGCACTCTGCGCCAGCACCTGCGCCAGCGCTTCGCTGCGCTGCTGGCTGACGCTGTAGCCGGTCGCCGAGTGGGTGCGTGGCTGATAAATGAACATCGCTGGCGCTTTCTGTAAGTGTGTCGCCAGCACCTCAGGCAGCGGTCCCTGCTCATCACCGGGCAGCGGCAGGATCTCGGCACCGATGTTGTCGAGCATATCCAGCAGACGCGTCGCGGTCGGATCTTCAATCACCACCCGATCGCCGGGTGACAGCAGCGTCTGCACAATCAGGTTCATGGCATCAAAGCCGCCATCGGTCGCCAGCCACGCCTCCGCCGGACAGGGCCAGCGCGGCGCAATGGCCGCCTGCAGCTGTGGCGAAATCGCCTCACGCTGATAGCTATTCAGCTGCGGTGACGCCAGCCCGGCCAGCATCGCCGGGCGCAGGTCCGGCAGCAGTGCCGGATCGGGCGCAGCCATCGCCAGCGCGGCTTTGACGTTTTCACCATAGTTGCCAATTTTCTCAAAGCGGACCGGTCGCGGCATCACACTGTTGCCGCACACCCAGATTCCGCTTCGCCCTTTACCCGCCAGCACTTTCTGCTTTTTCAGCTGCGCCCAGGCCGCGGATACCGTGGCCGGACTCACGCCCAACCGCTCCGCCAAATCGCGCACCGCCGGCATCTGCATGCCTACGGCAATCTGTCCGTCGCGTATCAATGTTGACGCGGCGAGGGTAATGCCTTTTACCGAGGCGTCGTTAATCTGCTGGCTGAGCCACTCTGCATCCACAATTTGCGTCATAAGAAAAAGCTTTGTTCAGTAACAAAGAAATGATTGTTCAGATTAGTATTCGCGTTTTAGACTCAAATTCAAGCACAATTTGCAGAAAAAATGCACAGCGCCAGCGTGGCGGCTGAACAAACGGAGAAGCACAACGATGATCACTATCAGACTGGCGGTGCGCGACTGGGATTACTTCACGCCGCTGGCGCTGGGCGATATTCAGCCACAGGGCTTCAGGCTGGTCATTGACCGCGTAGGCACGCTGGTGGATAACCTGGCCAGCAGTGAACACTACGAAGGCGGTGAGGTGTCGTTCAGCCGCTATGCGCAGGCACGGGCGCGCGGCGACAGCTCACTGCTCGGCCTGCCGCACTTTCTGATGCGTGGCTTTCGCCAGCGCTGCATCATCACCACCACAACCAGCCCGCTCACCACGCCGGCCCAGCTAAAAGGCAAAAGAATCGGCGTTACCGGCTGGCAGGACTCCGGTAATACCTGGACGCGCACCGTGCTGCGCGAAGCGGGCGTCGATATCAACGACGCCTTCTGGTTTGCCGGACGCCTGACCGCTGATCATCCGATTGTTGACCGGCTGGCGGGATTTGGTCGCCCGGGCCGCATCGAACCGGCGCCGGACGAGCGTCCGCTGATTGAACTGTTGAAAGCCGGCGAGCTGGATGCGGTGTTCACGCCGTTTATGCCTGAGGGTTTTTTCCTGAAAGATTCCGGTCTGCGCCAGCTGCAGGCGGATTTCGTCAGTGCTGAGCGCGACTACTTCAACCGCGTCGGCTATGTGCCCGGTATTCATCTGCTGGCGCTGAAGCCGGCGCTGGCGGCGGCGCATCCGTGGCTGCCGCAGGCGCTGAGCGAGGTGATCGATCGCGCGTATCAGCTGTGGATGCGCAAACGCGAGAAGTACGCGGATACCACGCCGTGGCTGCTGGATGATTTGCGACGCACCGCGCAGGAATTGCCTGCCGACTGGAATCAAAACGGATTTACCGCTAACAAAAGGATGATTGCCGACTTCGCCCGTGAGCTGTTTCAGCAGGGCTTAACCACAACGTTGCTCTCGCCGGAGGAGATTTTCCCGGCGGCGGCCAGAGGGGAGTGAAGATGAAAGTAGCCATGGGGCAGTTTGCCGTTAGCCGCGAATGGCAGGAGAACACCGCCATTTGTCGCGGTCTGATGCAGGATGCGCTGGCGGCGGGCGCCGATCTGCTGGTGCTGCCGGAAGGCGTGCTGGCGCGCGATATCGCCGATCCCGATCTGGTGTTAAAAGCCGCACAGCCGCTGGATGGGCCGTTTGTCAGTCAACTGCTGGAAACCAGCAAAGGTAACGCGCTGACCACCATGATGAGCGTGCACGTGCCGACGCAGGATAACAAAGCGCACAACGTACTGATTGCCCTGCGTAATGGCGAAATCATCGCGCAGTACGTCAAGCTGCATCTGTACGATGCCTTCGCCATGCAGGAGTCGCAGCGGGTTAATCCGGGTGATGCCGTGCCGCCACTGGTTGAGGTGGCCGGCATGAAAGTCGGGCTGATGACCTGCTACGACGTGCGTTTTCCCGAACTGGCGCGCCGGCTGGTGCTGGACGGTGCCGACGTGCTGGTGCTGCCTTCCGCCTGGGTAAAAGGACCGTTAAAGGAGATGCACTGGGAACTGCTGACCAGTGCGCGCGCGCTGGAAAACACCTGCTACATGGTGGCGGTAGGCGAGTGCGGGCCGCGCAACATTGGTAACAGTCTGGTGATTGATCCGCTTGGCGTGGTGATTGCTAAGGCACCAGAGTGCGCTGCACTGGTGTTTGCCGAACTGGATCCGGCCCGCATCGCCTACGCCCGCAGCGTGCTGCCGGTACTGGAAAATCGCCGCTTTGCCCGTCCGGAATTGCAATCACTTTGACCTGCCTGGGGGAAACTGACTGATGAAAATGCTTTTAACCGCCATCGCGCTGGCGACCGGCCTGACGGCGAGCGTCGCCCAGGCTGCGGACGCCATTCCGACGCAAAAAATGGATCAGGCGCTGCACGATCGACTGCCGGCGCAGATCAAGCAGGCTGGCAAAATGATCTCGGTAAACAACGGCTCCTTTCCGCCGTATGAGATCGTTAACGGGCCGCACTCAATGGATGGCGCCTCGGCCGATCTTACCGTGGCGCTCGGCCAGCTGCTGGGCGTGAAAATTGAACACGCGACGGTGAGCGGTCTGTCCGGCGTACTGGCCGGTATTAATTCCGGACGCTATCAGATGGCCATCGGGCCGATAGGTGATTATCCGGATCGCCAGCAAAAGGTGGACTTCATCGACTACGTGCAGGAGTTCGTGGTGTTTGGCGTGCAGAAGGGCAATCCGGCGCACATCAACGGTCTGGCAGATACCTGCGGCAAGCGCATCGCGGTAATGGCGGCCGGTTCGGCGGAGCAGGTGATCCGCAAACAGTCAGCCGCCTGTGAGGCTGCGGGCAAACCTGCAGTCGTGGTGCAGTCCTTTACCGATCAGCCTTCGTCGATCCTGGCGGTGCGCTCGAAGCGTTCGGATGCCTTCTTCTCCTCGCAGGCGCCGCTGACCTATTTCATTGAGCAGGCGCAGGGGCAACTTGAACTGTCTGGTCAGGGGCAGAAAAACGGCTTTGGCGATATCTTTCAGGGCACGGTCGTTCCCAAAGGCTCGCCGCTGGGTGAGGTGGTGCTGGATGCCTACAAAGAACTGTTTGCCAACGGCACCTACGCGGCCATCATGAAAAAGTGGCAGCTGGACGGCAACATGCTGCCGCAGCCGGGACGTAACCTGGCGCAGGAGACGGCAAAATGAGTGCCGTCGGCCCCAACGCGCGCCCCACGGATCAGGCTGACGTGCCGCAGCGCGACGTCGCTTTTGCCCGTAGCGCGCCCGCGTATGGACGCTGGGTTAGCTGGATCGTAGTCCTGACGCTGGCAGCGAATGGTCTGTGGCTGGTGGCGACCAATCCCAATTTTGAGTGGCACGTGGTGCTGCAGTGGTTTACCGAAGGCTCGGTGCTGAAAGGGCTGCAGGTGACGCTCGGGCTGACGGTGGTGTCGATGGTGCTGGGCACCCTGCTGGGGCTGCTGCTGGCGGTCTGGCGGCTGTCAGAGAATAAACTGCTGAGCGGCGTGTCGGCGCTCTACATCTGGTTCTTTCGCGGTACGCCGCTGCTGGTGCAGCTGATATTCTGGTACAACCTGTCGACGCTGTTTCCCACGCTATCGATCACCGTGCCGTGGACGGACATCACCTTTGCCAGCTGGAATACTAACGATCTGATCACGCCGCTGACCGCCGCCATCGCCGGTCTGGCGCTCAACGAGGCTGCCTATATGGCGGAGATTATCCGTGCCGGCCTGCTGTCGGTCGATCACGGTCAGGTTGAAACCACTCAGGCATTTGGCATGAGCCGCAGCCGCGCGCTGCGGCGTATCATCATTCCACAGGCGATGCGCGCCATTATTCCCCCTACCGGCAACCAGCTGATTAGCATGATCAAAGCCACGTCGCTGGTGAGCGTCATCGCGATGGGCGATCTGCTCTATTCGGTGCAGGCCGTTTACAACCGTACCTTTGAAATCATTCCGATGCTGATGGTGGCGGTGATCTGGTATCTGCTGATTACCTCGATCCTCAACGTCGGCCAGTCAGCCATTGAGCGCTACTACGCGCGCGGCAGCAAACGTACCGTGGTGGTGAACAAACGACGCGCCAGCAGTGACACGGCGCTGGCTGCGGCCCCGCGTTTAAAGGAGGACGTATGAGCGAGATTCAGCCGCTGGTGCGCGCGCGTAATGTGCAAAAGAGCTTCGGTGATAACGCGGTGCTGAAAGGCATCGATCTTGATGTGTTTCCGGGCGAAGTGGTGGTGATTCTCGGGCCTTCGGGCTCCGGCAAGTCGACCTTTCTGCGCTGCATTAATCATCTGGAAGAGATGAATGCCGGCTCGATTATGGTGGGCGACGAGCAGATTGGTTACGCGCTAAAGCGCGGCCTGCTGCATCGCCTGTCGGCGCGGAAAATTGCCCATCAGCGGCAGAAAATCGGCATGGTGTTTCAGCAGTTCAATCTCTATCCCCATATGACGGTACTGCAAAACATCATGGAAGCGCCGATTGGCGTGCACAAGTTCCCACGCGATGAGGTGCTGCAACACGCGCGTGAGCTGCTGGCAACGGTCGGATTGAGCGATAAAGCCGACGCCTGGCCGCGGCATCTGTCGGGGGGACAACAGCAGCGCGTGGCGATTGCCCGTGCGCTGGCGATCAAACCGCTGCTGATGCTGTTCGATGAACCGACCTCAGCGCTGGATCCGGAACTGGTGGGGGAAGTGCTGGCCACCATGCGTACGTTAGCCAATCGCGGCCTGACCATGATTGTGGTGACGCATGAGATTGGCTTTGCGCGTGAAGCCGCCGATCGCGTGGTGTTCATGGATGGTGGCGTGGTGGTGGAACAGGGACCGCCAGAGCAGGTGATTGGCAATCCGCAGCATCCGCGTACCCAGGCGTTTCTCAGCCGCTTTATCTGACCCTGAGATCTCACTCTGTTACAGATTGCAGTTGAGCGTGGTGAATAACTGCGCGTTAATAGTGCTGTCCGTTTTTCGCGAAGGTTGAAAGGTAAAATATGGAAGGTATCAGTATTGCCAAACTGCTGATCATCGGTGCGCTTATCGTACTGCTTTTTGGCACCAACAAGTTACGTTCACTGGGTGGCGATCTGGGTTCCGCAATCAAGGGCTTTAAAAAAGCCATGAAAGATGATGAATCCACCGCAACCAAAAGCAGTGCCGAAGAAACGCCTGCTGAACGCGTCGGCCATAAAGAGTAATCTCTGCGCTGAACGTCAATAAGTGTAAATATTTATTACGTTAAAAAACCAGACTGCCACAGTCTGGTTTTCGTTTTTTTAGTGCCAGACAATGTGATGTTCCAGCGGTTCATCCCAGCCTGGCAGGCTGCCGCCGTGATCGCCGCTGGCGGTCAATATGCTGTCAGCGCTGTGCCACTCATCCAGCCATGCTTCGCTGAAGGTCAGCGGCAGAAGAGCGGGCGCAATATCATCCTGCTGCATCGCCAGTTCCATCAGTGCACAATCAATCGCGCTGAGATCGCTGTCATCAATTGGCGTGATAATAGCGGCAGGCTGCGGCAGTACGGTAATCAACTTATTGTAACGGCTGCTGACATGCCCCTGTTCATCGACGAACTCTGCACTGAATACATGCTGTGCCGCGCTTAAATCGGCGGGCTGAGCGAACTGCCAGTGACCCTGTGCGTCGCCCGTTACCACTTCAATCAGCACATTATCGATATAAATATGCACCTGAGCGCCCGCCGCCAGCGTGCCGCTAAACATTTTCGGCTCACCGCTGTCGTCGTAATCCACCGCATAGTCGTGTTGCTGTATGTCGCGCAGCACAGCCACCTCAGGCAGGTTCAGCGGCTGCCGGGCTGTGGGCGTGGGGACAGCCGACTGGTGGGGCGTCTGATGTTCAGCGGCATACCATGCCGCAGGCAGCGTGCCGACCAGCGACAGCGCCGGGCTGAGCGCCGGAACCTCAGGCAGGCTGTGCCAGACGCTCTCGCCGGCGGCCTGCTGCGCTGGCGGCAGCGCTGGCAGCAATGGCGTTTCATCCGGCGTTACGCTGCGCAGTTCGGTGAACGGCAGTGCGGGCGCGGGCGCGGACGCAGGCTGCGCGCTTTGCGGCAGGTGCAGATGAATTTCGTCGTAGCGGTGGTCGATGCTGATGGCGGTTGCAAGAAACGCCAGTTCGCACGACGCATGGGGCGTCACGAACGGATTAGTGATATCCATGGGCGTGGTACGCGCTTTTAGCGCATCCAGGCTTTCGCCCGACGCGCCGCTTCGCGGTCTACCAGAGGATGGACCTGACACATCCGCCGCCCGCATAAAATCGAGCTCATCGATATGAAAGGATGATTGCATAATCTGACCTTTATGAAAAAACACTGAGAAAATAAAAAATAATAAACAGGCTCTTATGGCCTCAGCGGTTAAAGCGACAGATTTGCGACAGGAATTAAGCTGTTTAAGCAGAATTTTTGCGATTGCGCCGCAGCAGGGCGCAATCGCGGCAGGAGATTACTTCACTTCCAGGCCTTTCGCCTGCATATCAGCGTGATAAGACGAGCGGACGAAGGGACCGCAGGCGGCGTGGGTAAAGCCCATCGCCAGCGCTTCTTCTTTCATCTCATCGAACTCCGCCGGGCTGACGTAACGCTGTACCGGCAGATGGTGACGGCTTGGCTGCAGGTACTGGCCGAGGGTCAGCATGGTAACACCGTGGCGACGCAAATCGCGCATCACCTCGATGATTTCCGCATTGGTTTCCCCGAGACCGACCATCAGACCGGATTTGGTTGGTACGTCCGGATGCGCCTCTTTAAAACGCTCCAGCAGCTTTAGCGACCACTCATAGTTAGCGCCCGGACGCACCTGACGATAGACGCGCGGTACGTTTTCCAGGTTATGGTTGAACACATCCGGCGGCGTAGCCGTGAGGATCTCCAGCGCGCGATCCATACGCCCGCGGAAGTCCGGTACCAGCGTTTCAATTTTGATGGTCGGGCTTTTCTCGCGGATGGCGCTGATGCAGTCAGCAAAGTGCTGTGCACCGCCGTCACGCAGATCGTCGCGGTCCACCGAGGTGATCACCACATAGCGCAGCGCCATATCGGCGATGGTTTGTGCCAGCTTCAGCGGCTCGTTGGCGTCCGGCGCGTTTGGCCGACCGTGTGCCACATCGCAGAACGGACAGCGGCGGGTACAGATGGCACCGAGGATCATAAAGGTGGCGGTGCCGTGGTTAAAGCATTCGGCAAGGTTAGGGCAGGAAGCCTCTTCACACACCGAGTGCAGGCCGTTTTTACGCATCGCCGCTTTGATGCCCTGAATGCGGCTGGAATCCGCAGGCAGCTTGATCTTCATCCACTCCGGCTTACGCAGGATTTCCTGGCGTTCGGTGACTACGGTTTTTACCGGAATCAGCGCCATTTTGTCGGCATCGCGATACTTGACGCCACGTTCCATCTGAATTGGTTTACTCATAAATCTGCAGGTTCCGGTCGGGATTGCGATTTGAAAGCTTCCTCACTCAAACTGAGAACCAGGCTTTCAACTTTATTTGAAAAAATTGCAAAAATTATATCATCTCGCCGGGACAGAAGCAGCCGATAAGCCGTGGCGAAAGTTACAATTTTGTAAATGCGCACGTACGGTCAAGGTCAGCGCGCGGCCTCATCATGCCATTCCGTGTCGCTAAAGCCGGTCAGGCGCGCGAAATGCTGCACCAGGCGCGGTTGCACGTCCGCCGGCGTGATGCCGGGCTGGAAGGCGCTGATCTGCGTCATCTGCATGCCGGCATAGCCACAGGGATTGATGCGCAGGAAGGGCGCCAGATCCATCGCGACATTGAGCGCCAGACCGTGAAACGAGCAGCCTTTGCGGATGCGCAGGCCGAGTGAACAGATTTTCGCATCGCCAACGTATACGCCAGGCGCATCCGCACGCGCACGCGCGCTGATGTCGTAATCAGCCAGCGTAGCGATGACCGTCTCTTCCAGTGCGGTGACCAGCTCGCGCACGCCCAGCTTGCGGCGTTTAACGTCAATCAGTACATACATCACCTGCTGGCCCGGGCCGTGATAGGTCACCTGGCCGCCGCGATCGCTCTGTACCACCGGAATATCGCCCGGCACCAGCACATGTTCGGCTTTGCCCGCCTGGCCCTGAGTAAACACCGCGGGGTGTTCCACCAGCCAGAGTTCATCGGCGGTGGCGTTGTCGCGCCGATCGGTAAAGTGATGCATGGCATCGGAGACGGGCTGCCAGTCGCGCTGGCCAAGCTGACGAACAAGAAGCGTATTAGCAGACAAAGCAGAAGTCCGGTAGCGAGTGGAGGGCAGAGTATAACGCTGGCAAAGCGGCCTTTACCAGCGTCAGCATTACAGCACCATGCGCACGATTTCGATGTTGCCCAGCTCTTCGTACAGGGTTTCCACCTGTTCGATGTGGGTGGCGTTAATGGTGATCGAGACCGAGTGATAATTGCCTTTGCTGCTGGGCTTCACGTCAGGGCTGTAGTCGCCGGGCGCATGACGCTGCACCACTTCAACCACTTGATCAACCAGCTCCGGTTGCGCCAGGCCCATCACTTTGTAGGTAAAAGGCGTCGGGAATTCGAGCAGTTCATTCAGTTTGGTTTTCATATTAACTCCGGTGCATAAAAAACAGGCTCCCGCCGAAGCGGGAGCAATATAGTAGCTTATCTGGGGACGGATTGGCGATTTTTCAAGCGCGCCTTAGCCGAACCAGTGATGGAACATCAGTTTGATGTAATCGATGATGCGGCTGAAGAAACCGCCTTCCTGCACTTCGTTCAGCACCACCAGCGGACGCTGTTCGATGGTTTTACCATCCAGCTGGAAGTTGATGCTGCCCACGACCTGGTTTTTCTGCAGCGGCGCGTGCAGTTCGGTGTTGTTCAGCACGTAACTGGCCTTGAGGTCTTTCATGCGGCCGCGCGGGATGGTCAGGTAGGCATCTTTTTCCACGCCGAGCTGCACGCGATCGCTGTTGCCAAACCATACCGGCTCAGAGGCAAACTCTTTGCCCGCCTTCAGCGGTGCCACGGTTTCGAAGAAGCGGAAGCCCCAGGTCAGCAGCTTTTTACTCTCGGTTTCACGGCCTTTGAAGGTGTGACCGCCCATCACTGCCGAGATCAGACGCATCTGGCCTTCGGTCGCTGACGCCACCAGGTTATAACCGGCGGCTTCGGTGTGGCCGGTTTTGATGCCGTCGACGTTCAGGCTGGTATCCCACAGCAGGCCGTTACGGTTCATCTGGCGGATATTATTAAAGGTGAACTCTTTCTCTCTGTAGACCGCGTACTCATCCGGCACATCGCGAATCAGCGCCTGACCAATCAGCGCCATGTCACGCGCCGTACTGTACTGACCGTCAGCATCAAGACCGTGCACGGTCTGGAAATGGGTATTTTTCAGGCCCAGCGCGCCCACGTAGTTATTCATCAGATTAACGAACGCGTCCTGGCTGCCGGCAACGTAATCGGCCATCGCCACGCAGGCGTCGTTACCGGACTGCAGCACAATACCGCGCGTCAGCTGAGAGACCGGTACGCGATCGCCCGGCTTGAGGAACATCAGCGAGGAGCCTTTGAACACCGGATTGCCGGTTGCCCAGGCATCTTTACCGACGGTAACAATGTCATCCTGATGGATTTTGCCCGCCTTGACCGCCTGGCCGATGACGTAGCTGGTCATCATTTTGGTCAGACTGGCCGGGTCGCGGCGCGCGTCCGCGTTCTTTTCCGCCAGCACTTTGCCGGAGTTATAGTCGATCAGCACGTAAGCTTCGGCATCGATGTCCGGCACGCCCGGAATCATGGTTTTCAGATTAACATCATCTGCAAAGGCAACGTGGCTGAGGGAGAGAGCGACCAGTGATCCCACTGTCAGGCGTTTCAGAAAACGAGAAGGTTTCAGCGTATTCATGTTCAGGACTACAGCATCCGTGGGGTTAAGAGTGAAAAAAGTGCCTTACTATAGCAAAGCTGCCATCGTGCGACATCTGGCTTTATGCCTCAGTGTCAGCAGGCAAGGGCACGGCCCGTCACATTGACGGGCGGGCCGTGGTAATAAAGGAGCTGATCTGCGCTTCAGTGCTCAGACGCTGCTGCAGCGCGGCGGCCTGAGCCCGGCTGCTGAAACCGCCAAGCTGCACGCGATAGACGTTACCATTGGCTTCCACCACGCCGGGTACACCAAAGCGCTGGCCAAGGCTGTCCGCCATCTGCCGGGCGCGAGCGGCATCATTCAGGGCGCCAACCTGTACCACAAAACCGCTGCCGGCATGGGCGCTGGCGTTGTGGCTGGCCGGAGCCGGACTCGCTGCCGCAGCCGCAGCCGGTGCGGCAGGGCTGGCGGCAACCGGTGTGGCCGGCGCGCTGCCTTCCAGTACGCCGCTGGCTAACGGCTGCGGTGCGCCGAGAAAGCCGCTGCTCTGCACCGGTGCACCGATGTTGCCGTTACTCTGCAGTGAACTGTTATCCACCGCGCGAACGTCCTGTGCGGCAGGGGCGTGCGCGCTGCTGGAGCCGGTCATCACCATGCCGCCGCTCAGGTCAGGCCGCGCCGGCAGCGCATAGCTCTGTTTGGCCACGGTGGTGCCGATGGTGCCCGGGCCGGACACCGAACCGTCTGGCGCTACTTTGATGTAATCCACCCGTACGCGGGTGTTATTGGAAATATTCAGGCGATCGCCTGCTGCGCGCGACAGGTCGATAATCCGACCCGGCGTGTAAGGGCCGCGATCGTTGACGCGCACCACAATCTGCCGGCCATTGGCCAGGTTGGTGACGCGCACGTAGCTCGGCAGCGGCAGGGTAGGGTGTGCGGCGCTTAACGCGTCCGGATCGTAGGTTTCACCCAGCGCGGTGCGGTTGCCCTGCGCTTCTTCACCGTACCAGGTTGCCAGACCAACTTCGCTGTAGTTGGACGGATCTTTAATCACCCTATAGGTTTTGCCGTTGACGCTGTAGTCCTGGCTGGTAGAGGGATTGATCGGCTCATAGCGTGGCTCCACGCCGGGAATCTCCACCACCGGGCCATTATAGGCCGGCTGCGGCGGGGCCGTGTTCGTCTGCTGTTCCGGTGTGGAACAGGCAGCCAGTACCAGTGATGCCAGAGCAACCCCAAGCCAGTCCTTACGCATGTGCAGCCTCTTAAACGCTTTTAGATAACATTTTTCGATGAGTGTGGATCGACATCACGATGCCAAATCCGGCCATTAACACAATCAGCGCCGATCCGCCGTAGCTCACCAGCGGCAGCGGCACGCCAACCACCGGTAAGATACCACTAACCATGCCAATGTTAACGAAAACATACACAAACAGAATCAGCATCAGGCCGCCGGACATCACGCGACCAAAGGTGGTTTGCGCGCGTGCGGCAATCACCAGCCCGCGCATGATCAGCAGCAGATAAAGTACCAGCAGCAGCAGGACGCCCACCAGGCCGAGCTCTTCCGCCAGCACCGCGAAGATAAAGTCGGTGTGACGTTCGGGCAGAAACTCCAGCTGCGACTGGGTGCCGTGCAGCCAGCCTTTGCCGCGCAGGCCACCGGAGCCGATAGCAATCTTGGACTGAATAATGTGGTAACCGGCACCGAGCGGATCGCTCTCCGGATCGAGCAGCATCATCACGCGGTCGCGCTGATAATCGTGCATCAGGAAGAACCACAGAATCGGGATGAACGCCGCCACCAACAGCACGGCCACGCCAATCAGCTTCCAGCTCATGCCCGAAAGGAACAGCACAAACAGGCCGGAGGCGGCGATCAGAATGGAGGTACCGAGGTCCGGCTGCGCCGCCACCAGCAGCGTCGGCATGAAAATCAGCACCAGCGCGATGCCGGTGTTTTTCAGCGTCGGCGGGCAGACATCGCGGTTGATGAAGCGCGCCACCATCAGCGGCACGGCGATTTTAGCGATTTCCGACGGCTGGAACCGCACAAAACCGAGATCCAGCCAGCGCTGTGCCCCTTTGCTGATGTGGCCGAAGGCATCGACCGCCACCAGCAAAATCACGCAGACAATGTAGAGGTAGGGCGCCCAGCTTTCATACACGCGCGGTGGCACCTGCGCCATCACCAGCATGATGATGGTGCCCATGGCAATCTGCCCGAGCTTGCGCTCCATCATACCCGGATCCTGGCCGCTGGCGCTCCAGATAACAATGGCGCTGTAGGCCAGCAGGCTGATGATGATCAGCATAAACAGCGGGTCGATATGGATACGCGTCCAGATCGTTCTTTTCTGGGGACTATCGTTCATCGACATCGTTATTCACCTTCGTAGCCGGGCGGCATGGGTGCGGCTTCTGGCAGCACGGTATTGTTGTCGCCCAGCATTATGTGGTCGAGAATCTGGCGCATCACGGTGCCCACCGCCGGGCCGGCACCGCCGTTTTCCAGAATCATGGTGACGGCGACGCGCGGCTTGTCGTACGGCGCGAAGGCGGTCATCAGCTTATGGTCACGCAGCCGTTCGGCAATTTTGTGCGCGTTGTAAGTCTCATTCTCTTTCAGGCCAAACACCTGTGCGGTACCGGATTTCGCCGCAATCTTGTACGGTGCATCGGCAAAGCTTTTATGCGCGGTGCCGTTGGCGCGGTTGGCCACGCCATACATCCCGTCTTTGGCGATCTCCCAGTAGCCGGAATGAATGTCGCCAATCGGCGCATCCGGCGGCTGGCGATACGGCACCATGCTGTTGCCTTCACGGGTGGCGCGCAGCAGGTGCGGCACTTTAATCACGCCGTCGTTAATCAGGATCATCAGCGCTTTGTTCATCTGCACCGGCGTCGCCGTCCAGTAGCCCTGGCCGATACCGACCGGAATGGTATCGCCCTGATACCACGGCTTTTTAAAGCGTTTCATCTTCCATTCGCGCGTCGGCATGTTACCGGGGCTCTCCTGCGGCAGGTCGATACCGGTACGGTGGCCGTAGCCGAATTTGGTCATCCACTCCGACAGGCGGTCGATGCCCATGTCATAGGCCACCTGATAGAAGAAGGT
This sequence comes from Pantoea sp. VS1, assembly GCF_002207995.1. Lineage (NCBI taxonomy): Bacteria > Pseudomonadati > Pseudomonadota > Gammaproteobacteria > Enterobacterales > Erwiniaceae > Pantoea > Pantoea sp. VS1. Next base: position 138,454 of record NZ_NHZE01000013.1, read on the forward strand.
ATCCGCCGACTCTTCCAGCGATTTGGTGACGTTGAGGCGACCGTGGCCCCACTTTTTCCAGTCGCGGTAGCGTTTTTCCGAGCCCGGCAGCTGCCACCAGCCCGGATCGAACAGGCTGGTATTGCGGTTGATCACGCCGGCGCTGAGCGCTGAGACCGCCACATAAGGTTTAACCGTGGAGGCGGGCGGATACGATGCCTGCAGCGCACGGTTATACAGCGGGCGGTTCTCATCGCCGAGCAGCGCCTTATAATCTTTACTCGAAATACCATCGACAAACAGATTCGGATCGTAACTGGGTGTGGAGACCAGTGCGAGAATCTCACCGGTGCGCGGATCGCTCACCACCACGGCGGCGCGGCTGCCGGTCAGCAGGGTTTCGATGTACTGCTGTAGTTTAAGATCGATGGTTAGCCAGATATCGCGTCCGGCCTGCGGTGACTGCTCATGCAGCTGACGGATCACGCGGCCGCGGTTGTTGACTTCCACCTCTTCGTAACCGGTTTTGCCGTGCAGCACATCTTCGTAATAGTTTTCGATGCCGAGCTTACCGATATCGTGGGTGGCTGCGTAGTTCGGCCATTTGCCTTCTTCATCAAGGCGCTTGACGTCACGATCGTTGATTTTCGAGACATAACCCACCACGTGCGTCAGCGTCTGGCCGTAGGGATAGTAGCGGCGCTGGTAGCCTTTCACTTCCACGCCCGGGAAGCGGTACTGGTTCACTGCGAAGCGCGCGACCTGCACTTCATTCAGGCCGGTTTTGATCGGAATCGAAGTAAAGCGGCGCGAGCGCTTGCGCTCTTTTTCAAACGCATCGATATCGTCGTCGGTCAAATCCAGCACCGGCCGCAGATCCTGCAGCGTCTGCTTCAGGTCATCGACTTTTTCCGGCACCAGCTCGGCCTGGTAAATGGTGCGATTGAGCGCCAGCGGCACACCGTTGCGGTCATAGATGATGCCGCGGCTGGGGGCGACCGGCACCAGTTTGATGCGGTTTTCGTTTGAACGGGTGCTGTAGTCGTCGAAGCGCAGGATCTGCAGATGATACAGATTGACCACCAGCACGCTGGAGAGCAGCAGGATGCCGACAAAGGCCACCAGGGCGCGGCGGACAAACAGTTTCTGTTCGGCAGTGTAATCGCGAAAAGCGTTGCTCTGTAATTTCATCCGCTGCGTTTATTGTCTGGAGGTTGTCAGGCGTTTATTCACGGTGATAAGGGTGATTAGTGGTAATACTCCAGGCACGATACAGGCTTTCCGCCACCAGCACACGCACCAGCGGGTGCGGCAGCGTTAACGCGGACAGTGACCAGCTCTGCTCGGCTGCCGCTTTACACGCCGGCGCCAGGCCTTCCGGCCCACCAATCAGCAGGCTGACATCACGCCCGTCCAGCTTCCAGCGCTCTAACTGCTGCGCCAGCTGCGGCGTTTCCCACGGCTGTCCGGGAATATCCAGCGTCACAATGCGGTTGCCTTTGCCCACCGCCGCCAGCATCGCTTCACCCTCTTTTTCCAGAATGCGTTTGATGTCGGCGTTTTTGCCGCGTTTACCGGCCGGCACTTCAGTCAGCTCAAACGGCATATCTTTGGGAAAGCGACGCAGGTACTCCATGAAACCGGTCTGAACCCAGTCGGGCATTTTGGTGCCGACGGCGACAAGCTGCAGTTTCAACGTTTAGCTCCAGAGCTTTTCCAGCTCATACAGCTGGCGGCTCTCTTCCTGCATCACGTGCACGATCACTTCACCGAGATCGACCACAACCCAGTCAGCAGCCGCTTTGCCGTCGACGCCGAGCGGTTTCAGGCCTGCCGCGCGCGATTCCTGCATCACATGGTCAGCGATGGAGGAGACGTGACGGTTGGAGGTCCCGGTACAGATAATCATGCAATCGGTGATACTGGATTTGCCCTGCACATCAATCGCAACGATGTCCTGGCCTTTGAGATCATCAATCTTATCAATAACGAACTCTTGGAGTGCTTTGCCTTGCAAAAGGTTCCCCTTAAAAACAGGTGATTATGGGCAGGCTGAATGCCCCGGAAAACGCAGCCAAAAATGAAGCGGCGCAGTATAGCATGCGGCGATCAATCGCGATATAAGCCCGCGCGATCGATGTAGTCGATCACTGCCGCTGGCAGCAGATCGGCGCAGTCCTGGCCATGATGGCGGCGCTGGCGAATCTCAGTGGCAGAAATGTCGAACAGCGGCGTATCGGCCAGCCAGATGTGGCCTGCCGGCGCGCGATGCAACTGCTGCACTTCATGCGCGCGGTGCGCATCCAGCCACTGCTGCATCTCTGGCGTAGCCATCTGCGCGGTGTAGCCTGGACGCTGACAAACCAGCAGGTGACACAGCGACAGCAGTTCCTGCCAGCGATGCCATTTTCCTAACGTTAGCAGAGAATCCTGACCGATGATAAACCCGAGGGGCTGTTGTGCACCGCGCTCGGCGCGCAGGGTTTCCAGCGTGTCCACTGTCCATGACGGCGTGGTGCGCGTCAGCTCGCGCGTGTCGATATCAAACAGCGGACGATCGGCAATGGCGCAGCGCAGCATCGCCACGCGCTGTTGTGCGCTGGCTTCCGGCTGCGGCCGGTGCGGCGGCACGTTGTTCGGCAGCAGCGTCACTTTTTGCAGGCCAACCTGCTGCGCCAGCGCGGTGACCGGACGCAGATGGCCGTAATGAATTGGATCGAAGGTGCCGCCAAACAGCGCGTAAAGGTCAGACATCAGTTAAACCCAGCGGAAAATCACGATGGCACAGCAGCAACGACAGCGTCTCCAGCTGCGGCCACAGATTCTGACCGTAGTCCTGCTTCATGGTCAGTTCGAGTTGAGCCAGCAGATGCACCGCTTGCTGCAGCCGTTGCGCATCCAGTCGCTGCAGCGCTTCAGTGAACAGGGCACGGCGGTTCTGCCAGATACGTTGTTGATCCATCAGCGTGCGCAGCGGCTGCTTCGCCTGCTGGCGTTGCAGCTGCAGTAGCGTCAGCAGATCGCGCTGCAGCGTGCGCAGCAGAATCACCACTTCGCTGTCCTCTTTTTGCAGCTGACGCAAAATGTGCAGCGCGCGTTTGCTCTTGCCGGCCAGCAGCGCATCAACCCAGTGAAACGGCGTGAAATGCGCGGCATCGTTCACCGCTTCTTCCACGCGGGGCAGCGTCAGTTTGCCGTCCGGCCACAGCAGCGACAGCCGCTCCAGCGCCTGGGCCAGCGCCAGCAGATTACCTTCATAACAGTAGCAGAGCAGCTGAATCGCCGCGTCATCAATACTCAGCTGCAGGGCTTTCGCGCGGGCGGCCACCCAGCGCGGCAGCTGCGCCTGTTCCGGCGTCTGGCACGGCACCAGCACCGCACTGGCGCTGAGCGCTTTAAACCAGGCGCTGTTCTCCTGCGCTTTAGTCAGCTTCGCCATCCGCAGCACCAGCATGATGTCGCTGTGCAGCAGCGCCGCCAGTTTCACCAGCTGTTCGGCGATGGCGGCGTTGGGGCCGTTTTCCGGCAGCTGCAGCGTCAGCGTCTGGCGCTGTGTGAACAGGCTCAGCGACTGACAGCTGGCGAAAATCGCCTCCCAGTCAGTTTGCGCATCAACGCTGACGGAAAAATGTTCGTCGAAGCCCTGCTGAGCGGCGGCGGCGCGGATGGCATCTGCGCTCTCCTGAATCAGCAGGGGTTCATTACCGGTGAGAAAATAACAGGCGCGCAGCCCCTCTCGAAGCTGCGCGCGCAGTTGTTCAGGATAGATCCTGATCATTGCAGACTGGTGGCTGACGAGGAGGGCACTTCCGGTGAGTCCGCGCCTGGCGCAATCACTTCAGGTTGCGGCAGCGTCTCTTTGTTGCTCTCCTGCGCGGCGTGTACCGTCAGCAGCTTACGTACCAGCTGCTCGGCGGCACGCTGACGCATCTCCTGCACAATCATATCCTGCTCGGCATCCTTCGCCAGAGCGGCGTTCGGGTTGTCGAAGAACGAACGGTACACCGTGGTGCTGATCGGATAAATGCCTTTGCCCGGCAGCAACACCTGCGCGCTGACGGTCATCACCAGCGAGTATTCGGCGGTGGTGCCGCTGATGAATACCGACGCGGTGTCGCGTCCCTGACTCTCCGCGCCGAGACGCAGCGTCGGGTATTGCGCACTGGCCGCTTTGCTGTCTTCAACGATTTTGACATCGTTGATGCGCAGCTGCTGACGCACGGTGCGCGCCAGCGGGCCATACGGATCGCCGCTCTGGACGATCAGCGTTTTCATTTCCGGTGGCACCTGCGTGGTGCCGCGCGGATGAAAACCACAGCCGGCAGTGACCAGCACTGCCAGCAGGACAAACAGCCTGATAACGAGTTGTCGCACAGTTCCTCCTGAACTTAACCTACGACCAGGTTAAGCAGTTTGCCAGGGACATAAATCACTTTACGAAGGGTGACGCCATCCAGATATTTCGCCACCAGATGCTCCTGTGCCGCACGCGCCTGCACCTGTTCCTGCGTCGCATCCGGCGCCACGGTAATTTTACCACGCACTTTACCGTTGACCTGCACCACCACCAGCAGCGAATCCTCTACCATTGCCGCTTCATCGGCAACCGGCCAGCTGGCGTCGTCGATGCTGCCTTCGCCACCCAGTGCCTGCCACAGCACGTAGCTGGCGTGCGGGGTGAATGGATAGAGCAGGCGCGTTACGGCGACCAGCGCTTCCTGCATCAGGGCGCGATCCTGTTCGCTCTCCTGCGGTGCGCGCAGCAGTTTGTTCATCAGCTCCATGATCGCCGCAATCGCGGTGTTGAAGGTCTGACGACGGCCGATGTCATCCGCCACTTTGGCGATGGTTTTGTGCAGATCGCGACGCAGCGCTTTCTGCTCATCGTTGAGCGCGTTGACATCCAGCGCCACGGTCGCGCCTTTGGCCACGTGATCGTACGCCAGCTTCCACACGCGTTTCAGGAAGCGGTTAGCGCCTTCCACGCCTGACTCCTGCCACTCCAGCGTCATTTCCGCCGGGGAGGCAAACATCATGAACAGACGCACGGTATCTGCGCCGTAACGCTCAACCATCAGCTGTGGGTCGATGCCGTTGTTTTTGGACTTCGACATTTTGCTCATGCCCGCGTAGATCACTTCGCGGCCCTGATTGTCGATGGCTTTGGTGATGCGGCCTTTTTCGTCGCGCTCGACGTTAACGTCAACCGGAGAAACCCAGTTGCGCTCGCCGTTGGCACCGACGTAGTAGAAGGCGTCTGCCAGTACCATGCCCTGGCACAGCAGGCGTTTGGCCGGCTCGTCAGAATTGACCAGGCCCGCGTCGCGCAGCAGCTTGTGGTAGAAGCGGAAATACATCAGGTGCATGATGGCGTGTTCGATACCGCCCACATACTGATCGACCGGCAGCCAGTAGTTCGCTGCCGCCGGATCCAGCATGCCTTCGTTGTAGTTCGCACAGGTGTAACGCGCGTAGTACCACGATGATTCCATAAAGGTGTCGAAGGTGTCAGTTTCACGCAGCGCCGGCTGACCGTTGACGGTGGTTTTCGCCCACTCCGGATCGGCTTTGATTGGGCTGGTGATACCGTCCATGACCACGTCTTCCGGCAGAATTACCGGCAGCTGATCTTCTGGCGTTGGCATTACGGTGCCATCTTCCAGCGTCACCATCGGAATTGGCGCACCCCAGTAGCGCTGGCGTGACACACCCCAGTCGCGCAGGCGATAGTTTACTTTACGCACGCCGACGCCTTTGGCCGCCAGCGCATCGGCGATGGCGTTGAAGCCGGCGTCGTGGTCCAGACCGTCAAACTCGCCGGAGTTGAACAGCGTGCCTTTTTCGGTCATCGCCGCGGCGCTGATATCCGGCGCGGTACCGTCGAGGTTGAGCACCACCGGCTTGATGTTGAGATCGTATTTGGTGGCGAATTCCCAGTCGCGCTGGTCATGACCCGGTACGGCCATCACGGCACCGGTGCCGTACTCCATCAGCACGAAGTTAGCGACCCAGACTGGAATCTCTTCGCCCGTCAGCGGATGGATAGCGTGCAGGCCGGTGGCCATGCCTTTCTTCTCCATCGTGGCCATGTCCGCTTCGGCGACTTTGGTGTTGCTGCATTCAGCAATGAAGTCAGCCAGCGCCGGGTTGTTGACGGCAGCCTGGCGCGCCAGAGGATGACCGGCTGCCACGGCGACATAGGTTGCCCCCATGAAGGTGTCCGGACGGGTGGTGTAAACCGTGACTTTTTCCGCGCTGTTGGCCACGTCAAAGGTGATCTCGACACCTTCAGAACGGCCAATCCAGTTGCGCTGCATGGTCTTAACCTGCTCCGGCCAGTCTTCCAGCTTATCGAGGTCGTTGAGCAGCTCTTCGGCGTAATCGGTGATTTTCACGAACCACTGCGGGATCTCTTTGCGTTCGACTTTGGTGTCGCAGCGCCAGCAGCAGCCATCGATCACCTGTTCGTTCGCCAGTACGGTCTGGTCGTTCGGGCACCAGTTGACCGCGGAGGTTTTTTTGTAGACCAGACCTTTTTCGTACAGTTTGGTGAAGAACCACTGTTCCCAGCGGTAATACTCAGGCTGACAGGTCGCCAGTTCGCGACTCCAGTCATAGCCGAAGCCCAGCAGTTTCAGCTGGTTTTTCATGTATTCGATGTTGTCGTAGGTCCAGGGTGCTGGCGCAGTGTTGTTTTTCACCGCCGCCCCTTCGGCGGGCAGGCCAAAGGCATCCCAGCCAATCGGCTGCAGGACGTTTTTGCCCAGCATGCGCTGGTAGCGCGCAATCACATCGCCAATGGTGTAGTTACGCACGTGGCCCATGTGCAGGCGGCCAGAAGGATAGGGCAGCATAGACAGGCAGTAGTATTTCTCTTTGCCTTCCTGCTCGGTCACTTTGAAGGTTTCGTTTTCGTCCCAGTGCTGCTGGACGCGGGATTCTATCTCTTCCGGGCGGTATTGCTCTTGCATGGCTGCCTGTGGTCCTTGTGAAATCGTTTTTTAAACACTTTTGATCCGCATAGCATACCCATAAGGCCGCCCCTCAACAACAATTGACGCCCTTCGGCGGCGTGATTTGTGCCGAATGCGCCAGCGCTTTCACCCTTTTGCGATTTCCTCTGCGCTAAGCGCAGCAAATATGGCAAAGCGGCTAAACTTAACTCAGCATCCGCAGCGGAAAGGAGAACAAAATGAATAATGTGGCGCAGGAGTATCGTGCAACGGTAGCAGCATTAACCCAGCGGCTGGAGCGTGGCGAGCGTGATGTCGACGCACTGGTCGCCGAGGCGCGTAGTGCGCTGCTGCAGAAACAGACGCTGACCACCGCCGAAGTCGACGAGGTCATGCGCGCGGTGCGGCGCGACTTGCACGAGTTCGCGCTCAGCTATCAGGAATCCAGCGAAGCGCTCGGCGATTCAGTGTTTCTGCGGGTGATCCGTGAAAGCCTGTGGAAAGAGCTGGCCGATATCACCGATAAGAGCCAGCTGGAGTGGCGCGAAGTGTTTCAGGATCTGCGGCATCACGGCGTGTATCAGAGCGGCGAAGTGGTGGGGCTGGGCAATCTGGTGTGTGAAAAGTGCGGCTTTACCCGGGCGATTTACACCCCGGAGAGCCTGACGCGCTGCCCGGAGTGCGGCCACGATCAGTTCCAGCGTCAGCCGTTTGAGCCCTGAATTATCACCGTGCTCTGAAGCAAAAAAAGTATTGCTGCTGAAGGCGTGCGGACTGTCAGAAGGGAACCTGAACACGCCCGGATCGGCAAAACCCGCATCCCTGCGTGCCTCGACACGCGGCATCCCTGCCACGTGACGTCCGGCTTAGTTCAGGATCCCTTCTGCCGTAAAAAAGCAGGTGCGGCGGTATGCGCGCATTTAGTCACCGCGATGATGAAGCTTAATGGTGCGCAAGGCATAGCGACTTGCGGCAGCCTCCGCGCCAGGGAAGGCGCGGCGGCAGGCTCCAGGAGGATTCATGCCGGTGCGGCAAGACGCTATGCCTTGCGCAGTCGGGTACCGCATCACAGCAGCAATATATCGATTTTGGTGAAATGCAGGAGGGGCAAGATAAGCCCTGACGCTGGCGGTCCGTGGACCGCCAGCATTGTGAGTATTAGTGCAGGATTTTCGCCAGGAAGTCTTTGGCACGGTCGGACTGCGGATTGCTGAAGAAGTCATCCTTGTTGGTGTCTTCAACGATCTTCCCTTCATCCATAAAGATGACGCGATTCGCCACTTTGCGTGCAAAGCCCATCTCGTGCGTCACCACCATCATCGTCATGCCCTCGTTGGCTAACTCCACCATGACGTCCAGCACTTCGTTGATCATCTCCGGATCCAGCGCGGAAGTCGGTTCATCGAACAGCATGGCGATAGGATCCATGCACAGCGCACGGGCGATGGCGACGCGCTGCTGCTGACCGCCAGACAGCTGACCAGGGAATTTCTCCGCATGCGCCGCCAGACCCACGCGCTTCAGCAGGGCAAGGCCCTTATCGCGCGCGGCAGTTTTGTCGCGCTTCAGCACTTTCACCTGTGCCAGCACCAGGTTATCAATGATGCTGAGATGCGGGAACAGTTCGAAGTGCTGGAACACCATGCCCACTTTGCTGCGCAGTTGGGCGAGATTGGTTTTTTTGTTGTTCACCTCGGTACCGTTCACCTGAATGCTGCCCTGCTGCACAGGCTCCAGCCCGTTCACCGTTTTAATCAGCGTCGATTTACCCGAGCCGGACGGTCCGCAGACCACCACTACTTCACCTTTCTTCACTTCGGTGGAGCAGTCGGTCAGCACCTGAAAGTGCCCATACCACTTAGAAACATTTTTCAGGCTAATCATTTAAACCGTCCTTTTTCTTTTCAGATAACTGACCAACAGCGAAGCGCTCAGGCTGATCACGAAGTAGACCAGACCGGCAAACAGAACCATTTCTACCTGGGTACCGTCACGTTCACCGATGGTGGACGCGGTGCGGAAGAAGTCCGCCAGGCTTAACACATACACCAGCGAGGTGTCCTGGAACAGCACGATGCCCTGCGTCAGCAGCAGCGGCACCATGGCGCGGAACGCCTGCGGCAGGATGATCAGCTTCATCGACTGCCACTGCGTCATACCCAGCGCCAGCGCCGCGTTGGACTGGCCGCGCGAGATGCTCTGGATACCGGCGCGGATAATCTCCGAGTAGTAAGCGGCTTCAAACAGCGCAAACGCCACCATGGCGGAGATCAGGCGGATATCGGTTTTTGGCGACAGCCCAAGCACCTGCTGCAGGAAGCTGGGAACCACCAGATAGAACCACAGCAGCACCATCACCAGCGGCACCGAGCGGAACAGGTTCACGTACAGTTTGGCGAACCAGCGGACCGGGGCGAACGCGGACAAGCGCATCACCGCCAGAATGGTGCCCCAGATAATGCCAAACACTACCGCCACTGCCGTGATTTTCAGCGTAATGATCATGCCGTTAAGCATATAGGGCAGGCTGGGCGGAATCGAACTCCAGTCAAAATCGTACATTATTTGCCTCCCAGGTTGCCGGGCAGGCGGATTTTGCGTTCTACCAGACTCATAATCAGCATGATCACCAGGTTAATACCGACGTAGGCCAGGGTGATAGCGGTGAAAGATTCATAGGCATGCGCCGAGTAATCCAGCAGCTTGCCCGCCTGCGCCGCCAGGTCGACCAGACCGATGGTAGAGGCGATGGCGGAGTTCTTCACCAGGTTAAGCATTTCCGAGGTCATCGGCGGCACAATCACGCGGTAGGCGTTAGGCAGCAGCACGTAGCGGTAGGTCTGCGGCAGCGTCAGGCCCATCGCCAGACCGGCGTTTTTCTGGCCGCGCGGCAGCGACTGAATCGCGGCGCGCACCTGCTCACACACGCGTGCGGCGGTGAACAGACCGAGACAAATGGTTGAAGAGAGGAAAAACTGGATGTTCGGGTCCAGTTCAGCCTTAAACCACATGCCGAGCTTCTCCCCGACCAGTTCTGGCGCCACCAGATACCAGAAGAAGAACTGCACGATCAGCGGGATATTACGAAACAGCTCCACGTAGCAGGTGCCAATCGTGGACAGCCAGCGATTAGGCACGGTACGCAGAATGCCAAAGAAGGAACCTACCAGGAAGGCGATAATCCAGGCGCAGCAGGAGACCGCGACGGTCACCTGAAATCCGGACCACAGCCAGCCGAGGTAAGTCGTATTGCCGAACGGAGCCTGCTGTAAAAAGATGCCCCAGTTCCAATCGATACCCATAACGAGCTCCGGTAAAAAAAGGGTAGCGAGGCTACCCATAAGATTGTTGAGCGGTGTCTTGTGTCCTGCTTCAGGGGAACGGCCTGTTACAGTCTGTCTGTCCGCACCGCGTGTTCAGCAATCGAGAGGGCAGCGGTGCCGCCCTTGTTTTCATTGTTAATTCAGAGTGCTTTGTCGTTCGGTGCTTTAAACAGCGCCTGCATGTCAGAAGACAGCTCGAAGTTCAGGTTCAGGTTCTTCGGCGGAATTGGCTGTTTGAACCAGGTATCGAACCATTTGGTGGCTTCACCCGATGTCTGCGCTTTGGCGATGGTGTCATCCATCAGCTGTTTAAACGGCGCATCGTCTTTACGCAGCATGCAGCCGTAGGCTTCTTTGGACTGCGGCGTGCCAGTGATTTCCCAGTTATCCGGTTTCTTCGCCTTGGCACGTTCACCGGCCAGCAGCGCGTCATCCATCATGAAGGCCACTGCGCGACCGGTTTCCAGCGTGCGGAACGAGTCACCGTGATCTTTCGCGCTGATGATGCGCATATCCATTTTCTTCTCGTCATTCAGCTTGCGCAGCAGAATCTCAGAGGTGGTGCCCGAGGTGACGACCACGGTTTTGCCTTTCAGATCGGCGAAATCTTTAATGTCGCCACCTTTTTTCACCAGCAGACGCGTACCGATGATGAAGATGGTGTCAGAGAACGCCGCCTGCTGCTGACGTTCTACGTTATTGGTGGTCGAGCCACACTCGAAATCGTAGGTGCCGTTCTGCAGCAGCGGAATACGGTTTTGTGAGGTGATCGGCAGCATTTTGACCTGCAGATCCGGCTTATTCAGTTTCGCTTTGATGGCGGCAACAATGGCGTTGGAGTAGTCCTGCGAATAGCCCACCACTTTCTGCTGGTTGTCGTAGTAAGAAAAGGGAACGGATGACTCACGGTGCCCCACGACAATCACGCCACTATCATTAATTTTTTTCAGGGTGCCGGTGAGATCTTCCGCCTGGGCCGCGCCCGCTGCTGCGCCCAACAGCAGAAGCGATAATGCCACTTTGCGAATCTGCATGTTCCTACTCCTTCGTGTGAATGTTGCGCAGAACATAAACTGCGCAGATTGTGATGTTGTGTGTATTTCCTGCTGCTTTTTTAATTATCCCTTAGCGCAACTGCGCGCAGGATAGTGATTAACATAGCGAATTGTTAACGTAATGAAACAAAAAAGTTTGTTTTTTGCGAGCCGCTCCGCACCAATAAGAGGCAAAAAACAGCCTCTGCGCCAATTAAGTGCGCTTCGGTGCCAGATAATGGTGCGCAAACAGGGCATTACGCTGACAAATCACCGATGTTGCTAAAACCACTGAAATAATTAGCAATGATCGTGCCAGTACGCGGAGAGCGGGCAAAAAGGCAGCAGAAAGTGGCGGTGACTAAGGATAAAGGGAGCGGAAAACTGCGCAGAAAAAAGGCGAAGCCTGCGCTTCGCCTGGTGAGAGGGCGGGATATCAGGCGCGGCGGCGTAAAATCGCCAGCACGATGCCCGCCAGCGTCAGCAGCCATACCGGCCAGATACCGACGCGTGCATACGGCGTTTCCCCGCTGGCAGGCGTGACTGTTGCGCTCAGCACTTCGCGGGTGAACTGCGGGATGATGTTCTCCACGTCTCCCTGCGCATTCACCACTGCGGTAACACCGTTGTTCGTTGAGCGCAGCAGCGGGCGACCCAGCTCCAGCGCACGCATGCGTGCCATCTGGAAATGCTGCCACGGACCAATCGAATGACCGAACCAGGCATCGTTCGACACCGTCAGCAGGAAGTTGGTGTCCGGACGGAAGTTGGCGCGCACCTGTTCGCCCAGCACGATCTCATAGCAAATGGCGCTGGTGAGATTGTAGCCCGCCACTTTCAGCTGAGGCTGCAGGTAGGCGCCACGGCTGAACGAGGACATCGGCAGGTCGAAGAACGGCGCCAGCGGACGCAGCAGACCTTCCAGCGGCACAAACTCGCCAAACGGCACCAGATGGTTTTTCTGGTAGCGGTTGCGGCTCTGATAGCTGTAAGGCTGCGCGCCGCCCAGCACAATTACCGAGTTGTAATCGTGATAGCGGTTATCGCTCTCCACGCGCGAATCAACAATGCCGGTGATCAGCGTGCTGCCGCGCGCGCGCAGTTCGTCATCCAGCGCATGCAGAAACGGCTGCTGATTACTCTCCAGATCGGTAATCGCCGACTCCGGCCAGATGATGATTGGCGCTTTGCCGATAAACGGCTTGCTGTATGCGGTATAGACGCGCAGCGTGGTCAGCAGCTGCTGCGGATCCCACTTCATTGACTGCGGAATATTGCCCTGCACCATCGCCACATTGACGCTGCGCTGCGGCAGCGGCTGATACCACTGCAGCATCCGCAGTGGCCATGGCAGCAGCAGCAGCGCGACGGCGATAGTCAGGTTTTTCACGCTGCGGTGGTAGCAGGCCGAGGCCAGCAGACCGGCAATCACCATTAGCAGGAAGGTGATGGTTTCCACGCCAGCCAGCGGCGCCAGGCCTTTCAGCGGCCCATCGATTTGGCTGTAGCCAAACTGCAGCCACGGAAAGCCGGTCAGCACCCAGCCGCGCAGAAACTCGGTGACCTGCCACAGCGCCGGTGCCGCCAGCGCCATGCGCCACAGCGTGGCCCGTGGCCAGAAGCGGTTCAGCAGCAGGGCAAACAGCAGTGGGTAAAGCGCCAGATAGGCGGCGAGCAGCACCACGAGGAACACATTGACCGGGCCGGGCATGCCGCCAAACGTCGCAATGCTGACGTACACCCAGTTGATGCCGCTACCGAACAGGCCAAAGCCCCAGGCAAAACCGATGCCTGCCGCCTGCGCGCTGCGGCGATCCAGCAACAGCAGCTGCAAACCAGCCAGAGAGAGCAGGGCGGCGGGCCAGAAATCATATGGGGAAAAGGAAAGGGTGCCCGCGGCACCCAGAATTAACGCCAGCAGCAGGCGAACCCGCTGCTGCGAGTAGAGAGAGGCTAATGCCATAAAATTATTCGTCTTCCAGTTGCGGTTGCGGAGAGTCTTCCGGAATTTTCACATGCACCTGGATGATACGGCGGCTGTCAGCCATCGCAACTTTGAATTGGTAACCCTCAATGTCGATGCTTTCACCGCGCGCCGGCAGATGGCCGAATCCCTGCATCACCAGACCGCCAATGGTATCGACTTCGTCATCACTGAAATCGCTACCAAATATCTCATTGAAATCCTCAATCGGCGTCAGCGCACGCACCGTATAGGTGTGGCGGTTGAGCTGGCGGATATCGCGATCTTCTTCGTCGTCATATTCGTCTTCAATTTCGCCGACGATCAGCTCAAGGATATCTTCGATGGTCACCAGTCCGGAGACACCACCGAACTCATCAATGACGATCGCCATATGATAGCGCTGCGAGCGGAACTCTTTGAGCATGCGATCGACGCGCTTGCTCTCAGGCACCACCACGACCGGGCGCAGCACTTTTTCCATGCTGAATGGCTCGGCGCTGCTGCTCATAAACGGCAGCAAATCTTTCGCCATCAGAATGCCTTCAACATGGTCTTTATCTTCGCTGATTACCGGGAAGCGCGAGTGGGCAGATTCAATAATCACCGCCAGGCACTCTTCAAGGCTCTGGTTGCGCTTCAGGGTAATCATCTGCGAGCGCGGGATCATAATGTCGCGCACGCGCTGTTCGGCAATATCCAGCACCCCTTCCAGCATGTCGCGGGTGTCCTGGTCGATCAGCTCTTTTTGCTCAGAATCGCGGATCAGCCCCAGCAGTTCGTCACGGTTTTTGGGTTCGCCGTGGAAAAGCTGATTGATTAACAGGGAGAAAAAACCCTTTTTACTACTGGGTGCGTCGTTGTTTTGAGAATGGTCGTCGCTCATGGCGTTTTTATTTAGTTCTCTCGAATGAGGGAAAGGAACTGCCGGCATCCTCGCCAGCAGCGCAATGTCCTGAACCGGCGGTTCAGGCGTCTTCTTTTTCCGAAATGTACGGATCGGGATAGCCAAGAGCAAGCATTATCTCGGTCTCGAGCGCTTCCATCTCTTCAGCTTCCTCGTCTTCAATATGGTCATAACCCAGCAGATGCAGCGTGCCGTGAACCACCATGTGTGCCCAGTGCGCTTCAGGGCTTTTGCCCTGCTCGGCCGCTTCCTGCTCAACAACCTGACGACAAATAATCAGGTCGCCCAGCAGCGGCAGCTCAATGCCCGGCGGTGCTTCAAACGGAAACGACAGCACGTTAGTCGGCTTATCTTTGCCGCGATAAGTCAGATTAAGCTCATGACTCTCCGCTTCATCGACCAGCCGTATCGTGACTTCGCTCTCTGGCTGAAACGGCGTGACCGCCGCCTCCAGCCAGCGCTGAAACGCCGCTTCTGCGGGCAGGCCGTTTTCATCGGCACACGCCAGCTGCAAATCTAAAATCACCGTGCTCATGAAGGCTCCTGCGGCGTCGGCTGGCTGGCAGGTTGAGCCGCCTGTGCTTCACGCTTACGCTCTTCCGCCAGTTTATCACGGCGTTTCTGGTCCGCTTCTTCCCAGGCTTCATAAGCATTAACAATGCGTGCGACCACCGGATGACGCACCACGTCTTCGCTGTGGAAAAAGTTGAAGCTGATCTCTTCCACATTGGCCAGCACTTCGATGGCGTGGCGCAGACCGGATTTGGTGCTGCGCGGCAGGTCAATCTGCGTCACGTCACCGGTAATCACCGCTTTGGAGTTGAAGCCGATACGCGTCAGGAACATCTTCATCTGTTCGATGGTGGTGTTCTGGCTCTCATCAAGAATCACGAACGCGTCATTCAGCGTACGGCCACGCATGTAGGCCAGCGGCGCGACTTCAATCACGTTGCGCTCCATCAGCTTCTCGACGCGCTCGAAGCCCAGCATTTCAAACAGGGCGTCATACAGCGGACGCAGGTAAGGATCGACTTTCTGACTGAGATCGCCGGGCAGGAAGCCGAGCTTTTCGCCGGCTTCGACCGCCGGACGCGTCAGCAGAATACGGCGAATCTCCTGCCGCTCCAGCGCATCCACCGCGGCGGCGACCGCCAGATAGGTTTTCCCGGTCCCGGCCGGCCCAATGCCGAAGGTGATGTCGTGATCGAGAATATTGGCGATGTACTGCGCCTGGTTTGGCGTACGCGGTTTAATCACGCCGCGCTTGGTCTTGATGTTTACCGCTTTACCGTACTCCGGCACGCTGTCAGCCGTCTGCTCCAGCACGCGACTCTCTTTGATCGCCAGATGGATCTGATCCGGTTCAATGTCCGGGATCTGGCCGCGCACCGGCGCGGTATCAACGTACAGCGAACGCAGAATATTGGCGGCCGCCTCGACACTCAGCGCACGGCCGACCAGCTTAAACAGGTTGTCGCGGCGATTGATCTCAATGCCCAGACGGCGCTCCAGCTGTTTTACGTTGTCATCAAACGGACCGCACAGGCTCATCAGTCGACGATTGTCTGCCGGTTCAAGGGCGATTTCACGAGTTTCGATATTCAAATGAATCCTTTGGGTCACTCAGGGCCAGTTGAAAGAAATAGCAGATACTGCACACCAGGCGTCAGCATCTTTACGGAATTATTTATGGGGTCGCGCCCGGGCGCAAGCTTCAGGGGAGATATTTGGGCGGCAGCTGCGGAAAGCAAGGGCTGCGGGATGAAACAGGCGACAGCGCGTTGTGCGCTGTCGCTCAGTAATCGCGGTCTCAAGGTTGATACAGGCCCACGCCGATCTCATCCTCTTTACGCGTACGCGCAATCACCGATGCCGGACTCTCCGCGACGCGCAGGCCCATCTCCTCTTCGGTGCGAACCACGACGCCACGCAGCGAATTGGTATAAACATCGACGATTTCGACATCAACAAATTTACCGATCATGCGCACGTCGCCTTCAAAGTTGACCACGCGGTTGTTTTCGGTACGGCCGGTCAGCTCCATCACATTCTTACGTGAGGTGCCTTCCACCAGAATACGCTGAACGGTACCAAGCATGCGGCGGCTCCATGCCATCGCCTGCTGATTGATGCGATCCTGCAAAATGTACAAACGCTGCTTCTTCTCCTCTTCCGGCACGTCGTCCGGCAGATCGGCCGCTGGCGTACCCGGACGCGCCGAATAGATAAAGCTGAAGCTGGTGTCGAAATTAACTTCGCCGATCAGCTTCATGGTCTGCTCGAAATCCTGCTGGGTTTCGCCCGGGAAGCCAATGATGAAATCTGAACTGATCTGGATATCCGGGCGCGCGGCCACCAGCTTGCGGATAATCGCTTTGTACTCCAGCGCAGTGTGCGCTCGCTTCATCAGCGTCAGAATACGATCGGCACCGCTCTGCACTGGCAGATGCAGGAAGCTCACCAGCTCCGGCGTATCACGATAAACGTCGATGATGTCGTCGGTGAACTCAATCGGATGGCTGGTGGTGAAACGAATCCGGTCAATTCCGTCAATCGCGGCCACCAGACGCAGCAGCTCGGCAAAGGTACAAATCTGGTCGTCAAAGGTTGCGCCGCGATAGGCGTTGACGTTCTGCCCCAGCAGATTCACTTCACGCACGCCCTGTGCCGCCAGCTGGGCAACTTCCAGCAGGATGTCATCGCAGGGACGGCTCACTTCCTCGCCGCGCGTATAAGGCACCACGCAGAAAGTGCAATACTTATTGCAGCCTTCCATGATCGAGACAAAAGCCGTAGGCCCTTCAGCACGCGGCTCCGGCAGGCGATCAAACTTTTCGATTTCCGGGAACGAAACGTCAACAATCGGGCTTTTGCTGCCGCGCACCTGATTAATCATCTCCGGCAGACGATGCAGCGTCTGCGGGCCAAAAACGATGTCCACGCACTGCGCGCGCTGGCGAATTTTATCGCCCTCCTGCGAAGCCACACAGCCGCCCACGCCAATAATCAGCTCAGGATTCTTCGCCTTCAGCTTCTTCCAGCGTCCCAGCAAGTGAAACACTTTTTCCTGCGCCTTCTCACGGATGGAGCAGGTATTCAGCAGCAGAACGTCTGCGTCTTCGGCTTCCTCCGTCAGGGTATAGCCGTGCGTGCTGTTCAGTAGGTCAGCCATCTTCGATGAATCATATTCGTTCATCTGACAGCCCCAGGTTTTGATATGCAGTTTTTTGTTCATTGAACTAGCCATTGATTCTGAGCAGAGAAGTGCAGGGCGCGTATTGTAATGCTTTGGCGCGGGTGTGACCAGCATGCCCGTCATACTTCGCACGCCTGGTGCGTTGGCTACGCGCGGCTCCCCCGGTCACTTACTGATGTAAGCTCCCGGGGAGATCCTTGCTTGCCGCCTTCCCGGCGCACGAATTATTTAGGGCATGATGCCCGGTTATATTTCACACGCCAGGTACGTTGGCTGCGTGCGGCTCCCCCGGTCACTTACTGATGTAAGCTCCCGGGGAGATCCTTGCTTGCCGCCTTCCTGGCGCACGAATTATTTAGGGCATGATGCCGGTCATACTTCGCACGCCAGGTGCGTTGGCTGCGCGCGGCTCCCCCGGTCACTTACTGATGTAAGCTCCCGGGATGATCCTTGCTTGCCGCCTTCCCGGCGCACGAATTATTTAGGGCATGATGCCGGTTATATTTCGCGCGGCTGAGCCGTCTGAAGCACAAGGTTAGCAGGGCTTTTCTGCTGGTGCGGTAAATTTCCGGTACACTTTGCCACATAGAGTGCTGCCGCAAGGCGTCACGGCAATCAGAAGGATAAGAGTCAATGCAGGATTCACAGTTTGATGTGGTGGTGGTGGGCGGCGGCATGGTCGGTGCCGCGCTGGCCTGTGGTCTGGCGCAGCAGCAGTTTCGCGTGGCGGTGATTGAGCGTGCCGAGCCGGCTGCGTTTGACGCCAGCCTGGCGCCGGATATACGCATCTCTGCAATTGGTGCGTCATCGGTGGCGCTGCTGCGCCAGCTCAATGTCTGGCCGCGTGTCCAGGCGATGCGCAGCGCGCCCTACCGCAAGCTGGAAACCTGGGAGTGGCAAAGCGCGCACGTCACCTTTGACGCCGCTGCACTGGGCATTCCCGAGCTGGGCTATATGGTGGAAAACAGCGTGCTGCAGCGCGCGCTGTGGGAGCAGATGCAGCAGGATGGCGTAACGCTGCTGTGTCCGGCCTCACTGCAGGCGTTACAGGCGCACAGCGGCGGCTGGCAGCTACAGCTGGATGACGGGAGCACGCTGGATAGCCAGCTGGTGGTGGGGGCCGATGGTGCTAATTCGCGCGTGCGACAGCTCGCGGGTATCGGCGTGCGCGGCTGGAACTATGCGCAATCCTGCATGCTAATTAGCGTTGAGTGTGAACACGAGGCCGGCGATGCCACCTGGCAGCAATTTACGCCGGACGGACCGCGCGCGTTTCTGCCGCTGTTCGATCGCCACGCTTCGCTGGTGTGGTACGACACGCCGGCGCGGATCCGTCAGCTGCAAAATCTGCCGCTCAGCCAGCTGGCCAAAGAAGTACAGGCTAACTTCCCGGCGCGTGTCGGCCGCTTCCAGGTGAAGAACGCGGCGTCGTTTCCGCTGGTGCGCCGCCATGCCACACGCTACGTGCTGCCGGGCCTGGCGCTGGTCGGTGATGCTGCGCACACCATCAATCCGCTGGCCGGGCAGGGGGTTAATCTCGGCTACCGCGATGTGGATGCGCTGATTGATACGCTGGTGGACGCGCGCAGTCAGGCGCAGCGCTGGGCATCGCTGCCGGTATTGCAGCGTTATCACCGTCAGCGCTACAAAGATAATTTGCTGATGCAGGGCGGTATGGATCTGTTCTACTTCGCCTTTAGCAACGCGCTGCCGCCGCTGCGTGTGGTGCGTAACCTTGGACTGATTGCGGCTGAGAATGCTGGCGTGCTCAAGCGTCAGGTGCTGCGTTACGCGCTGGGGTTGTAAACACACCGGGCGCCGCAATCGTGGCGGCGCCATCTGTTGTATAAGGCGTGAAATTGAGGAACGACAAAAACAACAAAGCCCGCAAAAGCGGGCCTGTTGTGCAATTTGGCTGGGGTGCAGGGATTCGAACCCCGGAATGCCGGAATCAGAATCCGGTGCCTTACCGCTTGGCGACACCCCAATAGGTGTTTGGTCAAATTGTCTTTGTATGGCTGGGGTGCAGGGATTCGAACCCCGGAATGGTGGAATCAGAATCCACTGCCTTACCGCTTGGCGACACCCCAATTTGTTTGGTGGCTACGACGGGAATCGAACCTGTGACCCCATCATTATGAGTGATGTGCTCTAACCGACTGAGCTACGTAGCCAGATTGTACTGCTTTACTGCACCCGATGATGGCTGGGATACCTGGATTCGAACCAGGGAATGCCGGTATCAAAAACCGGTGCCTTACCGCTTGGCGATATCCCATTCGTCGACTCGTATCCACGAGAGTGCATCGGATTGGCTGGGGTACCTGGATTCGAACCAGGGAATGCCGGTATCAAAAACCGGTGCCTTACCGCTTGGCGATACCCCATCCGGCTGCCGAAGACTGAAATGGTGCGGGAGGCGAGACTTGAACTCGCACACCTTGCGGCGCCAGAACCTAAATCTGGTGCGTCTACCAATTTCGCCACTCCCGCAAAAAGATGGTGGCTACGACGGGAATCGAACCTGTGACCCCATCATTATGAGTGATGTGCTCTAACCAACTGAGCTACGTAGCCATCTTTTTTCGCGTTACCTTCATCGGCGTTGCGGGGCGCATTATGCGTATTGAGCTTTGTAGCGTCAACAAATTTTTTGCCGTTTTTTGCCTTAACGCGCCTGTTTGTCTGGCTTGTAACCAGGCTGATGATTTATTCGGCAATTTTCGATCGTATCCGCGTCAGATGCAAGAAAAAGGGGCCACAATGGGCCCCTTATACGCACAAAGAAAATGCTTATTTGTACGCTGACTGATGCACGCCTACTGCACGTCCTGACGGATCGTCCATCGATTTAAACGCTTCATCCCACTCAATGGCTTTCGCTGACGAACAGGCCACGGAGGGACCGCCCGGCACGCACTCTGCCGCGCTTGGCAGTGGGAACAGCTCCTCAAAGATTTCGCGGTACAGATACGCTTCTTTCGAGGTTGGCGTGTTGTGCGGGAAGCGGAAATGTGCGGTCGCCAGCTGCTGCTCGCTAATCTGCTTCGCCGCCACTTCTTTCAGCGTGTCAATCCAGCTGTAGCCTACGCCATCAGAGAACTGCTCTTTCTGACGCCACGCCACGCTCTCCGGCAGGTAAGAGGAGAAACATTCACGCAGAATGTGTTTTTCCATTTTGCCGTTGCTGCCGCACATTTTGTCTTCCGGGTTGATGCGCATCGCGACATCAAGGAATTTCTTATCAAGGAATGGCACACGTGCTTCCACGCCCCACGCCGACATCGCTTTGTTAGCGCGCGCGCAGTCAAACATGTGCAGCGCCAGCAGCTTACGCACGTTTTCTTCGTGGAACTCCTGGGCGTTCGGTGCCTTGTGGAAGTAGAGGTAACCGCCAAACACTTCATCCGCACCTTCACCGGACAGCACCATTTTGATGCCCATCGCTTTGATTTTACGCGACATCAGATACATTGGCGTCGACGCGCGAATGGTGGTCACATCGTAGGTTTCGATGTGGTAAATCACATCGCGAATCGCATCCAGACCTTCCTGCACGGTGAAGTGAATTTCATGGTGCACGGTACCGAGGTGATCGGCCACCGCCTGCGCCGCTTTCAGATCCGGCGATCCTTCCAGACCGACGGCAAACGAGTGCAACTGCGGCCACCATGCATCGCTCTTGTCCTGATCTTCCACACGTTTGGCGGCATAGCGCTTGGTCACCGCAGAGATGATGGAAGAGTCGAGGCCGCCGGACAGCAGCACGCCGTACGGTACGTCTGACATCAGGTGACTCTTCACTGACTCTTCCAGCGCGTGCTTCAGGCCAGCGGCATCGGTGGTGTTTTGCGCCACGGCAGCAAAATCCATCCAGTCACGCTGCCAGTAACGACGGATTTCGCCATCGGTGCTGGAGAGGTAGCTTCCCGGCGGGAACTCTTTGATGCTGCGGCACACCGGCACCAGCGCTTTCATTTCAGAAGCAACATACAGGTTGCCGTGCTCATCGTTGCCCATATAGAGCGGAATAATACCGATGTGATCGCGGCCAATCAGATACTGCTGTTTGACGCTGTCCCACAGAATGAAGGCGAACATGCCCTGCAGGTCATCGAGGAAGTCGAGGCCTTTTTCCTGATACAGCGCGAGGATGACTTCGCAGTCTGAACCGGTCTGGAACGCGTAGCGATCGCTCAGTTCCGCGCGCAGCGCCTGGTGGTTATAAATTTCGCCGTTAACAGCCAGTACGTGGGTGTGATCCGCGTTGTACAGCGGCTGGGCGCCGTTGTTCACGTCAACGATGGACAGGCGCTCGTGCACCAGAATGGCTTTCTCATCAGCGAAGACACCTGACCAGTCCGGGCCACGGTGACGCATCAGACGGGAACATTCCAGCGCTTTCTTGCGCAGTTCAACAGGATCGGTCTTCAGATCCAGCACACCAAAAATCGAACACATAACTGACTCCTGATCTCACCCTGTGGCGATGTTATTGACTTGTTTGTCCGGCAGCCTGCGCTGCGTGATGTATAAGAAAATGCGCTAATTGATGGTGGTAACGCAAGCGAAATCACCAAATACTGATAAAAACATTGTTGGCATGAAGTAATGTTGAATTTTATTCAAAAAATTAACGATTAAATTAGATGGCGTCTAATGAATTGTCAGAAGTGATGGTTTTGTGCGCAGCCGATGAGATCGCGTCAGCGGCTGAATCACAGCGGTGTGCCAGACAGATAAAAAAGCCCTGCACACCGTAACGGCGAGCAGGGCCATAAGCAGACAGCATGACGCTAATCAGAACAGGTCGATATCAGCCACGGAAGGGTAGATCCAGTCCGGACGGAACGGCATGGCGTCGATATCGCTCAGCGTAGAGACGCCGGACAGCACCAGAATGGTTTCCAGACCGGCCTGGAAGCCAGCCAGAATATCGGTGCGCAGGTTATCGCCCACAATCACCGTCTCTTCTGAATGCGCATGCATTTTATTCAGTGCGGCGCGCATGATGTAAGGGCTGGGCTTACCGACATAAAACGGTTTGCGGCCGGAAATGGTTTCGATACCGGCACAGAGCGCGCCACAGGCCGGCACAAAGCCGCGTGCGTGGGTATCAGGATTGGTCGCGATAAAACGTGCACCGTTGGCCACAAAGAAGGCGGCTTTATGCATCATCTCCCAGTTAAACGATCGCGTCTCGCCGACGATGACGAAATCCGGGTTGACGTCAGTGATGGTAAAACCGGCCTTATACAGTTCATGAATCAGCGCGCCTTCACCAATCACGTAGGCTTTTTTGCCCTCCTGACGACGCAGGAAATCCGCGGTGGCCATGGCGGAGGTGTAGAACACCGAATCCGGGATGTCGACGCCGGCGTTGGCAAAGCGGTTGGCCAGATCCTGCGCGGTTTGTGACGGATAGTTGGTCAGTACCACCAGCGGCATCTCTTTTTCCAGAATGCGCTGCAGGAATTCGTTTGCGCCTTTCACGGCGGTATTGTCGTGCATCAACACGCCGTCGATGTCACAGATTACGCTTTTGATGGTCATAGATGGCTTCCGGTCGGGCCTGCCAGCCGGCAGGCTTTCTATTATTCTTCCAGCAGGTGCTGCAGCAGAATGCCATTCAGCATAGCGCGTTTTGCCAGCGCGAAAGCGCCAATTGCCGAACGATGGTCCAGCTCAGACCGCACCACAGGCAGATTTTTGCGAAACGCGTTCAACGCCTGGGTGTTAATGCAGCCCTCAATCGCCGGGAACAGCACTTTATCGGCATCGGTAATTTCGCCGGCCAGCACTACTTTTTGCGGGTTAAACAGGTTAATGGCGATAGCGATCGCTTTGCCGAGATAGCGGCCAACGTACTCGATCACTTCGCAGGCCAGCGCGTCGCCCTGATTGGCGGCGCGGCAGATTTGCGGCATCTGGCAATCATCCAGCGTCAGGCTGCTGGGATAACCCTGATTGAGCAGGTGGCGCACGCGGTTCTCAATCGCGCCGTTGGCGGCGATGGTTTCGAGGCAGCCAAAGTTGCCACAGTGGCAGCGTTCGCCGAGCGGATCGACCTGAATGTGGCCAATCTCACCCACGTTGCCATTGCTGCCGAGGAAAATGTGGCCGTTCGCGATGATGCCGGCGCCGGTTCCGCGGTGTAAACGCACCAGAATGGAGTCCGCACAGTCGCGGCTTGCACCGAAATAGTGCTCAGCCAGCGCCAGGCTGCGGATATCGTGTCCGACAAAACTGGTGACGTTAAAGCGTTTTTTCAGGCTCGCCACCAGCGGCCAGTGGCTGACGGCAATGTGCGGCATGTAGCGAATGATGCCGTTAATCGGGTCGACCAGCCCCGGGAGGATCACCGCGATAG
This sequence comes from Pantoea sp. VS1, assembly GCF_002207995.1. NCBI lineage: Bacteria > Pseudomonadati > Pseudomonadota > Gammaproteobacteria > Enterobacterales > Erwiniaceae > Pantoea > Pantoea sp. VS1. Next base: position 162,179 of record NZ_NHZE01000013.1, read on the forward strand.
CGATCAGCTCATGAATTTTACGCTGGTGCGTGCTCATAAAGGCACTGATGGCGTTGAACAGCGCGTTCTCCAGCGTCTCCTGGGTGCGCTCCGGCAACGGATAATCTTCCTGCGCCAGCGATTTTCCGCTGAGATCGAACAGCGTCAGCGTGGCATCGTTGCGCCCCAGGCGCACGCCGATGGTATGAAAGTGGCGGGTTTCGGTGATGATGGAGATGGCGCGGCGCCCACCGGTGGAGGCCTGTTGCTCCACCTCTTTGATGAGGCCGCGTTCGATAAGCTGACGGGTAATTTTGGTGACGCTGGCGGGCGCAAGCTGGCTGAGTTCGGCAATCTGAATACGCGAAATCGGCCCCTGTTGATCAATCAGCCGGTAAACAGCTGCACTGTTAAGTTGTTTGACAAGATCGACATTTCCTATTTGAGTCTGGCCGCCAGTGGTCATTCAGTACTTACTCGCTGAGGACGTTGTCTCCGTTGACGAACGTCTTAGTGATTTGATAATCGCGGGTAAAGACAGTGAGGTTGGCGACTTTTCCTGCTTCCACCGTACCAAACTGCCTTTCCACACCCATTGCCCTTGCCGGATACAGGGTCGCCATGCGCAGCGCTTCGTCCAGCGCGATACCACAATGTTCCACGCTATTCTGCACCGCTTCAATCATCGTCAGCGCAGATCCGCTCAGGGTACCGTTCTCATCTACGCACAGGCCGTCGCGATAGTATATTGTTTTACCTGCAAAAATGAATTGATCAATCGACGCACCGGCCGGCGCAGTGGCATCGGTCACCAGCACCAGTTTGTCGCCTTTGATTCGTTTTGCATTGCGCACGTTAGCGTAATTGACATGTAAACCGTCTGCAATAATGCCGCAGTATACATCAGGCGAATCAAACAGCGCACCGATAAGACCTGGCTCACGACCGCTAAAAGCGCTCATGGCGTTATACAGGTGGGTGGCAAAGGTGACGCCCGCGCTGATGCCCGCTTTGGCTTCGGCATAGGTGGCATTGGAGTGACCAGACGACACAATAATCCCGGCGTCACGCAGCTGGCGAATCACCGCGCTGCCCGCATTTTCCGGCGCCAGCGTAACTTTGGTGATGACGTCAGCGTTGGCGCACAGGAAATCCACCAGCTCCGCATCCGGCAAACGAATCAGCTGCGGATTGTGAGTGCCTTTCTTCTCTTTATTCAGCCACGGACCTTCCAGATGCAGGCCCAGCGCCTGATTCTGATGCTTCGCCAGGTAAGCACGCATGGTTTCAATCGCGCGCTTCATCAGTTCATCACTGCTGGTAATCAGCGTCGGTAAATAGCTGGTGCAGCCGGATTTTTCATTGGCACGCTGCATGATCTCCAGCGTTTCCACGCTCAGGGCATTGATGTCATCGTTGAACTGCACGCCGCCGCAGCCGTTGAGCTGCAGGTCGATAAATCCGGGAGCGATGAACGCACCAGCCACATCTTGTTGTGGAATCGCGGCGTCCAGCGCATCGCGCGGGCAGACACGCTCAATCAGGCCATTGGCAATCACCACGGCGTGATTGTCCAGAACTTCATGACCGGTAAAAATCCGGCCGTTAACTAATGCGTACATCATCTCTTCTCCCGGCTGAACCTGCTGCGCTTAACAGCAGGCTTTCTACAACGTGTTGTTACACACCCTTCATATTTTCCGCTTCCATTTCGCGGAAATATTTCACGGTTTTCACTTTCAGTTCCATGGTGGCTGGCTCATCACACACCACCACCGCTTTCGGGTGCAGCTGCAGGCAGCTGATGGTCCACATGTGGTTGACGTTACCTTCTACCGCCGCCTGCAGCGCCTGGGCTTTGACGTGGCCGGTCACCAGAATCATCACTTCTTCCGCATCCAGCAGCGTGCCGACGCCCACGGTCAGGGCATATTTAGGCACCTGATCAACATCGCCGTCGAAGAAACGCGAGTTCGCCACACGGGTGTCGTGCGTCAGGGTTTTAATGCGGGTGCGGGAAGAGAGCGAAGAAGCCGGCTCGTTGAATGCAATGTGGCCATCGTTGCCGACGCCGCCCATAAACAGGTGGATTTTACCCAGTGCGCGGATCTTCTCTTCGTATTGGCGACATTCTGCGTCAATATCTTCGGCATTGCCATTCAGAAGATTGATATTTTCTGGTTGAATATCAACGTGATCGAAAAAGTTACGGTACATAAAGCTGTGATAGCTTTCCGGATGCTCTTTCGGCAGACCGACATACTCATCCATATTGAAGGTGATCACGTGTTTGAAACTAACCTGGCCCGCTTTATGCATCTCGATCAGGTGCTTGTAGGCTTCCAGCGGCGTACCGCCGGTTGGCAGTCCCAGCACAAAGGGACGGTCTGCGCTGGGTTTAAAGGCATTGATGCGATTAACGATATGGCGTGCAGCCCATTTACCCACCTGGGTCGGTGTGGCCAAAGGGATCAGTCTCATGTCTTCACCTCAGTTAAGATTGGAAAGTTAGGGTCGCGTTTACTGCTGCAGCTGGCTGCTTATAGGGTAACCCGTTTGCGCGCTCGCGGCGTTGGAAAAGTGCGACCTGATATTTTTCATCATAAAATAAGTTTGTGGTGGTGGCTAGCATTTCGCAGTGAAAAACGTCCATTTTGGTGATTAAAGTCACAGTTGCACTGGTTTTAATTTGCGAGGCGAATTAATTTATCTTTACACTGCGCCTCGTGGTGAAGTGTGTCATCAAGGTACCGGGTGCCGGGATAATAAAATCAACCCGCATCACGGCAAAACGCCAGTCTCATAGGGGGAGAATAAGGTGAGTATTTTAGGATATCTGCAAAAGGTCGGCCGCGCGCTTATGGTGCCGGTAGCGACCCTGCCGGCAGCGGCAATCCTGATGGGGGTAGGTTACTGGATCGATCCGGACAGCTGGGGCGCAGGCAATGCGCTGGCAGCACTGCTGATCAAATCGGGTTCTGCCATCATCGACAATATGTCCGTGCTGTTCGCCATCGGTGTGGCTTACGGCATGTCAAAAGATAAAGACGGTGCAGCGGCATTAACCGGCTTTGTAGGTTTCCTCGTGGTTACTACCCTGTGTTCACCCGCCGCGGTGGCCATGATTCAGAAAATGCCGGTGGAGCAGGTGCCTGCCGCCTTCGGTAAAATCAACAACCAGTTTGTCGGCATTCTGGTGGGCATTCTCTCGGCGGAAGTTTATAACCGCTTCAGCCACGTTGAGCTGCCTAAGGCGCTGTCGTTCTTCAGCGGTCGCCGTCTGGTGCCGATCCTGGTCTCCTTCCTGATGATTGTGGTCGCCTTTATCCTGATGTACGTCTGGCCGATCATTTTCGGCGGTCTGGTGAGCTTTGGTGAGCACATTCAGAAACTGGGCTCGGTCGGTGCGGGCGTGTACGCCTTCTTTAACCGTCTGCTGATTCCGGTTGGCCTGCACCACGCGCTGAACTCGGTGTTCTGGTTCGACGTGGCAGGCATCAACGACATTCCGAAATTCCTGGGCGGCGCGCAGTCTATCGCCAACGGTACCGGCATCCCGGGTATCACCGGTCGCTATCAGGCGGGCTTCTTCCCGATCATGATGTTCGGTCTGCCGGGTGCGGCGCTGGCAATCTATCATTGCTCACGTCCGGAAAACCGCGCTAAAGTCGGTGGTATCATGCTGGCAGCGGCATTCGCCGCCTTCTTCACCGGCATCACCGAGCCACTGGAATTCTCCTTCATGTTCGTGGCACCGGTGCTGTATGTCATCCACGCCGTGCTGACCGGTATTTCGGTCTTCATCGCTGCCAGCATGCACTGGATTGCCGGTTTCGGTTTCAGTGCCGGTCTGGTGGACATGGTGCTGTCGACGCGTAACCCGCTGGCTGTGCACTGGTGGATGCTGATCCCGCAGGGTCTGGTGTTCTTCGTCATCTACTATGTGGTGTTCCGCTTCACCATTCAGAAATTCAACCTGCTGACGCCGGGCCGCGAGCTGGCTGCCGGTGATGAGACAGATGGCTACGACGTCAACGTTGATCACAGCAGCAACGGTGAGAGCGAAACCGAATCTCTGGCACGTCGCTACATCGGCGCGGTGGGCGGTTCTGACAACCTGACCAACATCGACGCCTGCATCACCCGTCTGCGTCTGAATGTGAAAGACTCGGCGCAGGTGAATGAAAGCGTGGCCAAACGCCTCGGTGCTTCTGGTGTGATCCGCCTTAACAAGCAGAGCGTGCAGATCATTGTTGGTACGCAGGCCGAAAGCATTGCGACCGCGATGAAAACCGTACTGAGCAAAGGTCCGGTAGCCGGCGCAGCGGCACCTGCTGCGGCAACCACCGCCGCGCCTGCGGCTGCTCAGCCCCAGGCCGTGCGCAACAGCGAGAAAAAGGTGATTGCAACGCTGCTGGCACCGGTCAGTGGCGAAGTGGTAGCGCTGGAAAACGTGCCGGATGAAGCTTTCGCCAGCAAAGCGGTAGGCGATGGCCTGGCGATCAAACCGAGCGATAAAACTGTCGTCGCGCCGGTGGCGGGTACCGTGGTGAAAATCTTCAACACCAACCATGCATTCTGCCTTGAAGCCGAAAATGGCGTCGAGATTGTCGTGCACATGGGTCTCGATACCGTCGCGCTGGAAGGCAAAGGCTTTACCCGTCTGGTGGAAGAGGGCGCTACCGTCACAGCGGGTCAGCCGATCCTCGAAATGGATCTGGACTTCCTCAACGCCAATGCGCGTTCGATGATCAGCCCGGTGGTGGTCAGCAACAGCGATGATTTTGCTGGTCTGAATCTGCTGGCAGGCGGTACCGTGGTAGCAGGCGTTACGCCGCTGTATGAAGTGAAAAATTAACACGTTTTGATCGTCACTGAAGGCAGGAAGCAATTCCTGCCTTTTTTGTTTTAAAACGACCAACAAACGGTTGTTTCCCTTCAGCGCTTTGTGGATCATACTCCGTTACTTCGTGGTACAAATCACCCGCTATTGTTTTGAGGATTTTGAGATGAGTGAGGCTGAAGCCCGCCCAACGAACTTTATTCGTCAGATCATCGACGAAGATTTGGCGAGCGGTAAGCACAACAGTGTGCATACCCGTTTCCCGCCTGAGCCCAATGGTTACCTGCATATTGGCCATGCAAAATCGATCTGCCTGAACTTTGGTATCGCACAAGATTATCAGGGGCAGTGCAACCTGCGTTTCGACGACACCAATCCGGTCAAAGAGGATATGGAGTTCGTTGAATCGATCAAGAATGATGTGCAATGGCTGGGCTTTGAGTGGAGCGGCAACATTCGTTACTCCTCTGACTACTTTGACCAACTGTTCAACTACGCGGTTGAGCTGATCAACAAAGGCCTGGCCTACGTTGACGAGCTGTCGCCAGAGCAGATCCGTGAATACCGCGGCACGCTAACCGCGCCGGGCAAAAACAGCCCGTATCGCGATCGCAGCGTGGAAGAGAACCTGGCGCTGTTCCAGAAGATGCGTGATGGCGGTTTCGAAGAGGGCAAAGCCTGCCTGCGTGCCAAAATCGACATGGCATCCAGCTTTATTGTGATGCGCGATCCGGTGCTGTACCGCATTAAATTTGCCGAACACCACCAGACTGGCAACAAGTGGTGCATCTATCCGATGTACGACTTTACCCACTGCATCTCCGATGCGCTGGAAGGCATCACCCATTCCCTGTGTACGCTGGAGTTCCAGGATAACCGTCGTCTCTACGACTGGGTGCTGGATAACATCACTATTCCGGTGCATCCGCGTCAGTACGAGTTTTCGCGCCTGAATCTGGAATATGCGGTGATGTCGAAGCGTAAGCTGACGCAGCTGGTGAGCGAGAAGATTGTTGAAGGCTGGGACGATCCGCGCATGCTGACCGTATCCGGTCTGCGCCGCCGTGGCTATAGCGCGGCGTCAATCCGCGAATTCTGCCGCCGTATCGGTGTGACCAAGCAGGACAACATTGTTGAGATGGCGTCGCTTGAGTCGTGCATTCGTGACGACCTCAACGAGAACGCGCCGCGCGCCATGGCGGTGCTGGATCCGCTGAAAGTGGTGATCGAGAACCTGCCGGCCGGGCATGAAGAAATCATCAGCATGCCGAATCATCCGAACAAACCGGAGATGGGCACGCGTGAGGTGCCGTTCAGCCGTGAGGTGTGGATCGATCGTGCCGACTTCCGTGAAGAGGCCAACAAGCAGTACAAGCGTCTGGTGCTGGGTAAAGAAGTTCGTCTGCGCAACGCTTATGTCATTCGTGCCGAGCGCGTGGCGAAAGATGAAGCCGGCAACATCACCTGCATCTACGCTACCTGCGATGTCGACACCCTGAGCAAAGATCCGGCCGATGGCCGTAAGGTGAAAGGCGTTATCCATTGGGTATCGGCGATTCACGCGCTGCCTGCCGAATTCCGCCTGTACGATCGTCTGTTCAGCGTGCCAAACCCGGGCGCGGCCGAGGATTTCCTCACCACCATCAACCCGAACTCGCTGGAGATCAAACAGGGCTTCGTTGAGCCGGGTCTGCGTGCCGCCAGCGCGCTGGCGCCGTATCAGTTTGAGCGCGAAGGTTACTTCTGCGCAGACAGCGTGTACTCGCAGCCGTCGAAACTGGTGTTCAACCGCACCGTGGGTCTGCGTGATACCTGGGCAAAAATCGGCGAATAATTTTACTGCTTGATAGCACGATATGATCAGCAAAGGGCGAGCAATCGCCCTTTTTTATTGCCCGTTATCTGCAAACGGGAATCGATTATGCTGAACCAGACAAAAAACAGTAATTACGCGCGATTACGACTAATCTGACTTTAATAAAATTAACTAATTTACCCGTGTGAAATCGTTATTTTCAGGTAGGCTATGCGCTCTTAAATGTTGCTGTGCGGGTTAGCGAAGGAAGAAAAATGACAAGTCTCGCTCTGGAAGCCAAACATAGCGTGGTGGTTTTACATCAGCTTATCGAACGTATTTTTAATCAGGCCGAAGGCAGCGATGACAGTATGGATCTGCTGCTGTCGCACTTTCATCCCGACTTCAAAATGGTAACGCCGCAAGGCAAACAGCTCGATCTCAATGACACTGAAACCCTGTTTCGCAAACTGCACGGGCAGCGGGAAGGGATGCGAATCGCCACCAGTGAGCATGCCATCATTTCCCAGCAGCAGCAGGAAGTGACCATTCAGTATCACGAACTGCAAATGCTTAACGGCAACAACCAGACCCGCATTTCGCTGGCGGTGCTGGACTGCAGCACGCCGGTTCCGCGCTGGCGCTATTTGCAGGAAACGCTGGTCGCCTGAACGCAGCCATAAAAAAACCGGTGCCTGGCACCGGTTTTTTTATACTGCATAGCATATTCAATTACTGATCGTGGAGCGTCTCGTCTTCGCGGCAGTCTCCCAGCGCACAGTGGCCGTACAGATACAGGCTGTGGTTGCTGAGTTTGATACCGTGGCGTGTCGCAATCTCACGCTGACGCGTTTCGATAGATTCATCGCTAAACTCGATCACTTTGCCGCAGTCGAGGCAAATCAGGTGATCGTGATGATGCTGCTGGGTCAGTTCGAACACGGATTTCCCGCCTTCGAAGTTATGACGCGTCACGATGCCGGCGTCGTCAAACTGGTTCAGAACACGGTATACCGTCGCCAGACCAATCTCTTCGCCCATGTCGATCAGGCGTTTGTACAAATCTTCCGCACTGACATGATGGGACTCGGGTCCGGGTCCCTGAAGCACTTCCAGAATCTTCAGTCTGGGCAGCGTGACTTTCAGGCCAGCCTTTTTCAATGCGGAGTTGTTGTCAGTCATGCGGATATTGTCCTGTTACTTTGCTAGTCACTTACGGCGCAAAGGCCTTGAATGTGTGGTCAACGCGCATTCTCATTTGCGTCTCATTATAGAGCTCAGCCTGCGAAATGAAAACCGGCTGCGGCGGACAATTCCCCGGATGCTGTAAGGAGAAATGTCGTGAACCTCAGCGGGATCGTGCAGATCGATGTTCCTTTTCACGCAGTCTCAGTCTGATGCCCGAGGAATAAGCAGATGACCGTTGCGGGTATTCTACAGAATTGAGGGAAAAAGTTAAAAAACCGTAGCTATTATTTTTATAGGTAATTCCATTGCCCGATGTGAGCCAGCGCCCACATCGGACAGGAAAGCATCAGGCTTCGATGATCGCCTGCAGCTGCAGCTCGTCAAAGATCTGCTTAACCCATTTGTCGACGCGCTCGTTAGTCAGTTCAGGCTGACGATCTTCATCGATGGCGAGGCCGAGGAAGTGTTTGTCGTCTGCCAGACCTTTAGAGGCTTCGAAGTGGTAACCTTCGGTTGGCCAGTGGCCCACAATCACTGCGCCGTTTGGCTCAATGATGTCGCGAATGGTGCCCATCGCGTCACAGAAGTACTCGGCATAATCTTCCTGATCGCCGCAGCCAAACAGCGCTACCAGCTTACCGTTGAAATCAATCTCTTCCAGCGTCGGGAAGAAGTCATCCCAGTCGCACTGGGCTTCACCGTAGTACCAGGTCGGAATACCCAGCAGCAGAATATCGAATGCTTCGAGATCTTCTTTGGTGCTCTTAGCAATGTCATGCACTTCGGCGACATCTTTACCCAGTTGTTTCTGGATCATTTTTGCAATGTTTTCAGTGTTGCCGGTATCGCTGCCGAAGAAAATGCCTACGATTGCCATGGAGTGAGTAACCTCTTAAATCCTGATTGTGAAAGTAAGTCAGAAGACGACACAGTTATGCGAATGATAGCAGACCGGCGAAAAGCGCGGAATGTGTAAAGCGCTGAGTTTGTGTTCCAGCGTGCGGTCTGCGCACGTTACGCCAGTTTGAGCTGCGCCAGCAGCATTTGTTCAATCAGTTCACTGCGGCTGATGTTCTGCTGCTCGGCCAGCGTATTAAGCGCATCGACCGCTTCGCTGGACATTTTCAGCTCAACGCGGCGCAGGCCGCGCACCCGGTCGCGCTTCAGCTGGTTGCGCTTATTAATGCGCAGCTGCTCATCACGCGACAGCGGACTGGTTTTAGGGCGACCGGGACGCCGCTCGTCTGCGAAGAGGTCGAGCGTGGTACGATCTGTCTGTTCTTTTGCCATGGTTTGTGAAACTGCGTGGGCGCGAACGGCGGAAAGGCGCTGCGCGATTTAAACATTTATCGGCCCGACCGCGGCGAAAAAAGCATCCGCGGCAAATTTTTAGCGCGACATCATACTCCAGCGCCCGGCGCGACGCCAACCCTAAACCGCCCGTAGCAAGCTTTTGCTTTTACAGGTTAAAAAAGCGGCGCACCGCGCGCAGTACGGCATCGGGTTTTTCGGCATGCACCCAGTGGCCGGCACCGCTGATAATGTGCGCCTGCGCCTGCGGGAACTGGCGCAGCAGCGCATCACGGTGCTGATTGTCAAGATAGGGTGAATCACCGCCGCGAATAAACAGCGCCGGATGAGGCCACGCGGGCACCTCCTGCCAGCCGGAGAGCACCGGATAATTGTCCCATAACACCGGCACGTTAAAGCGCCATTCGCCTTCGTGGAAGGATTTCAGAATGAACTGAATCACGCCTTCTTCGCGCACGTGTTCACGCATCACGTCGGCCGCAGCGCTGCGGCGCGTGACGCCAGCTGCGCTGACCGCGCGGATTGCCGCGAAGATCTCATCGTGGCGTCGCGTCTGGTAATCCACCGGCGCGATATCAATCAGTACCATTTTGCCAATCCGTTCGGGCGCAACGGCGCTCAGCGCCATGGCAATTTTGCCGCCCATTGAGTGGCCGATAACATCGACCCGTTCGATGTGGTGCGCATCCAGCGTATCGACCATATCCTGCGCCAGCGCAGCGTAGTGCATCTCTTCGCTGCGCGGTGACAGGCCGTGGTTACGGACATCCACCTGTAGCGTGGGCCGTGCATCGCGCACGCCGCGCGCCAGTACGCCGAGGTTATCCAGGCTACCAAACAGGCCATGAATTAACAGAATGGGCTGGGCATCAGGGGCAGATTGTTCAGTTTGCAGACGGGCGTTCAAAATCATGGCTAAAGTTCTTTCGGTTGAGACCTGGGCTTAGGGTATCATGGATTCACCTGTCCCGGCGCCAGGCGGTCAGGCATTAGGGCATATTCCGACTTTTGCCCGTAAACGATGCCAGCGCTACCGGCTGTCGCGGATTTAACTTTATAATCCTTATGTTAGAGCCCGCTCACATTTTGCACGACTGGATTTTGTTAAGGCCTTTGCAAAGTAGCGTGGTTCTGCCATTTGCCAGAATCGCACGGAAAAAGATGAAAACGATTGAAGTTGACGAAGAACTCTACCGTTATATTGCCAGCCACACGCAGCACATTGGTGAAAGCGCTTCGGACATTTTGCGCCGTATGCTGAAATTCACTGCCGGCCAGAGCGCATCCGCTGCGCCAGCGGCGAATGCGGCGGTAAAAGAAGCACCGGCTGCACGCAGCGAAGCGCGACCTCAGGATCGCGTGCGCGCCGTACGCGAGCTGCTGCTGTCTGACGAGTATGCGGAGCAGAAGAAAGCGGTTAATCGCTTCATGCTGATCCTGTCAACGCTTTATCGTCTTGATCCGGCAGCCTTTGCTGATGCCACTGCCTCGCTGCAGGGCCGCACCCGCGTTTACTTTGCGGGTGACGAGCACACGCTGCTGCAAAATGGCACCCATACTAAGCCGAAGCACGTGCCCGGCACGCCGTACTGGGTGATCACCAATACCAATACAGGTCGTAAATGCAGCATGGTGGAACACATCATGCTTGCCATGCAGTTCCCGCAGGAACTGGCAGAGAAAGTTTGCGGCACCATTTAAACCGAAGCGTCAGGGAGAAGCGCCAATGGCCAATCACCCCCGTGCCGGGCAACCTGCCCAGCAGAGCGATTTGATTAACGTTGCACAATTAACCTCGCAGTACTACGTCCTGAAGCCGGATGCGGCGAACCCGGACCATGCGGTGAAATTTGGCACCTCCGGCCACCGCGGCAGCGCGGGACGTCATAGCTTCAACGAAGTACACATTCTGGCGATTGCGCAGGCGATCGCTGAAGAGCGTAAAAAGAACGGCATCACCGGCCCGTGCTACGTAGGTAAAGACACCCATGCGCTGTCTGAGCCGGCGATCCTGTCAGTGCTGGAAGTGCTGGCCGCTAACGGCGTTGATGTGATTGTGCAGCAGGACAACGGCTATACGCCGACGCCAGCTATCTCCAACGCCATTCTGGAGCATAACAAGCGCGGCGGCGCGCAGGCGGACGGTATCGTGATTACCCCGTCGCACAACCCGCCGGAAGACGGTGGCATCAAGTACAATCCGCCGAACGGTGGACCGGCTGACACCAACGTCACCAAAGTGGTGGAAGATCGCGCGAATCAGCTGATCAAAGGTGAGCTGAAAGAGGTTAAGCGTCTGGCGCTGGATCAGGCGTGGGCCAGTGGCCACATCGTTGAGCAGGATCTGATCCAGCCATACGTTGAAGGTCTGGCGCAGGTGATTGACTTCCCGGCGATCCAGAAAGCCGGCCTGAAAATCGGTGTCGATCCGCTCGGCGGTTCCGGCATGGCCTACTGGCAGCGCATTGCTGAGCACTACCAGCTGGATCTGACCATCGTCAATGATGCCATCGATCAGACGTTCCGCTTCATGCATCTGGATAAAGATGGCGTGGTGCGTATGGACTGTTCGTCCGAGTGCGCGATGGCCGGTCTGCTGGCTTATAAAGATAAGTTCGATCTGGCCTTCGGTAACGATCCGGATTACGACCGTCACGGCATCGTCACGCCCGCCGGTCTGATGAACCCGAACCACTATCTGGCGGTAGCGATCAACTACCTGTTCCAGCACCGTCCGCAGTGGGGCAAAGAGGTGGCCGTTGGTAAAACGCTGGTTTCCAGCGCGATGATTGACCGCGTGGTGAACGACATTGGTCGCAAGCTGGTGGAAGTCCCGGTCGGCTTCAAATGGTTCGTGGATGGTCTGTTCGACGGCAGCTTTGGCTTTGGCGGCGAAGAGAGCGCCGGCGCCTCGTTCCTGCGTTTCGACGGCTCCGCCTGGTCAACAGACAAAGACGGCATCATCCTGTGTCTGCTGGCGGCGGAAATCACTGCGGTTACCGGTAAGAACCCGCAGCAGCACTATGATGAGCTGGCCGCGCGTTTTGGTGCGCCAAGCTACAACCGTCTGCAGGCACCTGCCACTTCTGCGCAGAAAGCGGCACTGTCGAAGCTGTCACCTGAAATGGTCAGCGCCGATACGCTGGCGGGCGACCCGATCACCGCACGTCTGACCGCGGCACCGGGCAACGGCGCCTCGATTGGTGGTCTGAAAGTGATGACTGAAAACGGCTGGTTCGCGGCACGTCCGTCCGGCACGGAAGACGCCTACAAAATCTATTGTGAAAGCTTCCTCGGCGCTGAGCATCGCCAGCAGATCGAGAAAGAAGCGGTAGAAATTGTCAGCGAAGTGCTGAAAAACGCCTGACAGGGCATCCTGCATGAAGAAGGCCGCGTTTGCGGCCTTTTTTTATGGCATGAAGCGATAGCCGATGCCGGTTTCTGTCAGCAGGTGCGTCGGCTGGGTGGGATTGGCTTCCAGCTTTTGCCGCAGGTGTCCCATATAGATGCGCAGATAATGGCTGTGTTCCACGGCGTTGGGCCCCCACACCTGGTTAAGCAACTGGCGCTGGGTCAGTACTTTGCCAGCGTTATTCAGCAGCAGGCTGAGCAGGCGAAATTCGGTCGGCGTCAGATGCACCTCTTCGCCGCTGCGCAGCACGCGCCGCGCGGCGAGATCAACGCTCACTTCGCCAAACTGCACCAGCGGCTCCGGCTGGCTGCGCTGATGACGACGCAGCGCCACGCGCAGGCGCGCCAGCAGTTCGCCGATGCCAAACGGCTTAGTGAGATAGTCGTCAGCGCCGGCATCCAGCGCCTCTATTTTATCCTGCTCGTCACTGCGTGCTGACAGCACAATTACCGGCATGCTGCTCCACTGCCGCACTTCGCGGATGAAGGCATTGCCATCGCCGTCCGGTAAACCGAGATCGAGAATCACCAAATCCGGTTTGCGCGTAGCCGCTTCAATCAGGCCGCGCTGCAACTGCTCCGCTTCCACAATCTTCAGGCCTTCGCTCTCCAGCGCCAGGCGCACGAAACGGCGAATCTCCTTTTCATCTTCGACAATCAAGATGGTCGTCACGCTGACTCCTGCGGCAAATAAGGTTAACGCATTACTTTAACAATAAACCGCGACGGCGTCCGTCACGATCTCAGTAACTCGCTGTGATCCAAAATTTTACAAAAATGTAACTTCCTTTCATCCCGGCCAGGAAATGGCTGAAAAAAGATCAAAATAGTGGTCGGATGAGTAGTAAAATTACACAACCAGGCGTAATATCTGAGGCAGATCACATTTCATAGCAAAATTTACCACGAGGAGGCATTGATGTATCAGGCATATCCATTCGCCAAAATTGTGCTGCGCCGTGTGCTGGTGGTATTGATTGGCGTACTGGCGCTGCCAGTGATGCTGTTCCGCCAGGATCGCGCGCGCTTCTACAGTTATCTGCACCGCATGTGGTGCAAAACCAGCACCAAACCAGTCTGGCTGGCGCAATCGGAAGCGGCAGGCGGTATCTACTGGTAACGCCCGGCTTCGCGGTGATAACCCGGTGACCTCGCTCGAGGCACCGGGTTTTTTTATCTTAAAGTGGTGCGACAAACGCATTGTCCCGCTGTTATCTCGCGGCATTTCAGCTACACTTAAACCTCTACAAGATTTTGGAGGTTGTACAAGTATGAGCGAGAAAATTCCTGTAGGTATCAGTGCCTGCCTGCTCGGGGATAGCGTCCGATTCGATGGCGGCCACAAGCGTTTTGCCTTTGCAACTGACGAGCTCGCGCCATTTGTGCGCTTCGAACCTGTCTGCCCGGAAATGGCCATCGGTCTGCCGACGCCGCGCCCGGCGCTGCGGCTGGTCAAACAGAGCGACGATCAGATCCACCTGTGTTTCAGCAAAGACGGCGGGGAAGAGCTGACCGACGACATGGCCCGCTGGTCTGCGGAGCGCGTCAAATCGCTGCACCATCTGTGCGGCTACATCCTGTGTGCCAAATCGCCGAGCTGCGGACTGGAGCGCGTGCGCGTCTACGAGCCTGACACTAACAACAATCGCAAAGCCGGCACCGGCGTGTTCACCTCGTTCCTGCAGAAAGAGCTGCCGTGGCTGCCGCTGGAAGAGGATGGACGCCTGCACGATGATGCGATCCGCGAAAACTTTATGGGGCGCGTCTATGCGCTGCATGAGTTCAACGAAATGTGGCGCAGCGGGCTGACGCGTCACAAGCTGATTGCCTTTCACAGTCGCTACAAACTACTGCTGCTGTCACATGCGCAGGATGAGTACCGCGAGATGGGGCGGTTTGTCGCGGCGATGGAACAGTGGGAGTCACTGGATGCGTACGCCTTTGAATACCGTAACCGTCTGATGCACCTGATGTCGCACCAGGCGTCGCGTCGTAATCACACCAATGTGCTGATGCACGTACAGGGCTATTTCCGGCCGAAGCTGAGTTCACCGCAGCGTCAGGAGCTGGCGCAGCTGATCGACCGCTACCGTCGCGGTCTGCAGCCGTTGCTGGCCCCCATCACCATGCTGAAACATTACATGGCAGAGTTCCCGCACCCGTGGCTGGCGCAACAGCGTTATTTCGATCCTTACCCGGAAGCGCTGCGTCTGCGCTACGGCCAGTAAACACGGAGCGTTATGAGCACTCACTTAGTCTGGCTGCGTAACGATTTGCGCATGAATGATAACAGCGCACTGGCCGCGGCCTGCCGCGACAGTCAGGCCGAGGTGCTGGCGCTGTTCATCGCCACGCCCGGCCAGTGGCAGCAACACAGCATGGCCCCCAAACAGGCGGCTTTTATCCATCAAAACCTGTGCCTGCTGCAGCAGTCGCTGGCAGAACGCGGTATCAAGCTGCACTATCATCAGTGCGATGACTTCGCCGCGTCGGTCGACTATCTTGCGACCTTCTGCCAGCAGCACAAGGTGGATGCGCTGTTTTACAACTATCAGTATGAAATCAATGAGCGCCAGCGCGATGCTGCGGTTGAGAAGCAGCTCGATCAGCAGGGCGTGGTGTGCCAGGGATTCGATGACAGCCTGCTGTTACCGCCGGGCAGCGTACAGACCGGCAGCAACAGCATGTTCAAAGTGTTCACGCCGTTCAGCAAAGCTTTTATCCGGCGTCTGCAACAGGGGCTGCCAGAGTGCCATCACGCACCGAAAGCGCGCGCCGGGGCACCCGTGGCCGCCGGCAAAAAAATAGCAGCATTCGATTACCCTGTGGAAGAATTCGACGAAACCTGGTTTCCCGCCGGAGAAGAAGCGGCGCTAAAGCAGCTGCGCCAGTTTGCCCAGCAGCGGGTGGAAAAATATGACCAGCAGCGCGACATACCAGCGATTGACGGCACCAGCCGCCTGTCGCCGTATCTGGCGATTGGTGTGCTGTCGCCGCGACAGTGCCTGCATCGCATTCTGAAGGAGCATCCGCAGGCGCTGAACAACGGCAGCGCGCTGGTGTGGCTCAATGAACTAGTCTGGCGCGAATTTTATCGTCACCTGATGGTGGCCTTTCCGGCGCTGTGTAAGCATCAGCCGTTTGTCGACTGGACGCGTAACGTCAGCTGGCAACAGAATGAGCAACACCTTACCGCCTGGCAGCAGGGCAAAACCGGTTATCCGATTGTCGACGCAGCGATGCGCCAGCTCAATACGCTGGGCTGGATGCACAACCGGTTACGCATGATCACCGCCAGCTTTCTGGTGAAAGATCTGCTGATTGACTGGCGCGAGGGTGAACGCTATTTCATGCAGCAGCTGATTGACGGCGATCTGGCGGCTAACAACGGTGGCTGGCAGTGGGCCGCGTCGACCGGCACCGACGCTGCGCCTTACTTCCGCATCTTCAACCCGACGACCCAGGGCGAGCGCTTTGATAAGCAGGGCGAGTTTATCCGCCGGTGGCTGCCGGAGCTGCAAGACGTGCCGGACAGCGCCATTCATCAGCCGCACGCCTGGGCGGAGAAAAATAACAAGAAACTCGATTATCCGGCGCCAATCGTGGAACATAAGGCGGCACGTAAAAAGACATTAGACGCCTTCGAGCGCGCGCGCAGCGCAGCCTGAGGCGGTCACGGAGCCGTTATGAACAATTTCGAGTTAGAACAGATCGTCAATCAGCAACTCAACACCAGTGCCTTCAGCGACTATGCGCCCAACGGTTTGCAGGTTGAGGGGCGTGAGCAGGTGCGCCGTGTAATCACCGGCGTGACGGCCTGTCAGGCGCTGCTGGATGAAGCGGTAAAACGCCACGCCGATGCGATACTGGTGCACCATGGCTACTTCTGGAAGAGCGAAGCGCCGGTGATCAAAGGCATGAAGCGCCAGCGTCTGCGCACGCTGCTGGCCAATGACATCAACCTGTACGGCTGGCACCTGCCGCTCGATGCTCACCCACAGTTGGGCAACAACGCTCAGCTGGCCACGCTGTTTGATATCGACGTCAAAGGTGAAATTCAGCCGCTGGTGCCCTGGGGCGAGCTGGCTGAGCCGCTAAGCGGTTCGGCGCTGGCGGAAAAAATAGCGGCGCGCCTCGGCCGCCAGCCGCTGCACTGCGGTGATAATGCTCCGGCGCTGATTCGCCGGGTGGCATGGTGCAGCGGTGGCGGCCAGGGCTTTATCGATGCGGCCGCCGCCTTTGGCGTTGACGCCTTTATCAGCGGTGAAGTCTCTGAGCAGACCATTCACAGCGCCCGTGAACAGGGACTGCATTTCTTTGCTGCCGGCCATCACGCCACCGAACGCGGCGGCATTAAAGCGCTCGGTGAGTGGCTCGCCAGCCAGCATGGTTTGGATGTGACCTTTATCGATATCGACAATCCCGCCTGACCGCCTCGCTTATGCGCCCGGAAAACACGTGCCGGGCGCAAATCAGTTGACACATCTCCTTCACTTTCGCATAACTTATTGACTTTTCGCATAAGCGAATGCCCTCAGGCGCGCCGTCACTGCGGTCACGGCGCGTTTTATTAATGACCGGGAGGTGGGTTTTGCAACGAGCACGTTGTTATCTGCTGGGTGAGCGGGCGGTGGTACTGGAGCTGGAACCGCCGGTTTCGCTCGTCAGCCAGCAGCGCATCTGGGGATTGTGCCAGCGGCTGCAGCAGAATGAGCAGATCGCGGAAGTGATTCCGGGCATGAATAACCTGACGCTGCTGCTGCGCGATCCGCAGCTGAAAGCGCTGGATGCTATCGAGCGTTTGCAGCGCTGGTGGGAAGAGAGCGAGGTGCTGCTGGCCGAGCCGCGTCAGGTTGAGATTCCGGTGGTGTATGGCGGCGCGGGCGGTCCGGATCTGGTGGAGGTCGCCCGTGCGGCGGATCTGACCTCGCAACAGGTGGTGGAGCTGCACAGCAGCGCGGATTACGTGGTCTATTTCATTGGCTTTCAGCCGGGTTTCCCTTATCTCGGCGGGCTGGATGAGCGGCTGCACACGCCGCGTCGCGCCGAGCCCCGGCTGGTGGTGCCTGGCGGTTCGGTGGGCATTGGCGGCAGCCAGACCGGCATCTATCCGCTGGCCGCGCCCGGTGGCTGGCAGCTGATTGGCCACACGCCGCTTAGCCTGTTCGATCCACAACAGCAGCCGCCGACGCTGCTGCGTCCCGGCGACAGCGTCCGCTTCGTGCCACAACGGGAGGGCGTATGTTAAACATTTTGCGTGCCGGATTAATGACCTCGGTGCAGGATCGCGGCCGCCACGGCTGGCGACAATACGGTATCAGCCTGAGCGGCGCACTGGATGAGCCTTCAATGCGCACGGCCAATATGCTGGTCGGCAACGCGGAAAACAGCGCGGTGCTGGAGATTGTGCTTGGCCAGTTCAAAGCGGAGTTTCGTCGCGACGGCTGGTTTGCGCTGACCGGTGCCAGCTGCAGCGCCGAACTGGATGGCCAGCCGGTGTGGACTGGCTGGCGTCTGCCGGTGAAAAAAGGCCAGGTGCTGAGTCTGTCTATGCCCACGCGCGGTATGCGCAGCTATCTGGCGGTGAACGGCGGTTTCGCCATCGACGCCATGCTGGGCTCGCACAGCACCGATCTCAAAGCGGCCTTTGGCGGCTGGCAGGGACGTAAACTGCAGGATGGCGATCAGCTGCCGCTGGGCAAGCCGACGCACCGCTTCAGCCATCAGGCTGGCGTCCGACAGCTGCTGTGGGGCAACCGCATCCGCGCGCTGCCGGGGCCGGAGTACAACGAATTTACCCACGACGCGCAGGACGCATTCTGGCGTAACCCGTGGCAGCTCAGCCCGCAAAGTAACCGCATGGGCTACCGGCTGCAGGGCAGTCCGCTGCAGCGCAGTGTCGCACGTGAACTGCTGTCGCACGGCCTGGTGCCGGGTGTGGTGCAGGTGCCGCCGAACGGTCAGCCGATTGTGCTGATGGCCGATGCGCAAACCACCGGCGGCTATCCGCGTATTGCCTGCGTCATCGAAGCCGATCTCTATCAGCTGGCGCAGATTCGTCTGGGAGAACCGATTCACTTCATCCGCTGCACGCTGGAGGAGGCGCTGCTGGCCAAACAGCAGCAGCAACGTTCGCTTGATCAGATAGCCTGGGGGCTTGCTCATGAAGATCGATCTTAACGCCGACCTCGGTGAAGGCAGTGCCAGCGATCGGGCCCTGCTGGAGCTGGTGAGCTCGGCCAACATCGCCTGCGGTTTCCATGCCGGCGATGCCGAAACCATGCTGCAGTCGGTGCGCTGGGCCAGCGCCAACGGCGTGGCGATTGGTGCGCATCCGAGCTTTCCCGACCGGGAAAATTTTGGCCGGACCGCCATGCAGCTGCCACCGGAAACCGTGTACGCGCAGGTGATCTACCAGATTGGTGCCCTGAAAAGCCTCGCCGAAAGTGAAGGGGCGAAGTTGGTGCACGTGAAACCGCACGGCATGCTGTATAACCAGGCGGCGGCGGATGCAGCGCTGGCGGATGCGATTGCGCGCGCGGTGAAAGCCGTCGATCCGGCGCTGATTCTGGTTGGCCTGGCGGGCAGCGCCTCAATTGCCGCCGCCGCGCATCATGGTCTGCGCACGCGCGAAGAGGTGTTTGCTGACCGCGGCTATCTGGCCAGTGGCGCGCTGGTGCCGCGCAGCCAGACGGGGGCGTTAATCGAAGAGGCTGAGCAGGCGCTGGCGCAGACGCTCACCATGGTGCAGCAGCGTCAGGTGCGCAGCGTCAGCGGCGAATGGGTGGCGGTGAATGCGCAGACGGTCTGTCTGCACGGCGATGGCGCCCATGCGCTGGAATTCGCCCGCACGCTGCGCGCCGCTTTTGCGACAAATCAGATTGCTGTCACCAGCGCCTGATCATTGACTGTTAGCCCGGCCTGTTGCCGGGCTTTTTATTTCTGACGAGGGGAAAACATGGATAACGTGGTCAATCTCTGGCCGTTACTTGGCATTGCCGCGATTGTGCTTGGCTTTGTGCTGCGCTTCAACCCGGTGCTGGTGGTGATTGTTGCCGGTTTTGTCACCGGGCTGGCGGCGCATATGCCGCTCGGCGATATTCTGGAGAAGCTCGGTTCCGGCTTTCTCAATACCCGTAATCTGCCGCTGATCCTGCTGTTACCGCTGGCGGTCATCGGATTGCT
Organism: Pantoea sp. VS1; assembly: GCF_002207995.1. Taxonomy (NCBI): domain Bacteria; kingdom Pseudomonadati; phylum Pseudomonadota; class Gammaproteobacteria; order Enterobacterales; family Erwiniaceae; genus Pantoea; species Pantoea sp. VS1. Next base: position 181,891 of record NZ_NHZE01000013.1, read on the forward strand.
GGAGCGCCACGGTTTGAAAGAGCGTGCGCAGACGTGGATCGCCCGGATCAAAACCGCCACCGCCGGCCGTTTACTGATCGTCTATCTGTTCGTGCGTGAACTGACCGCGGCGCTGGGGCTGACCAGCCTGGGCGGGCATCCGCAGATGGTGCGTCCGCTGCTGGCGCCGATGGCCGAAGGTGCCACTGAAAACCGTTACGGCAGCGTATCACCGGAGATTCGTCAGCGGCTGCGCGCCATGTCGGCGGCCACCGATAACGTCGGGCTGTTCTTCGGTGAAGACATTTTCGTGGCCTTCGGCGCGATCATTTTTATGCACAACTTTATGCAGGAGTCGGCGGGCATCAGCACCGAACCGTTGCACATCGCGCTGTGGGGCATTCCGACGGCGCTGTGTGCGTTCCTGATTCATGCTGCGCGACTGGTGCGGCTCGACCGTCAGCTGTCGCGTGAGCTGGGCGCGCTCAACCAGCAGGCGCTGCGCGCAAAAGGAGGTGAGTGATGTTTCAGCAACAGTATCTGATGTGGCTGGCCGGGGCGATCCTGCTGATTGTCGCGCTGCTGTCATGGCGCGATAGCGCCAATCCGCGCCGTTTTACCACCGGTTTATTCTGGGCGCTGTACGGTCTGATTTTCCTGATTGGCGACGGTGCTTATCAACTGATGGGGCAGTGGGCCGGTGATGCGGAGCTGGGACGTCGCTGGTTGCATATTGCGGTGGGCGCGGCGGTGGTGGTCATGGCGCTGATTGCCGGGTTCGGCGGCGTGCGCCTCGGTCGCTACCATCAGCGCAGCGATGAACAGAAGCAGCAGAGCGCGCAGCGTCTCGGCAATAAGCTGTTCCTGCCGGCGCTGGCAATTCCGCTTGTGACGGTGATTGGCGTGCTGGCGTTCAATCATATTCCCGGTCTGCAGGAGCGGGTGTTTGGCCCGGGCAATCATTCGACGCTGGTCACGCTGTTTTCGATGATGATTGGCTGCGTGCTGGGCTGGCTGATTGCGCTGAAGTTTACCCACGAGAAGCCGCTGCAGTCGATGCAGGAGACGCGGCGTTTGCTGGATGCAGTGGGCTGGGCGTTTATTTTGCCGCAGATCCTCGCCACGCTTGGCCTGCTGTTTACCAGCGCTGGCGTCGGCACGGCGATTTCGCATCTGACCGAACACTATCTGGCGGTGGATAACCGGCTGATTGCGGTGGCGGTGTATGCACTGGGCATGGCGCTGCTGACCATGGTGATGGGCAACGCGTTTGCGGCGTTTCCGATTGTCACCGCCGGCATCGGTATTCCGATTCTGGTGCTGCAGCACGGTGGCAATCCGGCGGTGATGGCGGCGATCGGCATGTTCTGCGGTTACTGCGGCACGCTGATGACGCCGATGGCTGCCAACTTCAATATTGTTCCGGCGCGTTTACTGGAACTGCCGGACCGTAACGCGGTGATCAAGGCTCAGGTGCCAACCGGTGTGCTACTGTTAGTAGTAAATATTTTCCTGCTTTATTTCCTGATGTTCCTGTGAGGTTGCGATGAAAACGGTGTTAATGACGGCGTTCGAGCCGTTTGGCGGCGAGCGCATTAATCCGTCGTGGGAAGCGGTGCGCAGCTTTGATGGTCGGGAGTTCGGCGGCGCGCGGATTGTGGTGCGCCAGCTGCCGGTGGTATTCGCCCGCTGCGGCCAGGTGCTGACCGCTGCGCTGGAAGAGCTGCAGCCGCACCGCGTGCTGTGCGTCGGCCAGGCTGGCGGGCGCAGCGATATCAGCGTAGAGCGCGTGGCGATTAATGTGAACGATGCGCGCATTCCGGATAATGACCAGCAGCAGCCGGTCGATCAGCCGATTGTCGCCGGGGGACCGGCGGCCTATTTCTCTACGCTGCCGATCAAAGCGATGGTCGCGGCACTGCGCGAAGTGGGGATTCCGGCTTCGGTGTCGCAAACCGCCGGGACGTTTACCTGCAATAACGTCATGTATCACCTGCTGCACTGGCTGCAGACCACAGGCAGCGCAGCACGCGGCGGTTTCGTGCATATTCCTTATATGCCGCAGCAGGCGGCGCAGCATTCTGGCGCACCAAGTATGTCGACCGCCAGTGTGATTCAGGCGCTGGAAACGTCGCTGCAGGTGATTCTCAGCACAGAGAAAGACATTCGCGAAGTGGGCGGCGCAACCCATTAATCAGGAGCGGTTATGCCAGAGGGACCGGAGATCCGCCGCGCGGCGGATCAACTTGCAGCGGCAATGGTGGGCAAGCCTCTGACCGAGGTATGGTTTGCTTTTCCGGCGCTGAAGACCTACGAACCGGCGCTGATGGGGGAAACCATCGACGCCTTTGAAACGCGCGGCAAGGCACTGCTGACACACTTCTCCAACGGGCTGACGCTGTATAGCCATAATCAGCTGTACGGCGTGTGGCGTGTGGTGCCGAGCGGGACTGAGCCCAATACTTCGCGCCAGCTGCGCGTGCGGCTGGGTAATGCCGATCGGGCAATTTTGCTGTATAGCGCTTCGGATATTGAGCTGCTGAACGCAGATACGCTCGGCGCGCATCCGTTTTTACAACGCGTCGGACCGGACGTGCTGGACGCCACGCTGACGGTGGAAGAGGTGCGCGAGCGGCTGCTGTCGCCGCGTTTTCGTCGCCGCCAGTTCAGCGGTTTGCTGCTGGATCAGGCATTTCTCGCCGGGCTCGGCAACTATCTGCGCGTCGAGATTTTGTGGCACGCCGGTTTGCTGGCGCAGCATCGTGCACAGGATTTGAGCGATCAGCAGCTGGATGCGTTGAGCCACGCCATGCTGGCGGTGCCGCGTTTGTCTTATCAGATGCGCGGCAGCATGAAGAAGTATCACGAAGAGGCAGCGTTTCGTTTCGAGGTGTTTCACCGCCAGGGCAAAAAGTGCCGGCGCTGCGGCACCGTCATTGAGAAGGGTGTACTGTCATCAAGACCGTTTTACTGGTGTCCGGGCTGTCAGCATTGAGTTTTGGTCACTAATCGACGAGGCGCGGGACAGGCCATCATCGTCTTGCGGAAAACTGCACCAGAGCTAATGCACTGACTGGCTGAGCCCCGGGGCAGGCAATCCGCAGCGCTGAACAGCATGAGGAAGTCAGGATGAGACCGCATGGATGCGGGCGAAAGCCGGAGCCGGGACAGGATGTCCCGTCGACGGCGGTCCGTGAGACTGACGAAGGATGTGAAGGTACCGCGTCAGCGGCGCGAGGACGCCTGAAACGGGGCTCAGCCAGGCAGGGCTCTGCACGATACAGCATGAACTTCTGTGGGATGCTAAAAAAGAAAAGGGCGGGATAACCCGCCCTGATGGTTATTTTTTCAGCGCCGAGCTGAATTCGCGCTCGGTGTAACCGGTGTAGAGCTGACGTGGGCGGGCAATCTTCATGCCTTCGTCGTGCATCTCTTTCCAGTGCGCAATCCAGCCAACGGTACGCGCCATCGCGAAGATCACGGTAAACATTGATGACGGAATGCCCATCGCTTTCAGAATGATGCCGGAATAGAAATCGACGTTCGGATAGAGTTTGCGCTCGATGAAGTACGGGTCGTTCAGCGCAATGTGCTCCAGCTCCATCGCCACTTCCAGCAGGTCGTCCTTCATGCCCAGCTCGTTCAGCACTTCATGACAGGTTTCACGCATTACGGTCGCGCGCGGGTCATAGTTCTTATACACACGGTGACCGAAGCCCATCAGACGGAACGAATCGTTCTTATCTTTGGCGCGACGCACGAATTCCGGGATGTGATCCACGGTGCTGATCTCTTCCAGCATACGCAGCGTGGCTTCGTTGGCACCACCGTGCGCAGGTCCCCACAGCGAGGCGATACCGGCGGCGATACAGGCAAACGGGTTCGCACCGGAAGAACCGGCGGTACGCACGGTAGAGGTTGATGCGTTCTGTTCGTGGTCAGCGTGCAGGATCAGAATACGGTCCATGGCGCGTTCCAGCACCGGGTTCACTTTGTACTCTTCACACGGCGTAGCAAACATCATGTGCAGGAAGTTACCGGCATAGGAGAGATCGTTACGCGGATACACAAACGGCTGGCCGATGGAGTATTTGTAACACATCGCGGCCATGGTCGGCATTTTTGACAGCAGGCGGAAGGCGGCGATTTCACGGTGACGTTCAATATTCACGTCTAATGAATCGTGATAGAAGGCGGCCAGCGCGCCGGTCACGCCGCACATCACTGCCATCGGATGTGAATCACGACGGAAGCCGTGGAACAGGCGGGTGATCTGCTCGTGAATCATGGTGTGACGGGTTACGGTGGTGCGGAACTCGTCGTACTGCGCCTGAGTAGGGGCTTCGCCGTTCAGCAGGATGTAGCACACTTCCAGATAGTTTGAGTGGGTAGCCAGCTGATCGATAGGGAAACCGCGATGTAACAAAATCCCTTCATCACCATCAATAAAGGTAATTTTTGATTCGCAGGACGCCGTAGAGGTAAAACCGGGGTCGAAGGTGAACAGGCCTTTTGAGCCAAGGGCGCGGACATCAACAACATCCTGTCCCAGCGTGCCTTGCATCACATCCAGTTCCACGGAGTTGTTATCTTGTAGGGTTAGCGTCACTTTTTTATCTGTCATTTTTCGTCTCCATAGCGCCTTAGTAGGTAAGGATCTTAGACACCAGAACAGTCATCATGTTGCGTTTACCCGCCGTATTTTCGGGCCGCCGCTACACTGGCTGCGCGCGCAGTGCGGTCATTTACTTGCGTAAACGCCCATCATTTGCACGCTTACTGCCTTGTTGCAACCCGCACGACTTAGGCTAAAACAGAATCTTCACAGCATCACTCAGCGGTAACGTTCATGCTGCAAGGTTACGGAGCGAAATGTGTAAAGCCAATCGGTGGTGTCCGGGCATGACGCGCTGCACATCGTGGATGTTAAAGATCCTGTCACGACATAACTTCTTGGTAACCAATAACCTGACGGTTTGTGTTGCTCGTAAAGGCAATGTTACATAACTTGAGCTTAGGGGAAAGTGTATCCCCATAACTTTTATGCATCATAGGGTTTTAGTGCGTTCGTTTGTAACTGAAATGTTGATCTATTGTCAAATCAGATAATTAAAAATGTATAAATTGTGAAATACGTGAGGCGGATCACTGTTCAGCTTAAATGTGACCAAAGAGATTGTAGGGGAATTGTAATCAGAATGTGATCCTCCTATACTGCCGCCAGGTCTCCGGAATACCCTGACACCAGGAGCCACCCAGCGTTTTACCCGCTTCATTTAACACTGGATGTTGCTATTTTGGTGGCGGTTGCAGTCCGAACACGCACTGTGCTCTTCTGTAACTCAGGACCGGAGGAAGCAAAATAAAAAAGAGCTGTGTGGGCAAAACCGTGAAAAAACAAAGACCTGTTAACTTGGATCTCTCGACGATCCGGTTTCCCGTTACTGCAATATCGTCCATTCTCCACCGCGTCTCCGGCGTGATTACCTTTGTCGCTCTCGGAATTCTGCTCTGGTTACTGGGTCTCTCCCTCTCTTCTCCGGAAGGTTTCCAGCAAGCGGCATCCATCATGGATAGCTTCTTCGCCAAATTCATCATGTGGGGCATTCTGACCGCGCTGGCATATCACGCAGCAAGCGGCATTCGTCACATGCTGGCCGACTTCGGTTTTACGGCAGAAACCCTGCAGGTGGGAACCCGTACCGCGCAAGCGGTTTTTGTTATCACTGTCGTGCTCTCAATTCTGGCTGGAGTCCTCGTATGGTAAGCAATGCTTCTGCATTAGGACGCAACGGTATCCATGACTGGTTGTTACTGCGTGCTGCTGCAATCTTAATTACGCTCTACATTCTCTACATCCTCGGTTTTGTCGTAATGACCGGCACGCTGACGTATGACGTCTGGCGAGGCTTTTTCGCTTCCTCCTTTACCAAAGTGTTCACGTTGCTGACGTTGTTCTCGATTCTGGTCCACGGCTGGATTGGCATGTGGCAGGTCCTGACCGACTACGTGAAACCGCTGGCAACGCGTCTGGTGTTGCAACTGGTGATTGTGGTCGCGCTGTTGTCGTATGCAATTTATGGAACTGTTGTGGTGTGGGGTGTGTAAATGAGTTTGCCAGTCAGAGAATTTGATGCCGTGGTGATCGGCGCAGGTGGTGCGGGTATGCGCGCCGCGCTGCAAATCTCCCAGTCGGGCCAGAGCTGTGCTCTGTTATCCAAAGTGTTCCCAACCCGTTCCCACACCGTATCGGCGCAGGGCGGGATTACCGTGGCGCTGGGTAACTCCCACGAAGATAACTGGGAATGGCACATGTACGATACCGTCAAAGGCTCCGATTACATCGGTGACCAGGACGCAATCGAATATATGTGTAAAACCGGTCCGGAAGCGATTCTGGAGCTGGAGCACATGGGCCTGCCATTCTCCCGTCTTGATGACGGCCGCGTTTATCAGCGTCCGTTTGGTGGTCAGTCGAAAAACTTCGGTGGTGAGCAGGCGGCGCGTACTGCTGCTGCTGCCGACCGTACCGGCCACGCCCTGCTGCATACGCTGTATCAGCAGAACCTGAAAAACAAAACCACCATCTTCTCCGAGTGGTATGCACTGGATCTGGTGAAAAACGCTGACGGCGCGATCGTCGGCTGTACCGCCATCTGCATCGAAACCGGTGAAACGGTCTACTTCAAAGCCAAAGCCACTATCCTCGCGACCGGCGGTGCTGGCCGTATCTATCAGTCCACCACCAACGCCCACATCAATACCGGCGACGGCGTCGGCATGGCGCTGCGTGCCGGCGTGCCAATGCAGGATATGGAGATGTGGCAGTTCCACCCAACCGGCATCGCCGGGGCGGGTGTGCTGGTGACCGAAGGCTGCCGTGGTGAAGGTGGCTATCTGCTGAACAAGCATGGCGAGCGTTTCATGGAGCGCTACGCGCCGAACGCCAAAGATCTGGCGGGCCGTGATGTGGTGGCGCGTTCAATGATGGTGGAAATCCGTGAAGGTCGCGGTTGCGACGGCCCATGGGGTCCACACATCAAACTGAAACTCGACCATCTGGGCGCTGAAGTGCTGGAATCCCGTCTGCCGGGCATCCTCGAACTGTCGCGCACCTTTGCTCACGTTGACCCGATTAAAGAACCGATTCCGGTTATCCCGACCTGCCACTACATGATGGGCGGCGTGCCGACCCGCGTGACCGGTCAGGCGCTGCGCGTCAACGAGCAGGGCGAAGATGAAGTGATTCCGGGCCTGTTCGCGGTAGGCGAAATTGCCTGCGTATCAGTACATGGCGCAAACCGTCTTGGCGGCAACTCGCTGCTCGACCTGGTGGTATTTGGCCGCGCGGCCGGTGTTCATCTGATGGAGTGCATCGCTGAGCAGGGCGAACTGCGCGACGCCACCGAAGATGAAATCGACGCGGCGATGGCCCGCTTCAACCGCTGGGAAAACAACACCACCGGTGAAGACCCGGTTGAAATCCGCAAGGCGCTGCAGCGCTGCATGCAGAACAACTTCTCGGTATTCCGTGAAGGGGATGCGATGCGTGAAGGCCTGGCCGAGCTGAAAGAGATTCGTGAGCGCCTGAAAAACGCGCGTCTCGATGACCGTTCACCGGACTTCAACACCCAGCGTATCGAATGTCTTGAGCTGGATAACCTGATGGAAACCGCTTACGCCACCGCGGTAGCGGCTAACTTCCGCACCGAAAGCCGTGGCGCTCACAGCCGCTTCGACTACCCCGAGCGTGATGATGCCAACTGGCTGTGCCACAGCCTCTATGTTCCGCAAACGGAAAGCATGACGCGCCGTGAGGTGAACATGCAACCGAAACTGCGTGCGGCCTTCCCGCCGAAAGCGCGTACTTACTAATTGCGGAGATCATCATGAGACTCGAATTTTCTATCTATCGTTACAACCCGGAAGTCGATGACAAACCGCGCATGCAGGATTACACCCTCGAAGCGGAAGATGGTCGCGACATGATGCTGCTGGACGCGCTGATCCGTCTGAAAGAGAAGGATCCTACGCTGGCCTTCCGTCGCTCCTGCCGTGAAGGCGTGTGCGGCTCCGATGGCCTCAACATGAACGGTAAAAATGGCCTGGCGTGTATCACGCCGGTCTCCGCACTGGGCAATGGCAGCAAGAAGATTGTTATCCGTCCGCTGCCCGGTCTGCCGGTAATCCGCGACCTCGTGGTGGACATGGGACAATTCTATGCTCAGTATGAGAAGATTAAGCCTTTCCTTTTGAATAATGGGGAAAATCCGCCAGCGCGCGAGCATCTGCAAACGCCTGCACAGCGTGAGCACCTGGACGGCCTGTACGAGTGTATTCTCTGTGCCTGCTGCTCCACGTCGTGCCCGTCGTTCTGGTGGAATCCGGACAAGTTCATCGGTCCGGCCGGCCTGCTGGCGGCGTACCGCTTCCTGATTGACAGCCGCGACACCGAAACCGATGCGCGCCTCGACAATCTGAATGATGCTTTCAGTGTTTTCCGCTGTCACAGCATCATGAACTGTGTGAGCGTGTGCCCGAAAGGCTTAAACCCAACGCGCGCCATCGGCCACATTAAGTCGATGCTGCTGCAGCGCGGGGCGTAACAAACGGAAGTCACGATCGGGAACCCAGGTTCCCGATCGTTTACGGAAGCCTCTATAAGCGCGGTACTGACCACGCTTATAAAGGTTCCCTTACGGGCCAGGCGCCGGTTGCGCACAGGTTCGTATCGCTGAACTCACTACGGCAAGCCGCGAAAGCGGCAACAAATGAAACCTCAAAAAAGCAGATTAATGCTTAAGGGATCACAATGCAGAACAGCGCGATGAAACCCTGGCTGGACTCCTCCTGGCTGGCCGGCGCGAACCAGTCCTACATAGAGCAACTCTATGAGGATTTCCTGACCGATCCTGACTCTGTTGATGAAGTGTGGCGCTCGATGTTCCAGCAGCTGCCGGGCACCGGCGTGAAACCTGAGCAGTTTCACTCCACGACGCGTGAATACTTCCGCCGCCTGGCGAAAGACGCCACCCGCTACACCTCCACAGTCACCGATCCGGCCGCTAATTCCAAACAGGTTAAAGTGCTGCAGCTGATTAATGCGTTCCGCTTCCGCGGCCATCAGCACGCTAACCTCGATCCGCTCGGCCTGTGGAAGCAGGAGCGCGTGGCGGATCTCGATCCGGCCTTCCACGATCTGACCGACGCCGATTTTCAGGAAAGCTTTAACGTAGGCTCTTTCGCCATTGGCAAAGAGACCATGAAGCTGGCCGATCTTTATGCCGCACTGCAGCAGACCTACTGTGGTTCGATTGGTGCAGAGTACATGCACATCAACAACACCGAAGAGAAGCGCTGGATTCAGCAGCGTCTGGAATCGGTAGTAGGCCATGCGTCATTCAGCGCGGACGAGAAAAAAGGTTTCCTGAAAGAGCTGACGGCGGCAGAGGGCCTGGAAAAATACCTCGGCGCGAAATTCCCGGGTGCCAAACGCTTCTCGCTGGAAGGCGGTGATGCGCTGGTACCCATGCTGCGCGAAATGATTCGCCACGCCGGCAAGAGCGGCACGCGTGAAGTGGTGCTGGGCATGGCACACCGCGGTCGTCTCAACGTGCTGATCAACGTGCTGGGTAAAAAACCGCAGGATCTGTTCGACGAGTTCTCCGGCAAGCACAAAGAGCACCTCGGTACCGGTGACGTGAAGTACCACATGGGCTTCTCGTCAGACGTGGAAACCGAAGGCGGCCTGGTGCACCTGGCGCTGGCGTTCAACCCGTCGCATCTGGAAATTGTAAGCCCGGTAGTCATGGGCTCGGTGCGCGCGCGTCTGGATCGTCTGGCAGAGCCGGGCAGCAACAAAGTCCTGCCGATCACCATTCACGGTGACGCCGCGGTTATTGGCCAGGGCGTGGTGCAGGAAACCCTGAACATGTCGCAGGCTCGCGGTTACGAAGTGGGCGGCACCGTACGCATCGTGATTAACAACCAGGTGGGCTTCACCACCTCGAATCCGAAAGATGCGCGTTCTACCCCGTACTGCACCGACATCGGCAAAATGGTGCTGGCACCGATCTTCCACGTCAACGCGGACGATCCGGAGGCGGTGGCGTTTGTTACCCGTCTGGCGCTGGATTATCGCAACACCTTCAAACGCGATGTGTTCATCGACCTGGTGTGCTACCGCCGTCACGGCCATAACGAAGCCGACGAGCCAAGCGCAACCCAGCCGCTGATGTATCAGAAAATCAAAAAGCATCCGACGCCGCGCAAAATCTACGCCGATCAGCTGGAAAGCGAAGGCGTGGCCACGCAGGAAGATGCCACCGAGCTGGTAAACCTGTACCGCGACGCGCTGGATGAAGGCGAGTGCGTGGTGCCGGAATGGCGTCCGATGAGCCTGCACTCGTTCACCTGGTCTCCGTACCTCAACCACGAGTGGGATGAGAGCTACCCGGAAACCGTGGACATGAAACGTCTGCAGGAGCTGGCGCGCCGCATCAGCAGCATTCCGGAAGCGGTGGAAGTGCAGTCGCGCGTTGCCAAGATTTACAACGACCGCAAAGAGATGGCGGAAGGCAACAAGCTGTTCGACTGGGGCGGCGCGGAAAACCTCGCTTACGCCACGCTGGTGGACGAAGGCATTCCGGTGCGCCTGTCGGGTGAAGACTCCGGCCGCGGCACCTTCTTCCACCGTCACGCGGTGATTCACAACCAGCAGAACGGTTCGACTTACACTCCGCTGCACCATATCCATAACGGTCAGGGTCAGTTCAAGGTGTGGGATTCGGTGCTGTCGGAAGAAGCGGTACTGGCGTTCGAATACGGTTACGCCACCGCCGAGCCGCGCGTGCTGACCATCTGGGAAGCGCAGTTCGGTGACTTCGCCAACGGCGCTCAGGTGGTGATCGATCAGTTCATCAGCTCCGGCGAGCAGAAATGGGGCCGCATGTGTGGTCTGGTGATGCTGCTGCCACACGGCTATGAAGGGCAGGGTCCGGAGCACTCTTCCGCGCGCCTTGAGCGCTATCTGCAGCTGTGTGCTGAGCAGAACATGCAGGTCTGCGTGCCATCAACGCCAGCGCAGGTGTACCACATGCTGCGTCGTCAGGCGCTGCGCGGTATGCGCCGTCCGCTGATCGTGATGTCGCCGAAGTCGCTGCTGCGTCATCCCCTGGCGGTGTCCAGCCTTGATGAGCTGGCCAACGGCAGCTTCCAGCCGGCGATTGGTGAGATCGACGACCTCGATCCGCAACAGGTGAAACGCGTGGTGCTGTGCTCCGGTAAAGTTTATTACGATCTGCTGGAGCAGCGTCGTAAGAACGAGCAGACCGATGTCGCCATCGTGCGTATCGAACAGCTCTATCCGTTCCCGCACAAAGCGGTGCAGGAAGCGCTGAAGAATTACGCCCATGTTCAGGATTTCGTCTGGTGTCAGGAAGAGCCACTGAACCAGGGCGCATGGTATTGCAGTCAGCATCATTTCCGCGAAGTGGTTCCATTTGGTGCGTCACTGCGTTACGCAGGCCGTCCGGCTTCTGCTTCACCGGCCGTGGGCTATATGTCCGTACATCAACAACAGCAGCAAGACCTGGTCAATGACGCGCTGAACCTTGGTTAATTAAAAGGAAAGAAAATGAGTAGCGTAGAAATTCTCGTTCCCGATTTGCCTGAATCCGTAGCGGACGCCACGGTAGCCACCTGGCATAAAAAACCCGGCGACTCTGTGACCCGCGACGAAGTGCTGGTCGAGATCGAAACTGACAAAGTGGTACTGGAAGTGCCTGCCGCCGCTGACGGTGTGCTGGAAGCGGTGCTGGAAGACGAAGGCGCCACCGTAACGTCGCGCCAGATTCTGGGCCGTCTGAAGGAAGGCAACAGCGGCGGGAAAGAGACCACGGCGAAAGTGGAAAGCAAGGAGTCTACGCCTGCACAGCGTCAGACTGCATCTCTGGAAGAAGAGAGCAATGACGCGCTCAGCCCGGCCGTGCGCCGCCTGATTGCGGAAAACAACCTCGACGCCAGCCAGATTAAAGGCACCGGTGTCGGCGGACGTCTGACGCGCGAAGATGTGGAAAAACATCTGGCGAAGAAAGCCGACGGCGCGAAAGCGGCACCGGCAGCCGATGCGGCTCCGCAGGCCGTTGCCAACCGCAGCGAGAAGCGCGTGCCAATGACCCGTCTGCGCAAGCGCGTGGCCGAGCGTCTGCTGGAAGCGAAAAACAGCACCGCAATGCTGACCACCTTCAACGAAGTCAACATGAAGCCGATCATGGATCTGCGCAAGCAGTACGGCGATGCCTTCGAGAAGCGTCACGGCGTGCGTCTGGGCTTTATGTCCTTCTACATCAAAGCGGTGGTCGAAGCGCTGAAACGCTTCCCGGAAGTCAACGCGTCGATCGACGGCGATGATGTGGTGTACCACAACTATTTCGATGTCAGCATCGCGGTCTCAACGCCGCGTGGTCTGGTGACGCCAGTGCTGAAAGACGTTGATGCGCTGAGCATGGCCGACATCGAGAAGAAAATTAAAGAGCTGGCGGTGAAAGGCCGCGACGGCAAGCTGACGGTGGAAGAACTGACCGGCGGTAACTTCACCATCACCAACGGTGGTGTGTTCGGTTCGCTGATGTCTACGCCGATCATCAACCCGCCGCAGAGCGCGATTCTGGGGATGCACGCCATCAAAGATCGCCCAATGGCGGTGAATGGTCAGGTGGTGGTGCTGCCAATGATGTATCTGGCGCTCTCCTACGATCACCGTCTGATCGATGGTCGTGAATCTGTCGGCTATCTGGTCGCGGTGAAAGAGCTGCTGGAAGATCCGGCGCGTCTGCTGCTGGATGTCTGATTTTCGCCGGGCGCGCTGGCACGAGGCGCGCCCAAATTAACCCTGTTTAGATCTGAATGGATAGAACATCATGAACTTACACGAATACCAGGCGAAGCAGCTGTTTGCACGGTATGGTATGCCAGCACCGACTGGCTACGCCTGCACCACGCCACGTGAAGCCGAAGAAGCCGCCTCGAAAATTGGCGCGGGTCCGTGGGTGGTGAAATGTCAGGTTCATGCCGGTGGCCGCGGTAAAGCGGGCGGTGTGAAGGTGGTTAACAGTAAAGAAGACATTCGTGCTTTCGCTGAAAACTGGCTGGGCAAACGTCTGGTGACCTACCAGACTGACGCCAATGGCCAGCCGGTAAACCAGATCCTGGTTGAAGCGGCGACCGACATCGATCAGGAGCTGTATCTGGGTGCGGTGGTTGACCGTGCTACCCGTCGCGTGATCTTCATGGCGTCAACCGAAGGCGGCGTGGAAATCGAGAAAGTGGCGGAAGAAACCCCGCACCTGATCCACAAAATGGCGCTGGATCCGCTGACCGGCCCGCAGCCATACCAGGGCCGCGAGCTGGCATTCAAACTGGGTCTGACCGGCAAGCAGGTCAGCCAGTTCACCAAAATCTTCATGGGTCTGGCGACCATGTTCCTGGAGCGCGACCTGGCGATGGTTGAGATCAACCCGCTGGTGATCACAAAACAGGGCGACCTGATCTGTCTGGATGGCAAACTGGGTGCCGATGGCAATGCCCTGTTCCGTCAGCCAGAGCTGCGTGAAATGCGCGACCCAAGCCAGGAAGACCCACGTGAAGCCCACGCGACTCAGTGGGAACTGAACTACGTCGCGCTGGAAGGCAACATTGGCTGTATGGTCAACGGCGCTGGTCTGGCGATGGGCACCATGGACATCGTGAAACACCACGGTGGTCAGCCTGCAAACTTCCTTGATGTTGGCGGCGGCGCAACCAAAGAGCGCGTTACCGAAGCCTTCAAAATCATCCTGTCTGACGATGCTGTGAAAGCGGTATTCGTTAACATCTTCGGCGGCATCGTGCGCTGCGACCTGATCGCAGACGGCATCATCGGTGCTGTGGCTGAAGTGGGTGTCAACGTACCGGTCGTGGTACGTCTGGAAGGTAACAACGCCGAGCTGGGCGCGAAGAAACTGGCGGACAGCGGTCTTAACATCATTGCAGCAACCAGCCTGACAGACGCAGCACAGCGTGTTGTCGCTGCTGCGGAGGGTAAATAATGTCCATTCTGATCGACAAAAACACCAAAGTCATTTGCCAGGGTTTCACCGGTGGCCAGGGAACGTTCCACTCTGAGCAGGCGCTGGCCTATGGTACGCAGTTGGTTGGCGGTGTGACGCCAGGTAAAGGCGGCACCACCCATCTCGGTCTGCCGGTGTTCAACACCGTGCGCGAAGCAGTAGAAGCCACGGGCGCCACCGCTACCGTGATCTACGTGCCGGCACCGTTCTGCAAAGACGGTATCCTGGAAGCGATCGACGCGGGCATCAAACTGATCATCACCATCACCGAAGGTATCCCGACGCTGGATATGCTGACGGTGAAAGTGAAGCTGGACGAAGCAGGCGTGCGCATGATCGGCCCGAACTGCCCGGGTGTGATCACCCCAGGCGAATGTAAGATCGGTATCATGCCGGGCCACATTCACCAGCCAGGCCGCGTGGGTATCGTGTCACGTTCCGGTACGCTGACCTATGAAGCGGTTAAGCAGACCACCGACATCGGCTACGGCCAGTCCACCTGTGTGGGCATCGGCGGTGACCCGATCCCAGGCTCCAACTTTATCGACATCCTGAAAATGTTCCAGGACGATCCGCAGACCGAAGCGATCGTGATGATCGGTGAGATCGGCGGCAGCGCTGAAGAAGAGGCCGCGGCGTTCATCAAAGAGCACGTGACCAAGCCTGTCGTCGGCTACATCGCCGGCGTAACGGCGCCGAAGGGCAAGCGTATGGGCCACGCCGGCGCCATCATTGCCGGTGGTAAAGGCACCGCCGATGAGAAATTTGCTGCGCTGGAAGCGGCCGGTGTGAAAACCGTTCGCAGCCTGGCCGATATCGGCGACGCGGTGAAAGCGGTACTGCCAGCGAAATAACATTTTGCTGCTGAAAGAACAAAGCCACCTGCGGGTGGCTTTTTTTATGGCTGTAATGCACGGCCATTAGCCGTCCTCACACATTTGCAGTAAAAACGTAACGGCAACATTTTCTGCGGCTATGCTTACTTTGTCGTTGAGTAAAGAAGGGCAAAGAGGCGTGCTTTTTCCCGTCAGCGTCCTGGCGTCTGGCTGGCACAGAGGTTAAATAATTACGGGAAAGGTAATTGTTTTCTTAATTGCGCTATCGATTTATGACAACTAATTAACAACAACTCTAACACTACATATCTGGAAAATTATTGTCTTAATCCAGATCAATAAAAGGCGATATATAGCAAACTTTACCGCTGGCTAAAAGCAACCCAACCGGTATAAATTGCGCTGCATCAATTCAGTCTTTTTCATCATTTTTCAGGAGTTTGTGCCAGGCGTTGTCATATCAATTCTGTCGCCTCCTCATCTTACTCCTGCTCGAAACAGGCTGAAGCGATCGGTTTTTCGGGGAATTTTCACCACTGTTACTCGCTCACTTCGGGCCGCAGTACGCATTGTGCTGTCGGTAACAAAACTGGAATCAATAATCAGTCGTTCCTGACCTTATTCTGCATCGCACTGCCCGCTGTTTGTGGTTGTTATTCGCAGGATGAGTTCATGCGAGGAGCAAGGAGTCATCATGTTAGATATTGTCGAGCTGTCGCGTTTACAGTTTGCCCTGACGGCGATGTACCATTTCCTGTTCGTGCCATTAACGCTGGGTATGGCGTTTTTGCTGGCGATCATGGAAACGGTCTATGTCCTGTCGGGAAAACAGATTTATAAAGATATGACCAAATTCTGGGGCAAGTTGTTTGGTATCAACTTTGCGCTGGGTGTGGCCACCGGCCTGACCATGGAATTTCAGTTCGGTACCAACTGGTCTTATTACTCCCACTACGTCGGCGATATCTTCGGTGCGCCGCTGGCCATCGAAGGCCTGATGGCGTTCTTCCTTGAATCCACCTTTGTCGGCCTGTTCTTCTTCGGCTGGGATCGCCTCGGTAAAGTGCAGCACCTGGCGGTGACCTGGCTGGTGGCACTCGGCTCGAACATGTCCGCGCTGTGGATCCTGGTGGCGAACGGCTGGATGCAGAACCCGATCGCCTCCGAGTTCAATTTCGAAACCATGCGTATGGAGATGGTGAGCTTCTCCGAGCTGGTGCTGAACCCGGTGGCGCAGGTGAAATTTGTGCATACCGTGGCCGCGGGCTACACCACCGGAGCGATGTTCATTCTGGGCATCAGCGCCTGGTATCTGCTGAAAGGGCGCGACATCGCGTTTGCCAAACGCTCCTTTGCGATCGCTGCCAGCTTCGGTATGGCTGCCGTGCTGTCGGTCATCGTGCTGGGTGACGAATCCGGCTATGAAATGGGCGACGTGCAGAAAACCAAACTGGCCGCCATCGAAGCCGAATGGGAAACCCAGCCGGCGCCGGCGGCCTTTACGCTGTTTGGCGTGCCGGATCAGGCGACGCAGGAGAACAAGTACGCCATCCAGATCCCGTATCTGCTCGGCCTGATCGCCACCCGTTCTGTCGATACGCCGGTCACCGGCCTGAAAGATCTGCTGGCGCAGCATGAAGTGCGCATCCGTAACGGTATGAAAGCCTATGCGCTGCTGAACGAGCTGCGTGCCGGCAGTAAAGATCCGGCGGTGCGCAGTGAGTTTGAGACGCATAAACAGGATCTCGGCTACGGTCTGCTGCTCAAGCGTTATACCCCGGACGTGGCGAACGCCACGGAAGCGCAAATCCAGCAGGCAACGCAGGATTCCATTCCTCGCGTGGCACCGCTCTATTTCGCCTTCCGCATCATGGTGCTGTGTGGCGTGCTGCTGCTGGGCATCATTGCGCTGTCGTTCTGGAGCGTGATTCGTAACCGCATCGGTAAGAATCGCTGGCTGCTGAAAGCGGCGCTGTACGGTATTCCATTGCCGTGGATTGCGGTCGAAGCTGGCTGGTTTGTCGCTGAATATGGCCGTCAGCCGTGGGCGATTGGTGAGGTGCTGCCAACCGCCGTGGCCAACTCGTCGCTGACCGTCGGCGATCTGCTGTTCTCGATGATCCTGATCTGCGGCCTGTATACCGTGTTCCTGGTGGCGGAGATGTATCTGATGTTCAAATTTGCCCGCCTTGGTCCAAGCAGCCTGAAAACCGGCCGCTATCACCATGAAACAGTGCAGGCTGTGACTCAACCGGCGCGCGGATAAGGAGAGCGACCATGTTTGACTATGAAGTGTTGCGTTTTGTCTGGTGGCTGCTGATTGGCATTCTGCTGATCGGTTTTGCCGTCACCGACGGCTTCGATATGGGCGTGGGAATGCTGACCCGCATCCTCGGTCGCACCGATACCGAGCGTCGCATCATGATTAACAGCATCGCGCCGCACTGGGACGGTAACCAGGTCTGGCTGATCACTGCCGGCGGGGCGCTGTTCGCCGCCTGGCCAATGGTCTATGCCGCCGCGTTCTCCGGTTTCTACGTGGCGATGATTCTGGTGCTGGCCTCGCTGTTCTTCCGTCCGGTCGGCTTTGATTACCGGTCGAAGATTGAAGATATGCGCTGGCGCGGTGCCTGGGACTGGGGCATCTTCATTGGCAGTTTTGTGCCGCCGCTGGTGATTGGCGTGGCGTTCGGTAACCTGCTGCAGGGTGTGCCGTTCCATGCTGATGAGTACCTGCGCCTGTTCTACACCGGTAATTTCTTCCAGCTGCTTAATCCGTTTGGCCTGCTGGCTGGGGTGATCAGCGTCGCGATGATTCTGGCCCAGGGCGCGACTTACCTGCAGATGCGCACCAGCGGCGAACTGCACCTGCGTTCCCGCACCGCGGCGCAAATCAGCGCGCTGGTGATGCTGGTGGGCTTTGTACTGGCCGGCGTGTGGGTGAAGTACGGCATTGATGGCTATGTGCTGAAAAGCGCAATCGATCATCACGCGGCGTCTAACCCGCTGGGTAAAGACGTGGTGCGTGAAGCCGGGGCCTGGCTGGTCAATTTTGAACAGATGCCGCTGCTGTGGCTGTTCCCGCTGCTCGGCGCGCTGCTGCCGCTGCTGACGATCCTGTGTTCGCGCATGGAGAAGGGCGCATGGGCGTTTATCTTCTCTTCGCTGACGCTGGCGTGCGTCATTATGACGGCGGGCATTGCGCTGTTCCCGTTCATCATGCCATCCAGTACCGTGCCAGGCACCAGCCTGACCATGTGGGACGCGACCTCCAGCCTGCTGACGCTGCAGATCATGACCGTGGCCGCCATCATCTTTGTGCCGATTATTCTGGCTTACACCAGCTGGTGTTACTACAAGATGTATGGCCGCATCACCAAAGAACACATTGAGCGCAATACGCACTCCCTGTACTGATTGAGGAGATTAAGCATGTGGTATTTTGCCTGGATTCTTGGCACCTTGCTGGCCTGTGCGTTTGGCGTGGTCACGGCACTGGCGATCGAGCATGTGGAAGAGGGCGGTGCGCAGGACGACAAGCTCTGATGCGCAGCCTGATACAGACGCTGTATCGTCTGATGGATAAGGGCCCGCTGCGGGCCCTTTCACTGATTCTGGCGCTGTGGCTGGCCGGATGCGTCATCTGGCAGCCGGCGCGCTTTGCCGCACGCACCAGTGAGCTCGCCATCTGGCACGGATTATTGTTAATCTGGGCGGTGTGCAGCGGCGTGATTCACGGCACCGGTTTCCGGCCACAGCGTGCCCGCTGGCAGGCGCTGTTTGCCCCGCTGCCGGCGCTGATCGTGCTGGCGCTGGGAATTTACTGGTTCTACCATTAAGTTCTGTCTCAGCCCGCAAGGGCTGTTTTACCGCTGCTGACGTGAGTTTTTGTCAGCGGTTGGTCAGGAAATCTCCCGAAAATCCTTCCAGTTGTTAACGTCTGATAATTATTTTCTCCTGGCTCTGGCGGACCATTCCCAAGCCGATCTCACTTGCGTATAGTAGCAACGTTTAAAATGAGACCGGGATGTAGAGTGAGTACAACGCTGTTTCGCTGGCCGGTTCGGGTCTATTACGAAGACACTGACGCCGGTGGTGTGGTTTACCACGCCAGCTATCTTGCTTTTTATGAACGAGCACGTACCGAGATGTTGCGCCAGCACCATTTCAATCAACAGGCCCTGTTGGAAGAGCAGGTGGCTTTTGTGGTACGGCGCATGACGGTGGACTTTATTGCCGCGGCACGTCTCGACGACCTTCTGGAAATCCAGAGCGAAGTGACAGCAATGACGCGCGCAACCATGACGTTCTCGCAGCGTATCGTGAATGCTGAAGGCAAAGTGCTCAATGAAGCAGACGTCCTGATTGCCTGCATCAACCCACATCTAATGAAGCCGATTGCGCTTCCCAAGTCTATTGTCGCGGAGTTCAAGCAGTGACTGACATGAACGTTCTTGATTTGTTCCTGAAGGCAAGCCTTCTGGTCAAACTTATCATGTTGATTTTGATCGGCTTTTCTATTGCCTCCTGGGCAATCATCATTCAGCGCACCCGCATTCTTAACGCGGCGGGGCGTGAGGCCGAGGCGTTCGAGGACAAGTTCTGGTCCGGTATCGAGCTGTCGCGTCTCTATCAGGAAAGCCAGGCGCGCCGTGACGAGCTGAGCGGGTCCGAACAGATTTTCTATTCTGGCTTCAAAGAGTTTGCCCGCCTGCACCGCGCCAACAGCCATGCGCCGGAAGCGGTGGTCGAAGGGGCCGGTCGCGCCATGCGCATCTCGATGAACCGTGAACTGGAAGCGCTGGAAAATCACATCCCATTCCTTGGCACCGTCGGTTCCATCAGCCCGTATATCGGTCTGTTTGGTACGGTGTGGGGGATCATGCATGCCTTTATCGCACTGGGTGCGGTGAAACAGGCCACGCTGCAAATGGTTGCGCCCGGTATCGCCGAAGCGCTGATCGCCACCGCAATCGGTCTGTTCGCGGCCATTCCTGCCGTTATGGCGTATAACCGTCTGAACCAGCGCGTGAACAAGCTGGAGCAGGGCTACGACAACTTTATGGAAGAGTTCACGGCCATCCTGCATCGTCAGGCTTTCTCTACCGACAACAGCAAGTAAGTCGAGGTTAACGATGGCCAGAACCCGTGGTCGCGGGCGTCGCGATCTTAAGTCGGAAATCAACATTGTTCCGCTGCTGGACGTGCTGCTGGTGTTGCTGCTCATCTTTATGGCAACCGCGCCGATTATTACGCAGAGCGTGGAAGTGGACCTGCCGGACGCAACCGATTCGAAAACCGTTTCCAGCGACGATAATCCGCCGGTGATCGTGGAAGTGGCCGGGGTAGGGCAGTACAGCCTGGTGGTGGATCACGATCGTATGACGCAGCTGCCGCCGGAGCAGGTGGTGAGCGAAGCGCAGCGCCGTATTGAAGCCAATCCGAAGACGGTCTTCCTGATTGGTGGGGCGAAAGATGTGCCTTACGACGAAATCATCAAGGCGCTGAACCTGTTGCATCAGGCTGGCGTGAAATCCGTCGGTTTGATGACGCAGCCGATTTAACGCGAACCGTTTTTGGGAACCGAGAGTGTCGAAGGCAACCGAGCAGAACGAGAAGTTAAAACGCGCGATAATCATTTCGGTGATTCTGCACATCGTGCTGATCGCCCTGCTGATTTGGAGCTCGTTTAACGAACATATCGAAGCCAGCGGCGGCGGTGGCGGCAGTGATATCGACGCGGTGATGGTCGATCCTGGCGCGGTGGTTGAGCAGTATAACCGTCAGCAGAATCAGCAGAGTGACAGTCAGCGCGCCGAGCAGCAGCGCCAGAAGCAGGCACAGCAGCAGGCGGAAGAGTTGCAGCAGAAGCAGGCCGCTGAACAGCAGCGGCTGAAAGAGCTGGAAAAAGAGCGTCTGCAGGCGCAGCAGGAAGCCAAAGAGCAGGCGAAGCAGCAGGCAGAGCAGCAGAAGGCGGCCGAAGCAGCAGCGAAGCAGGCGCAGGAGCAGCAGAAAGCCGCAGAAGCGGCCGCGGCGAAAGCCAAAGCTGATGCCAAAGCGCAGGCCGATGCTCAGGCGAAGGCCGCAGCGGACGCGAAAGCCAAAGCGGAAGAGCAGGCGAAGCAGGCCGCAGCCGACGCGAAGAAGAAAGCGGAAGAGCAGGCCAAAGCCGCCGCAGCCGAAGCGGCGAAAGAGAAAGCCGCGCAGCAGGCGAAAGCCGCAGCTGAAGCCAAAGCCAAAGCGGAGGCAGAAGCCAAAGCTCAGGCCGCGGCAGATGCGAAAGCCAAAGCTGCACAGGAAGCCAAAGAGAAAGCTGCGGAAGCCGCGAAAGAGAAAGCGGCCGCCGAAGCCAAAGCGAAAGCTGAGGCAGCAGCCAAAGCCAAAGCGGATGCGGCGGCGAAAGCTAAAGCTGCCGCCGATGCGAAGAAGAAAGCGGCTGCCGAAGCGGCGAAGAACGAGAGCGATGTGGATGATCTGTTAGGCGGTCTCTCTTCCGGTAAGAATGCGCCGAAAAGCGGTGCGGCGTCCGGTGGTGGTGCGGCGGCAGGTCAGGGCAATCAGAAGAAGGCGGGTGCCTCAGGTGCTGAGGTGAATGCGTATCTGGGTCAGATCACCAGTGCAATTCAGAGCCGCTTCTACGATGCCGATCTGTATCGCGGCAAAAGCTGTGATTTGCGGATTAAACTGGCACCTGATGGTTTGCTGATTGACGTGAAAGCTGAAGGCGGCGATCCGGCGCTGTGTCAGGCGGCGATTACCGCAGCGAAGCAGGCACGCATTCCGAAGCCGCCTTCGCAGGCCGTATATGAAGTGTTTAAGAACGCACCGATGCGTTTCAAACCAGAATAATGCAGTAACGTACGGCAGGTTGAACTAAGGTTAGCTTGCCGTACTCTATGAGTACTCGTGTTTTTTCAGGAACTGTGCGAATTATCATGAACTCAGGTTCAGATAAGGGAGATAAGATGAAGCAGGCACTTCGTGTAACCTTAGGTTTTTTTGTACTGCTGTGGGCAGCGATGCTGCACGCGGAAGTACGCATTGAAATTACGCAGGGCGTGAATACCGCACGCCCAATTGGTGTGGTGCCGTTCCAGTGGGCCGGTCCGGGCGCTGCACCCGAAGATATTGGTGGCATCGTCGCAGCAGACTTACGTAACAGCGGTAAATTCAATCCGCTGGATCGCTCTCGTCTGCCACAGCAGCCGACCAGCGCACAGGAAGTTCAGCCTGCCGCGTGGAGCGCACTGGGTATTGATGCCGTGGTCGTCGGGCAGGTTACGCCGAACGCCGATGGCAGCTACCAGGTGGCTTACCAGCTGGTGGATACCGGTGGCGCACCGGGCACCGTGCTGGCGCAGAACTCCTATAAAGTCACCAAACAGTGGCTGCGTTATGCCGCGCATACCGCCAGCGATGAAGTGTTTGAGAAGCTGACCGGTATCAAAGGCGCGTTCCGTACCCGTATCGCCTATGTGGTGCAGACCAATGGCGGTCAGTTCCCGTACGAGCTGCGCGTGTCTGACTACGATGGTTACAACCAGTTTGTGGTACACCGTTCGCCGCAGCCGCTGATGTCACCGGCCTGGTCGCCAGACGGCAGCAAAGTGGCTTACGTGACCTTCGAAAGCGGTAAATCGGCGCTGGTGGTGCAGACGCTGGCCAACGGCGCTATCCGTCAGGTGGCTTCTTATCCGCGTCACAACGGTGCGCCGGCCTTCTCGCCGGACGGCTCTAAGCTGGCCTTCGCCCTGTCGAAAACCGGTAGCCTGAACCTGTACGTGATGGATCTGGCCTCTGGTCAGACGCGTCAGGTGACTGATGGCCGCTACAACAGCACCGAACCTACCTGGTTCCCGGACAGCCAGACGCTGGCTTACACTTCGGATCAGGCCGGTGCGCCACAGATTTACAAAGTTAACGTTAACGGCGGAACGCCACAGCGCATTACCTGGGAAGGGGCTCAGAACCAGGATGCGGATGTGTCATCTGACGGTAAAACGATGGTGATGATCAGCAGCGCCGGTGGCGCGCAGCACGTCGCCAAACAGGATCTGGAAACGGGAGCCGTTCAGACAATAACGGACACGTTCCTGGATGAGACGCCAAGTCTGGCTCCTAACGGCACGATGGTAATCTATAGCTCTACTCAGGGGATGGGTTCCGTGTTGCAGTTGGTTTCAACCGATGGGCGTTTCAAAGCGCGTCTTCCGGCAACTGATGGACAGGTCAAATTCCCTGCCTGGTCGCCGTATCTGTGATGCATCGCTCCCTCGCCTGGCGGGGGAGTAAAATGTATGGCAAACAAAATAATAGGATAAAGAAATGCAACTGAACAAAGTGCTGAAGGGTTTGATGCTGGCTCTGCCGGTTATCGCGGTAGCTGCATGTAGCTCTCACAAAAACAACAACAACGATCAGACCGGTATGGGTGCTGACGGTGCATACGGCGCTGGCGCTGGCCAGAACGGCAACATGTCTTCTGACGAGCAGGCGCGTCTGCAGATGCAGCAGCTGCAGCAGAACAACATCGTTTACTTCGGTCTGGACAAGTATGACGTGCAGTCTGAATACGCTCAGATGCTGGATCAGCACGCTGCTTTCCTGCGCAGCAACCCATCTTACAAAGTGACCATCGAAGGTCACGCGGATGAGCGCGGCACCCCAGAGTACAACATCGCCCTGGGCGAGCGTCGTGCTAACGCCGTTAAAATGTACCTGCAGGGTAAAGGCGTGTCTGCTGACCAGATGTCTATCGTATCTTACGGTAAAGAGAAACCTGCTGTACTGGGTCACGACGAAGCGGCTTACGCTAAAAACCGTCGTGCCGTACTGGTTTACTAAGAGAATCACATGATTAGTAACTTCAGACTTCATCTGTTGAGTCTGTCGTTACTGGTTGGCGTAGCGGCCCCCTGGGCCGCTAATGCCCAGGCGTCAATCAGTAGCGTTGGCTCAGGCTCGGTCGAAGACCGTGTCACCACTCTTGAACGTATCTCCAATGCCCAGGCTCAGCTTCTGCAGCAGTTGCAGCAGCAGATGAGTGATAACCAAAGCGATATCGATTCGCTGCGCGGGCAGATCCAGCAGAACAGTTATCAGCTTAATCAGGTGATTGAGCGGCAGAAGCAGCTTTATCAGCAGATCGACAGTCTGAGCAGCAGTAATGGTGCGCAGGCCAGCGGTGGTGCGGATGCAGCAGCCGGTGCCGCAGCGGGAAACGCTGATGCGGGGAGCAGCAACACGGCTGCCGCTGCACCCGCACAAACCGGCGATGCCAACACCGATTACAATGCTGCCGTCGCGCTGATTCTTGAGAAGAAACAGTACGACCAGGCGATTACTGCGCTGCAGGCGTGGGTGAAGAAGTATCCGGACTCCACCTATCAGCCGAATGCCAATTACTGGCTGGGTCAGTTGTTTTACAACAAAGGCAAAAAGGACGATGCGGCCTACTATTTTGCCACTGTAGTTAAAAACTACCCGAAATCGCCAAAAGCGGCGGAAGCGCTGTTTAAGGTTGGGGTGATCATGCAGGAGAAGAACGATACAGCGAAAGCGAAAGCGGTCTACCAGCAGGTGATCAAACAGTTCCCTAACTCTGAGTCTGCTAAGCAGGCACAAAAACGGCTCGCTGCGATGTAATTGCTGCCGTTAAGACCGGATTTCGTCTGATTTCTGGTCTTGCCGCATGAAAGGTAAGCAGTTGAGACATTTAGCGGAAAATAAGGGTTGCGCCCTCCCGCTAAATCAGTAATATATGCCGCCGTTGCCGGGACATATCTTAACAAGTATCGGCAGCACTGAAGATGGGTCGTTAGCTCAGTTGGTAGAGCAGTTGACTTTTAATCAATTGGTCGCAGGTTCGAATCCTGCACGACCCACCATCTCAACCGTTCAGTTTTGATGTCACTTCAGTTTGCTTCACAACCTTGATGGGTCGTTAGCTCAGTTGGTAGAGCAGTTGACTTTTAATCAATTGGTCGCAGGTTCGAATCCTGCACGACCCACCATCAAGTCGAAAGTTGTAAGCCACTTCCCGAGCGGGTCGTTAGCTCAGTTGGTAGAGCAGTTGACTTTTAATCAATTGGTCGCAGGTTCGAATCCTGCACGACCCACCAGTTATGTAGAAAGGCGCCCTAAAGGCGCCTTTTTGCTTTTCTGCCTGCCAATGTGCGATGCCGGCCCAACAAAACCCTCAGCTGTAAATCCGGTGAATAGCCAGTTAAGGCGGGACGGATCGCGAAGAAATCCCACATCCCTGTAGATCGGCCTCGCCATCCATGGCTCGGACGCTTCGCTCCTCCGCCCCCGCCTTAACTGGCCCTCAAGCCTTGTCATTGCTTTAGATAATCGCACCCATGCTCAAAGAAGACGGAACCGCCCGGTTCTTTCGGCTGGCTGCAAGGTTTCAAGCTGATCTACTTTTTTACCTTATCCGGCGTCAGGCTCTTCCAGATATGCAGCACCGCGTAACTGCGCCATGGGCGCCACACCTGCGACATCTGCTCTGCGACCTTTGCGCTCACGCCGCCGAGATTATTGCGGATCGCAATGTCCTCTTTCGGAAAGGCATCCGGCCAGCGCAGGGCGCGCATGGCGATATAACTCGATGTCCATGGCCCGACACCCTTCAGCGCCAGCAACTGCTGCTGCACCACGTCCGGATTAACCGCGCCATTGAAGCGCAGCGCTCCTGAGGCGCAGGCCCCGGCCAGTGCCTGGATCGCCTGCGCGCGGGCGCTCACAATGCCGAGGCTGGCGATATCATCGAGGGTGGCAGCAGCCAGTGATTCGGCCTCTGGCGGTAAGCGGGAGAGCGCAGGCCACGGTGTGGTGAGGGGCGCGCCAAAACGTTCCGCCACGCGACTGCTCAGCGTCGTCGCGGCTTTCACCGTCACCTGCTGGCCGAGGATGGCGCGGACCGCCAGCTCGAAGCCGTCAAAGGCACCAGGAACGCGCAAACCTGGATAGCGTGCCAGACTCGCAGCTAATAGCGGATCCTGGCTGAGCTGCTCGCTGATGCGCTGTGGCTGGGCATCCAGATCAAACAGATCGCGCAAGCGGCGCAGCAGGGCAGGCAGCACCGGCGTCAGCGTGGTGGTAAATTGCACCTTCAGCGCCTGCTTTTCCGGCAAATGGCTAATGCGCACCCAGCCACGACACTGACCGAGCGCCACAGTACGATGATAAACGCCCTCGCTGACCCACTCGACTTGCTTCATCACGCGCTGTTGCAGGAAATCGAGGATGGCGTCCCAGTCATAAGGAGGCCGGTAGCTGAGGCGTAGTTCGGCGCTCTCCTGCTCACCATTCAGGGCTTCCGTCTGAATCTGCTTACGCAGACGCGATGGCGTCATGCGATAGCGAACCTGAAACACGTCGTTAAAACGGCGCAGACTGCGAAAACCGCTGGCATAGGCAATTTCGGTCACCGGCAATGCGGTTTCAGTCAGTAGCTGCTTCGCCAGCAGCATGCGCCGGGTTTGCCGCAATTCAAGCGGCGACACGCCCAGCTCCTGCTGAATCACCCGCCTTAGCTGGCGTTCACTCAGGTCAAACTCGCTGGCGATCTCAGCCAGCGTCTCCTGTTCTTCCAGTAAGCCTTCTTCGATACGGCGTATCAGCCGGTCGGCGATGCGATGATGGCTATCGACTGGCGCCGAACCAGGTGCCAGCTCGGGACGACAGCGCAGGCAGGGGCGAAAGTGCGCCTTTTCAGCCGCTTCGGCACTGGTGAAAAACAGGCAGTTCTTCTGCATCGGCGCTTTCACCGGACAGATCGGACGGCAGTAAATACCGGTGGAGGTCACGCCGACAAAAAACACCCCGTCGAAACGGCTGTCGCGCGCCGTCAGCGCCTGATAGGCAATTTCAGGATCAAACATCATCGTCTCCGGCAAATAAACACCATCGTCGCCCAGGTGCGGATGGAAAACTGGCTGCTTTCGGACAGCTAACCAGTTTATGCTCATGGCCGAAAACAGCCAGTTTCGCCGCGCAAAAGTGCGATAATCATCCGCATAGCCCATGCCGGAGGTGCAACCATGTATCACGCTAAAATCATTACCACGCCCGTCGGAGAACTGACGCTCATTGCCACGGATCGCGGTCTGTCAGCCATTTTATGGGAAAACGAAGGCGCGCAGCGCGTGCCGCTGAAACCGATCGCGCGTAACGACCAGCATCCGATTCTCTGTGAGGCCGAGCGCCAGCTGCGCCAGTACTTTGCCGGCGAGCGTCAGCAGTTTGACATGCCGTACGACACCGTTGGCACTGCGTTTCAGAAAAAGGTCTGGCAGGCGCTGCTCACCATTCCGTTTGGTGAAACCCGCAGCTATCTGCAAATCGCGGAGCAGATCGGCAACCCGAAAGCGGTACGCGCCGTCGGGGCTGCCAACGGTAAAAATCCGTTGTCGATCATGGCGCCCTGTCATCGGGTTATCGGCAGCAACGGTAAGCTCACCGGCTTTGCTGGCGGCCTGGCGGTAAAAGCGTTTCTGCTTGAGCTGGAAAGCCCACAACAGGCGCAGGCTGGCGCGCAGCTGGTACTTCCCGCATAAAAATCACACGACAGGCTCGGTGTAATCCGCTATTGTGTTTAGCATATAAAACACGATAGCGGATTTAATGCCGCATCATCGTCCTGATGGGCGATTTTGTTAAATCGATAAAACGAGAGCCGTGTCATGAGTGCAATGTTTGATGCTGAAAGCGCCATTTATCCCTTCCCGCCGAAACCGGCGCGCCTCAGCCCGCAGGAAAAAGCCGGTTACATCGAAGAAATTAAACGCCTGCTCAAAGCACGCGATGCGGTGATGGTAGCGCATTACTACACCGATCCGGAAATTCAGGCGCTGGCCGAAGAGACTGGCGGCTGCGTGGCGGATTCCCTTGAGATGGCGCGCTTTGGCAGCCAGCATCCGGCGCAAACGCTGCTGGTGGCCGGCGTCCGTTTCATGGGCGAAACCGCCAAAATCCTTAGCCCGGAAAAAACCGTGCTGATGCCCACGCTGCAGGCGGAGTGCTCGCTTGACCTCGGTTGCCCGATTGACGAATTTAACCGCTTCTGCGATGCGCATCCGGATCGGACTGTGGTGGTGTATGCCAACACGTCGGCGGCGGTAAAAGCACGTGCCGATTGGGTGGTGACGTCCAGCATTGCGGTTGAGCTGATTGAACACCTCGACAGTCGCGGTGAGAAAATTATCTGGGCACCGGACCGCCATCTGGGCCGTTACGTCACCCAGCAAACCGGCGCTGATGTGCTGTGCTGGCAGGGCGCCTGCATCGTGCATGATGAGTTCAAAACACAGGCGTTGCAGCGCATGAAAGCGCTCTATCCTGATGCGGCGGTGCTAGTGCACCCGGAGTCACCGCAGGCGATTGTCGAACTGGCCGATGCGGTCGGTTCCACCAGCCAGTTGATTCAGGCCGCCAAAACGCTGCCACATCCGCAGATGATTGTGGCGACCGATCGCGGCATCTTCTACAAAATGCAGCAGGCGGTACCGGATAAAGAGTTACTGGAAGCGCCAACCGCAGGCGAAGGGGCGACCTGCCGCAGCTGCGCGCACTGCCCGTGGATGGCGATGAATGGCCTGCAGGCTATCGCTGAAGGGCTGGCGCACGGCGGCGCACAGCATGAAATTCACGTCGATGCGGCACTGCGCAAGGCAGCGTTGCTGCCGCTCAACCGCATGCTAGACTTTGCAGCACAACTCAAACTTACGCTGAAAGGGAACGCCTGAGGCGGTTTTCATACAGGTGCAGATGATGGACTTCTTTAGCACACACAATATTCTGGTTCATATTCCGATTGGCGTCGGCGGCTACGATCTGTCATGGATTGAGGCAATCGGTACGCTGGCCGGCCTGCTGTGTATCTGGCTTGCCAGCCAGGAAAAAATTATCAACTACCTGTTTGGTCTGATTAACGTCACGCTGTTTGCGGTGATTTTCTTTCAGATTCAGCTGTATGCCAGCCTGCTGCTGCAGCTGTTCTTCTTTGTTGCCAACGTGTACGGCTGGTACGCGTGGAGCCGGCAGACCAGCAGCCATGAAGCGGCGCTGAAAATCCGCTGGCTGCCGCTGCCGAAAGCCATCGGCTGGGGCGCCGCCTGCGTGATCGCCATTGCGCTGATGACGCGCTATATCGACCCGGTATTCGCTTTCCTCACGCGCACCGCGGTGGGCCTGATGCAGTCGCTCGGTCTTAACGTGGTAATGCCGCAGCTGCAGCCGGATGCCTTCCCGTTCTGGGATTCCTGCATGATGGTGCTGTCGATTGTGGCGATGATCCTGATGACGCGCAAATACGTCGAGAACTGGCTGCTGTGGGTGGTGATCAACGTTATCAGCGTGATGATCTTTGCGCGTCAGGGCGTGTATGCCATGGCGCTGGAGTACGCCATCCTGACGCTGATCGCGCTGAACGGCACGCGCCTGTGGATGCAGAGCGCACGGGAACAGGGTTCGCGCGCGCTGTCCCATTAGTGGTGGTGATGCGCGTGGCCTTCCAGCGCTGCGTGCTCGTGCTGCGTGCCGCTCTCCTCGCATAACTCGCAGTCCGGGCCGACGCAGGGCTGATACTCCATCTGCACCGTGGCATGGGCAATCTGATAATGCTGGTGCAGATACTGATGAATGCGTCGCAGCAGGCCGTCGTGATCGTACGGCGGAATCACCTGCACGTGCAGCGTCAGCACCGGCTTTTCGCCCACCTGCCACACATGCACATGATGCACATTGCGCACTTCATCAATATGACGCGTCAGCGCCCGCGTCAGCTTATCCACGTCGATATGCGTCGGTGCGCCTTCCAGCAGCTCGTGCAGGCTCTCGCGCAGCAGCGCCCAGCCGCTGCGCACCACCAGCAACGCCACCAGCAGCGACAGAATCGGATCGATCGGCGTCCAGCCGGTCAGCATGATGATCACTGCCGCCACGATTGCGCCCACCGAACCCAGCAGATCGCCCAGCACGTGCAGCGCGGCGGCACGCACGTTGAGATTCTTCTCTTCGCTGCCGCGGTGCAGCAGCCAGAATGACAGCAGATTCGCCAGCAGGCCGGCAATGGCGATGCCGAGCATCAGGCCGCCTTCAATCGGCTCGGGCTGGTAAAAACGGCGCAGCGCTTCCCAGACGATCAGGACGGTAATCACCAGCAGCGCGATGGCGTTAACGAACGCTGCCAGCGTGGTAAGACGCAGCAAGCCAAAAGTGTGACGCGCATTCGGTTTGCGCCGGGCGAACTGCACGGCCAGCAGCGCCATTAGCAGCGCGGCGGCGTCGGTGAGCATATGTCCGGCATCGGCCAGCAGCGCCAGCGAGCCGGACACCAGCCCGCCGATGACCTCGGCAACCATAAACAGCGCGGTGACGCCAAACGCGGCGGCGAGACGCGCGCGGTTGCCGCCGTGCTCACTGTGAGAATGAGTGTGTGCCATAACGTTCCAGTTGGTTAAGTAGCCTGTTCGTTAATGATATCAGTAAATTGAGATTATCACGGTCAGGCTGATGCTGTTTTGCCGCGTCGGCCAGCTGCTGGCAGCGGGCGGCCACGTCGTCAATGCCGAGCATCAGCCAGCTGCCTTTCAGGCGGTGCGCCGCGCGCGCCAGCTGGGGCCAGTCTGCAGCCGCGCTGGCCTGCAGCAGCGCATCACGATCCTGCTGCAGCGTACGCTGCAGGGTGTGGCAAATACGCGGAATGAAAGCCGGATTGTGCTGCGCCAGAATCTGCAGGCTGTCTGGCAGCACCTGCAGCGGATCGCGCACTGCCTGCGCCAGCAGCGGTGCAATATCCCGCAGAGTTACCGGCTTGACCAGCTGCGCTTCGTGCGCCTGCAGCGGCAGTTTCAGCAGCTGTACGTCGGCGGAGCACAGTATGCGCAGCGCAGGCTGCACGCGCTGGCGCTGACGACGGCGCAGGATGCGCAGCAGCGTCAGGCCGTCCGGGCGCGGCATCATCTGGTCAATAAACAGCACATCAAACGGCTGCTGCGCATCGGCCCGCAGCAGTTCGCGGCCATCCTCAAACACCGCCGCAGTAATGCCAAAGCTCGCCAGCTGCTGCTGCATCACCAGCAGATTGGTCGGGTGATCGTCGACAATCGCCACGCGCAGCTGCGGATAGTGCGGCCAGTGCGTGGCGTCATCCGCCGCTGTCGCCGCACAGGGTTCCAGCGGCAGGCGCACGCTCACCGTGGTGCCCTGCTGCGGCGCGGACTCCAGCGACAGCGTGCCGCCCATGCGCTGTACAATCTCGCGACAGATAAACAGCCCGAGGCCGCTGCCCTGCACCGCATGGCGCTTGCCCGACGGCGCCTGATACCACGGTTCAAACAGCTGCGCCTGCTCGCTGAGCGGAATGCCGCTGCCGCTGTCGCTCACCGTCAGCGCGATATCCCCGGTGGCCGCCAGCGTCAGGCGGATTTCGCCGTGGCGGGTAAATTTCAGCGCATTGGCCACCAGATTGTTCACCACCTGCTGCAGGCGATCGCTGTCGAGCATCACACTGGCCGGCAGCGGGGTCAGCGCCGCCACGTGCAGCTGTGGCCCGCCATCACGCATCAGCGGGTGATAAAACTGCTGTTGCTGCTGTAGCCACAACCTGAGATCGAGCGGGCGCGGCGTCAGGCGGAAGCTGTGATTCTCGATGCGCGCATGATCCTGCAGGTCGTTCAGCAGCGTCATCAGCGACCGGGCGCTGCTGTGCATCAGATCGAGCCGCGCGCTCGGATGCTGCTGCTGCTCCAGCTCCAGCAGACCCAGAATCGCCTGCATCGGCGTGCGCAGCTCGTGGCTGGCGGTGGCGAGAAACTGACTTTTAGCGGCATTGGCGCGTTCTGCCTGCTCGCGCTGTAACCGCTCACGCCGCTGCTGCAGATAGCGGCGCAGCAGCAATACCAGCAACAGCAGGATGATCACAGCGGCCGCAATCAAAATCAGCAGCGGCACATTGCGCATCGTCATGTTGGTGCCGGGCTGCGGCGGCTGCGACCAGCTGACGCGCATCTGGTTCAGCGTATCCGCCGGAATCTGCTGCAGCGCATGGTCGAGCAGGGCGCTCAGCTGTGGCTGCTGTGCGCTCACCTGCGGCGCCAGCGGCCAGGCGATATCGCTGGCCACAAACGCGAGATGCACGCGGTTGCCCTCATGGCTGGCCATGCGCCAGCGCGCCGACAGCACGTTATCCACCACTGCATCAATCTGGCCAGTGTTGAGGGCCTGCCACAGCTGGGTGCGATCGTCGAACAGCTGAGGCGCGATTTCAGCCGGAAGCAGACGCTGCGCCAGATCGCCACGCAGCACGCCGACGCGCTGAGCGTGCAGCGCGGACCAGCCCATCGGCTGCCTGTCGGACAGCGTGTAAATGCCCCAGATGGCGCGCCACACTGGCAGCGCGGTGCGGTTAGCATCGTCCCCGTACAGCGGCTGTAACAGGTTGAGCATCACCTGCTGCTGCTGCAACAGACTGGCGGCCTGCTGCGGATTATTGACCCAGCGCGGCGTGAAACGCAGACCGGTGCTCTGGCTCAGGGCGTTAAGCAGGTCAATACCGAAGCCGCGCGCGTTGCCGCTGGCATCGCGATAGCTCCATGGCGCGTTATCGCTCTCGGCGGCATAAGGGATGGCATCCTGCTGCGCCAGCCACTGTTTCTCTTCGCCCGTCAGCATCAGGGTTTGCGTATCCTGATAGCGCAACAGCGGCGGACTCCAGCGCTGCTGCACGCGATTGCTGAACTCCGCTGGCAGCAAACGCAGCTGGCGGTTGAGCCAGGCAATCAGCGCCGGATCGCGCGTCAGTGCGCGCAGCGACAGCTCGCCGGCACCGGGATCGGCAGTGATTTGATAAATCTGTCCCTGCTGCAGCTGGCTGAGCAGGAAACCGGCGCTGGCTTCATCGGCCACCAGATAGTCACTTTGCTGGTTCAGCAGCGCATACAGCGCCTGTAAATTGCCGGGCAGCGTCTGCCAGCGGTGGCGATGTGCAAAGGTTTGCGGCAGCTGCGCCAGCGTGTCGGCGGCGATGGTCAGCTGAGCGTTGTCACTGTTGAACATCACCGCGCGCTGGTTGTCGCGATTGCGGTAGATGCGCATCGGGCTGGTGAACCAGCTCTCGCTGGTCAGTACGTCGGCGGGCAGATCGCGCTGGCGGGTGCTCAGCACCATATCCACGTCGCCACGCTGTAGCGCCGCCAGCTGGGCGGCAAAGTCAGGATAGCCGTGCAGGCTGAATGTGCTGCCGCTCAACTGGCTGAGGGCGCTGAGATAATCGGCATCAATGCCCCAGATGCGATCGCCAATGCGCATCGCCCAGGGCGCGCTGTTTTGCGCCGGCACCGCCACGCGCAGCACCGGTCCCGGCCACGGCTCGGCGTGCGGCGCGGGCATCATGGCGGGCAGCATCACGCTGCTGGCGGGCTGCAATCCGGCGCGCGCCAGCAGACTGAAAAATAGCGCGAACAGCAGCAGCCAGTATTTCACTGCTGCGCTTTCCACAGTTCTGCCAGCTCGACCACCGACTGCACGCCGGTCTTCTCAAGGATATTTTTCTTGTGGGTGCTGACGGTTTTGTTGCTGATGTGCAGCTGTTCGCCAATCTGGATATTCGACAGCCCGCGCACCAGCAGCGCGACAATCTGCTGCTCTTTCTCGGTGAGCGGTAGCGCAATGCGCTCCGGCAGCGGCGGAAACGCCTGCTGGCCGCCCAGCACCGCCAGAATCGCGCTCAGCAACTGCGCCATGCTTTGACTCTTCACCACATAGCCGGCCGCCCCGAGCGAGGCGGCGCTGAGCAGCGTGTGGCGGCTCTGCTGGGCCGAGTAGATCAGCACCGGACACTGCGGATGGCGCGCGCGCAGACGGCGCAACAGCTCCAGACCATCGCTATCCGGCAGGCCGATATCCAGCACAATCAGGTCAATATGATGCTGTTGCAGCAGCTGGCGCGCCTGGGCTTCGTCACCGGCGGCGTAGAGCTGTAATGGAATAGGGGCGTTGAGGCAGGCCGCTTCCAGCGCGACTTCAACTAAAGGGTGATCATCGATAAGCAGCAGCGCGGCCATGAAACAGTTCCTGTGAATTTCATAGCGTTAGCATAGCGGAAATAGGGCAGGGGAAAAACAACAGGGCGAGCCGAAGCTCGCCCTGCATCACGCTCCGCGTGGATTACTGCGTGGTGCCGTCAGTTTTGTGTTTAACGTGACCACCGCCTTCCTTGGTTTCAACTTTCTTATTCATATCCGGGCAGCGACCATCTTTACACATGGTATTTTTGTGTTCCTGGCTGGCCGACATATTGCCGGAGCTGGTTCCAGAAGTCGCGGCACCGTTGGTGTTCATGCTGCCGTTGTTAATGTTGCTATTATCGACATTATTTGGCGGCAGATTCTCTTTCGCGCCGCCCGCGGCTGCGCCGGCTTCTGCTGACGCATTCGCCTGGCCGTTGTTGTTATCCGCAGCCAGTGCTGCGCCGCTGCCCAAAGTCATCGCTGCCGTCAGAAAAATCAATGCAAACTTATTCATCATTATGCTCCTGTAATAAATGGATAGTTGCCGCGTGACACCCGCTGGTGCTGTTTGACGAAAAAAGCGTGCCGCGACGGAATTTAATTCCGTCATGAGTGTTCGGCATGAATATAAATAGCGAAAGCACCTCATTCCTCAGTGCTTACGTTTAAAAAGCTTAGTTCATAAACGAATAAATGCAAATCTGAGCGAGCCATTGGCGCACAGGACATAATTTACACCTGGTGCCTGAAGGGATACATTGGACGGGTTGCGCCCGGCGTACGCAGGGCCAGAAATTTGAATGGAATAAGTATGGATTACCAGAACGACGATTTACGCATCAGAGAGATCAAAGAGTTACTGCCCCCTGTTGCGCTGCTGGAAAAATTCCCCGCCACCGATAACGCTGCTCAAACCGTTGCCCAGGCCCGCCAGGCCATTCACCGCATTCTGCACGGTGAAGATGACCGCCTGCTGGTGGTGATTGGGCCATGCTCCATCCACGATACGCAGGCAGCCAAAGAGTATGCCGCTCGCCTGCTGACGTTGCGCGAGGAGCTGAAGGGTGAGCTGGAAGTGGTGATGCGCGTGTACTTTGAAAAACCGCGTACCACGGTGGGCTGGAAAGGGCTGATCAACGATCCTTACATGGACGGTAGCTTCCAGATTAACGACGGCCTGCGCCTGGCGCGTAAGCTGCTGGTGGATATCAACGACACCGGACTGCCGGCTGCCGGTGAGTTCCTCGACATGATCACGCCGCAATACATGGCGGATTTAATGAGCTGGGGCGCGATTGGTGCGCGTACTACCGAATCGCAGGTGCACCGCGAGCTCTCCTCCGGGCTCTCCTGTCCGGTCGGCTTCAAAAACGGCACCGACGGCACCATCAAAGTAGCCATCGATGCCATCGGTGCTGCCAGCGCGCCTCACTGCTTCCTGTCAGTCACCAAATATGGTCATTCGGCGATTGTCGAAACCAGCGGTAATGAAGATTGCCACATCATTCTGCGCGGCGGCAAAGAGCCGAACTACAGTGCGGAACACGTTGCGGCGGTGAAAACCGGGCTGGAAAAAGCGGGCCTGCGCCCACAGGTGATGATCGACTTCAGCCACGCCAACAGCAGCAAGCAGTTCCAGCGTCAGATGGTGGTGGCCGCAGACGTGGCGCAGCAGATTGCCAGCGGCGAGCAGGCGATTACCGGCGTGATGATTGAGAGCCACCTGGTGGAAGGCAACCAGAGCCTCGACAGCGGCAAACCGCTGGTGTACGGCCAGAGCGTCACCGACGCCTGTATTGGCTGGGACGATA
This sequence comes from Pantoea sp. VS1, assembly GCF_002207995.1. Classification (NCBI taxonomy): domain Bacteria; kingdom Pseudomonadati; phylum Pseudomonadota; class Gammaproteobacteria; order Enterobacterales; family Erwiniaceae; genus Pantoea; species Pantoea sp. VS1. The sequence goes on from NZ_NHZE01000013.1 coordinate 217,641, forward strand.
CGGAAAAAGCGCTGCGTCAGCTGGCGCAGGCGATCAAAACCCGTCGCGGTTAACGGCAGCGCACGGCATAAAAAAGGCCAGACTCGCGTCTGGCCTTTTGCGTTTCAGCGTGAACTTACTTCGCTTTACCCTGGTTAGCAACGGCGGCGGCTTTCGCTGCGATCTCGTCGGCATCACCCAGATAGTAATGTTTGATTGGCTTGAAGTTCTCGTCGAACTCATACACCAGCGGTACGCCGGTTGGGATGTTCAGTTCGAGGATCTCATCTTCGCTCATGTTATCGAGGTATTTCACCAGCGCGCGCAGTGAGTTACCGTGCGCGGCAACGATCACTTTCTCACCGCTCTTGATGCGCGGCAGAATGCTTTCGTTCCAGAATGGGATCACGCGATCGATGGTCAGTGCCAGGCTTTCGGTGGTCGGCAGCTGCGCGTCGGTCAGGGATTTGTAGCGCGGGTCGTGGCCCGGGAAACGCTCGTCGTTACGATCCAGCTCTGGCGGCGTAACGGCGAAGCCGCGGCGCCACTGTTTCACCTGATCGTCGCCGTATTTGGCGGCGGTTTCCGCTTTGTCCAGACCCTGCAGCGCACCGTAGTGACGCTCGTTCAGACGCCAGGTTTTCTCGACCGGCAGCCAGGCCTGATCCAGCTCATCCAGCACGTTCCACAGAGTGTGGATAGCACGCTTCAGCACTGAGGTGTAGGCAAAATCAAACACGAAACCTTCTTTTTTCAGCAGCTGACCGGCTGCTTTGGCTTCGGTGCGACCCTTGTCGGACAGATCCACGTCGTACCATCCGGTGAAGCGGTTTTCCTGATTCCACTGGCTTTCGCCGTGGCGCACCAGAACCAGCTTAGTTACGGCCATAGCTTTACTCCTTAATGCTTAATGTTTCGATGATGATAGAAACCGGCTGCGGCCGCTGATTTCAGCGGCACACTGATAGCGCCATACCATAGCGGAAAACAGCGCACGGCGTAAGCCTGTCGGCACCGCAGTGCGCGTTTTTCAACCGGCGCTTAGTGCGGGGTGAAGCGATAACGCGTCACGGAGTGCCATGTGTCGCCGGGCTGCAGCCAGCAATCAGGCTGCGGCCACTCGCTATGGTTGGGCGAATCCGGTAAAAACTCACTCTCCAGAGCGATGCCCTGGAAAGCAGTATAGCTGCCCTGTTCACGGGCGCGCGTTCCCTCCAGATAGTTGCCGGAGTAGAACTGCAGCGCCGGCGCGGCGGTGAACACGCTCACGCTAAGTTTGTCGTCCGCTGACCACAGCTGCGCAGCAGGCTGGCTGCTGTCACCGGCGGTGGTGAGCAGAAACGCGTGATCGTAACCTTTCACCGCGCGCTGATCGTCGTCGGCCAGGAACTCATCCGCCACGCGTTTCGGCTGGCGGAAATCAAAGCTGGTACCGTCTACCGCTTTCAGCGGCGCATTGGGAATGCCTGCGCTGTCCACCGGCAGATAACGATCGGCCTGCAGTTGTAAGCGATGCTGGCGCGCGTCGCCATGATGCGCATCAAGGTTGAAGTAAGCATGGTTGGTCAGGTTGACCGGACAGGCCTGATCGGTCTGCGCTTCATAGCGAATCGACAGGCAGTTATCGTCATCGAGCTGATAAATCACATCGGCAATCAGATTGCCGGGGTAGCCCTGGTCGCCGTCCGGCGAATCAAGACGATAGTGCACTTCGCTGTCGCTCTGGCTGAGGATCTGCCAGCGGCGCTTGTCGAAACCCTGCGGCCCGCCATGCAGCTGGTGCGGACCCTGATTGGCCGCCAGCAGCCGGTTAAGCGGCTTCAGCTCAGCGAAGGCGATGCGGTTCGCGTAACGCCCGATGGTGGCACCGAGATAAGCATCCTGATGCAGATAGTCGGACGGCGTGGCGCAGCCGAGCAGCGCTTCGCGCACGCTGCCGTCCTGCATCGGCACGCGCGCCGACAGCCAGGTGGCGCCCCAGTCCATAAAGGTGGCGACCATGCCGTTGCGGTTGCGCAGCACGGTGATGCGCCACGGCTGGCCGTCCGGCGCATGAGAGTTGACGTCGCTTACCATTGGCCGGCTCCTGCTGAGGCTTTGCACACGTAAAAGGTCTCTTTGATGCCGGTCTGCGCTTCGTACTGCTGCGCCACCGCCGCTTTCACCTGATCGACCAGATCGGTTGGCATCAGGGCGACAATACAGCCACCGAAGCCGCCGCCGGTCATACGCACGCCGCCGCGCGGGCCGATTTCCGCTTTAACAATCTCCACCAGCTGATCGATGGGCGGTACGGTGATCTCAAAATCGTCGCGCATTGAGGCGTGCGAGGCGGCCATCAGCTCACCCATGCGTTGCAGATCGCCGCTGCTCAGCGCGTCCGCGGCTTCCAGCGTCCGGGCGTTTTCGGTGATCACGTGACGCACGCGTTTGGCCACCAGCGGATCGAGCTGCTGTTCTGCCGCCGTAAACTCCTCCAGCGTCACGTCGCGCAGCGCCTTTTTGTTGAAGAAGCGTGCACCGGTTTCGCACTGCTCGCGGCGGGTATTGTATTCGCTGCCCACCAGATTACGGCGGAAGTTCGAGTTGATGATCACTACCGCGACATCCTCCGGCATGGATACGGCGCGCGTGCCCAGCGTGCGGCAGTCCAGCAGCATGGCGTGATCCTGCTGGCCGAGCGCTGAAATCAGCTGATCCATGATGCCGCAGTTGCAGCCAACAAACTGGTTCTCCGCTTCCTGCCCGTTAACGGCAATCGCTGCGCCGTCGAGCTTCAGCTGATACAGCTGCTGGAACACGGTGCCCACCGCCACTTCCAGCGAGGCGGACGAGCTGAGACCGGCACCCTGCGGCACGTTGCCGCTGATCACCATATCCACGCCGCCAAAGCTGGCGTCGCGCTGCTGCAGATGTTTCACCACGCCGCGCACGTAATTGGCCCACATCGGTTCGCTGAGCGGCTCAATCGGCGCATCCAGCGAGAAGCTATCCTGCTGATTGTCGTAATCCACCGCCACCACGCGCACCTGGCGATCGTCGCGGCGGGCGCAGGCAATCACGGTCTGATAATCGATAGCGCAGGGCAGCACGAAGCCGTCGTTGTAATCGGTATGCTCGCCGATCAGGTTCACCCGGCCCGGTGCCTGAATGCTGTGGCTCGGCGCGTAGCCGAAGGTGTCAGCGAAAACCTGTTGAGTGATCAATTTTAAAGACATTTATTGTTCCTCGCGGAAATGGATAGCGCTGACAGAGCGCAGACGTTCTGCTGCCTGTTCCGCCGTTAAATCACGTTGGGTCTCGGCCAGCATCTCGTAGCCAACCATAAATTTTCGTACCGTCGCGGAGCGCAGCAGCGGGGGATAGAAGTGCGCGTGCAGCTGCCAGTGATCGTTGGCTTCGCCGTTAAACGGCGCGCCGTGCCAGCCCATCGAATAGGGGAACGAGCACTGGAACAGATTGTCGTAACGGCTGGTGAGCTGCTTGAGCGCCAGCGCCAGATCGGTGCGCTGCGCCTCGTTAAGATCGGTAATACGTTTCACGTGCGTTTTAGGCAGCAGCAGAGTTTCAAACGGCCAGGCCGCCCACCACGGCACCACCGCCAGCCAGTGATCGGTTTCAACCACGGTACGGCTGCCGTCCTGCAGTTCGCGCGCTACGTAATCCACCAGCAGCGGCGTGCCTTTATCAGCAAAGTAGCGGCGCTGGTTGTCATCCTCTTTTTGCGCTTCATTCGGCAGAAAACTGTTGGCCCACACCTGACCGTGCGGATGCGGATTTGAGCAGCCCATCGCTGCGCCTTTGTTTTCAAACACCTGCACCCATGGATAGTGCTGACCGAGTTCAGCGGTCTGCTCCTGCCAGGTAAGCACGATGTCCTGCAAGTTGTGCAACGGCAGTTCGGGCAGGGTTTTGCTGTGATCCGGTGAGAAGCAGATCACCCGGCTGGTACCGCGCGCGCCTTCACAGCGCATCAGCACATCATCGCTCTGCGGCGCGTCCGGCGTATCGGTCATCAGCGCGGCAAAGTCATTGGTGAATACGTAAGTGCTTTTGTAATCGGGATTTTTGTCGCCGGTGATACGGGTATTACCGGCGCACAGGAAGCAGTCCGGATCGTGTGCGGGCAGTTGCTCCAGCGCCGGCGTCTCCTGCGCACCCTGCCACGGACGTTTGGCGCGATGCGGTGACACCAGCACCCATTGATCGATCAACGGGTTATAACGGCGATGCGGATGATCGACCGGGTTAAATTTTTGCATAACAAGTCCTGGTAATCGGCAAACAGAAGAAAGTCACTGCCTTCAACGTAGCATAACGGTGGCGCTGAAAGCGTGATCCAGTCTGGATAAATGGTATCGTTTACACAAGGTGACGATTCTCATTTTGTGGGTTTATGCGCAGCGTTTGCTGAATAATGCGGCAGGCTAGTGGTAGCGGTTACATTTTTAGGGGAAGAAATCTGTCAGATGCGTACTGTAGCTGCCGGGCCGCCATGGATGGCGACCCGCTCATGAATGAAAACTAACGCAACGTCTCCTGCTGATAAGCATAGCCCGCGCCCTGTTTTACAAAACTCAGGCGGTGGGTGATGCACTGCGGCGCGTCCTCGGCGTGGTGGGACACAAACATCAGCTGAGTACGGCCTTCGCCGATCAGCACATCCACAAAGCGGCGCACCAGCTGGCGGTTAATGGGATCGAGCCCCTGCAGCGGCTCATCCAGGATTAACAGCGTCGGGTGCTTCACCAGCGCGCGCGCAATCAGCACCAGCCGCTGCTGGCCCCACGACAGGCTATGAAACGGCGCATCGGCCAGCGCATTGTCCATGCCAAGCAGCGCCAGCCACTGGCGCGCCAGCGCTTTCTGCCGATCCGATACCGCCTGATACAGACCGATCGAATCAAAAAAGCCTGAGAGGATCACCGTACGCACGTTACAGCTGACGCGGTAATCCAGATGCAGGCTGCTGCTGACGTAACCGATATGCTGCTTGATGTCCCAGATGGTTTCACCGCTGCCGCGGCGAATACCAAACAGCGTTAAATCATTGCTGTAGCCCTGCGGATGATCGCCGGTGACCAGGCTAAGCAGGGTCGATTTACCCGCGCCGTTGGGTCCGATGATCTGCCAGTGCTCGCCGGGATTGACCTGCCAGTTCAGGCCGTCGATCACCGCGTGATCGTTATACGACACCACGCCGTTGCGCAGGATAACGCGCGGCGCATCTGCCGCCAGCTGCGGCAGCTGATCCGGCTGGTCCGGCTCCGGCAGCGCCATGCCCTGCAGGCGTTCGCTGTGCGCCAGCTGCGCCACCAGCGCTTCGGCAAGAATCGCCTGGCGCGCGCCCACGTGCGTCAGCGTGCACTCCGCCAGCACGCCGACCTGCTGGACAAAATCCGGGATGTCGTCAAAGCGGTTCAGCACCAGCACCACGGTGTAGCCGTCGCGATGCAGCTGATGCAGCGTATCGGCGAGGCTGGCGCGCGATGCCACATCCAGACCATCAAAAGGTTCGTCGAGAATCAGCAAATCCGGCTGCGCCATCAGCGCCTGACACAGCAGCGTTTTGCGCGTTTCGCCGGTAGAAAGGTATTTGAAGCGGCGAGTAAGTAAAGCGCTGATGCCAAACTGCTGGGCCAGCGCCTGCGCCCGCGCCTCATCCTTTACTTCATCCTGAATGATCTCCAGCGCGGTGCGGCCGGTGTCATCTTCGCCTTCACTCAGCAGATCGGTGTTGTTGCGCTCCCACTCCTGCGTCACCAGCTGTTGCAGCTGCTCCAGCGACAAACGGGTGCGGCGCTGAAAATCCTGCCGCAGCTCGCCCTTTGCCGCCGTCAGCTCGCCGGACAGCGCGCGCGCCAGCGAAGATTTACCGCTGCCGTTGGCACCGACAAAGGCCCAGCTTTCGCCGCTGTGCAGGGTTAAGTCCGGCAGGGTCAGGGTACGGCTATCGCTCAGGTGAAATATGCCTTGCGAAATTTGCAATGAGGCCATGATTTGTTCCGTTTTCTGCATCAAGTCGCTCAGTTGTAGCGAGCCAGCGAAATGAAGTCAAATCATGGCGGCCAGATCAGAGCAGTGTGGCGATGATGGCGTGTTCTGCATTAAAACAGGCGGTCACGGCGCTGCCGGGCTGCAGATTATGCTGGCGAAGCACCTGGCTGGGGACGGTGGCGCACAGCATTTCACCGCCCGTCAGCGCAATCAGCACTTCACTCTGCGTCTCGCCGGGTTCGATGGTGTGGACAAGGCCCGGCAGCTGATTATCGCCCTCGGCGGCGTCAGGCGTCAGGCGGATCCACGGCGCTTTGATCAGCACCAGCACCTCTTTACCGCTGTCGAGCTGCAGCCGCTCCGCGCTGAGTTCGGTCAGAGCCACCTGCAGGCGCGTCACGCCGTCGTTCAGCAGTACCTCAACGTGCTGCTGCACCTGCTGACGATCGCGCGCCTGCACCGTGCCAAACAGCTGGTTGCGCGCGCTGGTTTGCAGGGAAAAGCGGGCGATCGCCGCCAGCAGGCTGTCGAGCGGCAGGCTGTCGTTTTGCAGCACGTCAAAGGCTTTTTGCTGGATCTGCTCCATCAGCTGAAACAACTGGATCAATCGCTCGCCGTAGCGCGTCAGCCGGGCACCGCCGCCGCCTTTGCCGCCGGTCGCGCGTTCGACCAGCGTCTGATCCGCCAGCTGATTCATCTCATTGATGGCGTCCCAGGCGCTTTTATAGCTGATGCCCGCCAGTCTGGCGCCCTGGCTGATGGAGCCGGTTTCCTGCACGCGCCTGAGCAGCTCAATACGGCGCGGATCGGCAAACAGTTTCTGCTGAAGACGAATGTGAAGAGAGAGTTCTGCCTGCATGTCAGCTCCTTAGGTGAATGCGCCAATTGTAAGGCCTAAAGTAAAAGCACGAAAAGGGCAGTGCCTTTTTTTCTCCAGCCGTTACAATCACTTTTTTACTCTTTGCGCGAGGTTTCCATGCTGGAACTGTTAAAAAGCCTGGCGGTCGCCATCATCATGGTGCCCATCGTGATGGCGATTATGCTGGGTCTGATTTACGGCCTGGGTGAAGTCTTTAACGTCATCTCTAAATTTGGCCGCCGCGACGACCGTCCCGCCAATAGCTCACACCACTGATTTTTAACGCCCGCACGCTGCGGGCGTTTTGCCCTTAACTTCCCGCCGTTTTTGCCGATATAAAGCTCATGACAGCTTTCAGGCTCGCGTTGTATTATCAACTATATAACGTAACCTGGAGCTCTCTATGCAAAATACGCTTTATCACTGGGCGGCGGCAGCCGTGGTCACCGTGTCACTGTCGGGTCAGGCGCTGGCGGCGGAGAAAATTACTGTGTTCGCTGCGGCCTCGCTGACCAACGCGATGCAGCAGATTGCCACGCAATATCAGCAAAAAAGCGGCGTTGAAGTGGTATCCTCGTTCGCTTCCTCGTCGACGCTGGCGCGGCAAATCGAGCAGGGCGCCCCGGCGGATCTGTTTATCTCTGCCGATCAGCAGTGGATGGACGATGCGGTGGCGAAAAACAGCGTGATCGGCAGTACGCGCCACACGCTGCTGGGCAACGATCTGGTGCTGGTGGCGGCAAAAAGCGCTCACGCGCAGCCGGTGACCATCAATGCGCAGACCCAATGGCAGAACCTGCTTAAGGGCGAGCGCCTGGCGGTGGGCGATCCGGATCACGTGCCGGCAGGCATTTATGCCAAAGAAGCGCTGCAAAAGCTGGGCGCGTGGGACACGCTGGCTTCACGGCTCGCACCGGCTAACAACGTGCGTGCCGCGCTGGCGCTGGTGGAGCGCCGCGAAACGCCGTATGGCATCGTGTACGGTTCCGACGCGGTAGCCAGTGATAAGGTGCAGGTGGTCGGACGCTTCCCCGAAGCGAGTCACAAACCCGTAGAGTACCCGATGGCGGTGGTCAGCGATCACCAGAACGCAGCGGTGCAGGCCTTCTATGACTATCTGCAGGGGCCGGATGCCGCTGCCGTGTTTAAACAGTATGGATTTACGCCGAAGAGATGATACTGAGCGATCCCGAATGGCAGGCCGTGTTTCTCAGCCTGAAAGTTTCCTGCGTGGCGGTGCTGTGCAGCCTGCCGTTTGGCATCCTGATGGCCTGGATTCTGGCGCGCTGTCGCTTTCCCGGCAAAACCCTGCTCGATAGCCTGATTCACCTGCCGCTGGTGCTGCCGCCGGTGGTGGTGGGCTATTTGCTGCTGCTGACGCTGGGCCGGCGCGGCCTGATTGGCAACTGGCTGTACGACTGGTTCGGCGTGACCTTCGCCTTCAGCTGGCGCGGTGCGGTGCTGGCCTCGGCGGTGATGGCGTTTCCGCTGATGGTGCGCGCCATTCGTCTGGCACTGGAAGCGGTAGACAGCCGGCTGGAGCAGGCGGCGCGGACCTTAGGCGCGGGCCGCTGGCGGGTGTTTTTCACCATCACGCTGCCGCTAACTTTTCCGGGTATCATCGTGGGCACCGTACTGGCGTTTGCCCGCTCGCTCGGTGAGTTTGGGGCCACCATTACTTTTGTCTCCAACATTCCCGGCGAAACCCGCACCATCCCGTCAGCCATGTTTACCCTGATTGAAACGCCCGGCGCGGAAGGCACTGCGGCGCGGCTGTGCGCGGTGGCGATTGCGCTGGCGCTGCTGTCGCTGGTGGCCTCAGAGCTGCTGGCGCGCTGGGGCCGCAAGCGGCTGGGAGCGGCCTGATGCTGAAAATCAACATTGCGCAACAGCTCGGTGAGCATCAGCTCAACGTCGATGTGGAAATTCCGGCCAGCGGCATCACCGCGATCTTTGGCGTGTCCGGGGCAGGAAAAACCTCATTAATCAATGCTATCAGCGGTCTGACGCAGCCGCAGAGTGGCCAGATTGCGCTTAACGATCGTCTGCTGTTTGACCGCGACAGCGGCATCAATCTGCCGCCGGAAAAACGCCGCATCGGCTACGTGTTTCAGGATGCGCGCCTGTTTCCCCATTATCGCGTGCGCGGCAATCTGCAGTATGGCATGGCGCCCAAAATGAAAGCGCAGTTCGGGGCGCTGGTGACGCTGCTGGGACTGGATGCGCTGCTGGATCGCTATCCGGCCTCGCTGTCGGGGGGTGAAAAGCAGCGCGTGGCGATGGGCCGGGCGCTGCTGAGCGCGCCGGATATCCTGCTGATGGACGAACCGCTGGCGTCGCTCGATCTGCCACGCAAGCGCGAGCTGATGCCCTATTTGCAGAAGCTGGCGAAGCAGGTGGAGATTCCGCTGCTGTACGTGAGCCACAGCCTGGAGGAGATTGTCCAGCTGGCGAATCAGGTGCTGGTGCTGGATAACGGTAACGTCAAAGACTTCGGCGCGCTGGAAAAAGTGTGGGGCAGCAGCGCGATGCGGCCCTGGCTGCCGGCGGCCGAGCGCAGCAGCGTGTTGCGCGTGCAGGTGCTGGAGCAGCATCCGGATTACCCGATGACCGCGCTGTCGCTTGGCGATCAGCACATCTGGGTCAGCCGGGTGAATCAGCCGGTGAAAAGCGTACTGCGCATCCGTATCGCCTCGGCGGACGTGTCGCTGGCGCTGCAGCCGCCGCAAAACACCTCGATCCGCAATATTTTACCGGCGCAGGTGGTGGAGCTGCTGGAGCTGGACGACCAGGTCGAAGTGAAGCTGCGCATCGGCGTCAGCGAGCTGTGGGCGCGCATTTCACCGTGGGCGCGCGACGAGCTGAATATCCGGCCCGATCAGTGGCTGTATGCGCAGATCAAGAGCGTGTCGATTACAGCGTAACACAAACCGGACGACAGCGCGGTACGTCCGGTCTGCGGATCAGCGCGATTAATCGCGCTTTTTTCCGGTCAACCTGACTGATGCCTTGTGCCGCGATCAGCCTGGCATTACAGCACTTCCTGGTAGATCACCTGCGCAATGCCCGGCTCAAGGTTGGTGCCGATCACTTTGCGCGCGCGCGCTTTGATGGCGTCATCGGCATTGCCCATCGCCACGCCCAGCCCGGCCTGCTCCAGCATGCTGAGATCGTTGTAATTGTCGCCAAACGCCAGCACGTCCTGCATGCTCAGACCCTGGCTCGCCACCCACTGCGCCAGGCGTTTGCCTTTGCTGTTGCCGGCCTGAGCGATGTCGACCTGATCGTGCCACGACCATTCACACGCCAGACCCAGCTCGCGTTCGGTGCGTTCGGCAAACTGCTGCAGCGCGCGGGTATCCGGATGCGACAGGGCAAATTTCCAGATCGACTGCGCGTCGTGCGCCGCCTGCGCCAGACTCGGCACCTGCACAAACAGCGGGCGCTGCGCTTCCGGCAGCGACTGCGCCCAGTTGAGGGTGCGCGTCACATGGCCGGTCGCTTCCTGGTACAGCATCGCATCATCGACATACAGCAGACCGTGAATATTCTCCTGATCGAGCATCTCAATCACCCGCGCCGCCTGACGTTTCTCCAGCGGATCGGCAGCCAGCACCCGTTGCGCCTGGTAATCGTACAGGTACGTGCCGTTACAGCAGATGGCGGGCGTTGTCAGCTGCAGCGCCTGATAAAACGGGTGAATCGCGCAGTGATGGCGACCGGTGACGATCAGCACCTGAACGCCAGCCTGTTGCGCGCGGGCTAAGGCTTCAAGGGATTCTGGCAGGATGGTTTTGTTTGGGGTCAGCAGGGTGCCGTCGAGGTCAAGGGCGATTACGCGGTAGCTCATTACACTTTCCGTCCGGAGTTAGCAAAGCATTAAGTCTACACCCGCCAGCGGCCCTGAGACAAAAAGCAGGGCACAAATCAGCCCAGCGCGCCGCGGTGAAACGCGCTACAGTTACTGTTTTTCATCAGGCAGCGAATAAGGAAAACGCATGAAACAAGTCGTCTATACCGCCAGTCCCGAGAGCCAGCAGATCCACGCCTGGCAGATGCAGGAAGATGGCGCACTGACGTTATTGCAGGTCACGGATGTGGCCGGCCAGGTGCAGCCGATGGTGGTGAGCCCGAAGAAAGATTTTCTCTATGTCGGCGTGCGTCCGAATTTTCGCGTACTGGCGTACCGCATTGCGGCCGACGGTACGTTAAGCCTGGCCGGTGAAGCGCCGCTGCCAGGCAGCCCGACTCACATTTCTACCGACCGCCAGGGCAACTATCTGTTCTGCGGCTCCTATAACGATGCCTGCGTCAGCATCAGCCCGATTGGCAGCGACGGCCTGCCGCAGGCGCCGCTGCAGGTGATTAACGGGCTGGAGGGCTGCCATTCGGCGAATATCGACCTCAGCAACCAGACGCTGTTTGTACCAGCGCTGAAACAGGATCGCATCTGCCTGTATCAGCTGCAGGCGGACGGCACGCTGGCGCCGCGCGCGCAGCCGCAGGTGACCACCGTAGAAGGCGCTGGCCCGCGTCATATGGCGTTCCACCCGAACGGCGCCTATGGCTATGTGGTTAACGAACTGGACAGCACCGTCGACGTCTGGGCGCTGAATAATGTTAACGGCCAGGTCGAGCGCGTGCAGAGCCTTGATATGATGCCGCCGGGCTTCAGCGACACACGCTGGGCAGCGGATATCCATATCACCCCGGACGGTCGCTTCCTGTATGCCTGTGACCGCACCAGCAGCACGCTGACCGTGTTCAGTATCAGTGAGGACGGCTCGGTGCTGACGATTGAAGGTTATCAGCCGACCGAAACTCAGCCGCGTGGCTTTAACATTGATGGCAGCGGTCAGTATCTGGTGGCGGCGGGGCAGAAATCGCATCACATTGAAGTCTATCGCATTGGCGATCGTGGCCTGCTGCAACCGCTGGCGCGTTACGCCGTGGGTCAGGGGCCGATGTGGGTAGTGATTCACGCGCTGGACTGAGGAACGCTATTCGGTCATGCAGGGTCGCCATCCACGGCGACCTCTGCCGGGGTGCGCAGCGATGCGCACCTTATGCAATCAGGCGTATTTCACCGTGATCGACGCGCTGGCCAGCGCATGGAAGTGCACGTTGAAGCCGACCATCGCGCCGCTGGCAGCTTCGTCCACCTCAATTTTTTCCACGTCCAGCGCATGCACCGTAAAGATGTAGCGATGCGATTCACCCTGCGGCGGCGCTGCGCCACCGTAACCGCTCTGGCCGAAATCGGTGCGCGTCTGAATGGCACCCTCCGGCAGTTCCGCCACGCCGGAACCGGCGCCCTGTGACAGCACGGTCACCTCAGCCGGAATATTGGCGACCACCCAGTGCCACCAGCCGGAGCCGGTCGGGGCATCCGGATCGTAGCAGGTCACCACAAAGCTTTTGGTGCCGGCCGGCACTTCATCCCATGCCAGGTGCGGCGACAGATTATCGCCCTGGTAACCCATGCCGTTAAACACGTGGCGCTCGGGCATTTTATCGCCATCGTTAAAATCCTGGCTCACTACGCGCATGATCTCTCCTTTCCTGTTGTGTACTGCTCTCCATGATGGTGGAAAATGGCGGCGAGTGCCAGCGGTGTCAGGGCTGAAAGTGGCCGTCCACCGCCAGTGCAGCGCGCAGCGCCGCCGTCAGCTGCGTCAGCTGTGCGGCAGAAATCAGATAAGGTGGCATCAGGTAAATCAGCTTACCGAACGGGCGAATCCATACGCCGCGTTCCACGAAGAACTGCTGCAGCGCCGCCATGTTCACCGGCTGATGTGTCTCAATCACGCCAATCGCCCCCAGCACGCGCGCATCCGCCACCAGCGGATGGTCGCGCAGCGGCAGCAGTTCCGCACGCAGCTGCTGTTCAATCGCTGCCACCTGCGCCGGCCAGTGGCCTTCGTTGATCAGCTTCAGGCTTTCAACCGCCACCGCACAGGCCAGCGGATTACCCATAAACGTCGGACCATGCATAAAGCAGCCCGCCGCGCTGCGGCTGATGGTATCGGCGACGTCGCGCGTAGTCAGGGTGGCGGAGAGTGTCAGGGTGCCGCCGGTCAGCGCCTTGCCGAGACACAAAATGTCCGGTGTGATGCCGGCGTGCTCGCAGGCAAACAGCTTGCCGCTGCGGCCGAAGCCGGTGGCGATCTCATCGGCGATCAGCAATAAACCGTAGCGATCGCACAGCGCCCGCACCTGTTGCAGATAGCGTGGATGGTAAAAGCGCATGCCGCCGGCACCCTGTACGATAGGTTCCAGAATTACCGCGGCGATACTGCGATGGTGCTGCTCGATTAGCCTGGCGAAATCGGTAATATCGTTGTCATCCCAGTCATCGTCAAAGCCACACTGCGGCGCGCGGGCGAACAGATGCTCGGGCAGGTAGCCGCGCCACAGGCTGTGCATGGAGTTTTCCGGATCGCAGACCGACATGGCGGCAAACGTATCGCCGTGATAACCGCGCTGCAGCGTGAGGAATTTCTGCCGCGTCTCTCCGCGTCCCAGCCAGTACTGCAGCGCCATTTTCATCGACACTTCGACGGCGATCGAGCCGGAATCGGCGAGGAACACGCACTCCAGCGCCTCGGGCGTCATGGCGATCAGTTGGCGGCTCAGATCCACGGCGGGCGGATGGGTGATGCCGCCGAACATCACGTGTGACATCTGCGCCATCTGCTGCTGCAACGCCTGATTGAGGCGCGGATGGTTATAGCCGTGGATCGCTGCCCACCACGACGACATGCCGTCGACCAGCTCACGTCCATCGGCCAGCTGCAGCGTGCAGCCGTGCGCGGCCACCACCGGGTAGCACGGCAGCGGATCGCGCATTGAGGTGTAAGGATGCCAGATATGCTGGCGGTCAAAGCGGAGGTCGTCCTGTGTGAACATCTGTCTTGTAAACCATTTTGAAAAGATTTAGTTTACAAGTATAACCACGTTAATCGTCAGGATGAACCCCCTTTTTTGGAGTAAGCAATGGCTAATCGCTGGACACTGGCTCAGGCTCAGGCGCTATTTGATAAACCTTTTCTCGAGCTGATGTTTGAAGCACAGCAGGTGCACCGCCAGCACTTCGACCCGCGTCAGGTGCAGGTCAGCACGCTGCTGTCGATCAAAACCGGCGCCTGTCCGGAAGACTGTAAATACTGTCCGCAGAGCGCGCGTTACAAAACCGGGCTGGAAACCGAGCGCCTGATGGAGGTGGAGGCGGTGCTGGAATCGGCGCGCAAGGCCAAAGCAGCCGGCTCCAGCCGCTTCTGCATGGGCGCGGCGTGGAAAAACCCGCACGAGCGCGACATGCCGTACCTGGAGCAGATGGTGCAGGGCGTGAAAGCCATGGGCATGGAAACCTGCATGACGCTGGGCACGCTTGACCACGATCAGGCGCAGCGGCTGGCCAGCGCCGGGCTCGATTTTTACAACCATAACCTCGATACCTCGCCGGAGTTTTACGGCAGCATCATCACCACCCGTACCTATCAGGAGCGTCTTGATACGCTGGATAAAGTGCGCAACGCCGGCATCAAAGTGTGCTCGGGCGGCATTGTCGGGTTGGGCGAAACGGTCAACGACCGCGCCGGATTGCTGGTGCAGCTGGCCAACCTGCCCACGCCGCCGGAGAGCGTGCCGATTAACATGCTGGTGAAAGTCAAAGGCACGCCGCTGGCGGATAACGATGACGTCGAGCCGTTCGACTTTATCCGCACCATTGCCGTGGCGCGCATCATGATGCCAACCTCGCACGTGCGCCTGTCGGCCGGTCGCGAGCAGATGAGCGAACAGACCCAGGCGATGTGCTTCATGGCGGGTGCCAACTCGATTTTCTACGGCTGCAAGCTGCTGACCACGCCGAACCCGGAAGAAGACAAAGATCTGATCCTGTTCCGCAAGCTGGGCCTGAATCCGGAGCACACCGCCACGACTGCGGGCGATAACGAACAGCAGCATCAGCTCAGCGAGCAGTTGCTGCACGCCGACAGCGCACAGTTTTATAACGCGGCCGTGTAAATGTGGTCTGAACGTATTGCGCAGGCACTGACGGCGCAGCGTGCCGCCGACGGCTGGCGGCAGCGGCGGCGCATTGAGCACAACAGCGTGCGTGAAATTACCCTCGACGGGCAGCGCTATCGCCACTTCTCCAGTAATGATTACCTCGGCCTGAGCCAGCATCCGGCGGTGATGGCCGCCTGGCAGCAGGGCGTGCGCGAGGCGGGCGTCGGTGCCGGGGCTTCCGGCCACGTCACCGGCTACAGCCGTCACCATGCGCAGCTGGAGCAGCAGCTGGCGTCCTGGCTCGGCTACCCGCGCGCGCTGCTGTTTATCTCCGGCTTTGCCGCCAACCAGGCAGTGATCCATCTGCTGGCGCAAAAGTCGGATCGCATTATCGCTGACAAACTGGCGCACGCCTCGCTGCTGGATGCCGCCAGCCACAGTCCGGCAACGCTGCGCCGTTTTGCCCATAACCAGCCGGCCAGCCTGGCGAAGCTGCTGGCAACGCGCGCGGAAGGCGGCACGCTGGTGGTGACCGAGGGCGTATTCAGCATGGATGGCGACAGTGCGCCGCTGGCTGAACTTGCCGCGGAAACCCGGCGCGCGGGCGGCTGGCTGCTGGTGGACGATGCGCACGGCATTGGCGTCACCGGTGAGCAGGGGCGCGGCAGCTGCTGGCAGCAGCAGGTGAAACCGGAACTGCTGGTGGTGACCTTTGGTAAAGGCTTTGGCGTCAGCGGCGCCGCGCTGCTGTGTGATGACGCCACCGCAGATTACGTCGAGCAATTCTCGCGCCATTTAATCTATTCCACCGCCATGCCGCCGGCGCAGTGCTGTGCGCTGCTGGCGGCGCTGCAGCAGATCCAGCAGGGCGACGCGCTGCGCGCGCGGTTGCAGCAAAATATTGCCCGCTTTCGCGCGGGCGCGGCGCAGTTGCCGTGGCAGCTGATGGCCTCTGACAGCGCCATTCAGCCGCTGATCGTTGGCGAAAACCGTGCCGCGCTGGCGCTGTCACAGCGGCTGGCGCAGGCCGGTTGCTGGGTGAGCGCGATCCGGCCACCGACGGTGCCGCCGGGTACCGCGCGGCTGCGTATTACGCTCACCGCCGCGCATCATCCCGAAGATATCGACGCGTTGCTGGAGGCACTGTATGACGCTGCAGGTGAATAAACAGGCGGTGGCGCAGGCATTTGGCCGGGCGGCCGCGCATTACGAACAGCATGCTCAGCTGCAGCGCCAGAGCGGCGAGGCGCTGCTGGCGCTGGCGCCGGCCGGATTTGGACCGCAGCTGCTGGACGCCGGCTGCGGCACCGGCTGGTTCAGCCGCTACTGGCGCGATCGCGGTCGCCAGGTCTGCGCGCTGGATCTGTCACCGGCGATGCTGCAGGCGGCACGCGAACAGCACTCGGCGCACGACTATTTACAGGGCGATATCGACCAATTACCGCTGGCGGATAACAGCGTCGACGGCGTCTGGAGCAACCTGGCGGTGCAGTGGAGCAGCGATCTGCGCACCGCGCTGCAGCAGTTTCTGCGCGTGACGCGCCCGGGCGGCAGCGTGCTGTTCTCGACGCTGCTCGACGGCTCGCTGCAGGAGGTGCACCAGGCGTGGGCGCAGATCGATGGTCGGCGTCACGCCAATCGCTTCCTCAGCGGTGATGCCTTTGCCCTGGCGACCGCGGGCCTGCCGCTGCGCAGCCAGACGCAGATCGTCACGCTGCACTTCCCCAGCGCGCTCAGCGCCATGCGATCGCTAAAAGGCATCGGCGCGACGCACCTGCACGATGGGCGACACGCGGCTCTGCTGACGCGCCCGCAGCTGGCGCAGCTGGAGCAGCACTGGCCGCAGGATGCGCACGGCTATCGTCTCAGTTATCACCTGATGTATGGAGTTTTACAAAAATGACACGCTGGTTTATTACCGGAACTGACACCGAAGTGGGCAAAACAGTCGCCAGCGGCGCTCTGTTGCAGGCGGCCAGCGCTGCGGGATTACGCACTGCCGGCTACAAACCGGTGGCCTCCGGCTGCGAGGTCACGCCCGACGGCGTGCGCAACAGCGACGCGCTGGCGCTGCAGCGCTACAGCAGCCTGGCGCTGAGCTATGAGCAGGTGAACCCGCTGGCGTTCATCGAACCGACGTCGCCGCATATCGTCAGCGCGGAAGAGGGCAGACCGATTGAATTTGCGCAGCTCTCCGCTGGCTTACGCGCGCTGGAACAGCAGGCTGAATGGGTGCTGGTGGAAGGCGCGGGCGGCTGGTTCACGCCGTTGTCCGCGACGCAAACTTACGCCGACTGGGTCGCCGCCGAGCAGCTGCCGGTGATTCTGGTGGTCGGCGTGAAGCTCGGCTGCATCAACCACGCCATGCTGACGGCGGAAGCGGTGAAGGCGCGCGGGTTGCGCCTCGCCGGCTGGATTGCCAATGACATCCAGCCGCCGGGTAAGCGACATGCGGAATATCTGGCGACGCTACAACAGCGCATTGCGGCCCCGTTCCTCGGTGAGATTCCGTGGCTGAGCAGCGCGGCACAGCAGGCCGACTGTGGCCGTTACCTTACCCTGCCACAGTAAATGGCGCGGCGGCGCAGCACTCTGCGCCGCACGCTACCAACGCTAGGTGGCCGTTAACCACTTACTCACCGTTACATCATCCAGCTGCGCCACGCTGCCCTGCGCCACGTTGCGGCCACGATGCAACAGCAGAAAATAGTCTGCCACGCGGCGAATGAACGACACATGCTGTTCCAGCAGCAGAATCGTCAGGCCATAGTCGCGGTTCAGGCGGCGAATCAGATTCCCCATCTCCTCCTCCAGCCACGGCGACATGCCTTCGGTGGGTTCATCGAGGATCAATAGTTTGGGCTGCAGCACCAGCGCGCGCGCCAGGGCCAGCTGCTGCTGCTGATCCATCGGCAGTTCGCCACTGCGCTGATGACGCAGCGAGTAGAGCGCCGGAAACAGATCGAACACCATCTCGGGAATGGCGCGGCTGCGATCGTCCTGTGCCGCCATCAGCGCAATCAGCAGGTTATCTTCCACGCTCATCTGGGAAAAGATGTGGCGTCCCTGTGGTACGTAGCCGATGCCCATGCGCGCGCGCTGCTCAGCAGGCTGCAGCAGCAGGTTTTCCGGCGGCGCGCCGTCTTCCTGCCAGGTCATCGATCCACTATTAATGGGCAGGCGACCCATAATACAGTTCACCAGCGTGGTTTTGCCCATCCCCGGGCTGCCCAGCACGCCGGTGCAGGTGCCTGGCGGCAGATCGAGATCCACATCCCATAAAATATGGTTCTGACCGTAAAATTGATTCACCGAACGTAAACTCAGCATCTGACATTCTCCTTCCAGATTATTCGCCTGAATGCTCCCGCTCTGTGTCGTCTGGCATACAGTCATGCACAATGGCTATTGGGACACTGCTGTCGCCGGCGGCGCTTGTTCATCCTGCCGGCATGGACTCGTCACTCCACCGTTAATTCACTGCAATTCCCAGGCCAGATCCGCCAAAGCAGCCTCAATCGGGGTAAAAGGCAGCGAAACTCGCCATAATTGATGAGAAAAGCTTAACAATTGCCCGCAGTAATAACTCGCCTGCACTTTGACGGTGCTGACTGCTTAACGTTTCTGGTGCATCTGTACTGTCATAAGGCAGGGACTGAAGAAATAAGTGGCCTTAACGCTGGGCTTTTTCCCGTTACGGCACGATGGGGTACGCCAAAAGAATAGTTAAAGCCGCACGGGATGATAGAAAAATAATCGCAAAAAAAATTTTTTCGCACAGCGGGATAAGCGAGGGGAAAATTATACACAGCCGATGGACGTGGGGCTGGATTCAGTTATCCACTATTCCTGTGGATAACCTTGTGCATTAGCGACTGAAAACCGGGCGCAAGCGAGGAAATACGCGGGTTGCATACATAATGCTGCGAAACTGGGCTTTTGAGTCAATCTCTTTTAAATCAGCAGGTTATTTAAAAGCAAGCCTGAGAATTGTCTGGCTTGTCATCAGACTGCAATTTAATGACGCTCTATTGACAATTGTTAAAAGCGTTGCTCGTCTGGGGATAACCTTGCGCAACAAACGCTTCCGGATTACCGCATAAATTACGCTGAAGCGAATTGCGGCATCTCCCCATCATCGTGCAGTATATCTGTAATTATATCCAGTATTTTTTTCTGGCAAAATCGCCATAGCAGAGTAGAATTACCAGCCTGCCCGCCGACTTCTTCAGCAGGAACCGTAATACCATGAGTAAAGCCTTTAAACTCAACTCCGCTTTCAAACCTTCAGGCGATCAGCCTGAGGCGATTCGTCGCCTTGAAGAAGGGCTGGAGGATGGACTGGCGCACCAGACGCTGCTGGGGGTTACCGGTTCAGGAAAAACTTTTACCATCGCCAACGTCATTGCCGATCTCAACCGGCCGACCATGGTAATGGCACCGAATAAAACGCTGGCGGCACAGCTGTATGGCGAGATGAAAGAGTTCTTCCCGGATAACGCGGTCGAATTCTTCGTCTCCTACTACGACTACTATCAGCCGGAAGCCTACGTGCCCAGTTCGGATACCTTCATCGAGAAAGATGCAGCGGTAAACGAGCACATCGAGCAGATGCGTCTCTCTGCCACTAAAGCGATGCTGGAGCGCCGCGACGTGATTGTGGTGGCGTCGGTTTCTGCTATCTACGGCCTGGGCGATCCCGATCTCTACCTGAAAATGATGCTGCATCTGACGCGCGGCATGATCATCGACCAGCGCAGCATTCTGCGCCGCCTCGCCGAACTGCAGTACACCCGCAACGATCAGGTTTTCCAGCGCGGCACCTTCCGCGTGCGCGGCGAAGTGATCGATATCTTCCCGGCGGAATCCGATGACATTGGTCTGCGTGTAGAGCTGTTTGATGAAGAGGTTGAGCGCCTGTCGCTGTTCGACCCGCTGACCGGCCAGGTGATCTCGGTGATTCCGCGTTTCACCATCTACCCGAAAACGCACTACGTCACGCCGCGCGAGCGTATTCTGCAGGCGATGGAAGAGATTAAGGATGAGCTGGCGGTGCGGCGCAAAGTGCTGCTGGAGAACAACAAACTGCTGGAAGAGCAGCGCATCACCCAGCGCACCCAGTTCGACCTCGAAATGATGAACGAACTCGGCTACTGTTCGGGCATTGAAAACTATTCGCGCTATCTCTCCGGACGCGGACCCGGCGAGCCGCCGCCGACGCTGTTTGATTACCTGCCGGCGGATGGCCTACTGGTGGTCGATGAATCCCACGTGACTATTCCGCAGATTGGCGGCATGTATCGCGGTGACCGCGCGCGTAAAGAGACGCTGGTGGAGTACGGTTTCCGCCTGCCGTCGGCGCTGGACAACCGTCCGCTGCGCTTTGAAGAGTTTGAAGCGCTGGCACCGCAGACCATTTACGTCTCGGCCACGCCAGGTAACTACGAGCTGGAGAAATCGGGCGGCGACGTTATCGATCAGGTGGTGCGGCCTACCGGTCTGCTCGATCCGATCCTTGAGGTGCGTCCGGTGGCGACCCAGGTCGACGATCTGCTGTCGGAGATCCGCAAGCGCGTCGAAATCAACGAGCGCGTGCTGGTCACCACGCTGACCAAGCGCATGGCCGAAGACCTCACCGAGTATCTTGAAGAGCACGGCGAGAAGGTGCGCTATCTGCACTCCGACATTGATACCGTTGAGCGTATGGAGATCATTCGCGATCTGCGTCTCGGGGAGTTTGACGTGCTGGTGGGGATCAACCTGCTGCGCGAAGGGCTGGATATGCCGGAAGTGTCACTGGTGGCGATTCTGGACGCCGATAAAGAGGGCTTCCTGCGCTCCGAGCGCTCGCTGATTCAGACCATCGGACGCGCGGCGCGTAACGTCAACGGCAGAGCGATTCTCTACGCAGATAAGATCACGCCGTCGATGGCGCGGGCGATGGAAGAGACCGAGCGCCGCCGCGAGAAGCAGCAGCGTTATAACGAAGAGCGGGGCATTGTGCCGCAGGGCCTGAACAAGAAAATCACCGATATTCTTGAGCTGGGCAAAAACGTGGTGAAAACGCGCGGCAAAGGTAAAACGGCTTCACGCACGGCCGCCGAGGCTGAGGCCAGCTATCTGGCGCTCACGCCACAGGCCATGCAGAAGAAAATCCACGAGCTGGAAGGGCAGATGCAGCAGCACGCGCAGAACCTGGAGTTCGAAGAGGCCGCGCGGGTGCGCGACCAGCTGCACGAGCTGCGTGAACTGTTTATCGCCGCCTCTTAATCTGAAGCCGGCGGTCGCGTTGCGCGCCGGCTAAACCGCCTGAATGGCATGCTCCAGCGCGCGGCGCAGCAGCTGGCGGTCGTGACGATAGCGGATATCGGCGGCTTCCAGCGGTTCGCGCACGATCAACCGCTCAGTGACGCCGCGCGTGTCTGCTGACGGGCCGACCACTACGGCGTCAATCACCCGTTTGCCAATGGCTTTTTCCATCATCGCCAGCTTGTCGGCGACCGTCAGGCTGGCTGCCGCCGGACTCAGTTCGCGCCCGAGATTTCCGATGAACACCATGGTGGCGGGCGTCCGGCGCAGCGCGCGTGCCATCTCCTCCATCAGCAGAATCGGCATCAGGCTGGTGTAAAAGCTGCCGGGACCAATCAGGATCAAATCGGCCTCGGCGACGGCGTCCAGCGCTTCACGCGTCGGCACCACATTAGGGTGCAGCATCAGCTCTTCCGGCGCCTGCTTCATTTCATCAATCGCCGTTTCACCGTACACCATATTACCTTCGCTATCCTGCGCGACCAGGTCCACCGGCTGCTCCGACATCGGAATCAGAAACGCATCCACCTTCAGCAGGTTGCGGATAATATTGATGGCTTCCAGCGGACGCACGCTGAGGTGATCGAGCGCTTTCAGGATCAGATTGCCCAGATTATGCCCGGCCAGTTCGCCGTTGCCGGTAAAGCGATACTCGAACATGGCAGAGGCCACGCTGGGTTCGGTGATCAGCTGATTAATGCAGTTGCGCATGTCGCCCCAGGCAATGCCGCCTTCTGAACGGCGTATGCGGCCGGTGGATCCGCCGTTGTCGGTGGTGGTGACGATGCCGGTCAGGCGTGAGCCCAGCGGCGCAAGCGCCGACATCACGCGGCCAAGGCCGTGGCCGCCGCCGAGTGCCACCACGCGATCCAAATCTGCCAGGGTACGATTCATGCTGCTCCTTAAAACGCCGCACGTGAGGTGCAGACGGCGTTCAACTGATGTGTATCAATATCTGTCGCGCATTTTACCGTATCCTGTCGCGAAAATGCGGTGAAATAACGTTATGTATCAATATATATAGCGATAAATGCCGATGGATGCGAGCGTCAAATCGCGCTACCATTTGCTTTAACCGTGTTGTCCACAATGACAACAGACTCCCAAGCCTTGCGTTCCTAAGTCGTGTGATATGGATGCCTGGCCGCAGCCGCGAGCTGCCAGGGTGCAGAAAGAAATGAC
Organism: Pantoea sp. VS1; assembly: GCF_002207995.1. Taxonomy (NCBI): domain Bacteria; kingdom Pseudomonadati; phylum Pseudomonadota; class Gammaproteobacteria; order Enterobacterales; family Erwiniaceae; genus Pantoea; species Pantoea sp. VS1. Next base: position 239,980 of record NZ_NHZE01000013.1, read on the forward strand.
TGCATCTCCCGTACTTTGGAAAGGTGTTCAGGTGCCACAATTTACAGATGCCTATGCGCGCAGCTTTTATTATCTGCGCCTGTCGGTCACGGATGTGTGTAACTTCCGTTGTACCTACTGCCTGCCCGACGGCTACCGGCCGAACGGCGTGCACAACAAAAGTTTTCTCTCGTTGGATGAGATTCGTCGCGTGACGCGTGCCTTTGCGGCAGCGGGCACTGAAAAAGTGCGCCTGACCGGCGGCGAACCCTCGATGCGGCGCGACTTCACCGATATCATTGCCGCCGTGCGCGACAACGCGGCGATCCGCCAGATCGCCATGACCACCAATGGCTACCGCATGGCGCGCGACGTCGGCGCCTGGCGTGCGGCAGGCCTCACCCATATCAATGTCAGCGTCGACAGCCTCGACGCACGGCAGTTTCACGCCATTACCGGGCAGAACAAGTTTCATGAAGTCATGGCGGGGATTGATGCGGCCTTTGATGCCGGTTTCAGCACCGTTAAAGTCAACAGCGTGCTGATGCGCGACGTCAACAGCCACAGCCTGGAGACCTTTCTGGCGTGGATCCGCACCCGGCCGATTCAGCTGCGCTTTATTGAGCTGATGGAAACCGGCGAGGGCGGCGATCTGTTCCGTCGTCATCATGTGTCCGGCGAGGTGATCCGCGATCAGCTGATCATGCAGGGCTGGCAGCGCCAGCCGCGCGGCCGCAGCGATGGTCCGGCTCAGGTGTTCCGCCATCCGGATTATCAGGGTGAAGTCGGCCTGATCATGCCGTATGAAAAAGATTTCTGCGCCAGCTGTAATCGCCTGCGCGTATCAGCGATCGGTAACCTGCATCTGTGCCTGTTTGGCGACGGCGGCGTGCCGCTGCGCGATCTGCTGGCCTCCGACGATCAGCAGGCCGAGCTGCAGGCGCGCATCGCCCACAGCCTCGGGCAGAAGAAGCAGACGCATTTCCTGCATCAGGGCAATACCGGCATCACGCAGAACCTCTCCTTCATTGGTGGCTAAACACAGGAGTTACGGCCATGGGTAAACCTTCCGGCGATTTTGTCGCCTTAAATGCGGCGGTGATGACCGTCTCTGACAGCCGCGACGCCAGCAGTGACAGCTCCGGCGACTATCTGCGTGAGGCGCTGACCGAAGCCGGGCATCAGGTGGTTGATCACGCCATCGTCCCGGACAACCGTTATCGCATCCGCGCCACGCTGTCGCGCTGGATCGCCTGTGAAGATGTGCAGGTGGTGCTGATTAACGGCGGTACCGGCTTTAACAGTAAAAACAGTACGCCGGAAGCGCTGCTGCCGCTGCTGGACCGCGAAATTGACGGCTTTGGCGAACTGTTTCGCATGATCTCCTACGAGGAGATCGGCAGCGCGACGCTGCAATCACGCGCGGTGGCCGGTCTGGCCAACCAGACGCTGCTGTTTGCCGTGCCGGGCTCAACCGGTGCCTGCCGCAGCGCATGGGAGCGAATCATTGAAGCCCAGCTGGATGCGCGTACGCGTCCGTGTAATTTTGTCCCACATTTGAAGAAGTTATAAGCATGTCCTCGTTAACCCATATCAACGCGGCCGGCGAAGCCCACATGGTGGACGTCTCCGGCAAAACTGACACCGTGCGAGAAGCGCAGGCGGAAGCCCTGGTGCTGATGCAGCCGGCCACGCTGCAAATGATCCTCGACGGCAGCCATGACAAAGGCGATGTGTTCGCCACCGCACGCATTGCCGGCATCCAGGCGGCGAAGCGCACCTGGGAACTGATTCCGCTGTGCCATCCGCTGATGCTGAGCAAAGTCGAGGTAACGCTGGTGGCTGAGCCGGAGCACAGCCGCGTTCGCATTACCTCGCGCTGTCGCCTGAGCGGCAAAACCGGCGTGGAAATGGAAGCGCTGACCGCCGCCTCGGTCGCGGCGCTGACCATCTACGACATGTGCAAAGCGGTGCAGAAAGATATCGTTATCGACCAGCTGCGGCTGCTGAGCAAAAGCGGCGGTAAATCCGGTGATTTCCAGGCGGTGCGCCATGATTAAGGTGCTGTTTTTTGCCCAGGTGCGCGAACTGACCGGCACCGCCACGCTGGATCTGGCGGCAGAGTATGCTGACGTCGCCACGCTGCGCGCTGCGCTGGCGCAGAAAAGCGATCGCTGGGCGCTGGCGCTGGAGTCCGGCAAGCTGCTGGCGGCGGTGAATCAGACGCTGGTGCCGATGAACCATCCGCTGCGCGCCGGTGATGAAGTGGCGTTCTTCCCGCCGGTTACCGGAGGCTGAGCATGACAACCCGAATTCGCGTCGGCAGCGCACCGTTTAACGTTGGCGACGAGTATGCGCTGCTGGCGGCGCATGACAGCGACGGCGCGGTCGTCACTTTCACCGGCAAAGTCCGCAACCACAATCTCGGCGACAGCGTGGCCGCGCTGACGCTGGAGCACTATCCGGGTATGACGGAAAAAGCGCTGGCGGAGATTGTGGCGGATGCGCGTCAGCGCTGGGCGCTGCAGCAGGTGACGGTGATTCATCGCGTAGGCGAACTGTTCCCTGGTGATGAGATCGTGTTTGTTGGCGTCAGCAGCGCCCATCGCGGCAGCGCCTTTGCCGCCAGTGAATTCATCATGGATTACCTGAAAACCCGCGCGCCGTTCTGGAAGCGCGAAGCCACCGCGCAGGGCGATCGCTGGGTCGATGCCCGCGACAGCGATCATCAGGCCGCTGAACGCTGGAACTAGCGCGCAAAATCCGCCCGCGCTGATAGCCGCCAGACCACGAAAACGGTAAGGTACGGTTTTTGCTGGCTTATCAGGGAGCAGGATGAACACCACCACGATATTACGAGGCGCAGCGCTGCTGGCTGCGCTGGTGCTGGCCGGATGTAGCACCAAAAAGGAGCCGCAGCTGCCGGCCCGCCAGCCCGCTGACGTGAAAGCGCAAATTCAGCAATTGCTGCCCGCCCATGTGACGCAAAAATCGGCCTGGGCCGACGACATCTACACCGCGCTGCGCGTGCAGCACATCGACGCCAGCGCCGGCAACATTTGCGCGGTGATCGCCGTGACCGATCAGGAATCTAACTTCAGCGCCGATGCCACCGTGCCGGGTCTGCCAAAAATCGCCTGGGCGGAGATTGACCGCCGCGCCGCCAGCGTGCACGTGCCGGCGTTTCTGGTGCGCACCGCGTTACTGATCAAGTCCTCCAACGGCGAGAGCTACGCGGCACGTCTCGATAAGGTGCACAGCGAGAAAGAGCTGAGCGCCATTTTCGATGACTTTATCGATATGGTGCCGATGGGGCAGAAGCTGTTCGGTAATCTCAACCCAATCCACACCGGCGGGCCGATGCAGGTCAGCATTGCCTTCGCCGAAACGCATGCGCAGGGCTATCCGTACCCGATTGACGGTTCGATCCGGCGCGAAGTATTCAGCCGGCGCGGCGGTATCTACTTCGGCACGCTGCACCTGCTGGGCTATCCGGTGGAGTACAGCCAGCCGCTGTACCGCTTCGCCGACTTCAACGCCGGCTGGTACGCCAGCCGCAACGCCGCGTTCCAGGCTGCGGTGGCGCGTGCCAGCGGCATCAAACTGGCGCTGGATGGCGACCTGATCCGCTACGGCAGCGAACAGGCGAGCGCCACCGAACTGGCGGTGCGCACGCTGGCGAAGCAGCTGGACATGAGCACACGTGAGATTCGCCGCGATCTGGAGAAGGGCGACAGCGAAAGCTTCAGCGACAGCACGCTGTGGAAACAGACCTTTATCCTCGCCGATAAGATGGCGGGAAAACGTCTGCCGCGCGAAGTGCTGCCGGGCATTAAGCTGGAGAGCCCGAAAATTACCCGTAATCTCACCACCGCGTGGTTTGCCCAGCGGGTTGACGGGCGATATCAGCAGTGTATGACGCGCCGTTGACGATCGGTGGTGTACACTTCACACTGACGTTATCAGTAACTTTTAAAGAGGTGCATCATGGATCGATATCCACGTAATGGTTCAATCGTGCAGCAGGCATCGACCGGGCTGCAAACCTATATGCCGCAGGTGTATGGCTGGATGACCTGCGGCTTACTGCTGACGGCGTTTGTGTCGTGGTTTGCCGCGCGCACGCCTGCCGTCATGGAGCTGGTGTTTGCCAATCGCATCACCTTCTTCGGCCTGATTATCGCGCAGCTGGCGCTGGTATTCGTGCTTTCCGGCATGGTGCAGCGCATGAGCGGCGCCGTGGCGACCGGGCTGTTTATGCTCTATTCCGCGCTGACCGGGCTGACAATGGCGAGTATTTTTCTTGTTTATACCTACTCGTCGATCGCCAGTACCTTCTTCGTTACCGCGGGTATGTTTGGTGCCATGAGCTTTTACGGCTACACCACCAAACGCGACCTGAGCCGCTTCGGCAGCCTGCTGTTTATGGCGCTGATCGGCATTCTGCTGGCGTCGCTGGTGAACTTCTGGCTGAAAAGCCCGGCGCTGATGTGGGCGATTACCTATATCGGCGTGGTGGTGTTTGTGGGCCTGACGGCTTATGACACGCAGAAGCTGAAAGCCATCGGTGAGGGCATTGATGTTAACGACAAAGAGAATCTGCGCCGCTTCTCCATCATGGGCGCGCTGACGCTGTATCTCGACTTCATCAACCTGTTCCTGATGCTGCTGCGGATTTTCGGTAACCGTCGCTAAGAGTAACCAGCCATTCAGGCTGTGAAAATAATCGCGCCGCTACGGCCAGGTGAACGGTTTGTACTTATCAGCCCGTTTCACCTTCTCCGTAGCGGCGCAATGTATTAAGCATTATTCAGCCTCCGCCTGGCACGCCTTATCGCGCCGCCATCTTGCGCTCATTCTTCTGCCGTAAATGCTTCGCGCGGCTCTCCAGCCACAGATACAGCACCAGTGCCAGCAGCAGCGGCAGAATAAAATAGAGCACGCGATAAGCCAGCAGCGCGGCGATAATCTCACCGTGCGAAGCATGCTGGCCGCTGAGCAGCGCGAGGAACACCGCTTCCAGCACGCCAATGCCCGCCGGAATATGAATAATCACCCCGGCAATACTGCTGATTAACAGCACGCCCAGCACGATGGGATAATCCACTTCACGCGCCAGCAGCAGCCAGATAATGGTGCCCATCACCATCCAGTTGGCGCAGGAAACGGCAAACTGAAACAGCGCCATGCGCAGCGAGGGCAGTTGCAGATGCTGGCCCTTTACCGTCCAGCGGCGCTTCTTCGCGAAAGCACAGGCCCACAGATAAACCGCCACCATCGCCAGCAGTACCGCACCAATCACCCGTAGCGTGCCTTCGCCGATGAACCAGCCGGGCGGAATCGGCACCATACCGGAGACAAACACTACGCCGCCAAGCAAAATGTAGCCGAGCCAGTTGGTGGCAATACTCAGTGAAAAGATGCGCGTGATAGTGCCGCCGGGCAGGCCGAGGCGCGAATAGAGGCGATAGCGCATCGCCACACCGCCCACCCAGGTGCTCAGCGTCAGGTTAAAGGCGTAACAGATGAATGACACCAGCATCACCTGACGTTTCGCCAGCTTATGCCCGCAGTAGGCGCGGCCAATCAAATCGTACAGACCATAGGTGAGGTAGCTCACCACCACTAACGCGGCGGCGCTCAGCACCACGTAGCGGTTATAGCCGACGATGACCTTGTACACGTCCTCCCAGTTCACCTTGCGTGCGTAAACCACCAGCAGCACGATCACCGCAATGAAGAACAGCCAGGTAAGGATTTTTTTCGCTAACTGCCAGCGCGGGTTCTTTTTGCTCATCAGGGTTTCGCTCCTTCGTTATCGGCTTCAACCCGGTCCTGGGTTTCCATTTCCGGCTGCACCGGCGGATCGACCTGAGACAAATGGGGCGTATGGGCAGGCAGCCAGCCGGCGATGGCCGGGAAATGGCGCAGGAAATGGAACACGATGACGCTTTTGGTCAGCTGCCACCAGGTGCGCGGCGGCAGCTTGTCTTCATCGACGCGCACGCAGTCCGCAGCCAGCAGCTGCTCAAGGTTATCGCGCAGCGTCTGGTTGAAGGCGTGGTCGTGAATGATCAGGTTGGCTTCGAGATTCAGTGACAGGCTGAGCGGGTCGAGATTGCTGGAACCGACCGTTGACCACTGCTGATCCTGCACCGCCACTTTGCCATGCAGCGGGCGACGGCAGTATTCGTACACTTCAACGCCAGCATCCACCAGATAGTTGTACAGCAGCTCGGCGCCGACTTTGACAATCGGCATGTCCGGTTCACCCTGCACAATCAGCCGCACGCGCACACCGCGCTGAGCCGCACTGCGCATTTCCCGCAGCAGGCGATAGCCGGGGAAGAAGTAGGCGTTGGCGATAATCACATCCTGCTTCGCTTTGCGCAGCATATCGAGATAGTGCTGTTCGATGTCATCGCGGTGCTCATCGTTATCGCGATAGACAAACAGCACCTGCGCATCACCGGGCAGGGCGTTCACCGCCAGGCGCTGGGAGCGCGCGCCCCACCAGCGGCGCGTCACCTGTTCGCTGCCGATCGCCTGCTGTACATAGCGTGCGATGTCCAGCACCACTGGTCCTTTCACCTCGACGGCGTAATCCTGCTTGGCTTCCGGCCCGTAATCGGTGTTGTGCTCGGCGGAGAAATTGATACCGCCAACAAACGCAATCTCCTCATCAATCACCACAATTTTGCGATGCAGACGGCGGAACACGTTGGTGCGCATGCCCATCACCAGCGGGCGCGGATCGTAATAGATAAAGCGCACGCCTGCTTCGGTCAGGCTGTTGATGTACTGGGTGGAAAGATCCGGCGAGCCGTAGCCATCCACCATCACTTCCACCTTAACGCCGCGCTGCGCGGCGGCCAGCAGATCGCGGTGCAGCGCCTTACCGACCTCATCTTCAAACAGGATAAACGTCTCAAGCAGCAGCGTACGCTGGGCGCGCTGAATCGCGCCGGAGACGCGCGGAAAGAATTGATCGCCATTTTCCAGCAGCCGCAGCTGGTTACCTTCGCGCCAGCTGAAATTCATAGAAAGATCTCCACGGCCAGCGGGGCATGATCGGACAGATGTGACCAGGGTTTCACCGGCAGCGCCCACGGCTGGCTCACCGATGCATTACGGATATAGATCCGATCGAGACGCAGCAGCGGAAAGCGCGCCGGGAAGGTGCGCGCCGGGCGACCGTTTTTCATGCTAAACACCTCCTGCAGACCGGCTCCGCGCTGTAAAAATCGATTAGCGCGTACCTGCCAGTCATTAAAATCGCCGGCCACCACCAGGGGCGCATCCGGTGGCAGCGACTCAATCAGTTCACACATCATGCGCATCTGCGCCAGACGGTGCTTCTCTTTCAGGCCGAGGTGCACGCACAAGGTGTGAATCGGTTCCGGCCGATCCGGCAGGCTAATCTGGCAGTGCAACATGCCGCGTTTCTCACTGCCGGCGACAGAAATATCGCGGTTTTGGTATTCGGTGATCGGAAAGCGTGACAGTATCGCGTTGCCGTGATGGCCTTCGGGATAGACCGCGTTGCGGCCGTAAGCGAAATCGTGCCACATGGTGTCGGCAAGGTATTCGTAGTGCGAATTTTCCGGCCAGTTTTCAATGTGTGCGGAGTGGATGGCGTGCGTGCCCATCACCTCCTGTAAAAAGACGATATCCGCCGAGGTCGCGCGCACTGCGTCGCGCAGTTCCGGCAGGATAAAGCGACGGTTAAAGCTGGTGAACCCCTTATGGGTATTGATCGTCAGGACTTTAAATGAAGATCCTTGCGTGTTTTGTGGCATACTGCGACGCGCTCCTTTTCATCATCAACAGAACAAAGTGTAGTCTTTGTCACAAATGGGTGGTGCTGGAGACAGAAAATTAGGGTGTTATCCGAAATTTGCTTTACATTGAGGAAATCCGTCTGGCTGCGGTCAGATACACTTGGGCGACCTGTTGGGTCTGCCAGGAGAAGAGAATGAAATGGTCTAATCGTGTTCAGATTGTTACCGGTCAAACCTGCCTGCATATTGCGACCCACCTGCTGGTGATCGCGGCGCTGGTGTGGGGCTGGAAACATAAGGCACTGGTCGAAGTGAGCAGTACCCTGGTGGCAGCTTATGCGCTGGTGTTCATCACCATGCTGGCCCTGCAGCGTAGTGCCCGTTTGCGCCGCTTTGGTGACTCTCTGGAAGAAGTAACGACGACATACTACTTCGGCGCGGCGATGCTGACGCTGTTCCTGATTTCACGCTTCATTCACAACAATCTGCTGATTGGTTGTCTGGGCGTGGTGATGCTGGTGGGCCCGGCGCTGGTGTCGCTGCTGGCCAAAGAGCCACCGCAGCGCGTGCAGAAAAAACGCAGCTAAGCGGACGTGCCAGCAAGAAAAGAGGAGCCCACTGCGGCTCCTTTTTTATGCGCCATCGCGTAGCGGCACAGCACGCCACGTTTTGCCGGTCGCGGTTCTTGCGGAAAGCTGCTACACTGCCGCTCTTACGCATGGTAGTTTGTGCCCTTTTCACACGCAGGCCTTGAGGCTGCGTCATATCCCCCCTGAAAACTACATCGCGCAGCGCGATCAGGGCGGTTCGGAGTAATACACCTGCATGTCTTTTGACTCTCTCGGCTTGAATGCCGATATTTTGCGTGCGGTAGCAGAACAGGGCTACCGTGAACCGACGCCAATCCAGCGTCAGGCGATTCCCGTGGTGCTGGCCGGTCGTGACCTGCTGGCGAGCGCCCAGACCGGCACGGGTAAAACCGCCGGTTTCACGCTGCCTCTGCTGCAGCGTCTGTCAGAAAAACCGGCAGCGGCGCGCGGTCGCCGTCCGGTACGTGCGCTGATCCTCACTCCAACCCGTGAACTGGCGGCGCAGGTTGGCGAAAACGTACGTGAATACAGCCAGTACCTCAATATGCGTTCGCTGGTGGTGTTCGGCGGCGTCAGCATTAATCCGCAGATGATGAAACTGCGCGGCGGCGTCGATGTACTGATCGCCACGCCGGGGCGTTTGCTCGATCTGGCGCACCAGAACGCGGTCGATCTGTCACAGGTGGAAATCCTGGTGCTGGACGAAGCGGACCGTATGCTTGACATGGGCTTCATCCACGACATTCGCCGCGTGCTGGCAAAACTGCCGGCCAAACGGCAGAACCTGCTGTTCTCTGCCACCTTCTCGGACGAGATCAAAGCGCTGGCGGAAAAACTGCTCACCAACCCGGAACAGGTAGAAGTGGCACGCCGCAACACCGCTTCCGAGCAGGTGTCGCAGCAGGTGCATTTTGTCGATAAGAAGCGCAAACGGGAACTGCTGTCGCTGATGATTGGTCGCGACAACTGGCAGCAGGTGCTGGTGTTCACCCGCACCAAGCACGGTGCTAACCACCTCGCTGAGCAGCTCAACAAAGATGGCATCACGGCCGCCGCCATTCACGGCAACAAGAGCCAGGGCGCGCGTACCCGTGCGCTGGCCGACTTCAAAACCGGCGGCATTCGCGTGCTGGTGGCGACGGATATTGCCGCGCGCGGTCTGGATATCGAAGAGCTGCCGCACGTGGTCAACTACGAGCTGCCGAACGTGGCGGAAGATTACGTGCACCGCATCGGCCGTACCGGTCGTGCCGCGGCCACCGGTGCTGCGCTGTCGCTGGTGTGCGTGGACGAGCACAAGCTGCTGCGTGATATCGAGCGCCTGCTGAAGCGGGAAATTCCGCGCATTGCGCTGCCGGGCTTTGAGCCGGATCCGAGCATCAAGGCGGAGCCGATTCAGAATGGCCGTCAGCAGCAGCCACGCGGACGTGGCCAGGGCCGCGCGCCGGGGCAGGGTGCTGACGCACCGCGCAGCCGCAGCGGCGGCAATGGTCAGCGTGCCAGCGCCGGTAACGGCGGCGCGCGTCCACAGGGCGAGGCGCGTGCACCGCGTCGTCCGGGCAACAACGGCCCGGCGGCTGGCAACGCGGGTAAACCGGCGCGCTCACGCCGTCCGGCAGCGAAGAGCAACGGGAACGCGTAACGGTATGCGGGTTTTACTGGCGCCCATGGAAGGCGTACTGGATTCGCTGGTACGTGAACTGCTCTCCGGCGTGAATGACTATGACCTGTGCGTCACTGAGTTTTTACGCGTGGTCGATCAGCTGCTGCCGGTAAAATCCTTCTACCGTTTGTGTCCGGAACTGCACCATCACAGCCGGACGCCCTCCGGCACGCGCGTGCGCATGCAGCTGCTGGGCCAGTATCCTGAGTGGCTGGCAGAAAACGCCGCACGCGCGGTGGAGCTGGGCTCGTGGGGCGTTGACCTCAACTGCGGCTGCCCGTCGAAGCTGGTGAACGGCAGCGGCGGCGGTGCGACGCTGCTGAAAGATCCGGAGCTGATCTATCGCGGTGCCAAAGCGATGCGCGAGGCGGTGCCCGCTCATCTGCCGGTCACGGTGAAAGTGCGGCTCGGCTGGGACTCGGGCGCGCGGCGTTTCGAGATCGCCGATGCGGTGCAGCAGGCCGGTGCCAGCGAGCTGGTGGTGCATGGCCGGACCAAAGAGGACGGCTATCGCGCAGAGAGCATCAACTGGCAGGCGATTGGTGAAATTCGCCAGCGTCTGACAATTCCGGTGATCGCCAACGGCGAAATCTGGAACTGGCAGGATGCGCAGGATTGCCTGCGCATTACCGGCTGCGACGCGGTCATGCTCGGGCGCGGCGCGCTCAATGTGCCTAACCTGGGGCGCGTGGTGAAATACAACGAAGCCCCGATGCCGTGGTCGCAGGTGGTTGAGCTGCTGCTGCGCTACACCCAGCTGGAGAAGCAGGGTGATACCGGCAACTACCACGTTGCGCGCATCAAGCAGTGGCTGGGCTATCTGCGCAAAGCCTACCAAGAGGCCGACGGCCTGTTCAGCGAGATCCGCACGCTGCGTGTCTCCGCCGAGATCGCCAGCGCCATCGAACGCCATGCCGCACGCATGGCCCAGGTGTCCTGCATCTGAACCTGAGCGGTGGTACCTGAACCGTCAGGTCCGCCGCGTTAACGGGCAAGCCAGCGATCACCACGCGAGAGTGTGCGCTGCCGCCATGTTTTATAACAAAAAAAGCCGCGATCCTTAGTCTGCTAACCGGTATAGTGAACCTTCGCTTTCACCACGTTTCTGACGCCATCTTCCATGTCTGACGCCGCTGTACTGAGTAATGCTCAGTTAAATAAACGCATCCTCTCCGTCATCGTTTTCACCTTCTTTTGCTACCTGTCCGTCGGGTTGCCGCTGGCGGTGCTGCCGGGGTTTGTGCATAACCAGCTGGGCTTCAGCTCGTTTATCGCCGGGCTGATTATCAGTCTGCAATATTTCGCTACGCTGCTCAGTCGCCCGCACTCTGGCCGGCTGGCCGATCGCTACGGCCCGAAACGCGTGGTGATGATGGGGCTGGTGTGCTGCGGCATGAGCGGCGTGCTGTCGATCATTGCCGCGCTGTGCAGCGGTGCGCCGCTGCTGAGCCTGACGCTGCTGGCGCTGGGGCGGCTGTTTCTCGGCGTCGGGGAAAGTTTCAGCAGTACCGGCTCGACGCTGTGGGGTATGAACATCGTTGGCCCGCGGCAAACTGCGCGGGTCATTTCGTGGAACGGCGTGGCGACTTATTTTGCCATGGCGATTGGTGCGCCGCTGGGCGTGCTGCTGAATCAGATTTTTGGCATCAGCGGCTTTGCCGGTCTGGTCGCGCTGATGGGGGCGATCGGCTTCTGGATGGCCTCCGGCAAGCCGGCGGTCAGCGTCAGCGCCGGCGTACGCATTCCGTTTCATCGCGTGGTCAGCCGCGTCTGGCTGTTTGGCCTGGCGCTGGGATTTGGCACCATCGGCTTTGGCGTGATCTCCACCTTCATTACCCTCTATTTCGCCAGTCGCGACTGGAGCGGCGCGGCGTTCGCCCTGACGCTGTTCAGCCTCGGCTTCGTGCTGGTGCGGCTGGCGTGCGGGCGCTATATCACGCGCTTCGGCGGGCTGCAGGTTTCGCTGATCTCCTTCGTGCTGGAGGGCGCCGGTCTGCTGCTGATCTGGCAGGCGGACAGCAGCTGGCTGGTGGATATTGGCGCCTTCCTCACCGGCGGCGGTTTCTCGCTGGTGTTCCCGGCGCTTGGCGTGGAAGCGGTGAAGCGGGTACAGCAGCAGGATCAGGGATCGGCGCTCGGTACCTATTCGGCGTTTCTCGATTTGGGGCTGGGGTTGACCGGACCAGTGGCGGGGCTGTTAATCGGCCACTGGGGCATGCAGTCGGTGTATCTGGCGGCAGCACTGATGGTGCTGGGCGCGTTCCTGATTACGCTGCGCCTGCACCAGCAGTCTTCAGAGCCTATCAGGCCAGATGAATAAACAGCGCATACAGCAGCCCTGACAGCAGCACCGATACCGGCAGCGTCAGCACCCACGCCAGCGCCAGATTACGCAGGGTGGCGAGCTGCAGGCCGGATCGGTTGGCCGCCATGGTACCGGCCACGCCGGACGACAGCACATGGGTGGTCGACACCGGTAAACCAAAGGCATCGGCTGCGCCAATGGTGGCCATCGCCACCAGCTCCGCACTGGCACCCTGCGCATAGGTGAGATGGGTTTTGCCGATACGCTCACCTACCGTAACCACAATCCGGCGCCAGCCGACCATGGTGCCGAGACCCAGCGCAATCGCCACCACCACTTTGACCCACATCGGGATAAAGCGCGTAGCCGCGTCCAGCTCGTGCTTCACCGCCGTCAGGTTGCGCGCCGTCTCTTCCGGCAGCGCGACGTTGGCCGATTGCAGATGCTTGATGGTCTCCGAGGCGAGATACATATCGTTGCGCGTGTTGGTGACCGCCTGCGCCGGAATATTTTCTACTGAACCGTACTGGCGAATCTGTTCGCCGATATCGCCGAGCATCATGCCAAGCGCCGGCAGCACCTGCGGCCGGTTCTGGCTGGTGCGCACATATTCCGTCAGCACCTCACGCGCTGCCGGCATTGCGGCGGGCGGTGGCTGCAGCGTCAGCAGTTGCTGTTCGGTCACCTGGGTTAACGCCGCCACGCGCGGAATTTGTTCCGGCGGTAGCGAGCGGTTGAGCGCATAGGCGATCGGCATAGTGCCGACCAGGATCAGCATAATCAGCCCCATGCCTTTCTGACCGTCGTTCGAGCCGTGGGCAAACGAGACGCCGGTACAGGTGAGGATCAGCAGACCACGAATCCACGCAGGCGGCGGCTGATTGCCTTCCGGCGCCTGATACAGCTGGCGATTGCGTACCAATGCCTTCATGGCCAGCAGCAGCACGGCGGCGCAGATGAAGCCAATCACCGGCGACAGCAGCAGGGCGTAACCGACTTTAACCGCCTGCTCCCAGTCGACGCCGCTGGTGCCGCTGCGGCCATGCAGCAGCGCATTCGCCACGCCCACGCCAATAATCGAGCCGATCAGCGTGTGCGAAGAGGAAGAGGGCAGGCCGAAATACCAGGTGCCGAGGTTCCAGACAATCGCCGAGCACAGCAGCGCATACACCATGGCGAAACCGTGACCGCTGCCCGCCTGCAGAATCAGCTCCACCGGCAGCAGCGAAATAATGCCAAACGCCACCACGCCACTGGAGAGCAGTACACCAAGGAAATTACACAAGCCGGACCACACCACCGCCACGCCCGGCGACAGCGAGTGAGTGTAGATCACCGTGGCGACGGCGTTGGCGGTATCATGGAAGCCGTTAACAAACTCGAAGCCGAGCGCAATCAGCAGCGCCACGCCGAGCAGCAGGAACGGCGTATAGCTGGTGACGACTGCGCCGGTCTCTTCTACGTCGTTAAACAGGTTGATGCCGGTAAAGAGCAGCCCGGCCACCAGCAACAGCAGAAAGAGCATGCGCGACGCGCGACCGCTGCGCGGGTGCAGATTGGGCCGTCCGCTGGCGGACGATGATGCAGGGAAACTGTTTTCAGCCATAACACACCCCCCAGGGTGAATTAACGATGCACAAATGGCACCCGTTAACTGCAGTGTGATACGGGTTTTGTATGACAGAATGATGATGCCAGCGCGGGCTGTCATCATGCTGTAACAGACCTGTCGCAGGCTGTGGATCTGACCGCTCTGGGATCTTCACGCCGCTATGCTCCAGCCTGTCCTGCCGCTTGCCTCGCTGCCCGACTTCAACAACGACGTCGCCGGACTGATTCACGGTTACCTTTTCAACCCGGATGCGCCGCCACAGCGGCTCAACGCCCGCGAGGCCGCGCAGCTGGCGCGGCACACCTTACCCGACGGCTGCTTTCTCTGGCTGCACATTAACCTGAATCATGCCCGCGCCGAGCGCTGGGTTCAGGACCACTTCAGCGTAGATGACGATTTTTTCGATGAGATTCATTCAGCCTCGCCGCGCACCCGGCTGGCACAGCAAAACGATGCGCTGCTGGCGGTGCTGAATGACGTCACCTTCAGTAAGGAGGAACGCAGCACGCAAAATGCGACGCTGTGGATCTGGTGCCGGCCGCAGGTGATGGTCAGCGCGCGCTATCGCCCGGTTGGCATGATTGAACGTATGCATCAGCAGATTGATCGGCTGTGCTTCAGCGCGCCGGATGCGATGCTGCTGTGGCTGCTCGGCGAACAGGAAGCGCAGCTGGAGCAGGTGGTGCGGCGCTCCAGCCAGGCGGTGGATGCGATAGAAGAGCGGCTGCTGAGCGCGGCGATCAAAGCCAACCGCAGCGAGCTGGGCCATCTGCGCCGCATGCTGCTGCGCGTCCAGCGGCTGCTGGCGCCGGAGCCGGCCGCGCTGTTTCGCCTGCTTAACCGGCCGCCAAACTGGCTCAACCGGGAGCCGCTCAGTGAGCTGAGGATTTTCACTGAGGAGTTCAGCGTGGCGCTTAACGACCTTGCCAGCCTGATGGAGCGCATTCGCCTGCTGCAGGAGGAGATCGCTGCCCGCCTGATGGAGCAGAGCAACCGAACGCTGTTTTTGCTCACCTCAATCACCGTGCTGGCGCTGCCCATCAATATCGTGGCCGGTTTTTTTGGCATGAACGTGGGCGGCATTCCGCTGGCGAACAATCCGCACGGCTTTCTGCTGTTAGTGCTGGTGGTGCTGGTGTTTACTCTGGTGGCGGGCTGGCTGGCGTTACGCCGACCACACGATTGAGCGCGCAACTGCGCCGCGACACAACCGCACAATGATCCCGGCGATCGGGCAATAAAAAAGCCAGCCCTGCGGCTGGCTTGATCATCGACAGCGAACCCTTACAGGCTGTTGCCGTTGCTGGCAGGCTGTGCCGGCGCGGCCTGCTCAACCGGAGCGGCTTCAGCGGGCTGCTGCACATCGGCCTGCGGCGCGACGGCGGTGGCACCCTGCGGCGTCATCGGCTCTTCTTTCGGCATCGCGTCAGAAGACTCTTGTACCATCACCGGCGCAGGCTGGGCTTCGCCCGGCTGACCGTTGATTTTGGTCGGCATACCGGTACGTGCCTGGATGGCGTTGTTCACGGCATCCTGATTGGTGCTGGCATCGGCCACCACTTTGGTCACGGCGGACGTCAGGCTGATTGGTACCAGTTCACGTGAGTTAAACTGCTCTTCGGTGGTCGACAGCGGGTTGTGAACCTCGATGTAGCGCGAACCGTCTGGCTCAACGGTGGCTTTTACCGGCTGGTCAATGAACTGGACGCGCGTACCCACTGGCACGTTGTCGAACAGCCATTTGATGTCGTCCGCACGCAGACGCACGCAGCCGTGGCTCACGCGCAGGCCGATACCAAAGTTGGCGTTGGTGCCGTGAATCGCATACAGACGGCCAATGTACAGCGCGTACAGGCCCATCGGGTTATCCGGACCTGCCGGGAACACGGCCGGGATGCTCTCGCCGCGCGCCGCGTACTCTGCGTGCATCGCTTTGGTTGGCGTCCAGGTTGGGCCATTCTTCTTGCGCTCAACCGCGGTGGTCCAGTTAACCGGCGTATCTTTACCCAGCTCGCCGATACCTATCGGCAGCACCACGACAGTCTTAGTGCCTTTCGGGTAGTAATAGAGACGCATCTCGGCGCTGTTGATCACGATGCCTTCACGCGGTGCGTCAGGCAGAATCAGCTGCTGCGGGATCACCATTTTAGTGCCTGCTTTTGGCAGGTAAACGTCCACGCCCGGATTGGCTTCCAGCATGTTGCTGAGGCCCATCTGGTACTGCGCCGCAAACGCTTCCAGCGGCAGTTTGCTGTCGTCTGGCACGGTGATTTCAATATTTTCGCCAATCAGGCGGCTATTCGCTGGAGGCAGCGGATAGACGACTGCAAAGGCCGACTGGCTGAACGCCGCCAGTACGAGGGCGAGTGAAGCGAACGCGCGAATGCTTTTTTTCATGTTTTTACAAGTCGTTATGGCCATTTTCATGGCTTGTCAGTGTGTCGAACCCATCAGGGTCAGAATAACCCGCTGCGCATTATATGTGCATAGGCGCAATGATGGGAATCAGGATTTTCGCTGGTTGAAGATACTTTACGCAAAACGCGGCGTTTCACAGACTATTCTCTTTGCCACGCCGCCCAAAATGTGAATTTTCTTACGGTTGCCACAGCGTCACTTCGCCGCTCAGTTTACGGTTGAGGAAAAACGCGGCACTGATCAACGCCAGATGGGTCAGCGCCTGCGGCATGTTGCCCAGCGCGTTGCCGTGCGAGGTAAACTCCTCGGCGTACAATCCCAGCGGATTGGCGTAGCTCAGCAGCTTTTCAAACTCGAAGTGCGCCTCATGCACCCGCCCGGCGCGCGCCAGACACTCCACATACCAGAACGAACAGGCGGCAAACGCGCCCTCGCCACCGGTCAGGGCATCGGCGGGCGTCTCACTGATGTTATAACGCCGCACTAAACCGTCGCTCACCAGATGGGTTTTAATGGCATCCAGCGTGGCGATCCACTCCGGATCGGTCGAGCTGACAAAGCGCACCAGCGGCATCAGCAGCATCGACGCATCCAGGTATTTACCGCCGCGCGTAGCGGTGAAGTGGCCGAGTTCGTCGTTCCAGAAGTTCTGCCAGATGTCGTCGCGGATCTCGCTGCGCACCCGATCCCAGCGATCGTACGGCATCGGCAGCGAACGCTTCATACCCAGCCGCAGTGCGCGGTCCAGCGCCACCCAGCACATCAGGCGCGAATGCAGAAAGTGCTCCGGCTCGCCGCGCATCTCCCAGATACCGGCGTCCGGCTGGTTCCAGTTAACGCAGACGTAGTCAATCATGCTGGATACATGGCGCCAGCCGCGCTGCGAGATGGCTTCGCCGTATTTATTGGCAAGGTAGACCGCATCCATCAGCTCGCCATAAATATCCAGCTGCGTCTGGCGCCAGGCATCATTGCCGATGCGCACCGGGCGCGAGTTGGCGTAACCGGAGAGGTTGAGCAGTTCGGTTTCGTGCAGCTCGGTGCCGCTGTCGAGGCGGTACATTACCTGCAAATGCGGCGTATCGTCGTGGCTGTGCTCAACGCAGCGGCCGACCCAATGGGTGAAGTCACGCGCTTCTTCCACATAGCCGAGCCGCATCAGCGCGTACATGCTGAACGAGGCATCGCGAATCCACGAGGCGCGGTAATCCCAGTTACGCTCGCCGCCCAGCTCTTCCGGCAGGCCAAAGGTGGCGGCTGCCGCAATCGAGCCGTGCTGGTGCGAGGTGAGCAGCTTGAGCGCCAGCGCCGAGCGCGTCACCATCTCACGCCAGCGGCCGCGATAGGAGCTGTGGCTGCTCCAGCGCCGCCAGTAATCCACGGTATCGCGAAAGCAGCGCTCGGTCGCGATATGCTGCACCTGCGGATCGTCGTCGTTGCCAAACACAAATTCGGCGTGCTCACCGGCCTGCAGGGTAAACTGCGCTACCGCGCTGTCCGGTTCGCGCGTCATCACCACCGTGGCGCTCAGGCGCAGCGACGGCTGGCCTTCAGCGACAAAGGCGATGCCGCCGGGGCGCGTCTCCGTGCGCGTTTCCGCACGGGCATAGTCGTGACGCGGCGCGCAGCGCAGATCAAAGGTGGCGGTGCCGCGGATCATTTTTACCCGCCGCACCAGGCGCGGCACTTTGCTGCGCTCGTCGCAGATCGGCATGTAATCAGTGATTTCCGCCACGCCAGCCTCATCAAGCCAGCGGGTTTGCAGAATGTTGGTATCGGGCAGGTAGAGCTGCTGCTGGCGCGCGTTTTGCCACTGCGGTGCCAGCGAAAACAGGCCGGCTTCGTCGCTGTCGAGCAGGGCGGCAAACACGGAGGGGCTGTCGAGTTCGGGCCAGCAGAGATAATCAATGGTGCCGTCGTTCGCGATCAGGGCACAGGTGCGTAAATCACCGATGACGCCGTGGTCGTCAATTCTGCGTTTAATCTTGCTCATCCTGCCTCCTGAACGCTATCCAATTGTTAACTATAGACGAAACGGCAGAATCGGCTGCGACGTGGCACAGAACGATAACTTCTATACTGTGAAGACACCCATCAGGCAGGAGAACGTTATGACACTGGGCAAACAGAAAGTCGCCGTAGTGACCGCTTCAGATTCGGGGATTGGACGCAGCTGCGCCGTGATGCTGGCTGAGGCCGGCTACACCGTCGGCATTACCTGGCGCTCGGATGAAGAGGGCGCGCAGGAGACCGCGCGGCTGGTGGAGAGTAAAGGCCAGCTGGCCCAGGTGCGGCAGCTCGATCTGTCCGATCCGCAGGCTGGCGGGCAGCAGCTGGCGCAGCTGATCAACTCGCTGGGGCGCATCGATGTGCTGGTGAACAATGCCGGCGTGATGACCAAAGCCGATTTTCTTGATGTGACCTTTGAGGACTGGCGCAAAGTCTTTACCGTTGACGTAGACGGCGCCTTTGTCTGCGGACAGATTGCCGCGCGTCATATGGTGGATCAGGGCGACGGCGGGCGCATCATCAACATCACCTCGGTGCATGAGCATACGCCGCTACCGGACGCCGCTGCCTATACCGCGGCCAAGCATGCGCTTGGCGGGCTGACCAAATCAATGGCGCTGAGCCTGTTACCGCACCACATTCTGGTGAATGCCGTGGCGCCGGGTGCCATCGCTACGCCGATGAACGACATGAGCAACAGCGAGGCGCACAGCCGGCGCATGCCGGAAATCCCGATTGGCCGCCCTGGCGATACGCGCGAAATCGCCAGTCTGGTGGCGTGGCTGTGCTCGGAATGGGCCACTTACACCACCGGGCAGTCATTCGTGGTCGACGGCGGCTTCATGCTGGCCAACCCGCAGTTCAAGGGTTACCACAGTTAACCGGCGCGGCGGCGGTTCCAGCGGCGAATCACAAAGCGCAGCACGATGCCGAACACAATTGCCGCCGCCAGCCAGATGAAGTGCTTGAGGTGCTGATCAAGCTTGTGCAGCCACGGCGTAATAATTTCACCGGCGAAGTAGCCGAGGGTGACAAAAATCAGCGCCCACAGCGCGGCGCCAATGACGTTAAGCACGAAAAAGCGCAGCGGCTTAAGACGGCTGGTGCCAATAATAATCGGTCCAATCAGGCGAAAGCCGTACATGAAGCGCACGCCAATCACAAACAGGCTGGGGTGCTTCTGAATCAGCCGGTTAGCTTTTTTAATGGTGTCCTGATGTTTGCGGAAGCGCCGCAGAATGCGCGTGCCATAGCGACGGCCAAGCCAGAACAGCAGCTGATCGCCAATAATGCCGCCGCCCATCGCCGCCAGCACCACGCCGCTGAAGTGCAGCAGGCCCTCGTGCGCCGCGACGCCGCCCAGCAGGGTAAAGGTTTCCCCTTCGGCAATGCAGCCAATCAGCAGCGCCAGGTAACCGTACTGGGTGATTAATCCATTGATATCGATGTGCAATTGCTCCTCCCTGGGTAAGCGATACAGCTAACAGTCTAGCTGGCTGCGGCTTTTTTTGTGCCGCTGGCCGCAAAAACAGCCGCGCCGATTATACTTGAACTGAAGCTGCCTGCATTGGACAGCCTGATCGCTGGGGCAGCCCGTCGCATCAGAGGAGTGATTGTATGAATCATGTCTGGGGTCTTCTGGCGCATCCCAATCAGGAGATGCGTGATATTAAGCAGGAAAACGAGAGCGTTTCGCACCACTACACCCATCACGTTCTGCTGATGGCGGCGATCCCGGTGATCTGCGCCTTTATCGGCACCACGCAATTGGGCTGGAACCTGGGCGAAGGGCAGTTCGTGCAACTCAACATGCTGACCGGTATTGGTCTCGGCATTCTGTTTTACCTGATCATCTTAGGCGGTGTGGCGGTGATGGGCCGCGTCATTCACTGGATGGCGCGCGACTATCCGCAGCGTCCCAGCATCCAGCGCTGCACCGTGTTTGCCGGCTATGTGGCAACGCCGCTGTTTATCAGCGGGCTGGTGGCGCTCTATCCGCTGGTGTGGCTGTGCGTGCTGGCCGGAGCGTTAGCGCTGATGTACACCGGCTATCTGCTGTACGTCGGCATCCCGGTATTCCTTAACATTGACCGTGAAGAGAGCCTGCGCTTCTCCGGCTCTACGCTGGCGATTGGCGTGCTGGTGTTTGAGGTGCTGCTGGCGCTGACGGTGATTCTGTGGGGTTACGGACCACGCTTGTTCTGACCGTGAGAGGGGTCAGGTCGTCAGCCATGGCGACCTGACTGATCCCGCTGCGCCTGGCAGCGTTTGTTATGCCCGCCTTTTTTAACGCCCGGAAACAATCTCCCTAAGAAATTTCGCAGACGAGCGCGTATGATAGCGCAGCCAGCCCGCGTCGCATCAGGCCTGACGCCGGCGGCCTGTGTTACAACACAGCGCAAACCTCCTCACCGGATTTTTTTGACACGATGTCTGTAAAAATGCGTATTTCTTTGCTGTCGCTGGCGCTGTTTGTCGCCGCGCCAGCTGTGATCACTCCGGCGCTCGCCGCCGCAGCAAAACTGTCCGATCTGGCGCCGATTGCCCAGCCGCAAATCGCCTCCGGCAGCGCGCTGATTGTCGATCTCGATAATAATAAAGTGCTGTTTTCCAGCCATCCGGACCGGGTGCGGCCTATTGCGTCGATCACCAAAGTGATGACCGCGATGGTGGTACTGGATGCCCGGCTGCCGATGGACGAAATGCTGTCGGTGGATATCAGCCAGACGCCCGAAATGCGCGGCGTGTTCTCGCGCGTGAAGCTCAACAGTGAAATCAGCCGCCGCAACATGCTGCTGCTGGCGCTGATGTCCTCGGAAAACCGCGCGGCGGCAAGCCTGGCGCATCACTATCCCGGCGGTTACGATGCCTTTATCCGCGCCATGAACGCCAAAGCGCGCGCGCTCGGCATGACGCACACCCACTATGTGGAGCCGACCGGTTTGTCGCTGCACAACGTCTCCAGTGCGGAAGATCTGGTGAAGCTGCTCAAGGCCACGCGACAGTATCCGCTGATTGGTCAGCTGAGCACCACCAAAGAGGAGACGGCGGTGTTTAAACACCCCAGCTACGCGCTGCCGTTCCGCAACACTAACCATCTGGTGTACAAAAATGACTGGCGCATTCAGCTGACCAAAACCGGTTACACCGACGAGGCCGGTCACTGCCTGATAATGCGTACCATGATTAATAACCGTCCGGTGGCGCTGGTGGTGCTGGATGCGTTTGGCAAATATACCCACTTTGCCGATGCCAACCGCCTGCGCGACTGGCTGGAAACCGGCAAGGCGGCGCCGGTGCCGGCGGCCGCGCTGGCGTACAAAAAGCAGAAAGCGTCGCAGCTTGCCAGCAGTGCGGACGTGGAGTAACGCAACCCGTTACTCAGCGTAGCGGCGCAAGGGAGTGCGCCGTGTGTCGTGGTGGCGCGTGGCTGACGGTCAACGGCGCTTAAATGAACAAAATTTCTTATCGTTAGCACCAATGTTTTACGCCACCATTCCTATAGTTTCCCTGACGGCAAAGTCCTACACTGGCGACCATTCACGGTCAACCTTGCGTTTATAGGCTGTTATTGCGCTGGAATCTCACTCATATGTTCAAGTTTCGTTCTCTGTTTACCCCGTTCCTGCTGCTGCTGGTGTTATTCACGCCGGCGCTCAGCTATGCGGATGACAACGCCGCGCCCGCGCAGCAGGAAGAAGACGCGGCACCGAAGGTCAATCCGGCGGTTGAACTGCCGAAGATGCAGAAGATCCTCGACAAAATTAAGGGCCAGGTGTCTGGCGATACCAATGAAAACCAGCTCAACCAGCTCAATGAGATGGCGCTGGAGCTGTCAGGTAATGCGGAAACCCTCGGCCAGGCGCTGATTCCCCAGCGTCAGCAGCTGGATGCGCAGCTGGCGGTGCTCGGCCCGGCGCCGAAGGCGGACAGCGGCGTGAAAGAGACGCCGGAAGTGACGCGCAAACGCGCCGCGCTGGAGAATCAGAAGGGCAAGCTGGATGATCAGATCAAGCAGGCCGACGGCATCAAAAACGGGGCGCTGGTACTGTCCTCGCAGATCGTCAACCTGCGGCGCGATCAGCTGAAAAGCCAGCTGGCGCTCAACTCCGGCAGTATTTTAGGGCCACGCTTCTGGTCACCGCTGTTCAGCCGTCAGGACCTGGATGGCGAAAAAATTGGCGACTTTATCAGCGAGCTGCAGGATACCGCCGCGCTGTCGTGGGAGCCGGGCTGGCGCGTGGGCACGGTCGGCTGGCTGCTGGCGGCGCTGCTGGTGATGACGCTGGGCCGGCGTTACAGCGAAGAGTTTCTGGCGTGGGTCAGCATTCACAAACTGCCGGAAGGGCGGCTGCGCCGCAGCTTCCTCGCGGCGGCGATCGCGCTGACCACGCTGGCGGCCGTGGTGCTGACCTTTAACTTTCTCTCGCTGGCGTTTGTGCGCCGCGATGAAGTGTCCAGCGACGTGCAGGATTTTATCAGCCGTCTGGTGCAGCTCAGCGTCTACTGCGGGCTGATCGCCGGTCTCGGCCGCGCGTTCCTGTCAACGCGCCGTCCAAGCTGGCGTCTGCCGAGCATCTCCAGTGAAGTGGCGCTGGCGCTGAAGCCGTTCCCGCCGATTACCGCCGCGCTGGTGTTTATCTTCCAGACCGCCGAGTCGTTTAACTACACGGTCGGCACCAGCCTGAACACCACCATTTTTGCCAACGGCCTGACGGCGCTGCTGATTGGCAGCACCGGGCTGGCGATCAGCATGCGCACCAATCGCGTGCGTCGTCGCATGGCGCAGGCCGGCAATCCGCCGGAAGCGCGTCCCACGATCGTCGGTCTGGTGCAGCTGGCGCTGACGGTCACCGCCGTGGCGATTCTGGTTTCGCTGATTGTCGGCTACGTCACGCTGGCGCGCTTCCTCAGCTATGAAGTGATCTGGTGCGGCATCCTGTTTGGCTCGTTCTACTTCCTCAGTCATCTGATCAACGACGGTTGTGAAAGCCTGTTCTCCACCAACAACGCGACCGGCAAGCGGTTGCAGACCTCACTGAATATTGACGAGCGCTACCTGCAGCAGGCCGCAACGCTGCTCAGCGCCGTGGGTAAAACTCTGCTGGTGGCATTTGTTGCGCTGGCGCTGCTCAACGGCACGTTTGCCTCGTCCACGCCGATTGAGCTGATCCAGAAAGTCATTGAGTTCTGGGGTGGCAAAGGGCTGGAGTCGCTCAACATTGTACCGGCGCACATGGTGAACGCCATTCTGTGTCTGGTGGTGGGTATCTACGTGCTGCGCTCGGTGCGGCGCTGGCTGGACAAAGAGTTCCTGCCGAAGACCACCATGGACATCGGCATGCGCGTGTCGCTGGTGACGCTGTTCAGCAATATCGGCTACGTGCTGATTATCCTGCTGACGCTGTCGATTATGGGGCTGCAGTGGAACAAGCTGGCATGGATCGTCAGCGCCCTGTCGGTGGGTATCGGTTTCGGCTTACAGGAGATCGTGAAGAACTTTATCTCCGGTCTGATCCTGCTGACCGAGCGTCCGGTGAAGGTCGGCGACCTGGTGAGCATCAGCGGCATCGAAGGGGATATTCGCCGTATTAACGTGCGTGCGACTGAGATTCAGCTGGGCGATAAATCCACGGTGATCGTGCCGAACTCGCAGCTGATTTCGCAGAACGTGCGTAACGCCACCATGGGCAATGCGCAGGGCGTGGTGACGATTCAGCTGACTTTCCCGCTGGATATCGATCCGGTGCAGGTGCGCGAACTGTTGCTGGACGTGTATCGCGAGAACGAGCGTATTCTCGAAACGCCGGAGCCGTCGGTTTCGTTTAAAGATTTGACGCCGGCCGGTATTGTGCTGAGCGTGACCGGCAACGTCGCCAGCCAGCGCCAGATTTCCGGTGCGAAAAGCGATCTGCTGTTCGATATCCTGACGCGCCTGCGTAAAGAGGGCATTGTGCTGTCGACGCCACAGACCATGATCATCGAACGCCGCGCGCTGCCGGCGACGCAGAATGAAGGTGAAACGTTGCCATAATGGCATGAGACCGTAGCGGCGCAATTCATTGCGCTAAGGTTTGCCTCTGATGCAGCAAACCCGCGCGATAAATCGCGCCGCTACGGGGCCGGCAGATCTGACTCAGGCTTTCACCGCCCAGCCTTTCTGCTTACTGGTTTTCCCGATGCCCGGGTTAAAGGTATTGGTCGGATCGAGCTGGCGGTAAAACGCCTGCAGCTGCGGTTTGGCCGCATACAGATGGCCAACGTTATGTTCCGCCGGGTATTCCGCGCCGCGCGCCGCGAGGATCGCCAGCATCTTCTCCTTCAGCGCATGGGCATCTACGCCTTTCTTCACAATGTAATCCTGATGGAACACGTGGCAGAAGAAGTGGCCGTAGTAAAGGCGATGAATCAGATCGTTATCAAACTCCGGCGGCAGGCGCTCAAACCACTCCTGATCGTTGCGGCGCAGCGCAATGTCCAGCGCCAGAATATCCTCTACTTCGTCAGCGTGCACCGCGTGATAGCGCACGGCGGCACCGGCTGCGGCAAAACGATGCAGAAAGGCGTGCGCGCCCTCTTTGGCGTCGCAGGCAAAGAACTCACCGCCGCCTTCGCGGAAATACTCCTGCAGATACGTCTGCGCTTCGGCCACGCCGTCGCCAGACATCTTCAGCATCAGGTGGTGCTCGTATTTGTCACGATACTGCTTCAGGCGCTTCGGCAGATGCGCCGGGAACCAGCGGCTGATGCGTTGCAGCAGGCGATCGGTCAGGTGCGGCTTAACGAAGCTCAGCTTGCTGAGCCAGGCATCCACCCGGCCTTTGAGGGTGAAAAACAGCGGCATCTTGTCGGTGCCGAGTTTATCAATCATCACAAAGGTGTCTTTGCCGTAGACCTCGGCGATGTCGAAAATATCGCGGTGCATGTACTCACCGGCGACCGGTAAATGGGTAAACTCCGCCAGCATGTGGCGACGCAGCTCGCCGAGCGTCGCCGGGTCGTTGGTGCCAATGTAAAACACCTGCTGCTTCGGTTCGGTGGGGAAGGTGTCGAGCCGCACGGCAAACACCGCCAGTTTGCCGGCGCAGCCTGACGCCTCAAACAGGCGCCGCTGGTCGGCGTTGAAACGCGCCGGCGTATCGGCATGAATGTCCCGCACCCGCTCGGCGTATTCGTGGTCGGACGCGTGACGCGCATCCCAGCGCACATCATCCGGCTGCCAGCGCTCGTCGTCCAGCCGGCCGAGAATCTCTTCCGGCGAATGACCGAGGTCGATGCCCAGATGGTTGACCAGCCGAAGCTTGCCGTCGGCGTCCACCTGCGCAAACAGCGCCATTTCGCTGTAGGCCGGGCCGCGTTTGATCAGCGAGCCGCCGGAGTTATTGCAGATGCCGCCCAGCACCGAGGCGCCGATGCACGAGGAGCCAATCACCGAGTGCGGCTCGCGCCCGAGCGGTTTAAGGGTTTTCTCCAGCTGATACAGCGTGCTGCCGGGGAAGGCGAGAATCTGCCTGCCGCCGTCGATCAGCTGCAGTTTGTCGAGACGCAGGGTACTGATGATCACCACCGGGCGATCGTAATCGTTGCCGTTGGGCGTTGAACCTTCGGTCAGGCCGGTATTGGCGGCCTGCATCAGCACGATGGCATCGGCCTGTACCAGCGCCTGCAGCACGCGCCATAGCTCCAGCAGCGAGCCGGGGAAAACCACCGCCAGCGCATCGCCCTCGCCGGAACGGAAACCCTTACGATAGCGCGCGGTCTGCTCCGCGTCGGTCAGCAGCTGTGATGCGCCGACCAGACGGCGCAGCTCGGACAGCAGGGCAGGGTGTGAGGTGTTGTTATTCATTAGCCTATCCTTGTCGTTAACGTGGCGTTTCTACTGTAGCACGCGTCGGCCACGGGGGCGCAGTGTGACAATGGCGGCTACCTGCTATCCTCATCTTGTGGCACACTGCCCCGGTTATTTCGATATTGCGCAGTTACTTAAGAGAACCCGACCTGATGAAATGGATTTACTCTGTTAGCCTCGCTGTTTCCCTTGCCGTGCAACCCGCGTTTGCGGACGATCTGTTCGGCCCCCATCCAATGACGGAACAGGCGCGCGACGCCTTTGTTAATCAGCTGCTGAGCAAAATGACGCTGGATGAAAAGATTGGGCAGATGCGCCTGATCAGCGTCGGTCCGGATACGCCAAAAGAGGCGATTCGCGACATGATTCAGCACGGCCAGGTCGGGGCGATTTTCAATACGGTAACGCGTCCGGATATCCGCGCCATGCAGGATCAGGTCATGCAGCTCAGCCGCCTGAAGGTGCCGCTGTTCTTTGCTTATGACGTGGTGCACGGCCAGCGCACTATTTTTCCGATTCCGCTCGGCCTCGCCGCCAGCTGGGATCTGCAAGCCGTTAGCGAAGTGGGGCGCATCTCGGCCTATGAAGCGGCAGACGATGGCCTCAACATGACCTGGGCACCGATGGTGGATGTGTCGCGCGAACCGCGCTGGGGCCGCGGCTCTGAAGGGTTTGGCGAGGATACCTATCTCACGTCGCAGATGGGCAGTGCGATGGTCAAAGCCATGCAGGGCAAGAGCGCAGCCGACCGCTATGCCATCATGACCAGCGTTAAGCACTTTGCAGCTTACGGCGCAGTGGAAGGCGGTCGTGATTACAACACCGTCGACATGAGTCCGCAGCGCCTGTTCCAGGATTATCTGCCGCCGTATAAAGCTTCGCTGGATGCCGGCAGCGGCGGCGTGATGGTGGCGCTTAACTCGCTGAACGGCACCCCGGCCACCGCCGACAGCTGGCTGCTGAAAGATATTCTGCGCAACGACTGGAAATTCAAAGGCATCACCATCAGCGATCACGGCGCCATTAAAGAGTTAATCAAACACGGCGTCGCCAGCGATCCGCAGGATGCCGTGCGCATTGCGCTGAAATCCGGCATCGACATGAGTATGAGCGACGAGTATTACAGCAAATACCTGCCGGGACTGGTGAAAAGCGGCGCGGTGAGCATGGCGGAAATCGACGATGCGGCCCGTCATGTGCTCAACGTTAAATATGACATGGGCCTGTTCAACGACCCGTACAGCCATCTCGGTCCGAAAGGCAGCGATCCGCAGGACACCAATGCGGAAAGCCGCCTGCACCGGGCGGAAGCGCGCGACGTGGCGCGCCGCAGTATGGTGCTGCTGAAAAACTGGCATGAAACCCTGCCGCTGAAGAAAGAGGCCACCGTGGCGCTGGTGGGACCGCTGGCCGATAGCCAGCGCGATATCATGGGCAGCTGGTCGGCTGCGGGCGTGGCGAAGCAATCTGTCTCGCTGCTGCAGGGCATGCGCAGCGCCATGGCCGGCAAAGGCACCGTGCTGTATGCCAAAGGGGCCAATATTTCCGATAACAAAGGTATCCAGAACTTCCTCAACCTGTATGAGCAGGCGGTTAGTGTCGATGCCCGTTCGCCGCAGCAGCTGATTGACGAAGCGGTCGCGCAGGCGAAAAAAGCGGACGTGGTAGTGGCGGCCGTGGGCGAGGCGCAGGGCATGGCGCATGAAGCGTCGAGCCGCAGCGACCTGGTGATCCCGCCGAGCCAGCAGAAGCTGCTGGCGGCCCTGAAAGCCACCGGGAAACCGCTGGTGATTGTGCTGATGAATGGACGTCCGCTGGCGCTGGTGAATGAGGACCGCATGGCGGATGCGATGCTGGAGACCTGGTTCAGCGGTACCGAGGGCGGTAACGCCATCGCCGATGTGCTGTTCGGTGATTACAACCCATCGGGCAAACTGCCGGTGTCATTCCCGCGCTCGGTCGGGCAGATTCCGATTTATTACAATCATTTGCCAACCGGCCGTCCGTACAATTTCGAGAAGCCGAACAAGTACACCTCGCACTATTACGACGCGGTCAACGGTCCGCTCTATCCGTTTGGTTACGGTTTGAGCTATACCCAGTTCAGCGTGTCACCGGTGAAGATGTCTGCACCAACCATGCCGCGTAACGGCACGGTGGAAGCCAGCGTGACGGTGACGAATACCGGCAAACGCGATGGTGCCACGGTGGTGCAGCTGTACCTGAACGATCCGGTTGCCAGTATCAGCCGTCCGGTGCAGGAGCTGCGCGGCTTCCAGCGCATTATGCTGAAGGCCGGCGAGTCGCAGACCGTGCGCTTTAAGATTGATGTCGATGCGCTGAAGTTCTGGAATCAGAAGATGCAGCACGTCGCCGAGCCGGGCAAATTCAACGTGATGATCGGTCTGGATTCAGTCAGAACCCAGGATGCGCAGTTCGATTATTTGTAATTGAGGGTTTGTTATCCTGATTTTTCCCTCACCCTCTCCCGGCGGGAGAGGGAACCGATCAAACCGACTTTTAGCGGATATTATCCTCTGACCTGCCCGCTTCAGCGAACTGCCCCCTCTCCCGCGCGCGGGAGAGGGCTGGGGTGAGGGAAAAGGTCATTAGCGCAAGAACGAACAAATGAATCTCCGCCACCGCATCGAACAGCAGGTCTTTCGCCTTAACGGCCTGTCGCTCAACGAGTTTGACATCTCTCAACCGCCGGGCGATCCCGGCCTGTTCGGCCCTGACCACATCATCTGGCAGGTGCACGGCGACTTTCCCGCGATGCTGTGCGGCGGCATCAGCGCGCTGATGCTACAGATGCTGCATCCGGCGGCGCTGGCGGGCGTGTGGGATCACTCCAGTTTCCGCCAGGACATGCTTGGCCGGCTGCGGCGCACCAGTCAGTTCATCGCCGTCACCACCTTCGGCAACACCGCCGATGCGCATACCCTGATTGAGCGGGTCAAACGCATCCATCTGCGCGTCACCGGCATCGATAACACCGGCAAACCTTATGCCGCCAGCGATCCGCATCTGCTCACCTGGGTGCACGTTGCAGAAACCAGCCGCTTCCTGGCCGCGCATCTGCGCTACAAAAATCCGCAGCTCAGCCTCGCCGATCGCGATCGTTATTACGCCGAAGCGGCGCGGGTGGCGGAAGCGCTTGGTGCGCAGCAGGTGCCGAAAAGCGTAGAGGCAGTTGAGGCCTATTTACAGGCGATGCGGGCAGAGCTGGTTTACGATGCGCGCACTCACGAAGTGATGCAGCTGCTGCTTAATGCGCCAGCACCCAGCTGGCAGGCGAAACCGGCGATGCGCGTCATGCTGCGGGCTGGCTGTGGTCTGCTGCCCGACTGGGCGCAACAGCTGATGCACCAGCCGATCGGGCCAGTGACGCAATGGCGGATTGATAAGCAGATCGCGTTGATTGCCGCCCTGTTGCGCTGGTCAATCCAGCGTGGCGCCTGGGCGCGTGCCATGCAGCGCATGGGGCGCGATCCGCGTTACAGGTGAAATTCATCCTGCTTGCTGGTGTAGCTGCGCGGCGTGCGCGCCTCGCGTTTCAGCAGGAGCTGGCGCTGCTGATAGTGATGCAGCAGCATGCCCAGGCCAACGCCCAGTAGCGCCAGCGGCACCAGCGTGTAGTAGATATCCAGCGGCAGCAGCACCAGCAGCGCGATGGCAGCGACGATCAGCATCAGGGCTGCCATCACCCACGTATAGCGGACAAACAGCCACAGCAGCAGGGCGAGAATCACGATTTCGCGCAGATTGAGATCGAGGGTTTGCAGCACCATGACGACAGCTCCGCAACAGAAGAGTGCGCTGACAATAGCATGCGAAGCGGTAAAAGAATCGCAAAAAAATCTGAAGCTTCGCCGCCGCTGCCCCCGCCATTCTTAAGCCGGGCTGAACGATGGCCTGGCGCACTTTGAGAGTTTTACCCTTGTGTCACATGGCGCGAGTGCCGATCCTGCTCTATTCTCGGGGAAAATGGATCCCTCCAGGCATTGTCGAGGCGTTATGACACACCAACCTCTGATTGCTGAGGTGCCGAATCAGCAACACACTTTAACCGCCATCGTCGAACAGGATGCGCGTACCGCCTATTTTTATATCTGGCCGAACGACCTGTTCCGCAGTCAGTACGCCGTGCGCGGCTGCTGGTTGCGCAATCTGCTGCCGGCACCGGCGCAGGAAGATCGCGAAGCGATGGAGCAGGGTATTGCGCCGCTGCTCAGCGCCAGCTATTGCCGCACGCTGGAAGCGGAGCCGATGCTCGATCCGGCCGGCCTGCAGATTCTGTGGGAGCCCAGCGACGACGGTGCCGCGCTGTGGTATTACGGCCAGCTGCTGGCGGTGATCCCCGGCTGGAGCCTGTATCAGGACAAGCAGGTCAGCTTCTCGGCGGGCTGCATCAAAGAGAACCGTCTCACCGCGCCGCTCGGTTCAGCCTCCACCAACGATTACTACGCGCGCGCCGAACAGCAGCGTCATTTCTGGCGTGACTGGCACGATGGCCAGCAGTGGGATCGCGTGCAGAGCGAGCTGCTGCAACGTTACCAGGCGCAGTTTGGTGAGTCGGTAAAATATTACGCCATCGATCAGGGCAACTGGCCGCCGATGGCGATTTCGCAGCACTGGCATAACGGCGTGTGGTATTTCTTCACGCTCGGCATGAGTATCCGGCCGATGCCGCAGGTGGATTACCTGTTTGATGAGCTGGCACCGCAGTACCGGCGTGTAGAGCTGGCGATGGCGGTGGATGGCGAAGTGATGACAGAGGCCAACGCGGTACAGATGGCCAGCGCGCTGGCGGAGTTTGCTCATCTGCCGTGGGCGCGGCTGACGTGGATTGGCGAAGGGCACACGCTGGCGTCGGAAGTTGCGCCGGTCGGCTTTGAAAGCTTCCTGCTGGCCAACGGGCTGGCGGGCGAAAACGCGCAACTGCGGCTGCCGAAGCGCGACGGCGATCGGCCAAATCTGCTGTGGGCGACGCCGATCACCGAAGCCGAGCGGCTGTTTGCCCAGGCGGACGATCGCGGCGGCCAGCAGCTGCTGCAGCGTTTGCTGGCGCAGGGCAGCGATCATGTGTTCCGTCCGCGCCAGGAAGTGGTGGAGTCCGCACCGTAGTGCCTGCCGAAAAAGCCCCGACATACCCCTCTGGCAGCGACCGGGCGGGTATTAAGCGGATGCTTCCCGTTCCAGCCATGCGACAAAGCGGTTTAGCGAGGATGATTTATCCACGTCAGGCGCAATCAACGCCACGTAGCGGCTCCCCTTCGCCTCAATAGCTAACGGGGTGACAAGCCGGTTTCCCTGCAGGTCATGCCCCAGCATTTGTATTCCACCGATACCCACACCGACGCCATCAATAATCGCCTGCAGACTAATATAATTGTGTTCGAATCGCTGAAAACGTTCCGGACGCACCTCGCCGACGCCAGCCTGCTTCATCCACCGTTCCCACTCACCTGACCGCGTACTGGATAACACGACAACGTGGGTCGCCAGGTCTGCAGGGGTGTTCAGTGCTTTTGTGGCTAACAGTTTCGGCGCGGCAATCAGGGTGAGCTTTTCCTCAAATAACGCTTTCTTCTCAAAGTAACGCCATTCAGGTTTGTTCAGCGCATCCCGGCGAATCAATACGTCAAAGCCAGATAACCCTTTCACCTCCGAACTGTTTGAGGTGGATACCGAGATTTCAATGTCGGGATATTGGCTGTGGAATGCCGGCAGGCGCGGGATCAACCAGTGCATCGCAAAGGTGGTTTGCGCATTGACGCGTATCGTGCGGGTGTTGGGTGTTTTGCCAAAGCGCACTGCGGCATCGCTGATGATGTCAAAAGCGGTGCTGATCTCTGAGGCAAAAGCCCGGGCATGTTCCGCCGCCACGCTGCGCTGTCCCTGACGTTCAAATAACGGTTGTCCCAGCCACTCTTCAAGCAATTTGATCTGGCGGCTAACGGCACCGTGGGTAATTCCTAATTCCTCAGCCGCATCACTCAGGCTGTTGGCGTGCGCGGCCGTTTCGAACAGCCGCAATGCATTCAACGGCGGCAGGTTACGTTTTTTCATCTGTGACTTTTAGTATCAGGAGTGGGCAATATTTATCGATATTATGATCCAATCTCCCTCATTAAGATGCGTGCTTTGCCGTTGAAAATGAGGAAAGTCAGTGGGTGATTATCTCTTTGTGACGCTGATCGCGATCCTCTCCGGAGCGCTGAGTGGCATCATCGGCACCGGTTCTTCGTTACTGCTGCTGCCGCTGATGGTCAGCAATTTCGGCCCCAGAGTGGCGATGCCGGTCATGGCTATCGCCGCAATCCTGGGAAATCTCTCGCGCATCGCGGTCTGGTGGCGTGAAATCGACTGGCGCGCCACTCTGGCCTATAGCCTTCCTGGCGTGCCAGCTGCGTCGTTAGGCGCACATGTGCTGCTCTCTTTACCTGCCTGGATCATTGATGGCGCGCTGGGTCTGTTTTTCTGGGTGATGATTTTGGTCAGACGCAGCCTGAAAAACAGTCACTGGACGCTCTCGATAAAGCAGTTAGGGCTTTGTGGTGGCGTGGTGGGTTTTCTGACCGGACTGGTTCTCTCCACCGGACCGGTGAGCGTGCTGATTTTTACCGCCTATGGATTGAGTCGTGGCGCATTTATTGGCACGGAAGCATCGAGTGCCTTGCTGTTATATTTCAGCAAGGTCAGTACGTTCGCCTTCCAGCAGGCGCTCTCAATGCAGGTTGTGCTCACAGGTGTGTTAGTGGGCAGTGGCATTATGCTGGGCACCCTGAGCACGAAGGTGATAGTCCAGAGACTGTCAGTCACACAATTTGCCGTGCTGATAGACGCCATTCTGTTTATTTCCGGCGCAGGATTAATCGTTAATGCCTGGTCAGGAGCACAATAAAGTTACATTTCATTCTTTGCAGTCTCTTCATTGCTGAGGAACGGCAGGGTAAGGCCAGTGACAATAAGCGCTCTTATGATCACGCTATTCAATCAGTTAACCATTTTGTGATCTTGCGCACCTCAAGTTCCTCTGTAACAAGCCGTTAACCTCGATCAGGCAACTCGCCACACCAGGGTAAGGGCACACCGATGTTAAAAACCACACAATCCCGTTTTACCGCGACTTTAGTCGCATTCTTCGTTGTTCTTATGCTGGTCACCGTCCTGGTGATTAACCAGTTCATCGCGCCGCAGCTTAGCCAGAACGAAAGCCGGCTGGTGCGCTATGAGGTGGATGGTCTCGCCGGACGTATCGTCGAGCAGATGAACCGCGTGCAGGCGCAGCAGCGTGCCATTACCGAAGCGGCGGGCGTGATGGACAGCGCCGCCATTGACACGCTGCTGCCGGCGCTGGTTAACCAGTATCAGGACAGCAACGTGTTCGGCGGCGGTATCTGGCCGTTACCTAACCGGCGCGATCCGGCGAAAGAGAAAGACAGCTCGTTCTTTGCGCGTAACGCCAGCAACCAGTTGCAGGTCAACACCTACTGGAACTCCGATGCTGCCGACAAATACTGGGAGCAGCCGTGGTACAAAGATGGCATGGCCGCAGAAAAAGGCCAGTGCGCGTGGGCGAAGGCTTATCAGGATGCTGCCAGCCCGCAGCCGCGCACCAACTGCGCGATGGCGATTTACCGTAACGGCACTGTCTGGGGCGTCTCAACCATTGACGTCACGCTCGGCTTTTTCAACCAGCTGGCGCAGCAGATGGGTGAGGCGATTCATGGCCGCGTACTGATTGTCGAAGCGGACGGCAAAGTGGTCGGCAATGCCGCGCTGCTGGAGGGGACGCCGAAGCTGGAAAATCTGGCTGATACCCAGCTGCCAATGGCGGCGGCGCTGAAAGGGCTGCTGGCACAGGCCGGTTCTCAGCCGTCGCAAACCACCTTCAGCGGAGAAGATGGTGAGCACACGCTGTTCCTGCAGGCCATTCCCGGCAGCCCATGGTATCTGGCCAGCGACGTGCCGTCAGCGCTGCTGGATGCGCAGACGCACAGCATGCTGACCCGTCTCGGCCTGGTCCAGATCCCGCTGGCGATTCTGCTGCTGCTGGTGCTGCTTGGCTTTGTCCGCGCGATGATGAAACGCCTGAATCTGCTGCATCAAAACATCGAAGCGCTGTCGACCGGTGGTGCGGATCTGACGCAGCGTCTGCCAGCCAGCAATAGCCCGGAATTCAACGCCGTGGCGCAAAGCTTCAACCAGTTCATCGCCCATTTGCAGGGGCTGATGCGCCAGGTGGGCGACAGCGCACTGGCGATTACCGCGGCTTCACGCGAAATTGCCAGCGGCAACGCCGATCTCTCGGCGCGGACGGAATCGCAGGCGAGTTCCATTGTGCAAACCGCCGCGTCGATGGAAGAGCTGACCGGCACGGTGCGTCAGAACGCCGACAACGCCACGCACGCCAACCAGCTGGCAGATGGCGCGTCCCAGGTCGCGGCGCGCGGCAGTGAAGTGGTGCGTCAGGTGGTCAGCACCATGGGCGAAATCCATCACTCCTCGCGTAAGGTGGTGGATATCATCAGTGTCATCGACAGCATCGCCTTCCAGACCAACATTCTGGCGCTCAACGCGGCGGTAGAAGCGGCACGCGCCGGTGAACAAGGCCGCGGGTTTGCCGTGGTGGCTTCGGAGGTACGCAATCTGGCGCAGCGTTCCGCTAACTCGGCGCGCGAAATCAAGAAGCTGATTGAGGAGTCGGTGGCCAATATCGACACCGGCAGCCAGCTGGTGGAGCAGGCCGGACAAACCATGGACGAGCTGATGCAGGGTGTCAGCAGCGTGACAACGCTGATGAGCGAAATCATGTCCGCCAGCCGCGAGCAGAGCATGGGGATCGAACAGGTGAACGTGGCGATTACCCAGCTCGACGGCAGCACCCAGCAGAACGCGGCGCTGGTGGAGCAGGTCTCGGCAGCGGCGCGCGCCATGGAGGAGCAGAGCGTGCAGCTTGAGCAGGTGGTACACGGCTTCAAACTGTAATTCATCCCGTCAGAGATCACAGCGGCGCGTTTTTTGCGCCGCTGTCACGCTTTTCCCCGCCTTTTTCTGCTGAATTATCTGCTGGCTGCTAAGCTTACTGCTTATCGCGCCAGCGCACGGAATGTGCGCGATTTTCTCCGCTGCCGCTTCCGCTATTGTGTACAATAGTGGGGATTTTTCCGAAGGAGTTGTCATGCCCGCCATTGAAGTTATCCTCGTTGACCACCTCGATCGTCCCACCGGCAAGATGGAAAAGCTGGAAGTGCATGAGAAAGGATTGCTGCATCGTGCGGTAACGGTTTACGTGTTCAATTCGCGCCATGAACTGTTGCTGCAGCGCCGGGCGCAAAGCAAGTATCACTGCGGCGGTTTGTGGAGCAATACCTGCTGCAGCCATCCCTACCCGCAGGAGCCGACGCGCGATGCGGCTGAGCGCCGCCTGCGTGAAGAGATGGGACTGGATCTGGCGTTAACGCCGGTGTTTGAACTGAGCTATAACCTGCCGCTCAGCAACGGTCTGATCGAACATGAGTACGGTCACGTGTTTTTCGCCATCAGTGACGAAGTGCCGGTGCTCAACCTTGATGAGGCTGACGACTGGTGTTACCGCTCAGTCGACCAGATTCAGCAGGAGATGCGCGAGAATCCGGCAAAATTCACGCCGTGGTTCCTGCACACTTTTCCACGCATCCCCAACACGCTGGGCGATTTCCGCCTCACCGCCTGAGCCAACGCCTCATCGCTGAGGCGTTATCCGCTTACTGAAAATCTTCCGCATCGACATCATAGCCTGACGGTTCCCAGCGAATCGCCAGCAGCGCCAGTAATCCGGCCAGCGGTGCGAGCAGGATCACCCAGAACACGCCGGTGCCGAACGCCGCCACCAGCAGCGGAAACACAAACAGGGATACCGTCGAACTGGCGCGCATCAGCGTCTGGTTAAAGCCGACGCCCACGCCGCGCAGCGAAGCCGGATAGCTCAGCGAGGCAAACGTCATGGTGTGCGAACCCGGACCAAACCCCTGGCCGAACAGGAACAGCGCCAGCATGGCAATCGCCAGGGCCGCTTCCTCGCCGCCGGCCGGGCGACCAATCAGCGCCAGACCCAGCAGCGCCGCACACTGGCAGGCGTAACCGGCCACCGACATCTTCCATGCGCCCAGCCGCGGCACCAGCCGTACCGCCAGCAGCCCCCCGACAAAGGCAAACAGCAGGTTAAGCGCCAGCGAGACCAGAATGGTGGTCAGCATCGACTGCGCGAGGAAACTGGAGATGATCACCGGCAGGCCAAAGGCCACGGCGTTATAGGCGAACGACGAGGCAATCGAGGTTATCGTTGCCAGCAGCGTACGGCGGCGGTAAACGCCCTGCAGCAGCGCGCCGTAGTTGCGCCAGCTGGCTTTACGTACTGGCTGTGCGGCAGTGAGCTCGGCATCCTGCGCGACCTCCGCGTTGATGTTATACGACCGCCGCAGGATTGCCGCTGCACCCTGCAGGTTGCCCTGATTTGCCGCCCA
This sequence comes from Pantoea sp. VS1, assembly GCF_002207995.1. NCBI lineage: Bacteria > Pseudomonadati > Pseudomonadota > Gammaproteobacteria > Enterobacterales > Erwiniaceae > Pantoea > Pantoea sp. VS1. The sequence goes on from NZ_NHZE01000013.1 coordinate 276,698, forward strand.
GATCGGTGATTCGCTCATGTAACGACTGCGGATGGCGATGATCAACAGCGCCGGTACCGCGCCAAAGCCGAGGATCAGCCGCCACAGCCAGTCAGTATGGCTCTCTGGCAGCACCGCATACAGCAGCAGCACCAGCAGATAGGAGATGCTGATCGCCGCGTACCAGGTGGGACACCACATCGCGACGCTGGCGGCCTTATTGCCCTGACCGCGCAGTCGGGAAAACTCCGTCAGAAACGCCATCGCCACCGGCAGATCGATGCCGACGCCGAGCCCCATCACAAAGCGCGCCGCCGCCAGCACGTACTCGTTCGGCGCAAAGGCACAGGCCAGTGCCGCCACCACGAAGAAGAACATATCGGCCATGAAGACCCGATAGCGGCCAATTTTATCGGTGAGATAGCCACCGATCAGCGCGCCAACAATCGCGCCAAAGGTGATAGCTGACGCCACCATGCCGGTGCCGGCGGGCGTCAGATTGAATTCGTGCGTGACATCTTTAATACCGAAGGCCAGCGCACCAAGGTCGTAGGCATCGAGAAAAACCCCGCCCAGCGCAATGGCGATGACGATGCGCGCATTGCTGCGCGAGGCGTTACTGTTGTTGACCAGCCGCGTCACGTCGGCCGCGCTGCGAATCCACTGCGTCTCGCCCTGCGGCGTATTCCCTGCCAGCGCCACGTGCGCCGAAGAAGTTAAGTCAGACATGATGTTGTGTGATTTATTGTAAAGAGTGGGGCTATGAGCATAAGCCGCGCCACGGATGTGAAAAATTCTATTTGGTTATAAGTGCAACCAAAGCGTTCTATAAAACCGGCAACGGATAGCAGAAAAAGAACGAATTGCGCCGCTTGACCGCACCCATCCCGTTTCGCCAGGCTACGCTTGATAATCACTGAAAGAAAATAATGCTGAGGAAAGCGCCATGATTAAGCAGGGTTTATTGGGGATGATCGCATTCGCGATGAGTGTCGGGGCCGTGCAGGCAGCGGACCCGGTCAAGGTAGGTTCCAAGATCGATACTGAAGGTTCACTGCTCGGCAATATCATTCTGCAGGTGCTGAACCAGCATGGGGTAAAAACCGTGAATAAAATCCAGCTCGGTACCACGCAGGTGGTGCGCGGCGCAATCACCGCCGGAGAGCTGGATATCTATCCGGAATATACCGGCAACGGGGCGTTTTTCTTCAATGATGAGAAGGACGCGGCGTGGAAAAACGCGCAGCAGGGCTATGAGAAGGTGAAAAAGCTCGATGCAGAGAAAAATCATCTGGTGTGGCTGACGCCAGCACCGGCCAACAACACCTGGACCATTGCGGTGCGCGGCGATGTCGCGCAGCAAAATAACCTGCAATCCCTCGACGATCTCAGCGCTTACCTGAAAAAAGGCGGCACCTTTAAGCTGGCGGCGTCGGCGGAGTTCATCGAGCGCAGCGATGCGCTGCCGGCGTTTGAGAAAGCCTACAACTTCAAGCTGAGCCAGTCACAGCTGCTGTCGCTGGCCGGCGGGGACACCGCTGTTACCATCAAAGCGGCCGCCCAGCAAACGTCCGGCGTCAATGCGGCGATGGCTTACGGTACCGACGGCCCGGTCGCGGCGCTCGGCCTGCAAACCCTGAGCGACCCGAAGGGCGTACAGCCGATTTACGCGCCCGCGCCGGTGATCCGCGCCAGCGTGCTGCAACAGTACCCGCAGATTGCCGACTGGCTGCAGCCGGTATTCAGCAAGCTGGATGAGAAAACCCTGCAGCAGCTCAACGCGCAAATCGCCGTTGACGGTCAGGACGCCAGCCAGGTGGCGCAGCAGTGGCTGCAGCAGAATAAGTTGCTGTAAGCGGTGCTGTCACGGATAAACCGACCGCGCCAGCAGCCGGTGCTGCTGGTGCTGACGCTGCTGATCACGCTGGCGCTGGGAGCGCTACCGCTGCTGAGCTATGCGGCCAACCGGCTGGTCTCCGGACAGCCGCTGATGCTATGGCAGGTAACGACGGGCTGGCTGCTGCTGCTGCCGCTGTTATGGCTATGGCTGGGATTGTGGTGGCCGCCGGGACGCGGTGCGGCGCTGGCGCAGTTGCTGGGCGCGGAGCTACTGTTCGCCCTGCTGATTGGCATCGGCGGCCACGCCGCCAGTGAGCTGGCCCGCAGCGGCAGCCCGCTGGCGCGCACCGCGCTGGGCAGCGGCCTCTGGTGTGCGGCAGGATTAGCGCTGCTGCTGGCCGCCGAAGCGATTCGCCAGCTTAGCCAGCAGACGCCGCTGCGTATTCTGCTTAATCTGCAACTGTGGCTGCCGCCGCTGATACTGCTGCTGAGTGGTCAGCTGGACGCGCTGTCGCTGCTGAAAGAGTACAGCAATCGCACCGCCGTCTTTAACGCCGCGTTCAGCCAGCATCTGCTGCTGCTGGGCGGCACGCTGCTGCCCACCTTACTGATTGGTCTGCCGCTGGGATTCGCCATCGCGCGTCGCGCCCGCTGGCAACATGCCGCCTTCAGCGTGCTGAATCTGATCCAGACCGTGCCGTCTGTGGCGTTGTTTGGCCTGCTGATTGCACCGCTGGCCGGGCTGGCGGCGCATTTTCCGCAGCTGGCGCGCCTCGGTATCAGCGGGATTGGCGTCGCGCCGGCGCTGATTGCGCTGGTGCTGTATGCACTGCTGCCGCTGGTGCGCAGCGTGGTCGCGGGGCTGCAGCAGGTGCCGCAGGAGGTGCGTGAAACCGCGCGCGGCATGGGCATGAGCGGCTGGCAGCAGTTCTGGCACGCCGAGCTGCCGCTGGCGCTGCCGGTGTGGCTCTCCGGACTGCGCGTGGTGGTGGTGCAAACCGTCGGGCTGGCGGTAGTCGCCGCACTGATTGGAGCCGGCGGCTTCGGCGCCATTGTGTTTCAGGGACTGCTGAGCAGCGCACTGGATCTGGTGCTGCTGGGCGTGATTCCGGTGGTGGCGCTGGCGGTGATATTCGATGCGCTGCTGCGATTGCTGTCGGCGCTGCTGGAGAGAGGACATGATTGAATTTCATCAGGTGAGCAAAGCGTTCGCCGGTAAAGAGGCGATTCGCAACCTGTCGCTAAAGATTGAGAAGGGCAGTTTTACCGTGCTGATCGGCACGTCCGGCTCGGGTAAATCCACCACGCTGAAGATGATAAACAGGCTGGTTGAGCATGACAGCGGCGAAATCCGTTTTGCCGGTGAGCCGATCGAGCAGATGGATGCACGCGCGCTGCGGCGGCGCATTGGCTATGCCATTCAGTCCATCGGCCTGTTTCCACACTGGAATGTGGCCAAAAATATCGCCACCGTGCCGTCGCTGCTCGGCTGGCCGCGGGAAAAAATTGCCGCACGGGTTGAGGAGCTGCTGGCGCTGCTCAATCTCGACAGTCAGCTGGCGTCGCGCTATCCGCACCAGCTCTCCGGCGGCCAGCAGCAGCGTGTTGGCGTGGCGCGCGCGCTGGCGGCCGACCCGGAACTGCTGCTGATGGATGAACCGTTCGGCGCGCTCGATCCGGTCAACCGTCAGGCGCTGCAGCAGGAGATGCTGCGCATTCAGCAGCTGTCGGGGCGCACTGTGGTGCTGGTCACGCACGATATCGACGAAGCGTTAACCCTCGCCGATCAGCTGGTGCTGATGGACGGCGGAGAGATTGTGCAGCAGGGACGGCCGATTGACCTGCTGACGCAGCCTGCCAGTGATTTCGCGCGCCAGTTCTTTGGCCGCAGCGAGCTGGGCGTGCGTCTGCTGGCGCTGGGGCGGGCCGGCAGTGCGGCACGACGCGGTGAGTGGCTGGAGGCGGAGCCGATCGCCGCCGGGCTGACGCTGCGCGAGGCGCTGTCGCAGTTTATTGCGCGCCGCACCGACAAATTACCGGTTGTTGATCAGCATCAGCAGCCGCTGGGCGTGCTGCACTTTAGCGATTTGCTGCGACAGCAGGAGGCGGGCTGATGCGAGTGCTGCGCGATCCGCTCTACTGGCTGCTGGGGGTATTTCTGCTGTTGCTGTGGGGGTTACCGCACAGTGCGCCGCTGTTTGCGCACTGGTTTCCGCAGCTGGAGCGTCCGCTGTACCAGCAGGAGAGTTTCTGGCAGCTGGCGCTGGCCCATCTGTTGCTGGTGATCAGCGGCAGCGCGCTGGCGATAGTGGTGGGCGTTGGCTGTGCGGTCTTCGCTACCCGTCACGGCGGCAGGGCGTTCCGCCCGCTGCTGGAGACGCTGGCGGCTGCCGGTCAGACCTTTCCGCCGGTGGCGGTGCTGGCGATTGCCGTGCCGGTCATGGGCTTTGGCGCTGCGCCGGCGGTGATGGCGCTGTTTTTGTATGGGCTGTTGCCAATTCTGCAGGGCACGCTGGCGGGACTGGACAGCGTTCCGGCCAGCAGCCGTGAGATCGCCGTCGGTCTGGGAATGGGACCGTGGCGGCGTCTGTGGCAGATAGAGCTGGCGCTGGCGGCACCGGTGATTATGGCGGGCGTGCGCACCTCAGTGATGATCAACATCGGCACCGCGACCATCGCCTCAACCGTCGGAGCGGAGAGTCTGGGTTCGCCGGTGATTATCGGTCTGAGCGGCTTCAATACCGCCTATGTGATTCAGGGCGCGCTGCTGGTGGCGCTACTGGCGCTGATCTGCGACCGGCTGCTGGAGCGGTTGCAGCACGCACTCAGTGGGTATGCAGAATAAGGCTGTAGCCAACCAGCATCATGCCGCCCATGCCGCCAATCGCCATGATGGCAAACAGGGTGCCAATCAGAATTTTATTCCAGTTCATAGGTAAACCTGAGAAAAGTCATGAAGTGCGGCATGATAACGCGCACATGCGGTAAGGCAAAGGCCGCATGTGCGATTTTTCAGGTGGGTTCGTGGACGTGAATCGAGAAGCCCTGAGCCTGCCAGTGTTCAAACTGCTCCAGCTGGCGGCGCGTCGGCTTTTTACCGGTCCAGATAAACAGATGCTGGCCGGGAAACAGCTCCGGACGCGGCATATCCAGCGGTTCCGCCAGCACATCAATGCGCCAGCCCTGCTGCGCTAAGCGCCAGGCTTCCAGCCAGATGCGGGTGCGATCTTCTACGCCCCAGCCAATCATTAAGGCATCTTTGCCGGCTTTTTTACGCGCGCCTGCCAGACAGAACGCGACATAATCAATCAGCGCGCCGTCCAGCAGACTGCACATGGTGCGGGCGGTATTCTGATCCAGCCCGAGACGCTGGCGTACCGGTACAAAAACGTGGTCAATCAGCGCATCGACCGGGTGTTCACGGCCAATGGTGGCGATTTTGGTGCGCAGTTTGGAGGCGCGCACGTGGCGCAGCACGCTCATCAGCTCTTCCTGCAGCGCCGTCCAGCCGTCATGCACGTTGAAGGTCTCTCCTTCAAGCAGGGCTTTGACTTTGCCAACAGGCACACCGCTCTCTATCCAGCGTTTGATCTCTTCGATCCGCTGAACATCTTCATCATCAAATTGTCGATGACCACCCTCAGTGCGCTGCGGCTTTAACAATCCATAACGACGCTGCCAGGCGCGCAGGGTTACCGGGTTAATTCCACAGCGCTCGGCAACATCACCGATACTGTATAAGGCCATGGCATCCTCTAAAATTCTGACCTGCATAACAACACCTTAACCGCCAGAGTGAGCTTGTACAATGATTATTTTATTGTACAACTTGACCCACTGCACGATTTCGGGCTTTATCTCTTATGTGAGATTTATTTCCCGAAAATGAGAGGTTGAAGATGTCTGCTCTAAATACGGAAGATCGGCTTGCGGCACGTCTGGCGGAATTACGCCTGCAGCGCGGCTGGTCGCTGGATGAACTGGCTCTGGCAACCGGCATTAGCCGGGCATCATTGTCGCGCATTGAGCGCGCCGAGACCAGCCCTACCGCCGCTTTGCTTAATCGCTTGTGCGTGGCCTACGGTTTAACCATGTCGCGACTGCTCAGCGAAGTAGAAGAAGAAGCGGCGCTGCTGCTGAAAGCGGAGCAGCAGCCGGTCTGGCAGGACACGCTTAGCGGCTTCCAGCGGCGCAACGTCTCGCCGCCGGCCAGTCAGTTTAAAGCGGAGCTGGTGGAGGGCGTGCTGCGTCCGGGCGCGCGCATTGATTATGACGCGCCGCCGGTACAGGGGCTGGAACAGCATATCTGGCTGCAGTCGGGCGAGCTGACCCTCACCATGGAGACGCAGAGCTGGACGCTTCAGGCCGGCGATTGCCTGCGCTTCCACCTCAGCGGACGTTCCTCTTTTCAGGCGCATGCCGAAGGCGGCGCGCGCTACATTCTGGTGGTGTGCAAACCATGATTGAAATCGACTCTCTCAGCGCTACCCAGGCGCAGCCGCTGCTGGCGTCATTGTGTGAAGTGCTGCACGGCTGCGTGGCAGACGGTGCCAGCGTCGGCTTCATTGACGCGGACGATCGCGCCGTGATGGCGCGTTTCTGGCAGGACAAAATTTACAGCCTAGCGAGCGGCGATAACCAGCTACTGGTGGCCTGGCAAGCGGGCGAGATAGTGGCCACGGTGATGCTGGGCTTCAGCAGTATGCCCAACGGCCGCCATCGCGCGGAGATCAGCAAGCTGCTGGTGCATCCGCGTGCGCGACGTCAGGGTATTGCGCGCCGTCTGATGTTACGTGCCGAGCAGCTGGCGCAGCAGCAGGGTAAAACGCTGCTGGTGCTGGATACGCGCAGCGGCGATGTTGCCAGCGCGCTCTATCTGTCGCTCGGCTGGCAGGTGGCGGGGTCGATTCCGTACTATGCCGAATCCACGGCCGGCGAGCTGGATGCTACCACGGTGATGTATAAGCGGCTGACGTAAGCGTTCTGGTTGCTGTTACCGGACGCCGCCTCTCCCTTGTCCGCAGGCTGCCTCTCCCTTGTCCACAGGCTGCCTCTCCCTTGTCCGCAGGCTGCGTCTCCCTCTCCCGGTGGGAGAGGGCCGGGGTGAGGGCATCAGCGCGCACTTTCCCATCCTGTGCCAGCAGAAACCCGGTCGCACGCACCAAATCAGTGCGCCGCCGCCGCATCGCTCAACCCCAGCACCTGCATAAACAGCCGGATGATCGGATTTATTTTCCGGCCTTTCTTCATCACCAGACAAAATGCGGTTTCGCGCCGCAGCGTGTCATCGCCCAGCTCACACAGTTGTCCGCGGGCAATAAACGGAGCGGCATAATGTTCCGGTAAATATCCAATAAAGTGACCGGTTAAAATCAGCATGGCTACCGATTCCACCTGCACCGCCTGCACACCGCTCTCCTGCACCGGAATCAGGCGGCGTTCATCGCGCGGAGTAACATATAAATGATTAATAATTTTCTGCTGACGTAATACGTCCACCGAAATATTTTTATCGCAAGATCCGCAATAGAGAGGATGTGACGCAGCGCAATATAATTTTGCGTATTCTTTATAAAGTTCGAAGTAATCAAACTCATTTTTCATTTCATACACGGGCGCAATGCCGCAATGAAAACGCCCTTCGCTTATGCCGCGTTCAATATCATCCAGCTGTGCGGTCTGCAGACGAATCTGCACCTTTGGCGCTTTCTGGTGCAGCTGTTGCACCGCACTGGTGACCGGTGAGTGCGGATCGCTAATGGTGTTATCCACCACGCAAATCGCGATGTCGCCCAGCAGCTCGTTGCGACTATTGTGCAGCCGCTCGCGAAACAGGTTGAGCGATACGAACAGCTCCAGCGTGGCCTGATAAACATTGATGCCGTACTGCGTCAGCTCAAAACCTTCACGGCCGCGGCTGCACAGCGTCATGCCCAGCCGAATCTCCAGGTCAGAAACCTGTTTACTGATCGCCGCCAGGCCAATATTTAATTCGTGACTGGCGGCGGTTAATCCGCCGGCTTCCACCACGCATTTAAATACCCGCAGCAATTTTAAGTCGATATTACTCAGCGCCAGAACCGCATTATCGCCGCGATTATTCGCATTGTTTCCAGACTGGGAAACTTTACTTTCCATTTTTGCTATTCAACTCCGGAATAATTGCGGTGAAAGTACAGTGAATCTGAAATACCACCTATTTGCCAGCGTGGCAATAAAATAAGTTTTTATTATCGCTGCCGGCTGAATCCAAACTTTTTCATATTGCTGCGGCTGATTTGTGAGGGAAATAGCATGTCTGAGAATGCCGAACTGTTATGGGGCGCACGTTTTAAAGCGGCTCCGGCAGCCAGTTTAACCGCGCTGTCGCGTAGCCCGGATTATTACTTTGCGCTGGCGCCGTACGACCTCGCCGGTTGCCGCGCCCATGCGCGCGAGCTGGCGCGTGCCGGGCTATTGAGCGCTGACGAGCTGGATACCATGCTGGCGGCGATTGACGCGCTGGACGCCGATTATCGCGCTGGCCAGCTGCAGCCGATTGCCGCCGATGAAGACGTGCATACCTTCATCGAACGCGCGCTGACAGAACGCCTCGGCGCGCTGGGCGGCAAGCTGCGTGCCGGCCGTTCACGCAACGATCAGACCGTCAACGATCTGCGTCTCTACCTGCGGGATAACGGCCGCAAGCTGGTGAGCGCGCTGTTGCAGCTGCAGCAGGCGCTGGTGACGCAGGCCGCGCAACACACCGACAGCGTCGCGCCCGGCTTCACCCATCTGCAACAGGCGCAGCCGATTGTGTTTGGCCATCAGCTGCTGGCGCATGCCCAATCCTTCGCGCGTGACATCGAGCGTATGCAGGACTGGGATCGCCGCAGCGCGCGCTGTCCGCTGGGCGCGGCGGCGATGGCCGGTTCGGCAATTGCGCGTCAGCCAGAGCTGGCCGCTGCCGATCTCGCTTATCTGGCGCCGTGTGAAAACTCGATCGATGCGGTTGCCAGCCGCGACTACGCCGCGGAATTCCTGTTCGTCACCAGCATGATCGGCATCAACCTGTCCCGGCTGTGCGAAGAGGTGTGCCTGTGGGCGTCGCGGCAGTTCCGCTGGGTGGAGCTGCACGACAGTTATGCCACCGGCAGCTCGATCATGCCGCAGAAGAAAAATCCGGACATTGCCGAGCTGACGCGCGGCCGCAGCGGCCGGCTGGTCGGTAACCTGATGGCGCTGCTGACCACCATGAAAGCCATGCCGCTCTCCTACAACCGCGATCTCAGCGACGACAAACGTAACGTGATTGATGCGGTCGATACGCTGCTGATGGTGCTGCCTGCCATGGCCGGCATGATGGCGACGCTGAAATTCAATACTGAGGTGATGCGCGAGCAGGCGCCGGATGGCTTTACGCTGGCGACCGAAGTGGCCGACTGGCTGGCAATGCGCGGCGTGCCATTCCGCGAGGCGCACGAGATTACCGGCCAGCTGGTGCAGCTGTGCGAACGCGAAAACTGCGGCCTGGCCGATCTCAGCGATGCGCAGCTGCACGGCGTCGATGCACGGCTCACGCCCGAGGTGCGTCAGGCGTTAACGCTGGAAGCGGCGCTGGCAGCCCGCAGCGGCTACGGCGGCACCGCGCCGGCACGGGTGCGCGAGCAGCTGGCCCGTCTGCAAACCCTGATGCAGGACCAGCAGCGCTGGGCCGATGATTACGCCGGACCGCGCGCCTGAGGAGAGCCTATGTCACACACCACACCGGTTGAACCGTCGGTCAACAATGGCCGCGTCCAGCCCCATTACGATCTCGATCGCTATCAGGTGGTGCCGCGCCGCTATTATGGCCGCATCACCGCATCGGCAGTGATCCTCGTGCTGCTGGCGCTGCTGGTTAACGCCTTTGCGCACGGCAATATTGAGTGGTCATTCGTCGGCCAGTTCTTTACCGCGCAGGCGATCCTTAACGGCGTGGTTAACACGCTGATTATGTCGGTGCTGGCGATGGCGCTGGGCATCCTGTTTGGCGTCATCACCGCCATCATGTACATGTCGCCCAATCCGGTGCTGCACTATATCGCGGTGGGCTATGCGTGGATCTTTCGCGGCACGCCGCTGATTCTGCAACTGCTGCTGTGGTTCAACCTGGCGCTGGTGTTTCCCACCATCAGCATTCCCGGTCTGTTCAGCGTGCAAACCGTCACGGTGATGACGCCGTTTCTCGCCGCGCTGCTCGGCCTGAGCATCAATCAGGGCGCGTACACCTCAGAAGTGGTGCGCGCCGGGCTGTTATCGGTAGATACCGGTCAGTATGAAGCCGCCAAAGCTATCGGCATGCCGCGTTTGCAGGCGCTGCAGCGCATCATTCTACCGCAGGCGATGCGGGTGATTCTGCCGCCGGTCGGCAATGAGTTCATCAGCATGATCAAAACCACCAGTCTGGCCAGCATGATTCAGTACTCCGAGCTGCTGTACAACGCGCAAACCATCTACTTCGCCAACGCGCGCGTGATGGAGCTGTTGTTTGTGGCGGGCATCTGGTACCTGATTATCGTGACGCTGCTGTCGTTCGGACAGAGCCAGCTGGAACGCTACTTCTCACGCGGCCATCGTCGTCGCCAGTAACCGGGAGTGAGAGATGAGAAACATCGTGCGCGCCGTCAAGGTGAACAAATATTTCGATCAGTTCCACGCGCTGAAGGACGTCAGCCTGGAAGTGAACTACGGCGAGGTGATGTGCATTCTCGGCCCGTCGGGTTCCGGTAAGAGCACCTTTCTGCGCTGTATCAACCAGCTGGAGAAAGTGGATCAGGGCGGTATCTGGGTCGACAACGAACTGGCGGGCTATCGCATTGCCGGCAACAAGCTGCATCCGCTGAGTGACAAACAGATTGCGCGCCAGCGGCTGCAGACCGGCATGGTATTTCAGCGCTTCAACCTGTTTCCGCACAAGACCGCGCTGGAGAACATCATCGAGGGACCGTGTCGCGTGCTGCTGCGCCCGAAACGCGAGGCCAGCGAAGAGGCGATGGCGCTGCTGGATCGCGTCGGACTGGCGCACAAAGCGCACGACTATCCGCAGTCACTCTCCGGCGGTCAGCAGCAGCGCGTGGCGATTGCCCGCGCGCTAGCGATGAAACCCAAACTGATGCTGTTTGATGAACCGACCTCGGCGCTCGATCCGGAGATGGTCGGTGAAGTGCTGGCGGTGATGCGCCAGCTGGCAAAAGAAGGCACCACCATGCTGGTGGTGACCCACGAAATGGGCTTTGCGCGTGAGGTCGCCAACCAGGTGGTGTTTATGGATGAGGGACGCATTATTGAGCAGGGCGCACCGGAAGAGATTCTGCTGAACCCGCAAAACCCACGGATGAAAAACTTTATCAACGCGATTCTTCTTTAACGTGACCGGGGTGAATAGATGAAAAAATTGTTATTGAGTGCCATCAGTGCCGCGCTGCTGCTGCAATCCTCTGCCTGGGCGGAGATTGCCGTACCGGCCAGTATCAAAGAGAAAGGGCTGACCGTCGCCATCATGCCGAACTACCCGCCGATGGATTTTAAAGATCCGGCCACCAATCAGCTGAGCGGCGTCGATTATGAGCTGGGCCAGGCAATTGGCGAGAAGCTCGGCGTGAAGGTTAACTGGCAGGAGATCGCGTTTGAACAGATGGTCAACGCGGTGGTGACCAAACGCGTCGATCTGGTGATGTCCGGCATGACCGACACCAAAGAGCGGCAGAAGGTGGTTAACTTTATCGACTACTTCAAAACTGGTCCGCAGTTCTACACCCTGGCGGCGCGCAGCGACATCAACAGCGCCACCGATCTGTGCGGCAAAAAAGTAGGTACCAGCCGCCGCACCACCTTCCCGCAGGAGATTGCTACCTGGTCAAAAGCGCACTGCGAAGCGGCCGGTAAACCTGCGATTATCGTGGTGGGCGCGGAAGGCACCGCCGATGCGCGCACGCAGCTGCGTCAGCGTCGTCTGGATGGTGCGGTACAGGGCAGCGAAACCCTGCCGTACATCATGAACCTGGAAAAAGGCACCTTTAAGCCGCTGGATAAAGCCTTCTCCTTCCAGTACACCGGCATGGCGCTGGGTAAAGATGCCGGTGAGCTGACCACGGCGATTCAGGCAGCCATTAATGCCATGATTGCCGATGGCAGCTACCAGAAAATCCTCAGTAAATGGGGCCTGAGCGACAACGGCATTGCCGAAGCCACGGTGAATCAGGGCTAAGGAGCGGGCGTATGCAACAACCGGGCGCAGTACGCTGGCCGCAGGGCAAGCGTGGCTGTATGGCGCTGGCGTTTGATCTTGATGGTCCCACTGGCGATGCCATGCTCAATGGCAGCCTGTGGTCAACACCAGAGTATTTCACCTTTGGCGCCTACGGGCCGTTTCGCGCGCTCGGTCGGCTGCTGGATCTGCTGCGCGCCTTTCAGCTGCCGGCCACGTTTTTTGTGCCGGCGTGGGTGGTGGAGCAGTGGCCGCGGCAGTGCCAGGCGATTATCGAACAGGGCCATGAAGTGGCCTATCACGGTTATCGCCACGAATCGTTCTGGGCGATTACGCCAGATGAACAGCGCGCCGTGATGGCGCGATCTGCCGCAATCTTTCAGCAACATCTTGGTATCCGCGCCTGCGGTTTTCGCACTCCTTCCGGCGACTGGCACGCCGAAACGCCGCAGATTCTGCGGGAAGCCGGGGTGATTTACTCCAGCAGCATGCGTGGTGACGATCGGCCGTACAGCATTGCCGTCGCCGGGCATACGCCGCTGGTGGAGATTCCCGGCAAATGGGAGATGGATGATTACGCCTCGCTGGCCTACACGCGCCAGCCGGATTTTCCACAGGGCGGCGACCGCATCGCCAGCTATGCGCACACCGGTGACAACTGGCAGCGCGAATTTGACGGCGCGATGGCCGAAGGACTGTGCCTGACCACGCTGTTCCACCCGAAAATTTCCGGGCAGCCTGGCCGTTTGCTGTTGCTGGAGCAGCTGTTTGCCCACATGACGGCGCGCGACGATGTGTGGTTTGCGCGCTGTGATGCGGTAGCCGCGTGGTATTTGCAGGAGCAGCAACATGACTGAACATTCACGCTGGCCGTCGGGCAAACAATCGGCGGCCATCATTACCATCGACTATCACGATATTCACGGCATCCTGACGCAGGCGCCTGCGGTTGCCGGGCGCGATAAAACCCTGTCGGTGTGGCGCTATGGCACGCTGCGCGGCGTTGATCGCCTGCTGGATCTGCTGGCGGAGAAACAGCTGCTGGCCAGCTGGTGCTTGCCGGCCATCGTCGCCGAAGAGCAGCCGCAGGTGCTGCAGCGTATTGTCGCCGCCGGGCATGAGATCGCCTGTAGCGGTGAGCGACACGAAGACTTCTCGGCGCTGACGCTGGCGCAGCAGATTGCCAGCGTAACGCGCGGCTGCGAGCGGCTGGCGCAGCTGACCGGCCAGCCGATTGCCGGGTTTCGCACGCCTGCCGGCCAGTGGAAACCGGGCCTTGCTGCGGCGCTGGCAACGCATGGCATCCGCTGGTCCTCCAGCTGGCGCGGTGATGACTTACCCTATTTTCACCCCGGCACCCGGCTGGTGGAGCTGCCCATGCACTACACGCTGGAGGATGCGCCCTATTTTGCCTTCAACCTCAGCCCGGCGATTCCGCCCGGACAGTCGCGCATCGCGCCCTATGGCGAAACGCTGGCTAACCTGACGCAGGATTTCCACGGTTTTCACCGTTTCGGCCTGTGCTACCTGTTGCGGCTGCACCCGGAAATTATCGGCACCGCCGGACGCATTGGCCTGCTGCGTCAGCTGCTGGAGACGCTGCAGCAGCATGACGTGTGGATCGCTACTGCCGGCCAGGTGGCCGCGCACTGGCAGACGCAGCCGGATAACGATGCCGATCATCCGGCAGAGGTGTTTGCCCGGGGCAGCGGAGGCGAACATGGACACCACGCTTGATCGGCTGGCGGATTTCATCGCGACTACCCGCTTTGCCCAGCTGCCGGAACCGCTGGTAGCGCAGGCGAAGCGCCATCTGCTGGATACGCTCGGCGCGGCGCTGGCGGGCTGTGACAGCCCGATCTGGCGCGAATGCCGGGCGCTGGTGGCCGAAGAGGGCGGCAGCGCCGTGGCGCAGCTGTGGGGCTGTGCGCAGCAAGCTTCCCCGCGCCAGGCGGCGTGGCTCAACGGCGTGGCGGCGCACATGTATGAACTGGACGACACCGGCGGCTGCGATCACTCCGGTGCCGTGGTGTTACCGGCGCTGCTGGCGGCACTGCCGCTGGCGACGCAGCCGGTCGACGGGCGGGCATTTCTCACCGCGATGGTCGTGGGTTATGACATCGGCCGCCGCGTGCTGGAAGCCTGCGGGGGGTATGCGGCGCACAACGGTGCGGGCTGGCACTCAACTGCCAGCTGTGGCGTTTTTGGCGCGGCGGCTGCCGTCAGTTGTTTGCTGCGGCTGCCGGCCGCGCAGTGTGCCTCGGCGCTGGGCATCGCTGCCAGCTTCAGTGGTGGCCTGTGGGGCTTTATTCATGATGGCTCACACACCAAAAAGCTGCACGCGGCGCGCGCGGCGGAAGGGGGCGTACAGGCGGCGCTGCTGGCACAGCGCGGCATCAGCGGACCGGCTGCGGTATTTGAGGCGCGCTGGGGCGGCTTTCTGCAAACCCTGGCCGGTGAAATGCAACAGCCCGCCGCGCTCACGGCCCAACTGGGCGAGGTGTGGAAACTGGCGCGCTGTTCCATCAAGCCGTACGCCGCCTGTCGCGGTACGCATGCGGCAATCGATGCGCTGGGGCTGCTGCTTGAGCAGCATGCGGTGGCGACCGGGGATATTGCACGCATTGTGGTTGGGCTCAATCCGTTCCTGCTGGAGATGTGCGGCACGCGTGAGCTCACCAGCCTCGCCGCCGCGCAAATGAGCCTGCCGTATGCGCTGACGGCGCGCGCGCTGTATGGCTCCGCGGAGCTGGCGAGTTATGACGACAGCCGTCGCCTGAGTGCGGAAGCTGCTGCGCTGATGGCGCGTATTGAGCTGGAGATTGACCACCAGCAGGGGCGCGATGATGAGCCGTGGGTCCGGCTGGAAACGGTGCAGGGCCAGCAGTGGCAGCAGCACGTCGCGGTGCCGTCCGGATCGCCGGCGAATCCGCTGAGCGACGCGGCGCTGCACGCCAAATACCGCAGTCTCGCCGCGCGCGTTTTGCCGGCGGCACAGGTGCAGCAGCTGGAAACGCTGTGTCTGACGCTGGATAACGTGGCGGATGTGCGGCAAGTCGCGGCGTTGCTGGCGACCCGGTAAAAGTGGGGCGCCAGCCATGGCGTAATGCGTGTCTGTTAACGTTTAAATACATTCAAAACAAGGGCACTTTTCGTAGCGGCGCAATTTATTGCGCGATGAATCGCGCCGCTACGACCAGGGTGCGATTCGCGGTTTCCTTAATCAAACCCGTTCCGCCAGCCCTTCAATCCGCGCCATCGCCGCCCGCAACCGCGCTTCGTTGACCGGTTCGGCCATGTTCGCCATATCCGGCGCGTGGACAGATTCGCGTATAATCAACGCCAGCTCGCTCTCCTCCAGCGCGGCAATCTCGGCCAGCGTCAACGGTACGCCGCAGTCGCGCGCCAGGCGCATCTCATCCACCAGCTCTTCGTCGCTGCGATCCTCCAGCGCCAGCAGGCACAAATTGCCGTAACCCACCAGCAGGCCGTGACCAAACTCGCGCGTTTTGTCGCAGAAGGTGAAGCCTTCATAAATGGCATGCGCAGCGGCGGCGTGGGCGCCATTGCTCATCAGCGAGGTCAGACCGGCCCAGGTAAAAATCGCGTCCAGCACCTGATCGAGCGAAGTGCCGCTCTCACCGCGCAGCACCGCTGCGTAAGCCGCCGGACCGTGCTCCGCGATTACCTCATAGCAGATCTGGCTGTGCGCCAGCGATGACAGCGCATTGCCGGTGCGTGCCGGATGGCGCGTGCTTACCGCCCGGAACTCATACCATTTAGCCAGCGTATCGCCGAGGCCCGCGGCCAGCCAGCGGGCAGGGGCGGCTGCCAGCAACTCACTGTCGATGATCACCGCCGCCGGTGCCTGTGGCAGCGGGAAAATATCAAAGAAGTTGCCGTTATCGTCGTAACGAATGGTCAGCGGGGTCACCGCAGCGCAGGTGGCGGCAATCGTCGGGACGGTTATCACCGGCAGCCCGAGCTGCGCGCCCACCGCTTTAACCGTGTCCAGCGCCTTGCCGCCGCCCGTACCGATCAGCACCTCTGCCTGTTGTTCAACCGCTAACGCCGCCAGCCGTTCGATATGGTTAAGCGAGGTTTCGCCACCAAACCACACCGGTGCCAGCAGCGTGACGCCAGCGGCGTCGAGTTGCAGCTTCACCTGCGTCGCCACCGCCTGCATCGCGCGCTGGCCGCCAATCAGCAGTGCGCGCTGGCCCAGCCCGGCGCAGATGGCCCCCAGCTGGTTAATCACACCCGCACCACGCAGCACGCGCGCCGGGAACAGCAAATTTTGTTGCGACATAGCGAAAGCTCTCTTTTTCAGGGAATGGCTGCATCATCGCCAAAGCGGCTTGCAGAAAAAATCCCTGTCAGCCGATAATCACTTCAGCGATTCGTTAACTATTGTCAGCAATCCCTGAAGGAAATGCGGTGCCAACCTTACCCAATCTGAAACTGCTGCAGGTGTTCGCCAGCGTGGTGGAAAACCAGGGCTATTCGCGTGCGCAGCAGGCGCTGAACATGACCACGCCGGCCATCAGCGCCTACATGAGTGAACTGGAAAGCCAGCTGGGCTTTATCCTGTGCCAGCGCGGGCGCGCAGGCTTTGCGCTGACCAGCAAAGGCGAACAGTTCTACGCCTATACCCGGGAAATGCTGGCGACCCTGAGCGGCTGGCAGTCGCAGGTGGAGACGCTGAAAAGCGCGCAGGGCGGCACGTTTGCGCTCGGCGTGGTCGACGCCACCGTCACCGACAGCACGCTGGATCTGCCGGCGGTTATCGCCCGTTTTAATCAGCGCTTTCCGGCGGTGTTTCTCACCCTCAGCGTGTGCGAGCCCAACGAACTGCAGCAGCAGGTGCTGGAAGATCGGCTCGACCTGGCCATCGGGCACTTTCCGCTGCGCGCCAGCAATCTGGTGACGCTGCCGCTGTACGAGGAGCAGCAGTGGCTGTACTGCAGTCCGCAGCATGCGCTGGCGCAGGGCGATGCGGATGTGCGTCGCGTGCAGCAGACCGGCATGGTAACGCGGCGCTACTGGAACCAGCAGGAGCTCAACAAGCGCGGTTTCCGCCATAGCACCGCCTCGGTGGAGAGCATTGAAGCGCAGCTGACGCTGATTCTCTCCGGGCGCTATATCGGCTTTTTGCCCGAGCATTACGCGCGCAGCCGCGAGCAGCAGGGTCAGCTGCTGCGCCTGCTGCCCCACCATTTTCACTTTCGCGCGCCGTTTTCGTTCGCCTTCCGGCGCGGCCGCGCGCGCGAGCCGCTGATCCGCGCGATGCGCGAAATTCTGAATCCAGCGCGAAAAACTGAGCGCGAAAGCTGACGCTGCGGCAATACTGTGTAAAAATACAGGCCGGTTTAACCAACAGTATTCACTATGGCCCTGACAGCAGCGATAAAAAGCCAGATTGCGCAATGGTATAAGGCGCTGCAGCAGCAGGTTCCTGACTTTATCCCGCGCGCGCCGCAGCGCCAGATGATCGCCGAAGTGGCGAAGAGTCTGGCCGGTGACGAGGGGCGCCATCTGGCCATTGAGGCGCCCACCGGCGTCGGCAAAACCCTGTCCTACCTGATTCCCGGCATTGCGGTCAGCCGCGCCGAAGAGAAACGTTTAGTCATCAGCACCGCCAACGTGGCGCTGCAGGATCAGATCTTCAGCAAAGATCTGCCGCTATTAAAGAAAATCATTCCTGACCTCACCTACACCGCGGCTTTTGGTCGCGGACGCTATGTCTGTCCGCGCAACCTGACCGCGCTGGCAGCCACGGACGATCAGCAGGGCGATCTGTTGCTGTATCTCGACGAACAGGCGGTGACCGGTTCGAAAGAGGAGCAGAAATTCTGCGCGCGGCTGGAGAAAGACCTCAGCAGCTATAAGTGGGATGGCCTGCGCGATCACAGCGACGTGGCGATTGACGACAGCCTGTGGCAGCGCCTCTCCACTGATAAAGCGAACTGCCTGGCACACCACTGCCGCTGGTACCGCGAATGCCCGTTCTTTGTGGCGCGACGCGAAATCGAGCAGGCCGATGTGGTGGTGGCGAACCATGCGCTGGTGATGGCGGCGATGGAGAACGAGTCGGTGCTGCCGCCGGCCAAACACCTGATGCTGGTGCTGGATGAAGGGCACCATCTGCCGGAAGTGGCGCGTGATGCGCTGGAGATGAGCGCGGAGATCACGCCGGGCTGGAGCAGCCTGCAGCTTGATCTGTTTGTGCGGCTGGTGGAGACCATCATGGCGCAGTTCCGGCCGAAATCCCCGCCGCCGCTGAGCAATCCCGAGCGCCTGAAAGGGCACTGTGATGAGATGCGCGAGCAGCTGCAGACGCTGTGCAACGCGCTTAATCCTCTGCTGCCGCGCGACAATCAGCCTGGCGAGTTTCGCTTTGTGCTCGGTGAGCTGCCGCCAGAACTGCTGACCCTGTGCGCGCGGCTGTTTAAGCTGAGTGATGCGCTGCGCGGCCTGAGCGAAGGGCTGCTCAACGAGCTGGGCGAACAGACCGGCAAGGCCGATATCATGCGGCTGCACAAGGCCATCCTGCAGCTCAATCGCCACTTCGGCTGGTTTGAATCCATCAGCAAACTGTGGCGGCTGGCGGCGATGGAAAAAGCGTCCAACGCGCCGGTGTCGAAATGGGTGACGCGTGAAATTCGTGACGGCCAGGCGCATCTGCTGTTTCACTGCGCCGGGATTCGCGTCAGCGACCAGCTGGAAAAGCTGCTGTGGCGCAAAATCCCGCACGTGGTGGTGACCTCGGCTACGCTGCGTTCGCTGAACAGCTTTAATCGCCTGCAGGAGATGTCCGGCCTGAACCAAAAGGCCGGCGACCGCTTTGTGGCACTCGACTCGCCGTTTAATCATGTCGATCAGGGCAAGCTGATCATCCCACAAATGCGCTATGAGCCGCTGCTGGCCAATGAAGCGGAGCACATTGCTGAGATGGCGCGCTTCTTCCGCCAGCAAATGCAGGCGCAGCAGCACAAAGGCGTGCTGGTGCTGTTTGCCAGCGGGCGTGCGATGCAGCAGTTTGTCAGCCTGGTGCCGGAGTTGCGTCTGTCAATGCTGGTGCAGGGCGATCAGCCGCGTTCACGACTGGTGGAGCTTCACCGGCAACGGGTGACCGCCGGACAAAGCAGCATTCTGGTTGGCCTGCAATCCTTTGCCGAAGGGCTCGATTTGAAAGGCGATCTGCTGTCGCAGGTGCACATCCATAAAATTGCTTTTCCGCCAGTAGACAGTCCGGTAATTTTGACCGAAGGGGAGTGGCTGAAGAGCCTCAAACGCTACCCGTTTGAAGTACAAAGTTTACCCAGCGCATCGTTTACGCTGATCCAGCAGGTCGGGCGTCTGATCCGCAGCCATCAGTGTTTTGGTGAAATCATCATTTACGATCGCCGGCTGCTGAGCAAAACCTACGGCAGCCGCCTGCTGGCCGCGCTGCCGGTGTTTCCGATTGAACAACCACCGGTGCCGGAAGCGGACAAACCGGCGAAGCGCAGCAAGAAATCCTGAGTATGCGGCAACAGCCGGATGCACGATTGTTGGCCGCCGGGTGACGGCGCGCCCTGGAAGCGGGAAAGTGTGATGGAACTGAATAAGATCATTAAAGAGATTGGCCGTGGCAAGAATCACGCACGCGATATCGACTTTGACACTGCCGTGGCGCTTTACAGCGCGATGCTGGCGGACGAGGTGCCGGATCTCGAACTGGGTGGCGTGCTGATTGCGCTGCGCATCAAAGGCGAAGGGGAAGCAGAGATGCGCGGCTTCTACCACGCGATGCAGCAGCGCATGATGCGGCTGCAGGCCCCGGCACAGCGTCCGATGCCCATCGTCATTCCCAGCTATAACGGCGCGCGTCGCCAGGGCAACCTGACGCCGCTGCTGGCGCTGCTGCTGGTGAAGCTCGGTTTTCCGGTGTTGCTGCACGGCGTCAGCGACGACCCAACCCGCGTAACCAGCGAAGCGGTGCTGGCGGCGCTGGATATTGCGCCGGTGACCAGCGCGCAACAGGCGCAGGCGAAACTCGACGCTGGCGAGCTGGCGTTCATCACCATCGATGATTTATGTGCGCCAATGGCTAAACAGCTGGCGCTGCGCTGGCGCATGGGCGTGCGCAACAGCGCGCACACGCTGGCCAAGCTGGCGACGCCGTTTGCCGAACGCGCCGCGCTGCGGCTGGCGAGCGTGTCGCATCCGGAATATGTGCCGCGCGTGGGGAAATTCTTCCAGGATATCGATGCACCGGCCATTCTGCTGAACGGCACTGAAGGAGAGGTCTATGCCAATCCGCAGCGCTGCCCGGCGATTAATTATATTCGTGGTGCTGGCGCAGAATGTAGCGCGGCGAAATTTTTCGCACGGAAAAGCAGATTGTTTTGCACTTATAAAATGCTGAAAAAGGTTAGCTTATGCACGATGCAAAAATAATCACCTCGTGCGAGGTGATTAGTTGAAAGAAAAGTACTAAGTCGGCAATCTTGGCTAATGAGTCAGGATGGTGTAGGCATTCCCATCCGGGTAAGCATGTCCATCCCGTTCCAGTAATCCTTATAACGCGGGTCGCTCTCATCAACGATGCCCTGATTAGGCCAGATTTCAGGGTCCTGAGCACAGCTAAAAATCGAGACTATTAATGTCTGCTTTTCATCTGAAAACTGCACATAAATATCCACGCACCGCCCCTCTTAGAAAGTGTAACCGGAAACGCTGAAAGCATATGTGCCGGAGGCAGAGCTTACAGTCTGATAATACAGGGTTTGAGCAGTAATAACTGGCATATCTCCTGCTATGTAGCTGGATGTGGTTCCCTGTGTAGCTACTGCAGTTGCCCCAAGAGTACCTATCCCGGAGGGCGATGGAGAGATGATTGCACCAACCCCATTCGCCGCACTATTCTGAGAAACATTAAGAGTGCCAGAAAGAGTTTTTGCATTTTTAGGAACAACAGCTGCAATTGAGAAAGCCTGATATCCGGATGTATTGGCAGTAGTGTTAAGCGTGTTAGTTCGAACAATACAGATTTTGCGATCCGTCTGATAACCAATCACGAATTGAGATGAAGACACCCCCCAGACACTTAGCAGTGCCGACGCCGTGTAACCGGCTGGCAGGTTAACGCCGCTATAAACCTCTGGCACCGCCGAAGATGTTGCATTCACAGCGAGAAGAGCTGAAGCGCCAGTCGAAGGATTGTAAATGGCATAAATTGCTACAAATCCATTTGCCGGAACGATGCCTGTATCCATTCCGCCTGCACCTGAAGATGCCAGATTTATTGTTTTACTGAAACCTGCGATTCTGTATTGGCTTCCCCCCAGCGCATCTTCCACGATTACTTCATCAGCGGTTACGTTAGCGGTTGCTGATGCAGCTGCGACATTGATAATTAAATTTCTGGTGTGTCCTACCAGTCCGCTCAGTGAGGTAGTCAACTGCTTCAGATTTACAGCGTGTCCGGGCTTACTGGCAGTCGGGACCTGAATAGGCCCTGTCGTATTCTGCGACATCAGCAGGAAGGATTTTTTGTTATCCGACCATACTACGGAAATGACCCCTTTTGATGCGCCAATTTCACCACCTTGCAACGGGCCAGATGCACCAAGTACAGGCCAGGCTGCCATGGAGCTGACTTTTAAGGTGACGGGACCGGTATTTACCGCAGCACAGGAAATATCAAAAACCTGCCCATCTGTAAGGACTGTTAAATCAGGTTTTGGAGAAATCACTAAATTATTAGCGGTACCTGTATCGACAAGGTAATTGTTGTTAGTGAGTAACAACAGGCGCTTAACGGCGGCAAGAACCTGCCCAGAACTACCTGCATCAGGCTCCATACCGGCGGCAGTCAAAAAGGCAATAAGCTCAGCCTGAGCGTCACGAATGGCGGACTGGTTATTATTGAGGAAATCAGCCGTTACAATGGTGCCTTTCTCACCTGTCAGAGGGTTGCCGTTATGGAAAAGATTGTCAGAACTGTCAATAGGTGGCATGAGTGGTTGCATCAGACCTCCTCCTCATAAGTGAAATAGCAGTAGGTGTGAGCGGGTTTGAGGTTCTCGAAAATAGACTCCAGAACCTTATCGCCAAAGGTTGAGAGCCGCTCACCGGGAAGTGAGGCACCAGCGCGGAAGTAATACACCGACACACTTGAGCTCACGTTTACGGCCCAGACATAAATGATTTCCGGCACGTACAGCACATCACCTGCGCTGTTAATACCTGCCCTGAATGGCTCAAATTCATCAATAGTGATGGTATAGCCCGCTGTGGCCGCCAGCTTAATAAAGTAAGCACGGCTAAGCCCGCCCGTTTCAGCAAGCTTTATCAGTACAGCCTCAAGCCGCTGCTGCCATGAATCATCACTGCCTGGGGTCAGATCAAGAACGCGCTCCCAGTCCGCCAGCATGCCATCAGCAAAAAGCGGTGTAACAGCTCCGGCAATATCATCAGCGAACATCGAAACCAGTGAGAAGGCGTTACCCTCTGCGGTAATTTCAGCATTCAGGGCCTTCTGTTCTGCCCGATAGGCAACGAGAGGAAGCAGTGACGCAAGCAGGTCGCGATAATTCATAGCTGCGTCACCGTGATGGTACCGGCGCGGATCCATTCCACCACAGCGGCACTGACCTCCGGCTGAACGTTCCCGGCAGGTGATGAAATGATGCGGTCAGTGATGCCGGTGATATTGGTGATAACGCCTTCGGCCTGCGATTTTATGAACGCCTCACCCGGCTCCAGATTATCAGTGAATGTTGTCAGGTCGGTGATGACGCTTTCCTGTCCAGCCTCGAAGGTGATGCCGTCAACGCTGATGGCCGCTGTGATATCTACCATGCGGAACGTCGGGGCCAGCACAAGCGTATCCTTTGCCGTCACCGGGCGCTGCTCATCAATATATGCCTGGCAGGCGGCGATGATGGCTGCTGATGGCATCCCCCCGGCAGAGGTGATCACCACGTCAACGGTACCCAGTCCACGGCGCAGCGGATATACGTAGGCCGCCGTGACGCCATCAACTGAAAGAGCCCAGCGACGATAATCATATTTGTTGCCGCCCGCAGGAGGACGACGGATAACATCGAGTAACCGCTCAAGCAGTGAGGCATCGGTTTCCGCATCGGTGCCGCCCGTCAGCGGTCCGATCACGACAGTACTGTCAAAGCCAACGGGAGGTGTTGAAAACGTGCCGGTCACCTCTGTGCTGCTGTTTCCCGCCGTGCCAGCCGTTGAGAACTGAACCGCTACGGTGCCATTGCCGTCACTGTCGGTGGTCACGTCTGCGGTGGTGACATAGTTCAGCGAGCCACGGGTGATGACCTGACCCGCTGCCGCTGTTGTATTGGGCTCCGCCGTCACTTTTGCGGTACCGCTGGCCGTGGTGGCCGATTTACGGTAGAGGCCGCGCACGCGTGCATGCCAGACCAGAAACTCGGTATCGGCGGTATCGGGGAAAATCTGGCGGACAATCCACGCCTGATGCTGATAAAGGCCGGTTGCCACGCTGGCAACGGAGGTGGCGCGGATCCAGTTGTCGCTGTCTTCTGTGATATCGGCGTCGGTATTCAGATTCTGAATGTCGCGGAGGATATCGCTGCGGATTTTCTCAAATGCCGGAACAATAAAAGGCATTATGCAATCCTCACCGGGTGCTTGAAGGTAATACGCTCATCGTTGGCCTGAACCACGGTGACGTGCAGAAGGAGCCAGCCCGGCTCACCGGAAAATGTCTCCACGGTCACAGACTTTGCGCGGCCATCGGTGTCAGCAGTAAGAGGCGCAAGCGCCTCCTCGGCATACTGACGGGCAAGCTTGTGAACGCGCGTTACATCTTTCTCCCTCCTCAGCAGGTGAAGCTTTGAGCCGATTGACGGATTGGCCCAGTACGAGCCGAGCGGAATCATCAGGCGAAGATAAACCGCATTCGCCAGCGTCGTCGTGCTCGTGCCGGTGTAATCACCGGTTGTCGGGTCAATGAGTCTTTCCATAGGCTGTCATGGTGACAGTGAGCCGGAAAGAAAATAATGTGAGGGGGTTCAGTGACAATGCTGCCCGCAGGCAGCACTTACATGGATTGGTTGGGCTTGTTGGTCGTACCGCCGCCGTCACCGTTTTCAGGATGGGTGTGGTCGTTGTAGGTCGAGCGCAGTTTACTGATGGTGGATTTTCCGTCGGAGACTTCGTTAGTCCCGTGCAGCTCCGGCGTATCGAACTCAGCGCCTTTTGATGCGGCCACGTTAAAATCCTCTGTGGTCACGTCGTACTGCTTACACCTGACCCTGTATATATCGCAATCCACCTCCACAATGCGACCCCTTTTTATGGCGACATAAGCCCCGTCCATGGAGTAAATCGCCATCTCACCGCTTACCAGCTGCGTGATGCGGTACTTCTCATGCTCGGTGGCAATTATCAGCGAGTGGGAGGTTTGCCCGCCCAGCGGCAGCACAATACACTGCGTGCCCGCTGGCGGATTAGAGGTAAAGCCGAAGTGCTGAAACAGCTCGGCGTCCTGCAGCTGCTCCCCGGCGAGGGCATTAACCTGCGCCTGCTGGATTTTAACGGCGCTGTTAACGCGCGTTAAACGGCCCCTGAAAGCGCGACGGATGCCCGTCATTGCGCGACGGATGCGTGAATCAACCTGGTCCCACATCGACTATCCCCAGTTCTTTGCTGTGTTTTTTCTTCGCATGGCGCGCCTTGCGTTTCTTCGGATACGCATCCGGTATCCAGATGCCGTCCTCTTTGAGGCGCAGCGTGGACTGCGTGGCGGACATGCGCCCACCGACAAACTCCCGGCCCATCATGAAAAACACCGCATCAATCTCGTGCGGTTCGCTGATGACGTGAACGCGCTGGCCCGGCTGCCACAGCACGCCGTCAGATGTGCGGTGACCTTTGACCACGGCGGAAAGGGTGTAGCCTGCGAGCCTTGCATCGGCCATCAGCTTACGGGCGCGGTACTGAACCTGCGCGAGGTCGTCGGCATCGTGCATCTGGATGACCTGCGGGCGGTAGTGCGTGATGCCGCTGTCTCTGACGGTAAAGCGCAGGCCATGAAAGCCCGTTTCGGCGTTCCCGGTGGTCAGCGTGGTGGCAGAATCACTGTCATCACCATCGCTGACGGTACCCGTCGCACTGTCATCCACATCAACGATGCCGAGTGACTTCGTTTTTTGGGTGCTGTGGGCGTGCCCCTGTGCCAGCACCGTCAGCTCGGAATAGCTGCGCTCCTCACTCATCTCCTCATCAAGGCTGATGAGGTTATTGCCTTTGCCATCGCGGCGCAGGATAAGCGTGGCAACCGGCGCTGCGGTGTAATCCGGCCCGCCGATAACCAGCGTGCCATCCGGGCGAAACCACGGCCAGAGACCTCGCCCCGCGCAGGCGCGCAGCAGCGTATCCCATGCGCGCTCACCCGGCTCGACGCTTACTTTGTCATTACGGGTGGATGACTCCGCATGTAGCTCAATAGCGGTAATGCCGAGCGGCCTGACCACGCGGGCTATCACATCTTCCAGGCTCATCTGGCGTCCGGTAAACACCGGCGCGGCGCAGTCAACCAGAATGGCTGCACCGTCACGCCCCATAATCGAGATGGTGACCTGCTCTTTCGCAACGTGGCGACGCACGCGGTCAACGCGCCCCGACATCACCACATCATTACCGACCCGCACCTGAACGGCCACACCGCGCTTCACGTCTGACGGAAAGATGCCGGAAGGCAGACCGAGCCGCATCGACCAGGCATCCGCAGGGATAAGGAAATCGCTGTCCACGCTGTAGCTGGTCCAGTCGCTGTGCACCTTGCCACCAATGACCACGGACACCTTATCAAGGTCGATATCCTTTGATGCCAGCTTATTCTGAATAGGCATAGAGCATATCTCCGGCGATGAGGTTATTCGGATCACGCAGTGACGGATTCAGCAGCTGTAGCTCTGTGGCACGGGTGTAATCGCCGTACCACAGATGCGCAATCAGATGCAGGTTACCGGCGCTTTCCACCCTGCGAACGGTCAGCGGCGGGCGCGCCTGAATCAGCGCGGTACCCATCACCTGCAGTGACAGCGCGATATCACGCAGCAGGTCAATCACCGGCTGGTAATCGAGCGCCACTTTCGTTGGGGCGCTGCTGACGCTGTCCATTTCGCCGCTGTAGGCGTCTCGACTGGCATCGATGGCGTTCTTAATCGCCTGACGAGCATCATTGGTGATCTGCTCAATGTCATCCGGCGTAAGAACGGCGGTGATTGCCTCATCGGAAAGGAATGAGGAAGCCTGCTGTGAGAGCTCAATCGCCACTGAGGTGAGCACCATGACACGAAGCTCTTTAATGTCCGCCGGGGTGATGTTGGCAGGCATATCCACCGGCGCGGTAACCTCCCCGCTGATGAGGTCATCAGGCAGGGTGGCAACTGAGGTGGACTGCGCATTGATGGCCGACCAGTCCGCCATGGCAACGGCTGGTGCTGCGGTGTATACCGTGCCGCTATCGCTGACAGACGTTGAGGCCTGAGAGCTGCGCAGGCTCAGCGAGGAAAGAATGTCATTCATGAATGACGATGGAAAGTTCACAAAGTCAGTGGTGCTGCTGGTAAAGCCAGTCACCTCACTGCGCAGCACGGCCACCATGTTCAGCGCCGTCACGCCCAGCGCCTTGACGCGGCTCATGTAGCGGCGTGCGGTGCGCAGCGGTGACAGCGCGCTCTCCATCAGTGATGAAGACCTGTCCAGCAAGTCCTGCACGCTGTTAAAAATGGCGTCAGCCTGGCTGAGCGGCCAGTCACGTGCAAAGAACGGATTACCTGTGCTGTGCTGCAGGAACTGGATATCAATGGTGCAGTAGTCCGGGTCTTCCTCATCATGGTTAACCTGGTACAGTCGCACCTGCATGTTCGGCATTGAGCCAAAGACGGGGTGGATCAGCTCACCGGCACCGCGTGTATCCAGCGCCTTAATCAGCGCCTGCAGCGTGGTCTCGTAGCTGTCACCCCAGATAACGGCCTGCAGCTGCAGGCTGCGGGGATTCGCGCCGAGGTCCTCTAGATCTGCACCGTCGAGATACGGATAGCTGCTTTCGCCCAGCGCACGCTCTACACTGTCGCGGGTGTTTTTGACGTCGAAGCGGACGCCCCGGAACGCGGCATCCTGCAGTGAATCAGACCATGCCATTAATGCGGACCTCCCTGCGGACCACGACTGCCGTTATGTGAGTTGGCATCGTTGACGGCCTCGGCCAGCACTTTGCCGTCAACGGTCAGCTGAATAAGTTGGGGCTGCGGTGCAGCTGCAGGAGCTGGCTGCGCGAACGGCGGAACCGGGTAACCATTGGCGGTACTCGGCATCTTGATCGCGGTGGGTGATGACCACCATGACTGAACCTCATCCCATGCATCAAGCAATCCAGGCTGGCCGGTTTTTAGATCCCGCAGGCGGCTCATCGTGTCTGTATCTTTACCGGACTGCACGCGCGCACGCGCAGCTGCGTCACCGCGTTCAACCTGAACCAGTGGCGCATCTTCTGCAGCCTGCCAGAGAGCCAGGGGGGCCATAATTCGGCCTGCCCAGCGACCTGCGAATTTAAGAGCCGAAGCACCATCGGTTTTTAAGACTCTCTGAAGTAATCCACCACCTGTAGATGCAACTTCTGCGCCTGTCGTCAGACTACCTAAAGAGCCTACAAACTTAACACCTGCAAAAGTTATAGCTGCTGCTGTCATAGCTTTAATTGCAAGTTCTGCTCCCGCCATTGCTTTAGTTAACCCCGGGTAAGCGTTTCCATAATCAGTTAGTTCCTGTGATAGTTGCGCCATCACTTCCGATAAAGGCTTGACTGCATCCATTTGGGCAAAGTCACGTGTATTGTTTAACTGGTTAAATTTATATTGTCCTGTACCTTCAATTAAATCGAAGTTTTGTTCACCCGCTTGCTTCTCAAGTGGCAGATTTCTTTCGCCGTTAACCCCCTGAATCACGCTCTGCGCATATTGCTTGTTAGCGCGGTATGCAACGAGAGCCATTAATGCCTGACGGTCAGCAACAATCTGACCAATAGCAGAGCCCTCAAGTAATTTTGCCTGAGACTCCATTATCTCTCTGCGCCCACCTTCATCGGTGGTGCTATTTAATTTTGATTCTAACTTTTTATAAGCGGGGTTGTTCCCGACAACTTTATCAACAATCCCGCTAAATGCGTCAATGGCATTAATTCCTTTCCCCCTCGCTGCAACGAGTGAGCCGGGCAAATCAATGCCTTTACCATTGTATTTAATTCTTGCTGCAGCATTTGAGGCATCCTGACTATTAATTTTTGTCAGGAGGTTAACGAAGTTATTACCGGCCTCATCGGGCGTGCCCGCTGAAATCATGGATGCCTGATTGACGCCCAGCATGACGCCAAAATCCCCCAAACCTCGCATGCCCAGAGAGTTAGCGGCAGCCAGCTGCTGTGGCAACCATTTAGCCATATCTTTTAGCTCAAATGACCCTAGCTGACCGGCTTTAATAGACATGTTTAGTGCTGTAGGGATCTGCTCATCTGAGATACCGAAGTTTTGTTTAAGACGAATAGCAATCTGTGCCAGGTCGCTCGGCTCAGCGCCAGTTGCGGTTGAATATTTTTGCAGAGTTGGCAG
Organism: Pantoea sp. VS1; assembly: GCF_002207995.1. Lineage (NCBI taxonomy): Bacteria > Pseudomonadati > Pseudomonadota > Gammaproteobacteria > Enterobacterales > Erwiniaceae > Pantoea > Pantoea sp. VS1. Next base: position 305,393 of record NZ_NHZE01000013.1, read on the forward strand.
CAGTCGCTCTGCCGATTTGAAATCAACGGCACCAGATGCAAGCAAGGTATTTAATGTTTCAGCCGCGCTTTCTTTATTTCCTCCACCCACAGTCACGGAACGGCGAATAAGCTGATCCATTGATTTCATTCCGGCGCGCCTGCCCGCTGTATCCTCATCCCCAAAAGCGGTATTTGCCATATCAGCCAGACGGTATTCATATCCCACCTGGTTTTTAATCGACGGCGCGACTACGGCCCCTGCAGCTACAACTCCTCCTGCAATGGCGGTGGCATTACTGCCCCAGTTGCGGGCACGGTCCATACGCGACATAGCCTGACCTGCACCGGTGAGCTCGTTGCGCAGGTTGGCAACCTTGCGGGTCATGGCGTCGAACGCGCGCGACTGCTCCTGTGCGGTCATGGTGCCGGTGCGCAGCAGGCGCATGTAAGCCGCCTGCGTCTGTGAGATTTCACGCTGGATGGTACGCTCAGAGCGGATGCCGAGCGTTTCACGCGCGGATGCGGCGCGGCGGTATTCCTGCTGGAGCACGCGTGAACCACGGGTGGTATTCTGCAGGTTTTCCTGCTCGCTGCGCGCCGCGTCGTCCGAGGCCTTTTTGTTGGCGTTAATCTGACGGTTAATATCGCTGAGCGACTGACGAAGGACCTTTGAACCCTGATCGCGCGCCAGCAGCGTCATTGCAAGCTTTAAGTCACGGGCCATTTAACGCTTCCTCTTTTTACTGCGGCGCATCGATTTGGTATGCGTGGTGCGGGCAGGCTTCTTCCCGTGAAGACTGCCCAGCGCATCGAGATAGCCCGTCAGCTCAGACAGGCTCATTCGCTCTACGGCGTCGGGGGTGATGCCGTGCTGTCCGAGGACGAGGGTGACTTTTCGGAATCCGGCGAGTCCGGCTTCGAGGGCATCCGCTTTTTTTTAAGGCCCGTCAGCTCGGCATCGATGAGGTCAAAGTCCTCATCGGTCAGCCCGTCGAGCAGCAGCTCCGCCGTAATCTCCTCTTTAGTTAGCGGGCCCAGAGCCTCCAGCGCCTCAGCCATCACCGCCGCGCGGTAATACATCGCAGCGGGCGGGCTGTCGGTCTCACCCATGGCCTCGAACGTGACGGCCAGCGCGTTAACGGTATGGCGGATAACGGGCAGTACCACGGTGTAGTCATAGTGAATGGCGTCGCCTACGGCGACACCATACATCAGTTTGCCTGCAGCCTTCATGCGCCATTCACCTTACGCAGCGACTGGATAGTCAGGTCGCGGCGGGCTTCGTTGTCAACGGTATACTGCTCGCCGGTCTGCGTGGTAAAGCAGTCCAGATAGCTGTACTTGGGTTTGCCGTCCATGTTCATGATGGTGAGCTTTGAGCCCTCCATCGCATCCCAGTCCGGTTCCGCCTGATTCTCCGGAATGACCACGGTCACGGTCAGCTGAAACTCAGCGATACCCCTTGCAAACCCTTTCGCGCGCCCGGTGCGGTTCATGGTCTTGACCAGCTTGCGCCCGGTGTTGGTCTGGGTGCGGATATCGGTACATTCGATTTCCGCCCCATCCATGTAGAGCACAATCGCGCCCACGTATTCTTCAAGTGCCATTTAAGGGCTCCTTATAAGTAAAGGTCGATGACACCGGCGAACACGTGCAGGCCGTTGACCACGTCTGACGGAATGCGGGCATTGATGCGGTTATTATCCTGGCTGTCGCGCTCTACGATGAGCTTGTCCTTGTTGTCTTCGACGTTCTCCAGAATCTCCAGCTCCTCAAGCTTGAGCAGCACGTCATAGAGCTCGCTTTCGACCAGCGGCGGCGTGCGCGTGGAGAGCTTGCTGCGCGGGAAGCGCAGCGCAATACGCTCACGACAGGCCTTGCGCACGTAATCCAGCGTGCGGATGGTAGTCAGGTCGAGCAGCGACACGTCATCCACGCCGGTTGCGTTGCGGGTGTAAGTGGTGATGGCGCGCACAATCTGTACGGTGTCACCGGGTCCCACCTCAAACGGCGTCAGACCGTTGTGCAGCGCGCTTTCCTGCTCGGTACGTCCCGGACGGCTGGTAATCTCGGTGACATCGAGCGCCATCGTCAGGGTGTTGAGCGGACGCGCCGGATCTTCCTCGCTGGCGATGACTGCACCATACGCCGCTGCAATCTCAGCGGGCAGCATCATTGAACCGTTGTGCCAGCCCAGCGTAATGCGCCCGCTGTTAAGGCTGGATGCGAGCGTAATGCCGGTGGCAAGGCTTGCCGACCAGCCCGCCACGCCTACCGCTCCGCGCTGCTCCATCGGACCCGACACAAATTCCAGGTGCGTGCGGAGCGCCGTCAGCGCGGCCTGAGTGGCAAACGGGCTGATAATGATGTTATGACCGCCCGCGACCATGTGCGACAGCGCTGCTGTCAGGTCAGCGTCAATGTCGCCCCCGCTCATCGCAGCGATGGCGGTGGTCACGCCTGTGGCGGTGGACTGTGCACGCAGCGTGATACCGTTACCGGCAAGACCTTTGTTTTTCGCCGTCAGCGTGACCACGCCCGCCTGAACGGTAGCGGTGACCGGCAGGCCCGGCAGGTTACTGATTGCTGCAGCCAGCGCGGCGGCGATGATGGCCGGAGTGTCCGTCGCGCTCACGGCCACATCTACGCGGGTGTTGCCGACCCAGAGCGACACCACGCCCTGCGAGCTCGCCGAACCGGACAGCGTCAGCGTGCCGGACGCGGCCACACCGGCGGCAGCATCGCTGATGCCAATCATGGTGAGGTCAAGATACGCATAGCTTTTGATGGCCGCGATGCTCATCAGGTGCGCCAGCGAACCCGCGCCAAAATAGGTAGCGGCTTCGTCGGCGCTGAATACGCTCACGGCTTCAAGCGGCGCTTTGGTACCGGATTCGAGCATCGGGGCCAGCACCAGCACTTTTTGTGCGTTAGCAGGCAGGGTACGCACGGCGAGCTTCGTATTGAACTCAATGTACTGACCCGGCTTGCGGATGCTGGCGGGGATGTTGTCAAAAGAGACGTTAGGGCTTGCCATTATTTCGCTCCGTTCTCGCCGCTGGTAGATTCAGGCCCGGTTTTCACAGCCGGAGCAGCCATCTCGCTGAGCGCTGCTTTCACCGCTGCTGTCGCTTTGGGGGCGTCCGCTGCCGGCGCGTTTTCCTCCACGCGCTCAAGGTCGCCGTCGGCAATACGGCGCAGGTAGTAAGCGGATTCCGCCACCTCCAGCGCCTCACCGTCCGGCACGTAGCGGCGCGGATTATCCTCGCGGGGCACCTGTACGCCGGTTTTAGCTTTTACTTTCATGGCTGATGATGTCCTCTGCCGCCGGGGGCTCTTTGCCACCCAGCAGATAATTAAGGTTGGTGCTGAGCCATTCCGGGTCGTCCGGGCTGGTCGCAGCGGAATAATCACTGAAAATGCGGTCATCATGACCTGCTGGCAGGTCAGCTGCAGACAGCGGAAACCGGCCGTTTTCCAGCGCTACCTGGTCAAACCGCGTATCGAACTCACACGCAAAAACCGACATGGCGTGATTTTCTATCTCGGTATTGAACAGGGTGCGCACGGCACCCGGCATCAGAAAGTCAATCGGCAGACCGAGGTCCTGACGCCCCAGCAGGCGGCGGATGGCATACACCAGCTGATAAGAGCCCACTTCGTTTTTGGCCGCGCCACCGTGTCGGGTGGCCTCATCGCTGCGTACGCTGCGCGTACCCGCAATCACCACAAACCGTCCCTTGTCGCGCCACTTATTGCGCGCGGTTGAGAGCAGCTCGCTGCCCTGAATTCCGCCAAAGGTGACCCAGACGGCGGGCAGTTGGCGGATAACTCTGGCAGGCTCACCATCCAGCTCGCCGCTGTAGGACCTGACCTCACGGACCAGCTCACCCAGTCCCTGTTTAAGGCGGGCAATCATGGCGTTCTCAATCTGGGTGATGATCAAAACGCACCTCCACCGGTCTCATCGCGTCCGAACAGACGTCCGCCGGACGTGAAGCGGGCGCGGTTGGAACTTTCAGCGACGCTGCCATCAGACAGTCGCCCCAGCGTCACACGACCTGCCGCAACGCTTTCCAGAAAGCGGATGGCATCACGGAAGCGGTCCCGGATTTCATCGGTATTCTGCGTACCGGCTCCCGTCAGCTCATAACGGGCAATATCGCAGCAGATGCCGACCAGCACACCCGGCGTGTCCGTCCACGGAACCGGGTAACGTGATGCGAGGTAGGTATCGATGCGGGCTGACGCCCGCACCAGACCACCCGTAAGCACCTCGTCGTCAATAACACCGGTAAAGGCGCGGTCAGAGAGTGCCGTACACTCGTCCACCCCGAACGCCTTTACCATGTCATCCCGGCTCGCGTAGGTCATTTGGACTTCCCGCCTGCGCTGAGCTCATCCACCTGCTTCTGCAGGGCCTCTTTATCAGCGGTCAGCTGATCCACGCTCTTCTGCAGGGCATCCTTTTCCCCGGTCAGGGCCTTGACGCTTGCCTGCTGGGTGGTGAGTTCGGTGGTGAGTTTCTCCACCTGGTCTTTCAGCTGGCCGTTTTCGGTCTGCAGCTGTTTCAGCCCGTCTTCCAGCTGGCCCTGCGGTGCCTGCGCACCGTCGTACACCACGAGCATCGGCTCTGCCTTCAGCTCTGCAATCTGGGCGTCGGTAAATTTGCCGTCTTCCCAGACGACAGGGGTATCTTTATGCGCCACGCCGCAGCGCATAAAGCCGTTACGTTTGGCGGTGATCGTAATCTGACCCATTATGCGTCTACTCCCGTTGAGCCGAATGCCATCTGCCAGAAGCCATAGCCACCGTTGGAGCGGGCTTCGGCACCAAATTTGAATTTCTTGTTCAGGAACACCTGATCGCTGTCCATGTCCGTCTGCTCGACGAACACCGGTTTTTTACGCTCCTGATACACAATCGGCTTAACCGGCTTGCTCACGTCAAACAGATACCATTCGGTATCGGTAGCGAGACCCGGCCACACCAGCACCTTCGCCGTGCCCTTGTAGGTATTGGGCGTGTTGTCCGGGAAGCGGTCAGCGGTCATCAGGTAGTTGGCCACATCTTCCAGTGCCGGTGGCACAACCAGCAGGCCCGGCTGGATACGCAGGTTTTCACCCTCGTTATCCTTAAAGTTACGCATGGCCGCACGCGCTGCACCGTAGCCTGCCTGCGCTGCCGCAAGAGAGGTGACTGCAAGTTTTTTAGTGCTTTTGTTGGACTGCACGCCTTTGCCCACCGGGTGGTCGGTGTCAAAGAAATACTGACCGTCGTAACAGAGGCTGGTAAATCCGCCGCTCAGCAGGCGACCAATAATGTCTGCCGGAAGCTCCGCCGCTGACTGACCCGCACCCTGCGCCTGCTGCGCATAGCCCAGCATGGTGTCGTCTTCAATGTCGTTACGATCCACTTCGATGGTCGCTTCCCAGTCCTTGTTACGGATGGTGTAGCTGAATCCTTCGAGCTGCTTGACGACCTTTTCACCCAGCCATTCGCGCATTTTCGGGAAGCGGCTGAGCCAGGCATAGTTCTCTTCCTTCGTGGAAGATGGCACCACCATCGCAATCTGCGTCCAGTCCGTCGGCGTCTGGTTAAACGCGTTCTGGAAGGTGGACTTCAGGCCGACAAAGATGGTGCGCAGGTTCTGCTTGTTTACTAACACGGTGTTTCTCCTTAAATTTCGACCCAGACGCCGTCAGCATCGACGGCAACCACGGTACCTGCGACAGGGCGCGCATCAGCGTTGCTGGAACCCGCCACGGTGGTGCTGTCCACTACGTAACAGGCTTTGCCCACCATGGCCTGCGTGACCGCATCGGCGCTGCTGTTGGCAAAGGACCAGACCTTATGACGGCGCACGATCACCTGAACATCACCGGCATTACCGGCGGTGTTGTCGGCGTACTCATCTGACACGCCCACCACGGTCAGGGCGGCGGTGGCACTGGCCGGAACCGCCTGACCCGTTGCGTTAAGTGCGACCATATGACCGCCGTAAATCATGGTGGCGGCAGCAACGGGCTGAGGAACAAGCTCGCCGTTGCGGTAAGGGGTGTTGCGATCCATTACTCACCTTCCTGTTTGATGGACTCAGGGTCGATACCCAGCAGGCTGAGCACCGCAGGATTCAGCGCGTCATCGTCCTGCACGGACGGACGCGGCTTGATGCCCGTAGGCTGCTGGCCGAGTGTCTGGGTGCGGGACAGCGCGGCAATTTTCGGCTGGCTGTCGATGTGCTGACGCAGCTTAACCGGATCACTTTTACCCAGCGCCGTCGCCCACGCCTTCTGTGCGGGCAGCAGGCGGCCATCGGACAGCGCGGCAGCAATCAGCTCCTCGGACTGACGCAGGGTCAGCTGCGCAATCTGTTCATCGCCGCTGGCACGGGCCTGGCTGATCGCTTCATTCATGGTTTCCACCGTGACGAAGCGGGTCGGGTCAGGGGTTTCAACCTGCGCGGTCAGGGCAGCAACGTTAGATTCCAGCTTCGTAATGAAGTCGATACCGCTCGCCGCTGCCTGACTGTCCGCTGACTTGATTTTGTTAATCAGCTTCTGCAGCTCTGCGAGGATGTCGTCTTCGGTTGCCGACAGTGGCAGGCCGAGGAACCAGCGCAGCTGCTCCAGTAATTCATCCATCATTGAGTCCTCATTGGTAGTGGCTGCAATGAGCGATGCGGCGGCGAGCATGACCTCGTCCATATCGTCCAGCGCAGGGGTATTGGTCAGGGCCGCGTTGATGAGAGACGTGACTCTGCCTTCTTTGTCATAAAGAAAGACGGGGGAAATAAAACGGTACTCTTTCGCTTCGATGTGCGAGGCAGCGGCGGCAGTCCAGTCAACGCCGGTGGCAAACAGGCCTTCGCCTTCGCGCCACTCCAGTTGTTTGAACCAGCCAGAGGCCGGAGCAGGCTGGCCGTTCTTTGCCGCACGCAGGGTCTGATGCTCGTAATCCAGCACGTAAGGCGTGGAGCGGGCATCCGCAGCGGCAATCAGCGTGGCCGCAATGGATGCGTCGATATACCAGCCCTCAGGGCATTCCTCGGGACGGCCATCCTGCGCACGAAAGTAGCCTGCCGGTAACAGCTGGATTTCGTTGGGGCTGGTGCTGGTGAGTGCCAGCGAGAGTGAAGCGATACGTGTTTTCATGCTGCCGACAATACGCGACTGTCAGCAGAGGAATCAGGTGAAGGGGTTCAGTGGATTATTCGGGTGCGTTATCAGATGGTTTACGGTTGGGAGCGCCCGACTGCAGATGCGCTTTTCGCTGCTGACGCACCCAGCGGTCCAGATATCGATCCGTCAGCTTTTCGGCTACCCAGAACAGGACCCTGCAGACGATGCCGATAACAATCCATTGTGTCAGCGTAAAGTAGTCAAGAAAGGCTTTGAAGGTCTCCATAATTCTCCGCAGATGACATTTCGGCGCTATAAGATGAATCCGGTATCGCCAGACGTTTTTAAACCGCTTTTAAAAACGTTTAACGGCTATCTGACCGAATCACTCTACCACATTTCAGTAGAACGCCGCAGGATCGCTTACAGACGCTCTGAGACACATCAGCGATATATCTGCGAAAAGTAGTTTTCTGCCTGTTTTTCCATGCTTTCCACATCCGACTCAGTGAGCCGAAGAAATTCGCGGCGCGGCATCTTAATCTGGTAGGGCGCGATGGTGTGCCACTCGCTGTAGTTGGCCTTGCTCTTTTTTGAAAACCGGTTATCGAGATTGCCCGCCTTGTCCACACGATAGTAGGCACGCTGGCTGCGGGCGGGGATATCGATCACACCGCCGTTGTTATGAATGGCGGCATAGACAACGTTGGTACCTACCGTGGCGGAGTCATTATCGCTGTAGGGCATGATGGAGGATGCCAGCCGCCCTGAGCGCTGCAGTATCTGGCCCGGCCCGCGACGCATCGCGTATTTCGGGCTCCAGCCCATCCACGCCGGACGACCCTGCTGTGAGAAGTTCTCCTCCACCGCATCCCACATGGCGTGAGACAGCATCTTCATCAGCGGCGCACGGTGCTCCAGCCGGTTGATAAGCTCACTCAGCGAGCGTTCAAAGTCAGTCACATCAAAGACAATGTCATAAGCCATCGGTGCTGCCCTCCAGTACGGTCAGGGATTTCAGGCGCGACAGTTCACTGTCACTGACGCTGCGCCCTTTATCAGGTAGCGAGGCCTCCCAGCCCGTCGCCTGCGTGGCCGTGCGCAGACGAACCGCGTGAAGCGCATCGCCGCTGCGGATAAGGGATATCAGCTCACCCTCATCGAGCAGCACCGCCACCGGGTCGCGCAGCGCCTCCGGCAGCGCAGACCAGAGCGGCCCCGGCGCGTCGCTCACGGCGCGGTCAGTGATGCTGACCACTGCCGATGATGGCGTAATGCCGCGTGCGGCCAGACCGTCAAGCGATTTGGTACTGAGCGCACCGACGTGGCGAAACGCCCCTACAGGGTCACGCAGCAGCGACTGATCCACGAAGCGGCGCACGTCGCCACTGATCGCGTCAAGCAGCTGCGGCTCGGACAGGGTTTCGCGCACGGCGACAGCGGCGAGCTGCGGCGCAGCAGTGGCGGAGCGGTCCATCAGGCGCTGACCCAGCCCGGCGAGCCAGCCCTGTCCGGGGTTGTGGCCGAAACCGGCGTCCGGCGCGTAAAGCTTGCCGTTGTAGCGGAACGCCTGCACCTCGCGCGTATCGTCCGGTCCCCACGCCTGCTGCACGGTCTCAATGTTACCCTCGCTGGACCACAGCGTGATTTTTTTGCTCTCCACCTGTGCGGCGCTGTAGCTGCGCACGCGGCAGCGGCATCCCCAGCCGTCGGGCGGGTAGGAAAACTGCCAGATGGGGTCATCATAGCGGGCGGTGAGGCCGTTAAGGGCGGCGTGTGCGGGACGGGTGCGGGTATCCATCACCGCAATGCGCGTCCAGTAAGGCCGGTCCTCCACGTTCTCCATCTGCGCGGCATACCGGCCCGCACCGTAGGATGACTGCATGTTGGTTTCAAAGATGGTGCGCAGGCGGCGCGGCGTCAGCTGTTTGCCCTCAAGCACGCCATCTTCATCGGCCACGAGCTTTGCCTTATCCGCCAGCCAGCCCTTTTGTGTCAGCACCGGCGACAGGTCGCGGCGAAACTGTGACAGCGTCTGGCCGTTCTCAATGGCTTTCTGCATGGAGGTGCGCACGTCTTCCAGCACGTCGAGCTTGAGCACGCCTGCCACGGTAAATGCGGAAGCGTGAGCGCGTGCCTCCACGTCGTGCCAGTTAAAGCCAATGGTGTAGCCCTTCGACCTGAAGTATTCGATGGCCTTTTCCGGCCTGAGCCCGATGGCATAGGTGAGATCGACACCGTCACTCGCTGGCATTTAACCGCCCCCACACGTCGGAAACGAACAGCGCCTGCTCCAGCAGCGTCAGGAGCTCACTGTCATCCAGCGCCGGATAGCTTGCGGCCACGATGGAAAGCGCCTCATCCGGTGACTGGCCGTCGTTGAGCGCGGCAATCAGCGGCGCAAGCAGCTTATCCATGGCTCCGCCAATGGCCTCGGGTACCGGCCTGCCGTTATCGAGCGCAACCTGTGCCGGATCGGACAACTCAGCGGCAGAGCTCAGCACGGCCATACGACGGAACTGCTGGCTGAGTGCCACGGGTGCTGCCGTGGAGGCTGGCGCGCGGAGCACTTCCTCATCCTTCTGCGGTACCGGAATACCCAGCTTTTTATGCACCCACGATGCCGGAAGCGAATTAAAACCGGAATCAACGAGGTTTTTAACACCGGTTGAAAAGGACTCAATGTCCTCAATGTCGCGGGTGTCAAATACCAGCTTTGGCACCTTACGACGCGGTACGTCATAACCGTTCACCGCCAGCAGCATGTGGATCATGTTGCGGAAAAAGCCCTCAAGCTGGCGGGCATCGGCGATCAGAATGTCGTGGCGCACGTCGTTGTGCACGTTGCCGAGCGCGTTGGTGGAGGTTTTACCGTCCGCCTGGCTGGTCAGCGTGGCACCGAGAATGACCTTGCTCTGCGTGCGCTCGCACCAGTCAATCATGGCGACGAACGGGTCCGCCTGACCGCTGGCGGCGCTCTTGAAATCAATGCTGGTACCCTGTGGAATGATGCCCGATGCGTTATGGCCCAGCATCACCAGCGCCTCATAGAGCGCGTCCTTATCGCCTTCGGTGGCTCCGGCCATGTAGGTGCCCACGCGCGCGGGCAGGCCGTAAATCTCCAGAAACTCCGCAAGGTCACGGGTGGCAAAATTCTTGAACAGATACGGCCAGACCAGCACGCGGTAAAGTCCTGACTGACCGGTAAAGCCGGTTTTGGCCGCGTGCCTGTGCACCATCCAGCCGAACGGCCAGAGCTCAGCCCCCTCAATGCTGCCATCCGAAAGGCGGATAACGTCGCCCATATCCGGACGCGCCTGGAACCAGCGGTGCGGGCGCAGGTGGGCGGCTGACGGGAGCCAGATATCTTCTTCGTTTTCCCACTCCAGCTCCTGACAGCTGAACCCGTGGCCGATAGCATCCGCCGCCTGCAGGATAATATCTTCCAGGTTGTCGAGCGTATCGAACCACTCCTGAACCATTGCCGCGAGGTTCTGCTCCTCGGTGGTGGCGTTTCGGCGGGTTTCAATGCTCCAGTCGAGGCCGAGCAGCGCGTTTTTGCGCTTGGACATCTCAGAGAAGATATGTCCGTCTTTCTCGACCATGTCCTCAAACAGGTCCGCCTGCGCGGAGAGATAACCCTGCTCGGCCTCCTGCAGAATGCGCGGCAGACGCCGGATGGTCAGTCCGCGCGAAGGGTGCGCAGGATACTGGCGGTTGAGCTGGATGAGGCGCGTGGTCTGTGGTTCGCTCAGCACCTCTTTGTTAATCGGGCGACCAAACTGGTCAACTATCTGTACCATTACCAACCTCCATTGCCGAAGCGCGCCCGGCTGCGGCCCCGCGAACTGTTGTCATTATCGTTATCGCCACCGTCAGAGCGGCGCGGCACGGCGCGGAAATCCAGCCCCATACCAAATGAATTACACAGCGCCCACAGCATGTGCAGCGCATCAGGGCCATCATCGTGATCGCCCTTGGGGAAGTGACGCAGCTGCTCGATGAGCGTGACCTGAGAAGGGTGCAGGCGGATGAGCTTATTGAGCACGTGCGGCTGCAACGACTCGATGCGCAGCAGCTTATCGGTATGCGGTATCACCGGCATGGCCGGAACCGGCACGCCCTGTGCGGCAGATCGCTTTACCAGCTCGGTGCGCAGGAATTCCTGAAACTGTACGGTCTCCACCGACCAACACAGACAGCGGTATTCCCGCTGCAGCTCGATGGTGTCACTGATGATTTTGTCCGGCAGCCGCTTTTTAATCTGCGCCTCCACCACGTCAAGGATGCCAGTCATGCGGTTGAAGCCGCCGACCAGCAGCGCCGAGGGGTCACGGCTGTTGCCGTTCTTGCCGAGGCTCGGGTCCAGCGCACCGAAGAAACTCCACTCGCGCAGGCGGTTAACCCAGAAGGTGATGCAGGTGGCGAACGGCGCATCTTCACCGCTGACCGGGTCATTCTGGTACTCGCTGTCAAAGGTGGAATGGCCGTCGCGCGCGCGGATGAGCATCAGCGCATAGAGCGGGCGCGCCGACCAGGACACCACGGCACCGGCCTCCATCTCATCTCGATGCTGCTCGTAAAAGGCGCGCGCCATCGCTTCGCCATCCTCATCGTGGTTACGCAGCACCTCCTCCCAGCGGTCCCATAGCGTCATATCCGACGGCCACTCAATAAGCGCTTTAAAGCGCTTCCTGCGCCAGAGCGGATTTTTGAGGGTGCGGGACAGCACCGAATCATAGTGCAGAATGGTCCCGATGTAGATCACATCGAACTTGGCACCGGCACCACCCAGCGGCAGCACGGTCTTTTTCAGCCAGTTATCCAGCTTGTCGCGCTGGTCCGGGTTACGCACCAGCTCATCGTTTTCAATATCGTCCAGGATGGCGAGATCCGGGCGATAAGGCCCATGGCGCAGGCCGCGCAGCTTTTTACCGCTGCCCGCCACCTGCACCTTGATATCGGTGGCAGTAAGTATGGTTCCCATCTGCCAGACGCGCCCCGGCCCGCAGGCGTCGGGGAAATCCATTTTCAGGCGGGGATTCCAGCACAGCTCTGCTTTGATGGCCTCAAGCATCGGATACGCCTGGTCGATGGAATCCATAATGATGACCGGATACTTTTTCAGCTCCAGAATGATGCACCAGAGCACAAACAGCTGGCTGACAATGGTGGATTTGGCCTCACCGCGCGGCGCGGCCACCGCATCCTGCTGGCTGACGGTGGACGCGACCACCTCCGGCAGACGGGAAAACAGGAACTTGTGCAGCTCCGATTCATCCTTGTGGCGGATATAATGCGGGAAATAGTTCTGTACGAAATAGCGAAAACCACCCACCAGATCGCGCACTTCATCGCGGCGCGCATCAATGGCCGCCTGTGACGGATCAAAGCCTACCTGTTCTGCCTCAATCGTGCGGCGGATAGACGCGGCCAGCTCCAGCAGCTGCGCCTCAAACTCCTTTTTTGACAGCAGGGTTTTCTTTGACACGCTTACTCTCCCGCCACTGCGTCATTGACCAGCTGCTCAAAGCGGGCCTTGGCCGCCCAGCGTTCATTAATCATGCTGTATGACAATGAATAGCGCTCACCATCTACCGTATGCACCATCACTTCATGTCCGTGACTGGATGCTGTGACGGCAATGACCTGGCTTGCCATGACGCTCACATTACTGTTAACGGGGATAAGTTTGTCGGCCATGGTTTTCCTCTGTCGCGGGCTAAAAGAGCAGCGGGAGGATTTCCCGCTGCAGGGTTATCAGGATTTTCCGTGTTTACGGGCGAAACTGAACGCATCGCTGATGATATCGCCCACGTCATGACCGGCGACGCGCAACACGCTCACCAGCTTCTCAGCCAGTGCCGCCTCTTCCGTCGCTACCTTTTGCGCATACGCCACGGCATCAACCCATACGGCTTCAACGTCATGACCCGCCACTTTCAGCAGGGTTTTGACGTCGGTCAGCAGGCCTGCGCTGATAGAAGACGAATCAGCATTCACAACCACTGGATCGTGACTGATGACCTCTGCCGGAGCCGTTGGGGGCTGCGCAACTTCCGGGATAAATGCTGAATCCGCTGGCGGTGCTGAAGTCTCAGAGCTGATGGCTGGAGCGGTTTCAGGCCCAACTGCTGAGCTCTCCGCTGTCATGTTCGCTGCTGGCAGAGCTTCTGCCGTAGTTTCATTGCCTTCCACGTTGTTACCTCGCTTGCTAAAAAGGCTTTTAATCGCTGTTAAAAGCCGGTTGATAGAATTCATGTGCTCACCTGTCTCAGCTGTAATGCTTTTCGATTTCTGCGCCAAACGGCTCCAGAATCTCCACAAACGCGGCCAGATGCTTCGGATGCGACTCCTGCACAAAGGTGCTCAGGCGCTGCAGCACGTCGAGCGCAGTTGCAAGCTGGCTGGTTTCAGGCAGGATTTTGCGGCTCGCTGCCGTGGCCTTGTTAAATGCATCCGCGAGGCTTGCCAGCAGCTCCACGCGCTCTTTAGGGCCGATGTTATCGGCGGTGGTGAGCTGCTCCAGCGTGGTCTGATACTGCGTGACCAGGCTTGTCAGCACCGCACGGCCAATATCCTCCAGCCCGCCGCCTGCCAGCACGTGCGCGGCCCGCAGCTTGTCCCAGTCGTCACCCGCGTCCTGTGCATCCTTTTTCCAGCGGCGCGCCGTCGCGAAGGCAACTCCGGCCTGTGCCGAGGCAATCTCCAGCGACATCTGCCCGAAAATGTACGAACGTCGCAGCCTGTCCCGTGTTTCCTGCGGATGCGCCATACTCAGAGCTCCAGCTTGGCCTTGATGAACAGAATGGCGAGCGTCACAAGACCACCTGACAGCCCGCCGGTAATGCCGCCTGCAATCGCTCCGGCATTGGTGCCGAGGCGGACCGCATCGGCGCGAATATCACCGAGGCTTGATTCAATACGCTCCAGCTTGCCGTTGATGCCGCCCAGTACGTCGGGGTCTACCGGTGCCTGCAGGCGGTTCAGCTGCTGATGAATGCGCATCAGCGTATCGTGCTCGGTGGTCACTGCCGGGATGCGGCGGGCGCGGCGCTTGTGTCGGGCGTTCATTTATCTGCTTTCCTGTCCAGTTTTTCGTCGATACGCTCGATGGCCGCACGTAGATCGCGCATCGTGTCCATGAGTGCTGTGTGGTTGTGCCGCGCATCCTCGCGACGCTGATATTCTTCCCTGATACGCTCCACGGCCTTCTCAAGGTCGCGGATATCCTGCTGCTGGCGGCGAATGTAGATGCCGCCAAATAATGCGGCCAGAGCCAGAGCTATCTGGAAGGCCGTGTCGAGGGTCATGACTGCGTTCACTCCTGTCACCTGTAGAAGTCGTTTAAGGCCTGAAGGCGGTCACGCAGCGACAGACACCACTGACCATAAGCAGCGGAACCGGTGATTATTCCGCTGGCGGAGAGTCCGCCTCGGGTGGCGCGGGCATCTCCGGTATAAGGAGCAGCGCTGCCGGTGGTTTCTGGCACACCGTAACCAGTTGTGATGCCAGAGGTGTTGCCGACTGACCAGCCGAGGGCTTCGCGCCAGAGCTGCAGGCCGTCAGGGCCAAGACCGGTATAACCACTGCCATCGCGTTTAAGTGCATCGTTGAGCCTCCGTTTTATGTCGCTGATACGACGTTCGCTGTCGCGGGTGCTTTTCGCCAGCTGCGCCGTAAGCAAATCTGCACGCGCCTGCTCAGCATCTCGCTGGCGCAGGGCCTCTTTTAAATCGGCGGCGTACTGGTTTGCCGCCGCCGTTTTCTGTGCCTGCCACTGTGCACGCTCATCAGCAAACGCCTTGCCTTGCTGACGCAGCGTCTCTTCATAGCCTGATTTCTGGTCGGCAAGCCTGCCGCTGGTGATGAAGGTACCGAACCAGATTCCACCGCCCAGCAGCGCGGCGATGACCAGCAGCGATGCCCACTCAGCCTTGAGGAGTTTCAGGATTGCTGACCACACCGGGGACCTCCTTAGCACGCTTGATAGACATGTGTTTTGACGCCTGACTCTGCGCCACCCATGCACCGAGGTAGGTGACATACAGCTCACCCGGCACGTCGGTGTGCTTCACGGTGACCCAGATGAGCACGAACGAACTCACCAGGAAGGCACCGAGCACGATGGAGTCAGAGGTGGAGAGCCGCCCGGATGCCGGATTGCTGATGAGATCGCGAAGGGAACTCATACGCACAGCGCCGCCTTAGCCACTTTGAATCGCGCCTGACGGTCAGCAAGACCCTCCATACCACTGTTGATGCGCTTAGTGAGCGTGAGGAAGTCTCCTTTATCGGCCAGCTGGTTACAGCCGTTCGCCATGAAGTACCACGCAGCAGATCGCGCAGCATTGGGAAAGTCGAGCAGCAGGTCGGGATTGCCCAGTAGATCCAGACCGAGGGCGTGACCGCATTTGGCATAGTTATCGCGGAAGGTCACCTGAATCAGGCCGCGTCCCCGGTATTTCCAGCCGTCGCCCGTGGCTTCAGCACCGTTGCCGCCACGGTTGGCATAGGCACGATTGGCGAGCTTCTCCGGGTTGCGGAGATAGGCGCGGGCGAACTCGATTTCAGCAGGCTCAATCACGCCATTGCGGTTGTTGTCGAAGCCGCTGCGGAAGATTTCGGCGACGCGTGCGGGGTCTTTGTAATAAAGGCCTTCTGTCAGGCGGCTGAATCCCTGACTTTCATGACCGGTCTGAGCGATAAAAGCGGCCAGACGGGCAGCATTTGAAATGTCGAATTCGTTAATTGCCGCCTGCAGCGGCGCTAGCCAGCGCTGTGCTGTAACGGAATCAAGTCCGGCTGCACGCTGAAACTGAGGAAGAAAGAGGATCATGACACCACCATCGGGATAAATGATGGTGCCAGTATTTCATTGAGTTAAGGCGGGAATAATGTGAAAGGGTTCAGTGAATTACTTTTTCATTTTAGAAATAATGCCCCTAACTTCCATCCAGACTTTCTGATTTTCGTTAGGGTGTACACTTTTACAATCAATAGACTCGTTAGCGTAATCAGTTGAGTCTGATTTTTTAGCGTTGGTCAACAATATAACCTTACGCCAAGCGCATGCCTGAACTGGATTAGGAGCGATATAATCCCCATCAGAAGAACTGCCCCAGCCATTTTGATAACTATATGCTAAGTTTCTCTGTGCTTGATAATCACCTGCAATGGATTTGGCAACCAGTTCGTTAGCGCCATTCGCTGTTGCCATGATTGGTGCAAAAGAAATCGCTGCGATAATTAAGCTCAGGGATTTGGCTCTGAATTTATAATGCATATGTACCTCAGAATAACTGTTGTTGTGAGTCTTTAGTGTCATTTCTTTTTGAAGCCAGTAGCTGCCATGCAAAGCGATCTGTGAAACCATACTTGGGACAAAGCTGAGTCATAATCCGTGGTGTGGATATCCCATTGTTTTTAAGTAGATCAAATTCACCCATAAATGCACGGTTGCGTAACTCACGCAATGCGCGATCACAGCGTGGAAGATACAGCACCTCACCGCCGAAGTGAGCCGTCATCAGTCGCGCATTCTCTTCCCCGATAGTTTCACGGAGCAATTTGGCGCGCCCCGCGCCCATGGCGCGTAATCCCTTACCAATGGGGAATGTGGTGCCGCCCAGCACCCGGAGCAGCTCAGCGGTTGCCGGAAAACCAATCAACTCAGCGATAGTGATCACCGAGTCCGGTAACAATGCTTTTACCTGCTCAAGTTCCATAGCGAACTCCGGAAATAAAAAAGGGGATACCTAAGTATCCCCCATTGTATATCAATTTTTTCTCATTTTGCATGAACATGCTGATTCATTGACTGAACGATTTAATTAACGCAAAAGCTTTTGCATTAACTAAAGGCTATTTAAAGCCTTTTAACTTCTCCTCCGGGCATCAATTATCAGCGCCTGCATCAGTTTGGTCAGTTGCTCATCAGTGAGCCACTCCAGTGTTTTCTGTCCAAACATACGCAGCGATACCGCCTCCGCATAGTCCCATTTTCGACCGGCATCAGTCAGCAGGGCTTCAATTTTTCTCAGCAGCCCCTGACGACCCGCCGCCACGCTGGGTCTGCGCCCGTGGCTACGCGATGTTTTACGCGGGTAACCCTGTTCGTGCATGTATTCGCGAACAGACTGAAGTTCCTCAAGGCTGCAACGTGTCGATGACTCCTTACCCGTCAGCCGCTTGAGGACTCCGCGATAGGTAGCATCATCCCACCCCAGCCAGTTCTGGCCTGCCTTGATTGCCCCGATTAATGCTCTGCTATTTCTGGTCATGATTCCACCTCATAGCCAGCGGTGCGGATGGCTGCCTGGTACTTAAAGTGTGCTTCTGTACGGTCACAATCAGCCGGTAAATCAGGGGCAACTACCGACTTAATTACCGGCGCTGGTGGGGCGGTGTAAAATTCATGCTCACCAGCGGGAAGTGAGTCATAGCCATCGAAATTGAATCCTTTCAGACGCTCATTCTTCTGCACTACAGACACGGTTAATCGCTTCTCAGCCGTCAGCACCGCGAGGGCGATTTGTGCGATGCGCTTCATATGCTCATTTGACCAGGAAGCATTGAGTACATTTTGTGCGCAGAGAAAAGTTGCGTCGTGCAACTTCTCGGTTAATGCTGGCATCGGGTAATGATTACTTTTCATTTGCTGGCTCCTTAAAGTTCTTTTCCCATGCCTCATCCGGATTGGAAGCCTCAAGCCACAGCTGGCGCCCAATATGGTTTCCCTCACAAGGCGGCTCATCCTTGGACCAACGACCGACGTAATAAAACCGGCCATTGCGGTGCTCTGCCGTTCCGCAATCAGTGCAGACGTGGCAATTACCGGCACTGTAAAATTCATAGTGATGACCTGCAGAGTTTTGAAGACGAGCTAATGCATTTCTGGCCATCTACATTTCCTCCTGTTGCTCAGCGTCCCACAGCATCATGCTGAGCGGCCAGAAGATAAATGACAGTCGGTAATTACGCCCCTGATGCAGCGTTTGCGCATCCAGTCTCATCAGGGCCTCACTCCAGCACCAGCCCAGATGGAACCAGAGCAATAAGGCGATAAAGAAAATAGCCACCACCATAATTAGTCCTCCTGCTTTGATGCAGAAGTGTAATCCGCAATAACATTGCCATTATTGTCGAAATACTTAACTTCGCAGGTGGGGTGGCAGCTATGCTTGTGTTTGCCATATTTCAGCTGATTGGCAAACACAACATCCAGATTGGCGCTGCCATTCATTCCAGCGATAGTACCGATGACACCATCGACTTCAACCATCATTCCAATGCGTGCAAAGTCAATGCCTCTGCAGCGGATCATCTCTTCAATAAACTGCTGTTGTTTGCTCATGACCTGATACCCCGCATTTTCTTGAACTGCTCGACCCCTTTTTTCATCGCAGTACATGATGAACGGTCATAGATAGCCCGGTTGCGGCTGTCGTAAAACCGGAACCGCGTCCTGCCCGGAAATCTCGGGCACTCCACGACGGTGCTGCTGTCGGTGAGGGTATAAATACGGCGCTCACCGTTATCGAGAAACTGGCATTCTGTTACGGTAATCACTGAGATTCTCCTCTTACCTCGAAACCAAGACTGCTCAGGTGATGCGTGATATCCGCAACGGTCAGGGCTTCCAGCCCCTCAGCTGTCATGTACCGTGGCAGAGGAAACGCAATCACGTTTCCTGAGCCTGACACGGCCATGACATCCGCCATGTCGGCGCACTCTCGCTTCAGGGCCTCCAGCTGTGAGCGGGCATCGGTCAGTTCCTGCTGCAGCTGCTGCACGCAGCCACAGAGTTTCAGCACGGCAGAGGGTGTGGCGACGAAACGGAAGTCGCGCAGAACCGTATCAATGACCGTCAAATCCCACTCAAGATTGCGATCAGAACGGCTGTTCATAAACGCTATCAGGTCGAGATAACGCTGCGCAGCCTGTGCAATGGAGCTGAACTCTTCGGTTTTCATTGCTGTGTCTCACTCTTGTTAGATGAACATACGTATGCCAGGGCATCGGGCTCAAGCAGCTCCCGCTGCTGTCGTAACTCTTCCCGGATGCGCAGATTCACTTTTGCTGCACGGCGCTGACTGCGGCTTTTGACACCTTTATCAGGAGCAAAAAAAGGGCGTAGCGTTGATGGCCATCCCGACATCTGCTTCCGGTTACTGAACCAGAAAGGCATAAGTAACAGCCTCCGGGCAGCGCGATTGCTGGTTCGCTTACTCATTTGCACCACCTATTTGCAGCGCTGCACTGGCCGCACCGTTTACACCATGATGCAGGCGGGCGTTACTGCCATCGAGATAACCCGCGACAGCAGCGCAGTCCGTACCGCGTGCTTTTGCCGGGCTGCGCACCTTGCCCTGCGACATGCCTGAGCTGAGCTTCCGGCTGCGATAGCTCTCCATCAGCGTCTCTTCCGATTCGGTGACGGTCAGATCCGTTACAACCTGATAAGCACCGTTCACCCATGCAGAGCAGTAGGTATCTGCCCGCGCTGTTTTATTGGCTGGCTTGATGTTTTTACGCAGTGTCGCGATAAAAGTACGCCGGGCTTTCATGAGCTGTTTGCCCAGGACTTCAAAGGCATATGCTGCAACCTGTGGGCGCTCGTTGGGGCCGTAAAAGGTCAGGGTTCGGCGGGCCGGTCCGAAATAAGATTCCCGGCCAAAAGAGGAATAAAACTTCACGCCAAATACGCGCGAAATCATGTTGGCAAGCATCGCCATATATTCCGGCATTTTCTCAGCGTGTGACGGGGCCTTATCCGTTGAGGCCTCGCTGATGTCCGTCAGCTCCGCGTCATCAGCGTTCAGATTGTGGCGCACCATTAGCTCCTGCGCGCGGTTCATGGCAAGTGCAGCCTCTTCGGGGCTGGAGTTATTACGCGCCAGCGCCAGCAGTTTTTTCAGCTTTTTGAGATATTTCTCTTTATCGCTCATAGCAGTTTTTCCTGAATCAGGCGTAAGCCAGCCCCTGCGGGTTTACGCCATATTTAAAAGAGATTTAATTAAGGGTTATTATCAGCGGCACGCATTCAGCGATTTAATATTCGCAAAATAAGGCTCCTGATTAATTTCAACAACGGTTACGTTTTTAAGATCGCGCGCCTTATCGACCGTTCTGACAACCCTGCCTCCTCGCAGCATCGGGTGCGGCTGCAGGATGAAGGTCTGACCGACCTGATAGCGCTGATTAAATTCCGCTGCCCGCATCATGCTGCCCCCATCCGCGCGCATGCGCATTGTCGCAAAACTCCATGCGGACAGCTGCCCATGCCCGGTTCGCCGGATTTGATGCCGCGTTACCGGCATTAATCCAGTAGAGCGATGCGCTTTCGAAATCACCACTTTGTTCAGCGGCAATAGCCCGCTGAGCGCTTTTGCGGTAACGGATATTGCCCGTTTTGAAAAATGTGCTCTTCATATCAGACACCTGCAATATCGAGAGAGATAGGACGGTACTGATCGCTGTCGCCTACGCGCTCATAAACGCGAATGTAGGAACGACTTCCCACAACCTGAACCGCCTCGCCAATTGCCTGCATGGCTTTACTCCAGCGCGCGTCATCAATTTCGAGGCGGCGCAGGGCCAGCACGGATCCGGTATTCACTTCGCCTTCTTTTTCGGTCTGAAACGCGCGGTTAATAATGGCGTGGATCTCCGGGCGTGCCCCTTCGGTCCAGTCGGAGAGGCACTCATCAATCAGTGACTTTGCCGCCTGCAGGCGCTCATCAAACGCAATACGGTCCTGCATGGCGCGCTGAATCTTGTAGCGGCCATCAAAGCTGTAAAGCGTAACGTTGCCTTTTTTGCCGCCCAGCGACACGCCATATTCATTAGCCGACAGGTCAACGAATGCGCCAATGTCGGAGAAGCCAGACAGTTTGAACTCGGTCAGCGCCTTATTCAGCTCCAGCGCGCGGCCGATTATTTCCTGCACCAGATTGTCGCGGGTGCGATCAATATCTTTGATGAGTGATTCCGGCGTGAGTACGCCTTTGGCATCCACCCAGTAACCCTGCGGAGCCTGCTTCTCAGTAAACTGTTTATTTTCAGTGGACATTGTTTTTTTCCTTTTTAGTGAGTGCATTACGGATTTTTTCGTTTACGTGGACTGCAAGACCTGCGGCGACGAGCGCGGCAAGATGCTGCACCAGCTGTGTATCGCTGTCCGCCGGAGATACCTGACAGTCAACCGACAGGCCGCGCGCGGCGGTTTCGATGTTGATGATGATTTTTGCCACAATTCCCCCTTAATGGACTGACTCTGACCAGACCACCCGGCACCCGCTTTCGTCGGTGTAGACGCCCTGACGGAAGCGGCCATGCGCATCGTGGCCGTACTGACTGTAGTGGGCGTGCCCGGCACGCTTCATCTTTTCGCACCAGCCGTGCCAGCTGATGCGGATAACCGGCTGTGCATTGCGCAGGGTGACGCCCTTAACCTTTACGCCCTGTGCGGTGAGATACATCACCAGCGTTTCGGCACGCAGCAGTGCGGAAATAACATCAGCATTACTGACTTTTTCATTACTCATAACTCAAGCTCCTGTGCCTGACCGGTGTAGGCCTCAACCATCCGGTGGTTGAAACGCAGAAGCGCATCCACAGCTTCCATCCCGCCGCCTGATTCCGGTACGCCAGGCACCAGAAGTTCACCGCTATATGAATGGCGCGCCAGCGTGCCAACCAGCTCGCGAACCGCATCCTCATCACCCGTGATAATTGGCAAAGCACCTTCCGGATAAACAGCACCAAACTCAATCAGGCCAGAGGCCCATGCATAAGCGGTAATTTGATTTTTCATGATTCCTGCCTCAGTTAATCAGCATTTCTGCGAAACTACGGACGGCACCGGCACTGACCGGTTTGCCACTGATGCTGCTGTGGCGACTGACGCCACGAACAAGCTTGAACAGACGACGCGCATTGCCATGGCTGGCACGGAACAGGGCGTCACTCACATCCTGTGCTGCCGCATCGGCAAGCATACTGCTGGCGATGGCGACAATGTCTTCCTGCGGCAGTGCATCACCCAGGCAGAGCGCGAGCCCCACGCGGCTGTAAAGCTGCTTATACTCACCGCGTTTACCCTTGAGGTTGATGATTAGGCGCGGCATGCCTGCCAGAACGATGCCGATCCCGGCCTTGTCATGGATGCGGCGCAGGGTTTCCAGCGCGCGGTAAGGCAGGTTTTCCGCCTCGTCCACCATCAGAAGACGCCCGGAATCACGCAGTGCATCAATGCAGGCTTCGCTCAGCTCATGCATGTTGCCGCGCTTGCTCAGTCCGAGGCGGCTGCAGAGTTCTTCCAGCACCACGCGGGCGGTATAGCCGGGGTCGGCTTCAATCAGCAACGCATCTTTATGCTGAGACGCGTACTCACGCAGAATCATTGTCTTGCCCAGCCCCGCATCGCCGTAAATTACGTTGATCTCACCGTCCAGGTGCGCCATGCGGATGACTTCCAGCCCCTTGCGGGAGGTGAGCGTCGTGATATAGCGCGGAACGATGCGCACGGTCCGATCACGTTCGGTCTCGCGGGTAATAAAGTTCTGCACCCGTTCATCCACCTTGCCTACATCACCGGCATAGTTACCTTTGAGGTAGGTGCTGACGGTGGCGCCGCTCATGCCAATAGAACGTGCTACCTGCGTCTGGCTGTAGCCCTTGCGCTCCATCAGTTCTGATAGTGCTTTAACTAAACTCATGCTTTCCTCACTTACCGGTTGTTGCCGGTCTTTTTCAGGTGTTCTTCAAAATCGGTTTCCAGGAAGAAATACTGCTCTTCCGGTTTCACTTCTTCCCACTCGGCAGGGATAAAGCCGCTCAGGTCATTGAATAACTGACCCGGCAGGGCTGTGCGGCCCTCGGCCATAATCTCTTCACGCTGTTCATCAACACGTTTGAGGCGACGCTGGCGGCGCTTCTCGACGGCCACATCCATCATGCTGACCGGGATAGCCGCACGCTTGTTGCCGTTCCAGATAGCCATGCAGACGAAAGTGCCATCCATGCGGCGGACGATGACCTCCTGCGGGTCGTGAATGTCGAATGCCACGCGAACTTCTTCACCGTCCACTGTAATCAGCTGCTCTGAGAAATAGTCGTTGTTGAACAGGCGAACCCAGCCGCGCTGTGCGGTACGAACCATTTCCGGCATAAAGGCTTCACGCAGCTCCACGTCGGTCAGGTATTCAATTTCATCACCCTCGGCCTCAAGAACGGCGCGGCGGAATGCTGCCGGGGTCATATGACGCCCGTTGCGTTTAGGCAGTTCGCTGTGCTCATGGGTGTTGTTGTAGGTGTCTACCTCGTGCGCAATCGCATCCAGCAGCTGCTGCCACGACGGCAGTTTGCCCAGCGCAGTGCGCTGTACCGGCGTGAGCTCACGTCCGTTTTCCTGCGCTTTAACTGCTGACTGAATAGCGCGTGCCGTAATACGGGCATGCTCAGGGTCAGCCGATGATCCGTTGTAGGTTTCGAACTGCATGGCGACGCGGCGCGGCACGCCTTTGTTAAGACGTTCGATGATGCCGCGTGACTGTGGCCGTCCGGGAATACTGGTCGGGTGGTCGATGCCAAGACGGCTGAAAATACCGGTCACATCTGCATCCAGCGTTTTGTTGGTCTCACCACCACCGTTATCCGAATACACAAACAGCGGCTTGCCGTGGTGCTTCATGGCGTAGCGGTAGGCATCAGCCACGGCGATTACGCTTTCGGAAAGAGCCAGGCTCCAGCCCGTGATAAAGCGGGTGCGGCCATCGATAATTAGCGTCAGCTCAGGCGTAAACGGGCGGCCATGGTCCGGGTGAGCGACTTTCATATCCAGTGACTTACCGTCGGCAATCCAGCAACCATTAACGGGCATCTGTGACCAGTCACGTTTCTGGAAACACTCATAAACCAGCGCAGCGGAACCACTGACGCGACCACGCGCTTTTTCACGTTTCGGCAGTTTGTCCATGGCGCGGCGTACCGCGTCATAAGACGGGCAGGCGGCAATCATCGCGGGCTGTCCGGCATAAACGCTTTCCCATTCAGCCGTGAAGTCACGATAGGCCTCACGCAGGCACGGGCCTTTGCGGCTGCGCCAGTGCGCCAGAAAATCAGGCAACCACGTTATCTGCTCAGGCTTCTTCGCCTTGAGATAGCCAGGTGCCAGCATCGCCAGACGTTCAACACCCGGACGGGTGGTCTGAAAGATGCTGAGCCACTCCTGCAGGCTGCGCTCACCCACGCCACTGCGGGTAGACCCTTTGCGGGCATTGGCAATTTCAGCGAGATTTTTCAGATGATCAGGCAGCGTGCCAGCACGTGACGCGTCTGCAATAAATTTCACGGCCGCAGTACGGGACATTCCAGCACCGCGTAATCGTTCCGCTTCCATCGCCAATGCGGCGCGGGCATCAGCGATCTGTTTCTGCTTTTCAGTCAGTGATGACACTTGCCTTTCAAGAAGCGCGGGACATTGGCGTAAAAGTTCAACCTCGCGCGTAGATTTGGCTTTGCTCGTGATTTCTTTAACCGATTTTGTTTCATGATTGATATCTGATCCGATCAAATCGAAATAAGCTTTCTTCCGAATCGCGTCCTGTGCATCAGAAGGTAAGCTAGCCAACGAGTATTCATTGCCTCCGCCCCTACCAACTCTTGAGCGGAACTCCCACCCACAACTTTTCGCGCGGGCAGCGATACCCGGACGGGTTGAAGGCATGCCAGGCAATGACATATCAGCTAGCTCTTGAGCCGTGTAATGCGTTTTCAGGTTATTCTGAGCCATGATTAGTAATTCCATTCACCTGAAAATGGTTTATCATACCTAGTGGGCCAAATGGCCTCTGGTGGCAAGCCAATCGCATCTGCTATGATTTTTTGCCCCTTTGGCCAAGGACGATCTAAGGCATTTTTTAAAGAGCCAGCGCTTTTGTAACCATGGTGGATAGAAAGGCGACGCAAAGACCAACCTTGTTTGTGTAATGCAGCTACGATGTCAGCCCTGTGCCAGTCAGACTCAGTCTGGCTTTTTTTTGTACTTTCAAATGTACTCATTAGTTAACCTCCCGAGGTTATTTCATAAGTACAGTATGATCGAAAATGAGTTATGTAAACCTGAAAATTACTCTTTTGTTTGTTTTTCAGGTTGTTTTTAGGTGTGTGGAAGGTTCTTTTTAAGTTGTTTTAATTCAATTTCAACAACTTGCAATGAACCTGTAAAAGTCGAAAACAAATCACTTGGATTTGCAGGATATGAATAAAAAACCTGAAAGTAAGTCATTGGTGGGTTTGGGAGCTCGAATTCGAACTCATAGAGAGGCGTTAAAGCTATCTAGGGGCTACGTGGCAGAAGAGCTGGGAGTATCGTTGTCCACGTTACAGGCGTGGGAAAATGATGAGAGAGAGCCTGCGGCTTCAAGCATTTTACGACTTTCGGACACACTCAAAACCTCAGTTGGTAAATTGCTTTTGGGGGCTGATTCGGAAGAGAGCAAACCAGTAAGCACGGCAGTTCTTACTGGTGGGACAACTGTTGATGTTAAAGGCAACACTGTTGATCTGGAGGAGTTTGTTTTTGTACCTCGCTATAACGTATCAGCAGCTGCTGGTTATGGTGCATGGAACGATGACGAAAGTCCGATGTTCACTGTTAGCTTTAGGCGTTATTGGGTCACGAATCATTTGAAGGCTGACCCTGCTAAGTTGTCAGTAATCAGCGTTAGCGGTGATTCTATGGAGGGGGTTCTCAATGATAAGGACATCATTCTTGTAAATCATGCCGATAGAGAACCACGTGAAGGGATTTATGTACTACGAATCGATGGTCAGCTACTCGTTAAGCGCGTGCAAAGACTTCCCGGCGCACAACTTAGAATAACCAGTACGAATCCGGCCTATGAGCCTTACAACATCAGCCTTAACGACATACCCGATGATTTTGACATACTTGGCAAGGTAGTTTGGTATGGAAGGGTAATTTAAAGCTTCATAAAAGATGATTGAACCGACTTAGAGTTAGCTCATTTTATTGCAGAATAAAACGCGTTTTTTTCAGTCTTGCTCAAAAAATCTCTGCTGATGCAAAATCCGCTTTTCATCCGCTGAGCCGCAGTCAGCCTGCCTTCGCTGTCCTTTCTCCCACTACTTTAACTTATGCAGAAATGATCACCTCCCCACAAGAAGCGGAAGTGTGGGTTGAGAGGCAGCCAGAGGTCGCGCTGGCGTTAGCAGAGAGCAAAGGCGCCCAGGATACCGCAGCGTGGATCCGTCAGGTGCTGGCCGGTGAACGCGCGGTGCCGCAGGCGCTGCGCCTGCAGCTGGCGTGCTGTCTGGTGGCGACCGGTGAAGCCGCAACAATGGCCGATGCCGAAACGCGGTTACAGCAGGCGGGAATTTAACCGGGCTGCCCGGCCGGCCATGCACGAAAAACCCGGGCGGTGACGGCTGTCACCGCAGCGGTTGCGCAGGGGGTGCACGCCTGCGCAGCTGGAATGGCTTGCTGGGCAGCGCCATCAGCGTTTAATCAGTACGCTCTCCACCAGTTGCTGCCAGAACGTAATACCAATCGGCAGCAGCGCATCGTTAAAATCATAGTTGGCATTGTGCAGCGGGGCTGAAGGCGTGGCACCGTCAGCGCCGAGCCAGAAATAGGCGCCGGGACAGGCTTCCAGCATGCAGGCAAAATCTTCAGACGCCATCGACGGGTTAACCTGCCAGTGCACCTGCTGTTCACCCAGCAGCTGGCATGCCACGTCACGCACCTGCTCCGCCGGGGCGACATGGTTGGCGGTAACCGGATAGCCGGGATACCAGTGAATCTCGCCGCTGACGCCAAACGGGCGCGGCAGGGTGGTGACAAAATCTTCAATCAGACCGCGCACGCGATTGCGCACGTCGGTCTGCAGACATCGCACCGTACCGCGCAGCGTGATCTGCTCCGGAATGACGTTAATGGCCTCGCCACCGTGAATCTGGGTGACGCTGACCACCGCCGACGCCAGCGGTGACAGGCGGCGCGACGGGATGGTTTGCAGCGCCAGAATCAGCTCGGCGGCGACCACCATCGGGTCGGCACCACTTTCCGGCATCGCCGCATGGCAGCTTTTGCCGTGCAGCGTAATCTCAAACGAATCCAGCGATGCCATCATCGCGCCCGGATTTACCGCCAGCGATCCCACCGGCAATCCCGGCCAGTTGTGCATCGCGTACACGGCATCCATCGGGAAGCGCTGAAACAGACCTTCCTCCACCATTTTGCGCGCACCACCGAGATTCTCTTCGGCCGGCTGAAACAGGAAATGTACCGTACCTTTGAAATTACGCGTGGCGGCCAGCTGACAGGCTGCGGCCAGCAGTATCGCGGTGTGGCCATCGTGACCGCAGGCGTGCATCACGCCAGGCCGGCTCGATTTCCACTGCGGCTCGCCTTTTTCGGTGATCGGCAGGGCATCCATATCGGCGCGCAGCCCGATGACCGGACCGGGACCGTTTTCCAGCGTGCCGATCACGCCAGTGCCGGCGAGGCCGCGAAACACCTGCAGTCCGGCATCGTTCAGCACCTGGGCAACCAGCTCGCTGGTCTGCTGCTCCTGGTAACCCAGTTCAGGGTGTTGATGTAACTGACGACGCCAGGTGAGGGCGTTTTCCAGCAGGACAGCAGGCAGGCTCATAAGGTAAGGCTCCATCAGCAGCGTCAGCTGCGCAATCTCCGACGCGGGAAGTTAAGTGTCCACTGTAGTGGTAAGCGTGGGGGGCGTCTATCGTGGAAAGGAATAATTTGGCTATAGGCTATAGCGGATTGGCATAAGGGGATGGGGCAAGGTCGGCATAAATGCCGACCCTACACAATGCACTCTTTTGGAACAATGTTACGGCTTAACAGGCCAACACGACGTTATTGTTTAGCCGGGGTGACATCCCGTAGGGTGCGCATTGATGCGCACCTGGAACTACTTCAGCATCGGCAAATTGAGACCGTGCTGCTCTGCGCAGGTCTGCGCCAGCTCGTAGCCCGCATCGGCATGACGCATCACGCCGGTGGCCGGGTCGTTCCACAGCACGCGACCAAGTCGCGCATCCGCTTCAGCCGTACCGTCACAGACGATCACCACCCCGGAATGCTGCGAGAAGCCCATACCGACGCCGCCGCCGTGGTGCAGGCTCACCCAGGTGGCTCCGCCGGCGGTGTTCAGCAGCGCGTTCAGCAGCGGCCAGTCCGACACCGCATCCGAGCCATCCTTCATCGCCTCGGTTTCACGGTTAGGTGACGCTACCGAGCCGCAGTCGAGGTGGTCACGACCAATCACGATCGGCGCTTTCAGCTCGCCGTTGCGCACCATCTCATTGAATGCCAGCGCGGCTTTATGCCGTTCGCCTAGCCCCAGCCAGCAGATACGCGCCGGCAGGCCCTGGAAGGCGATGCGCTCCTGCGCCATATCCAGCCAGCGGTGCAGGTTTTTGTGTTCCGGGAACAGCTCTTTCAGTTTGGCGTCGGTTTTATAGATATCTTCCGCATCGCCCGAGAGCGCCACCCAGCGGAACGGGCCTTTGCCCTCGCAGAACAGCGGACGGATATACGCCGGCACGAAGCCCGGGAAATCAAAGGCGTTTTTCACCCCTTCATCCAGCGCTACCTGACGAATGTTGTTGCCGTAATCCACGGTCGGCACACCCATGTGGTGGAAGTCGAGCATCGCCTGTACGTGCTGCGCCATGGAGGCGCGTGCCGCTTTCTCTACCGCTTTCGGATTGCTGACGCGCTCGGCTTCCCAGCGTGCCACGTCCCAGCCCACCGGCAGATAGCCGTTGATCGGGTCGTGCGCGGAGGTCTGATCGGTCACGATGTCAGGCTTCATGCCACCCGCTTTCGCGCGCTGCACCAGTTCCGGGACCAGCTCGGCCGCGTTGCCCAGCAGGCCCACGGAGATCGCCTGGCCGGCTTCGGTGGCGTCTTTGATCAGCGCCAGCGCCTCATCCAGACTGTAGGCTTTATGGTCGAGGTAGCGGGTGCGCAGACGGAAATCGATGCGCGACTCCTGGCACTCAATCGCCAGCACGCAGGCACCGGCCAGCACGCCCGCCAGCGGCTGCGCGCCGCCCATGCCGCCCAGACCGGCGGTGAGGATCCAGCGGCCGGTCAGGTCACTGTTGTAGTGCTGGCGACCGGCTTCGGCGAAGGTTTCAAAGGTACCCTGCACGATGCCCTGCGCGCCGATATAGATCCATGAACCGGCGGTCATCTGGCCATACATCATCAGCCCGGCCTTATCCAGTTCGTGGAAGTGATCCCACGTTGCCCAGTGCGGCACCAGGTTGGAGTTGGCCAGCAGTACGCGCGGCGCATCGGCATGGGTGCGGAACACACCGACCGGCTTGCCGGACTGAATCAGCAGCGTCTCTTCCGGCTGCAGCGCACGCAGCGAGCGCAGAATCTGCTCAAAGCACGCCCAGTTGCGCGCGGCTTTGCCGATTCCGCCATACACCACCAGATCCTCCGGGCGTTCGGCCACGTCAGGATCGAGGTTGTTCTGAATCATGCGGTATGCCGCTTCAATCAGCCAGTTGGCGCAGTGCAGTTCATTACCGCGCGGCGCACGGATTTCACGGGCAACAGCCTGAGTCAAAGTTTCGCTCATCATCGGTTCCTTAATTAGCAGTAGAACGCTGGCTTGGCAGCAGCGCAGTAAGGGTTTCAGGCCAGACGTAACTGCTGGCCCACAGGCGCATGGCATCAATGTCCGGCGCCAGTAAACGGTCCTGATCGAGGAAGGCGACCTGCGCACGAATGCGGCTCATCTCCTGTTCGACCGCGGCAGAGCTTTGCAGCGGGCGGTGGAAGTCGATGCCCTGCGCCGCCGCCATCGCTTCAATGCCGACCACGGCAGCGGTGTTGAAGCACATCTCGCCCAGACGGCGTGCTGCGTAGGTGGCCATCGATACGTGATCTTCCTGATTGGCTGAGGTCGGCAGGCTGTCGACGCTGCCCGGGTGCGCCAGCGATTTGTTCTCCGAGGCCAGCGCGGCAGCGGTAACCTGCGCAATCATGAAGCCCGAGTTCACACCGCCGTCGCGCACCAGGAAGGGCGGCAGGCCGGAGAGGCCGGTATCGAGCAGCAGCGCCAGGCGGCGTTCGGAGATGGCACCGACTTCGGCTATCGCCAGTGCGATGATGTCGGCGGCAAAGGCCACCGGCTCGGCGTGGAAGTTACCGCCGGAGATCACGTCGCCGCTGTCGCTGAAGACCAGCGGGTTGTCAGAAGCGGCGTTGGCTTCAATCTGCAGCACGCGCGCGGCGTGGCTGAGGTTATCGAGACAGGCGCCCATCACCTGCGGTACGCAGCGGATCGAGTAGGGATCCTGCACGCGTCCGCAGTTGCTGTGCGAACTGAGAATTTCGCTGCCTTCGAGCAGCGTCGCTACCGCAGCGGCGACGGCAATCTGCCCGTGCTGGCCGCGCGCCTGATGGATGCGCGCATCAAACGGTTTAACCGAGCCTTTAATTGCTTCCAGCGACAGCGCGCCGGCCATCAGCCCGGCGGCAAACAGATTTTCGGCTTCAAACAGCCCACGCAGCGCCAGCGCGGTAGAGACCTGGGTGCCGTTGAGCAACGCCAGACCCTCTTTTGGCCCCAGCACAATCGGCTGCAGGCCGACGCGGGCCAGGCCTTCGCTGGCGGGCACCAGCTGGCCGTCAATGCGTACCTGGCCTTCACCGAGCAGCATCAGGGAGAGGTGCGCCAGCGGCGCCAGATCGCCGGACGCGCCAACCGATCCCTTCGCCGGGATGCACGGCATCACGCCGGCGTTGAACAGCGCCAGCAGCGCGTCAATCAGTTCCATGCGGATGCCCGAGTGGCCGCGTGCCAGGCTGATGATTTTGCTGGCGACTACCAGGCGGGTGACGTTGTCCGGCAGCAGATCGCCGAGGCCGACGCTGTGTGACAGCACCAGGTTACGCTGCAGTTCCGCCAGGCGTTCGGCGGGGATCTGCGTTTGCGCCAGCTTGCCGAAGCCGGTGTTGATGCCGTACACCACCTTGCCGGAGGCGACGATGGCCTCGACGGTTTCACGGGCGCGGTCAATATCCGCCCGCGCTTCCTCTGCCAGCTGCAGGGTCACCTTATCCTGATAAATACGGCGTAAGGTGGCGAGGTCCACTTCACCGGGAACGAGGCGAATTGCCTGAACCGAACCTGACATAGTCTACTCCTGTCTATACAAGTGATCTGCCACGTTGTGGCGGAGCGCAAGATGCGATGGCATCCGCCAGAGGCGCTATAAGTGTTGTGAGTGAAGCATAAGTGTCTAATCTTGTCTATACAAGTAGCAAGCGCTGTGCCAGATTGATCGTATTCTGTGAAACGCGCCGCAATGCGGGTGCGGCAACCTTCAGCCTGGTGCGCTGCACCAAAAGCGGGCGGCAGCTGCACCACGCAGGCAGGCTATGCACCATTGGATGTATATACATTTAGGCGGCGAGACAGTAAACTTCACACATCATTTGGAAAAGGAACAGGAAATGGCGGAGCAAACGGCAATCGCACAGCTGGCGGCAGCGATGGGGGATGAACCCGCGCCCATTTACCAGCGCGTTAAGCAGGCAATCGTCAGCCAGATCCGCGAAGGTCACTGGAAAGCCAATCAGCGGGTGCCGTCGGAGAGCGAGCTGGTCAATGAACTGGGCGTCAGCCGCATGACCATCAACCGCGCGCTGCGCGAACTCACCAGCGAAGGGTTTCTGGTGCGCATGCAGGGCGTAGGGACCTTTGTCGCGGAGATGAAGGGCTACACCGCAATGCTGGAAGTGCATAACATCGCCGATGAAATTGCCCAGCGCGGCCACACGCACAGCTGCAAAATTCTCTCGATAGGTCAGATGAAGGCCGATCCGGAACAGGCGGCGGTGCTGGGACTCTCCACCGGCCAGACGCTGTATCATTCGCTGATCGTGCACTACGAAAATGAGCTGCCGGTGCAGCTGGAAGATCGTCTGGTCAATCCGCTGGTCGCGCCTGACTACCTCAGCCAGGATTATCACAGCCTGACGCCGTACACCTATCTGATGCGCGTCGCCCCGCTGACCGCCGGTGAGCATATCGTTGAAGCGGTACTGCCGGATTTGCGCCAGCGTAAGCATCTGGCGCTGGACGAGCACGAGCCGTGCCTGCTTATCCGTCGCCAGACGTGGAGCGACAACAAAATCGTCACCTATGCGCGCCTGCTCTATCCAGGCTCACGCTACAAATTGCTGGGCCGCTTCAGGGGACACGGCTAAGCGCGATAAACAGCAGGCTGGCCTCTGCCGTTTGCGGCACCAGCTGCTGCTGCTCCTGCTCCTGCAGCCACCACATTCCCTGCTGCGCCTGCAGCGTCTCGCCCGCACTGCTGCGCCATGTACCGGCCAGCACATACGCCACGCCATGCAGGCTGCTGACCGTCTGCTGCTCCACGCTTACCGCCGCGCGCCAGCTGTCGCGCCGCGTCATGATGTTGAAGTCCTGACAGCTGCCGCTGACCTGCGCCTCTATCGCCCATTCGCCGGGAAAGGCCCACGGCTGATGGGGCAGCAACGTCTGTTCGGCCTGTTCACAGCGCAGCAGCACGCTATCGCCGTGCAGTAAAGTGATCACCCGATCGACGCCGGGGAAGGGCGAGAACGGCCCGTCGGCGTCGATGGTGGCGATGCTGGCGCGCCACTGGAACTCTGCTGCGCCCGGCGGATAGCTGATAATTTCGCGCGTCTCCCCGCCGCCATTGCGCCAGCGGCTGACCGGCAGCTGCGCGTAGTCAAAGCGCGCGTTCATTGCAGCGCCCGCATCGCCCGGGCAAAGCCAGCGGCGGCCGCTTCTTCCGCCGCGTGGTGGCCTTGCTGAATCACCGGCTGTCCGGCAACAAACACGTCACGAATCTGCTGGCTGCTGCCGGCAAAAAGCCAGCGATTGATCAGCGCGGCGGAGCTGACGCTGGCCAGCAGCGCATCCTCCTCCAGCACCAGCCAGTCGGCGCGTTTGCCCACCGCCAGCTCACCGCTGGCAATGCCACAGGCCTGCGCGCCGCCCTGCGCCGCCTGCTGCCACAGCAGATCGCCGACCGAGGGTTGATCGGTTAGCGTGATGCGGTTGCGGCGACGATCGCGCAGCCGCTGGCCATACTCCAGCCAGCGCAGCTCCTCGAGCGCACTGAGCGAAACGTGGCTGTCGGAGCCAACGCCCCAGCGCCCGCCGCGCCCGATATACTCCACCGCCGGGAAGATGCCGTCGCCGAGATTGGCTTCGGTGGTGGGACACAGCCCGGCAATCGCGCCGCTGTCCGCCATGCGCGCGATCTCCTGCTGATCGAGATGGGTGGCGTGAATCAGACACCAGCGCGCATCAACGGCAAAGCGATTATACAGCCACGCCACCGGCCGTTCGCCGCTCCATGCCAGACTGTCATTAACCTCTTTTTCCTGCTCGGCAACGTGAATGTGTACCGGCAGATGCGCAGCGCTGGCGGCCAGCACCTCATGCATCTGGGCTTCGCTCACCGCGCGCAGCGAGTGGAAACACAGGCCGTGGTTGATCAGCGGCTGCTGCGCGCTCCACTGCGCGACGCGCTGCTGCTGCTGCAGATAGGCATCGGTGTGCTGAATGAAGCGTCGCTGACCGGCGCTGGCCGGCTGCGCACCGAAGCCGCTGTAGCTGTACAGCACCGGCAGCAGCGTCTGGCCGATACCGGCGGTGTGCGCTGCCTGCATCAGCTGTTGCAGCATCGCATCGTCGGCATACGGCTGGCCGTGCGGATCGTGATGCAGATAGTGAAATTCCGCCACCTGGCTGTAGCCGCCCTTAAGCATATCTATGTAGAGATGGGTGGCGATGGCACCGACCTGCTCAGGCGACAGGCGCTGCACCATGCGGTACATCAGATCGCGCCACGTCCAGAAGCTGTCCTGCGGATCGCCTGCCACTTCCGCCAGCCCGGCCATGGCGCGCTGGAAGGCATGGGAATGCAGGTTGGCCATCGCCGGAATCACCGGGCCGGCCAGGCGCACGGCGTCACCGGGCGTACTGTTGGCGGTAAGGGCGCGAATAAATCCCTGATCGTCGGTCGCGATCAGCACGTTTTCCTGCCAGCCGTCGGCCAGCCGTGCGCGTGGGGCAAAATAAACTGCCATGGTTGATCCTCAATGGCGGAAAGTTGTATATACATATACA
The DNA here is from genome assembly GCF_002207995.1 of Pantoea sp. VS1. Classification (NCBI taxonomy): domain Bacteria; kingdom Pseudomonadati; phylum Pseudomonadota; class Gammaproteobacteria; order Enterobacterales; family Erwiniaceae; genus Pantoea; species Pantoea sp. VS1. The sequence goes on from NZ_NHZE01000013.1 coordinate 339,701, forward strand.
TACTTTGAGGCGCAGTGTAAATCGCCAGACAAAAGGGGAGTGGGATGGCAAGTAAACAGATCGACAGCCTGTGGCTGGGGGCCGATGTGGTCACCATGCGTGACGGTCGCTATAACCTGATTGAGGATGGCGCCGTGGCGGTGGATAACGGCGAGCTGGTGTGGGTCGGCCCGCGCAGCGCATTACCGGACTTTGCCCCGCGCCGGCAGCAGCAGTTTGACGGCGGCATCATTACGCCCGGTCTGGTGGATTGCCACACGCATCTGGTGTTTGGCGGCGATCGCAGCCAGGAGTTCGAACAGCGGCTCAACGGCGTGAGCTATGCGGAGATCGCCGCGCAGGGCGGCGGCATCCTGTCGACGGTGCGCGCCACGCGCGCGGCCAGCCAGCAGCAGCTGGTGGCGTCGGCGCGCTGGCGGCTCGATCGCCTGCTGGCCGAAGGCGTTACCACGGTGGAAATTAAATCCGGCTACGGGCTGGACGAAGAGAGCGAGCTCACTCTGCTGCGCGCTATCCGCGAGCTGGCGCAGTCGGTGCCTGCCGATGTGCAGGCCACCTGCCTGGCGGCGCACGGCTTCCCGCCAGAGTTCAGGGATAACCCGCAGGGCTGGATCGATATTATCTGTCAGCACCTGTTACCGCGGGTGAAAGCGGAGGGGCTGGCGGATGCGGTCGACGCGTTTTGCGAACACCTGGCGCTGTCACCGCAGCAGGTGAGCGCGGTATTTGATGCCGCCAAAGCGCTCGGCCTGCCGGTGAAGCTGCACGCTGAACAGCTGTCGGCACTCGGCGGGGCCGCACTGGCGGCGCGCTATGGCGCGCTCTCTGCCGATCACCTCGAATATGCCACCGAACAGGATGCGCGCGCGATGGCGGAGCATGGCACGGTGGCGGTACTGCTGCCCGGAGCGTTCTATCTGCTGCGCGAGACGCAGCGTCCGCCGGTCGAACTGTTCCGCCAGCACGGCGTGCCAATGGCGCTGGCCAGCGATGCCAATCCGGGCACGTCACCGGCGCTGTCGCTGCGGCTGATGCTGAACATGGGCTGTACGCTGTTTGGCCTGACGCCGGAGGAAGCGCTGGCCGGCGTCACGCTGTGGGGCGCAAAGGCGCTTGGCCTGCAGGCCACGCACGGCTCGCTGGAGCCAGGCAAAGTAGCCAATTTTGTCCACTGGCCGCTGGCTCGCCCGGCTGAGCTGGTTTACTGGCTGGGCGGCGAACTGCCGTGCCAGGTTATCTATCGTGGAGAAGCGCAATGACCCCTTTTCATTTCACCGCCGGTAAGCTGCCGCTGCTGGTCAGTATTCCGCATGCCGGTACCCAACTGACGCCGGAGGTTGACGCCGGGCTGAGCGAGGCCGCGCGCGGCCTGCCGGATACCGACTGGCATATTCCGCTGCTGTACGACTTTGTGCGCGACCTCGGTGCCAGCGTGCTGATCGGACACTACTCGCGCTTCGTGATCGATCTCAACCGTCCGCCGGACAATCAGCCGATGTACAGCACGGCCACCACCGGGCTCTATCCGGAGACGCTGTTTGATGGCACGCCAACCTTCAAACCCGGCATGACGCCGGACAGCGCGGCGCGTCAGCGCTATCTGGAGACTATCTGGCAACCCTATCATCAGCAGATTCAGCAGGAGCTGGCGCGGCTGAAAGCCGAACATGGCTATGCGCTGCTGTTTGATGCGCACTCCATCGCTTCGGTGATTCCGCGCCTGTTCGACGGCCAGCTGCCGGACCTGAACATCGGCACCAACGATGGCGCCAGCTGTTCGGCGGCCAGCATCGCGGCGATTGAGCAGGTGTGCGCCGCGCAAAGCGACTACAGCTGGGTGGTGAACGGACGCTTCAAAGGCGGCTACATCACGCGCGCTTACGGCCAGCCAGCGCAGGGCGTGCAGGCGGTGCAGCTGGAGCTGGCGCAGCTGAATTACATGGATGAGGCGCCGCCGTTTGCCTGGCAGCAGGATCGCGCCACGCGGTTGCAGCACGTGCTGAAGCCGCTGCTACAGGCGTTTCTGCAGGCGGGGAAAGCCGTTTAATTGATGCGGGTCGCCATCACGGTGACCCCGTTTCTCATTTGGCGGATGTACATCCGCTGCCTCACTCCCCAATGCTGTGCAACCCCTGCCCTGAAAGTGTGCACGACGCGTTTCGTCTGACGCCGATCCCCTCCGTTTACCGTCTTTGCCGATCTGGCACAGCCCTTGCTAGCTTGTATGTACAAGTAAAGACCGCGCGGCAATGATGACTATTTATTCTGGCTGGCTCACAAAAAGCTTATGCCAACAATGATCTGCCGCAAGCTAACTTGTATATACATGAAATGTCATTTGCGCTGTATCAGCCAACAGAGACAGCCAGATTTGTTAACCACCAGGAGAAGACGTATGACACACCGTGCCCCGTTTCGCCGTTTTTGCCTTACCACGCTGTTTGCCAGCCTGATGCTGGCCGGCGTGGCTGCCGAGGCTAAAGAGTGGAAATCCATCACCATCGCCACTGAAGGCAGCTATGAGCCGTGGAACCTGACGCTGCCGGGCGGCAAGCTGGGCGGCTTCGAACCTGAACTGATGGAAGATCTGTGCAAGCGCATGAGCATTCAGTGCAAGCTGGTGGTGCAGAACTGGGACGGGATGATTGCCGGACTGAACGCCGGGAAATATGACGTCATCATGGATGCGATTGTGATTACGCCGGACCGGAAAAAAGTGGTCAACTTCACCACGCCGTACGCGTCAACGCCGGCGACCTTCATCACCAGCAAAGATAACCCGCTGCTGCCGGCCGATAAGAACATCATCAAACTGCACGACGACGAGGCTGCCATCAATGCGGCCATCGCCCCGCTGAAGGCGGCGCTCAAGGGCAAAACCATCGGCATTGCCTCCGGCACCGTGTATACGCCGTTTATCGATAAATACTTCAAAGACGTGGCCGACGTGCGCGAATACACCGCTTCGGCGGATGCGATTCTCGATCTGCAGGCGGGCCGCATTGATGCGGTGTTTGATGACGTGACCTTCGCGCAGTCGATGCTGGCGCGTAAAGAGAACAGCAACCTGACGTTCAGCGGCCCGCAGCTGGGCGGTCCGATCTGGGGGGAAGGCGAAGCGATGGGCGTGCGCATGGCTGATAACGATCTGAAGGCCAAACTCGATGCCGCCATTCACGCTGCGCTGGCGGACGGCACGGTGAAAAAGCTGAGCGAGAAGTGGTTTAAAACTGACGTAACGCCGTAAGTGAGGTGAAAGATGATGAGCCTGCTGAGTTTTGGTGCAGATGGCTGGGGTCGCCTGATTCTGAGCGCCGCCGGTACCACGCTGCTGCTGTCGCTGGCGGCGCTGATGATTGGCGCCGTGGTCGGTTCCGGCGTGGCGGCGGCGAAACTCTCGCACCAGCGCTGGCTGCGCTGGCTGGGTGAAAGCTATTCGGTGGTGTTTCGCGGCATCCCGGAACTGCTGGTGATCTACCTGTTCTACTTCGGTGGATCGGGGTTGATCACGCTGGTCGGCCAGCTGTTTGGTGCTGACGGCTTTATTGAAGCACCGCCGTTTCTGATTGGCGCGCTGGCTATCGGGCTCATCTCCGGATCCTATCAGGGTGAAGTGTATCGCGCTGCGCGCCTGGCGCTGGCGAAGGGCGAAGTCGAAGCGGCGGTAGCCATCGGGATGCCGCGCTGGCGTATCGCCCAGCGCATCCTCGTCCCGCAGATTGTGCGCTACGCGCTGCCGGGGATGTCCAACGTCTGGCAGATGAGCCTGAAAGATTCGGCGCTGGTGTCAGTGACCGGCATCGTCGAGCTGATGCGCGCCAGTCAGGTGGCGGCCGGGTCAACGCGCGATTACTTCACCTTTTACCTGATTGGCGGTGGCTGCTATCTGCTGCTGACACTGCTGTCGAACCATGCGTTTCGCCGCGCGGAATCGCGCCTCGGCCGCGCATGGCAAAGTCGCACTGCGGCACAGCACTAAGGAGCAGCAGCATGATCGACTTCGCTTTTCTTGCCGACACTTTTCTTAAGCTGAGCGCGGCGCTGCCGGTGACGCTCGGGCTGTTTATCAGCGCCTTTGTTTGCGGCGGGCTGCTGGCGCTGGGCATTCTGGCGCTGCGCATGAGCCGCTGGCGACTGCTGAGCGGTTTTGCGCGCGGCTATATTCTGGTGTTTCGCGGCTCGCCGCTGCTGATTCAGCTGTTTCTCATCTACTACGGGCTCGGCCAGTTTGGCGTGATTCGCCACAGCTTCGTCTGGCCGTTTCTGCGCGAGCCGTTTATCTGCGCGGTGCTGGCGCTGTCGCTGTGTACCGCCGCTTACACCGCTGAGATCCTGCGCGGTGCGCTGCTGGCGGTGCCGGCAGGTCAGGTCGAAGCCGGGCTGGCCTGCGGCATGTCACGCTGGCTGCTGCTGCGCCGCATCATCGCGCCGATCATGCTGCGCTATGCGCTGCCGGCGTACTCCACCGAGGCGATTCTGCTGGTGAAATCCACCGCGCTCGCCAGCCTTGTCACGGTGTGGGATGTCACCGGCGTGGCGCAGCAGATCATCCAGCGTACCTATCGCACTATGGAAGTGTTTGTCTGCGCTGCGGCGATCTACCTGATTCTCAACTTTATTATCGTCCAGCTGTACGCGCTGTTAGAGCGCCGTCTGACCCCGGTGCACCGCGCTGAAAAAAAGCCGCTGCCCGCCGTTAAACCGCTTGCCGGAGAGTAATATGCATTCCACTTCACCAGTCACCTTATCCGCCACTGATATCCATAAATCCTTTGGCGCTATGGAGGTGCTCAAGGGCATCTCGCTGCAGGCGCATCAGGGCGATGTTATTTCAATTCTCGGTGCCAGCGGCTCGGGCAAAAGTACCTTGCTGCGCTGCATCAATCTGCTGGAAACGCCGGATGCCGGCGTGGTGAGCGTCGGCGGCGAAACCATTGAAATGAAGCGCCACGCGCGCGGCCATCAGCTGGCGGCGAATCCTAAGCAGATTGAACGCCTGCGCTCGCGGCTGGGCATGGTGTTTCAAAGCTTCAATCTGTGGTCGCACATGACGGTGCTGCAGAACGTGATTGAAGGTCCGCACTATGTGCTGAAGCGCGATAAAAAGAGTTGTATCGCCCAGGCAGAGCAGTTGCTGGATCGCGTCGGGCTGCTTAACCGCAAGGATTTTTATCCGGCGCAGCTCTCCGGCGGCCAGCAGCAGCGTGTGGCAATTGCCCGCGCGCTGGCGATGGATCCGGAAGTGATGCTGTTTGATGAGCCAACCTCGGCGCTCGACCCGGAACTGGTCGGCGAGGTGCTCAAAGTGATGCGCAGCCTGGCGGAAGAGGGGCGCACCATGCTGGTGGTGACGCACGAGATGGGCTTCGCGCGCAACGTCTCTAATCGCGTGGTGTTTATGCATCAGGGCAACATTGATTGCGAGGGCACGCCGGAAGCGATGTTTGGCGCCAGCGGTTCATCGCGCTTTAAGCAGTTTATCTCCAGCCATCAGAGCCATCACGCGGAGCAGCCAGTATGACCGTCGTCTGGGGCGATGCGCCGCTGACCTGGCAGGCGCTGGTACAGGTAGCGCGACATAACGCCGAACTGACGCTGAGCGCCGCCGCCTGGCAGCGCATTGCGCGCGGTCGCGAGATCGTCGAACAGATCGTTGCCAGCGGCCAGATTGCCTATGGCATCAACACCGGGCTGGGGGCGCTGTGTAACATCACGCTGCCGGAAGACCAGCTCAGTCAGCTGTCACGCAATACGTTGCTGAGCCACGCCTGCGGCGTCGGTCCGCTGCTGACGCGCGAGCAGACGCGCGCCATTCTGTGTGCGGCCATCGCCAACTACAGCCACGGCAAATCCGGCGTTTCGGTGGCGCTGGTGCAGCATCTGCTGGCGCTGCTCAATCAGCAGATCACGCCGCAGGTGCCGTCGCAGGGTTCGGTCGGTTATCTCACCCACATGGCGCATATCGGGCTGGCGCTGATTGGCGTGGGCGACGTTGAGTACCAGCAACAGGTGATGCCGGCGGAGCAGGCGCTGCGGCTGGCCGGTTTACAGCCGTATCGCCCCGGTGCCAAAGAGGGCCTGAGCCTGGTCAACGGTACGCCGTGCATGACCGGGCTGAGCTGTCTGGCGCTGGACGATGCGGCGCGGCTGCTGGATTGCGCGGATGTCACCGGCGCGATGAGCTTCGAAGCGCTGCGCGGTCAGCTGGCGGCGTTTGATGCCGAGGTGATTGCGCTGAAAGCCAGCCCCGGCATGCAGCACAGCGGCCAGCGTCTGCGTGCGCTGCTGAGCGACAGCCCGCTGCTGGCGGCGAGCTGTGGCATACGCACCCAGGATGCACTCAGCCTGCGTTCGATGCCGCAGGTGCACGGCGCCAGCCGCGATCAGTTCGCCCACGCGGCGCGTCAGGTTGAGATCGAGCTGAATGCCTGCACCGATAATCCGCTGGTGCTGGGCACGCCGGACGACTGGCGCGTGGTGTCACAGGCCAATCCGCACGGTGAATCGGTCGCCATGGCGGCCGATCTGCTGGCGATTGCCATGGCGGAGATCGGCAGCATAGCCGAGCGCCGGCTGGACCGGCTGGTCAATCCGCTGGTCAGCGGGCTGCCGCCGTTTCTGGTGGCGCAGCCGGGCGTCAACTCCGGGATGATGATCGCGCAATACGTGGCGGCTTCCCTGTGCGCGGAGAATCGTCAGCTGGCGCAGCCGGCGGTGCTGGACAATTACGTCACCTCGGGACTGCAGGAGGATCACCTCAGCCTCGGTACCGGCGCGGCGCTCAAGCTGATCAGACTGCTGAATAACCTCTGGCAGGTGCTGGCGATTGAGTACCTGCTGGCGGCGCAGGCGCTGGATTTTCACGGTGAGGCGCAGCTGGCCCGCGGCACGGGCCGGGCGCTACGCGCGCTGCGCGCTGAGGTTGCCACCTGGCAGGAGGATCGCTGGCTGGCACCGGAGATAGCCCGGGCGGTGAAGGTGTTACAGACGCTGGCCTGCTAGCGGCGCGAGGTGACGCGCCGCCAGTGTCCAGATTTAACCGCGGCGCGCGTCCGGGCGCACCAGATCAAAACGCTGATCTTCGCTGATCGCGTAATAGGCGGAAGGACCGCCGGCGCGCAGAATCGGCTGCGCTTTGGCGGTCTGGTAGATGCCGTTCTCCAGCAGCGCTTCATCGATATGAATCGCCACCGCTTCGCCTAGTACCAGCCAGCTCTCCAGCTCGCCTCCCTGTGCATCCTGCAGGCGAATCAGCTGCGTCAGGCGACACTCAAAGTTGACCGGGCTCTCCGCTACCATGCTGACGTTAACGTGGGAAGCGGCCAGCGGCGTCAGGCCGGCGAGGGCAAACTCGTCGTGATCGGGCGGTACCGAGGCGGAGCTCTCATTCATGGCTTCTGCCAGCGGACGCGTCGCCAGGTTCCAGACGAACTCGCCGGTTTCACTGATATTCTGCACGCTGTCTTTCCAGCCGCTGCTGGCAAAACCAATGATTGGCGGATGGTAGTTAAAACAGTTAAAGAAACTATAGGGCGCCAGATTGCGCTGGCCGCTGGCGCTTTGCGAGCTGACCCAGCCAATCGGGCGCGGGCCGACGATGGCGTTGAGCGGATCGTGAGGCAGACCGTGTCCACTGCGTGGCTGATAAGTGTAACGTTGACGCATTTGCGCTCCTGATTCGTCCTTTATACTGCGTGTTCCGGCGGCGCTGGCGGCTGGACGCAGTATTGCGGATGCAGTTTTAGGGAGAATAGATTTAAATTCGTTGCACTAAATTTTCCTGGCGGATTGTGCGCTGCCGTCATCCAGCGTATCTTACGCGCGCATTAATGTCCGGAGAATCTATGAACAAGCCTGCCGCTACCGCGCTCTTTCATCCGCGTAACCGCCATCAGGGCCGTTATGATTTTGCTGCCCTGACTGCCGCGCATCCGCCGCTGGCGGACAAAGTGCGCCCCAACGGTTACGGTGAGCTGTCGGTTGATTTCGCCGATCCGCACGCGGTGCTGCTGCTGAACCAGGCGCTGCTGAAACTGTTTTATAACCTGAACTGGCAGCTGCCGGAAGGCTATCTGACGCCGCCAGTACCAGGCCGCGCTGACTATATCCATGCGCTGGCGGATCTGCTGGCCAGCGATAACGGTGGCGTGCTGCCGCGCGATCTCGACGTGATGGATATTGGCTGCGGCGCCAACTGCATCTATCCGCTGATCGGTCACGCGGAGTATGGCTGGCGCTTTACCGGCACCGACATCAGCGCGGACGCCGTTAACGCCGCCAGTCAGATTGTGGCCAGTAATCCCGGCCTGCAGCGCGCCATTCGCCTGCGCCGTCAGAAGCACGAGAGCGCGATTTTTGCTGGCGTGGTGCACAAGAATGAACGCTATCACGCGGTACTGTGTAATCCGCCGTTCCACGCCTCGGCGGCCGATGCGGCGGCCGGCAGCCAGCGTAAAGTGCGCAATCTCGGCCTGAGCAGGCAGGCACCGCTTAACTTCGGCGGTCAGCATAACGAGCTGTGGTGCGACGGCGGTGAGCGTGCGCTTATCGGCCGGATGATCGATGAAAGCGTCGCATTAGGCGATCGCATCGTCTGGTTTACCTCGCTGGTGTCGCGCAAAGAGCATCTGCCCGAGCTGCGCGACCGGCTGAAGGCGCACGACGCTTATCAGGTACGCATCGTCGACATGGCGCAGGGCCAGAAGCAGAGCCGCTTTATCGCCTGGACATTTTTACCGCCCGCCACGCGCGCGCAGCGGCTGGCACGCTAAGCGCTGCTCAGGTAAAAAAAAAGCCGCTACGGGGATCCGCAGCGGCTTTGTTGTTTTTACGCCGTATTAAGAGACGTGCTGCAGGAACTCACGCAGACGGTCGCTCGGCGGGTTAGTGATCAGATCGTCCGGATTGCCATCTTCCGCGATGGTACCTTTGTCGATAAAGATCAGGCGCGACGCCACTTTCTGTGCGAAGCCCACTTCATGGGTCACGATCACCATGGTCATGCCTTCTTCCGCCAGATCCTGCATCACTTTCAGCACTTCGTGACGCAGCTCGGGATCGAGTGCCGAGGTAGGCTCATCGAACAGCATCATCTTCGGCTTCACCGCCAGCGCACGAGCAATCGCCACGCGCTGCTGCTGGCCGCCGGACAGCTCAGAAGGGAAGTGGTGGGCGCGCTCGGCGAGGCCGACCTTGCCCAGCAGCTCACGTGCCAGTTTGTGTGCGGCGTCTTTCTTCGCCCCGCGCACGCGGATCGGACCAAAGGCCACGTTGTCCAGCGCGCTCATCTGCGGGAACAGATGGAACTGCTGGAACACCATACCGGCTTCCTGACGGATCAGGCGTTCATCCACTTTCGGATCGTTAACCTTCATGCCATCGACAATCAGTTCGCCACTGCTGATCTCTTCCAGCTTGTTGATGCAGCGCAGCAGGGTAGATTTACCGGAGCCGGACGGCCCGATGATTACCACCACTTCACCCTGATTAATTTTCAGGTTGATGTCGTGCAGTACCTGAGTCTGGCCGAAGTTTTTCGAGACGTTTTTAAATTCAATCACAGGATTTTCACCCTTTTCTCAATACGGCGCAGCACAAAGCTCAACACCAGCGTAATAACCAGGTAAATGATGGCAACGGCGCTCCAGATCTCCAGCGCGCGGAAGTTACCGGCGATGATCTCCTGGCCCTGACGGGTCAGTTCCGCCACGCCAATCACGATGAACAGCGAGGTATCTTTGATGCTGACGATCCACTGGTTACCCAGCGGCGGCAGCATGCGGCGCAGCGCCAGCGGCATGATTACGTAGCGCAGCGTTTCGCGGCGCGACAGGCCAAGCGCCAGGCCGGCTTCACGGAAACCTTTGTTGATCGACAGCACCGCACCGCGGGTAATCTCCGCAATGTAGGCACCGGAGTTGATCATGATGGTCACGACGGCGGCGGTGAACGGGTCGATGCGCAGGTCCGGGAAGGCCATCGGCAGGGCGAAGTAGATGAACATCACCTGCACCACGATCGGCGTGCCGCGAATCAGTTCAATGAACACTAACGCGATGTTGTTGGTGATCCAGCCGCCGTAGGCGCGGGCGAAACCGGCTACGAGGCCGATAACCAGGCCGCCAATCAGGCCGAGGATCGAGATAAGCAGGGTCATTTTGGCGCCTTCGATCAGGATCGGTAAGGCGGGCCAGATGACGCTCCAGTCAAACTCCATGGTGTGACTCCAGAATCTGTTGCAGTGGAAATGTAAAAAGCAGGGAGAACAAAGCTCCCTGCTGATAAAAAGGCGTCAGGCCTGAATTATTTAGGTTCGCTGCCGAACCATTTTTTATAGATAGTGTTGTAGGTACCGTTGTCGTGCAGGGTTTTCAGTGCGCCATTCACTTTCTCACGCAGGTCGTCGCTGCCTTTCGGGAAAGCGATGCCATACTGCTGCGCTTCGATGGAGTCACCGACGGCTTTGAAACGGCCTTTGCCAGCGGTGTGGATGAAGTACAGGATGTTTGGCGTGTCGTGCAGCACGGCGTCAGCACGGTTAGTGCCTAACTCCATGTACGCGTTATCGATGTTCGGGAACTGGCGCAGATCTTTGGTTTTGATATGCGCTTTGGCGTAATCCACCGAACCAGTGCCGCTTTTCACTGCGACCACTTTACCGTTCAGATCGTCGATGCCTTTGATGTCGTTTTCGTTGTTACGCACCATCACCAGCAGGCCGCTTTTGTAGTAGCCGTCAGAGAATTCGATGGCTTTTTTACGTTCTTCGGTAATGGTGATGCCGGCCAGCGCCAGGTCAACGTTTTTGGTTTGCAGCGCCGGAATGATGCCGCTGAAATCCATCGGCTTCAGGGTGTAATCCAGCTTCAGCTGTTTAGCGATAGCGTCCCACAGGTCGATATCAAAGCCGACGTACTTGTCGCCCTGTTTGAATTCAAACGGAACGAAGGCGGTGTCGGTAGCGACCACCAGTTTTTTGTCTGCTGCAGTGGAGGAAAGCGAGAAGGCCAGCGCCAGCGCGGCCACGGAGACTTTAATCAACGACTTCATCATTTTTTTCCTTATTACCCGTCAGGCCTGGTGGCCTGATGTACGGCTCATCATATGAAAAAATTATGCCAACTTTTCTCAAACGCGAAAATCAACAGATTGCCGGGGCAGGCTGACACGATTCTGCACGCCGGGAAAAGTTTGCACCAGAATGAATCACCAAAATGGTGCATTGTGCTGTGGTGGTGCAGGCACAGTGTGCATCAGAGTGATAATAAGGGAAAGAAAGGATTAAGGAATTGTTAACGGCGTCAAAAAAGCCGGGCGGGTAGCAGGCATAAAAAAGGCGGGATAACCCGCCTGTTTGAGCATTACTCGATATTTGATTCGATAAACCACAGGAACTTATCAAGGTCACGCGATGCGGCAGTAAAGATATCGGCCGTATCTTCGTCTTTCACTTCACTGATGGCTTTACGCGTATCGTTAGCGACGACGGCGTAACGATCGGCCAGCGCTTTCAGGTGATCCTGTACGCTGTGAATATTCAGCGGATAGCTTTTCAGCGGTGACTTGTCGTTAACCACCTGCGTGGTGCCCAGCGCAACGCCGCCCAGCTGTACCACACGTTCTGCAATGGTGTCCTGGTGATCGGTAATCGCGGTACGGAAGCCATCCAGCATTTCATGTACGCCAATGAAGTTCGCGCCACGCATGTTCCAGTGCGCCTGCTTGGTGATCAGCGACAGGTCAATAAATTCCACGACCAGACGGTTGAGCACCTCGATGGTAGCTTTCTTCTCGCTATCAGCCACGTCATTGCGGGTATAAATCAGATCGGAAGATTTTGTTTTAACCAGTTTTGCGGTACTCATCATTAATGTCCTCTTATTGATGGTTGTCCTAATCAAGCACGGGAATAAGTATAGCAGCAGTTTTTCGCTCTGCAGGATTGATTAAATCAATGACAGGAATAGCTAAAGCTTAATGTTAAGCCGCGAAAATAGCGGTTTTATTAAAATCGATTAAAATCAGTTTGTTATGGTGAATGTTAATTAATCTTCTATCATGTTGCAAAATAATAACAGCTTACCGTGTGGCTATTTAAGAAATGATAATGAGAATGTGTCTATATACAGCCGGTTAAATAACCGGCTGACCTGTACGGCTTATTGCGGCGTGTTGATATCCACTTCATTTATATGTGCCGCTTTCTGTTTCATGGTGAGCGTCGAGCCGGCAGACGCGGCGATGATCGCCAGTAGCGCCAGCCATTGCTGCAGCGTCAGCAGCTCGCCGAGGAACAGCATGCCGGAGAGCGCCGCCATCGCCGGTTCCAGACTCATCAGCGTGCCGAAAATGCGCGCCGGCAGACGCGTCAGCGCCATCATTTCCAGCGAGTACGGAATGGCGCTGGAGAGCAGGGCGATGAGCAACGCCAGCGGCAGAATTTCCCACTGCCAGATACCGGGCGCGGCAAAGGTCAGACCGAGCGGCACAAAAATCACTGAGGCGATCAGCGAGCCCATTGCCACCGTGGCCGGGCCGTGTTCCGCGCCTGCCCGCTGGCCCGCCAGAATATACACCGCCCAGCAGGCGCCGGCACCCACGGCCAGTAGCGCGCCGGTGGGATCGATATGGCTGAGGCCATGACCAATCGGCAGCAGGAACCACAGGCCGGTGACCGCCAGCAGCACCCAGAGAAAATCCAGCGGACGGCGTGCGCCGGCCAGCGCCAGCGTCAGCGGGCCGAGAAACTCCAGCCCCACTGCTACGCCCAGCGGCACGGTGCGGATCGAGAGATAGAACAGGTAATTCATGCTGCCCAGCGCCAGTCCATACATCAGCAGCGGTTTGCGCTGCTTTGCACTGAAGCGCAGGCGCCAGGGTTTGAAAATCGCGCACAGGATGAGCGTGCCCAGTCCCAGACGCAGCGCGGTAATGCCAGGCGCACCGACGGTGGGAAACAGCGATTTCGCCAGCGATGCGCCGCCCTGCAGCGACAGCATGGCGATCAGTAATACGGCAACCGGCAGCACTACCGGCGCCAGTTTGGGGTGGGAAAGAGGTGCAGACATCCTGTGATCAATTCCTGTGATGATGAATAACCAGGCAACGAGTAGCCAGTGTAAAGCAATCGGCGGGAAATAAGGAGGCGGCTGAGGTAATGATGCGGGGTTTCTGTCACCGCTTTATCATCGGGCGCGGCCGCCTCGCATCATCTGGCGTCAGTGACACCTCATTTACACCGCTTTTCGGGCGAAATTTCCGGCGAATAAAGCGCGACGGCGGAAAAAATGCACCAGCGACTGGCTGAAAAAACGCCATTTTCAGGGCCATTTCCGTAAAGAAATGTCAGGTTAGTTTAGGAATTTACTTAAACCGATAATTTTCTGTGCGCAGGATTATTGCAGAAAGATGATGCTTTTTATAAGAAAAATGAATGACATACGAAAGTTCATTAACTTTCTGTTACACCAAACAATCTGTTAGACAACAAAATGCGGGCAGAGTTTCTTGCTAAGTTTTGTTATATTTTTAGCGTTGTCAGGAGAGAAGTATATTCACATTTGAGGTGGTTATGAAAAAAATTGCATGTCTTTCAGCACTGGCTTGTGTACTGGCAGTTTCCGCTGGTTCCGCCATGGCACAGAGCACCGTTTCTGCCGGCTACGCGCAGAGCGACTATCAGGGCGTTGCTAACAAAGCTAACGGCTTCAACCTGAAATACCGCTACGAAGACGGTTCTAACCCACTGGGTTGGATCGGTTCTTTCACCTACACCGAAAAAGATCGCACTGAAGATGGCGTGTACAACAAAGGTCAGTACTACGGCATCACCGGTGGTCCGGCTTACCGTCTGAACGACTGGGCCAGCATCTACGGCGTAGTAGGTATCGGCTACGGCAAATACCAGCAGAACCAGACTGCCGGTCAGTCTAAAACCGACAGCAGCGACGTAGGCTTCTCTTACGGCGCAGGTATGCAGTTCAACCCAATCCAGAACGTTGCTCTGGACGTGGGCTACGAGCAGAGCCGCATCCGTAACGTCGACGTGGGCACCTGGATTGCTGGCGTAGGTTACAGCTTCTAAGTTTTTGCTTAGACCAGAGTTGCACAGAAACGGCCCTTTACGGGCCGTTTTTTTATGCCTGAAAACGCTGCCGTGAAGGGCGTTTTTCGCAGGCAAAATAAAACCCGCTGCAGGCAGCGGGTCAGACTGTGAAGCCCTGAGGAAACTCAGCCGCGCCAGATCAGATTCGGGCAGGGCTGCGCGGCGATTTTTTTGCCGGTCAGTTTTTCAAGCAGCATCAGGCGCAGGGCAAAAGGCGAGCGGCTAAACAGACACAACAGCGACTTCAGCTCAAAAGCCGGTTTGCTTTGTACGGTCTGGAAGCATTTGCCGCAGTCGAGGCAGCTTTTCATCGTGCTCATCTTTACCTCCTGGAAAACGGGTAACTCAACAGTAAGCACAGCCCTGCAATAAACAGCAGGAAAAGGAGCAGCAACAGCCAGGGTTCGTTCATCGTTGCCTCCTTTGTAGGCTATTCGCTTACAACATGTACAAAGATAGCACTGGCTATACTCTTTAGCCAACACTATTCAGGAAAAATTTGTGCTTATTTGTGCCTGGTTTACAATGAGCGCAGCCAGCCCGCACCGCAGGTAAAGTGCGGCAGATAATAAAGAGGAAGCTGAATGAGTCGTCGTGCGAAAAGCGCCACCCACATGCCCCAGGGGCCGCTGAAAGATATTGAGGAGCATGTCGAAGGATTTCGCCAGGTACGCGAAGCGCATCGCCGTGAGCTGATTGATGATTACGTTGAGTTAATCTCTGATTTAATTCGTGAATTTGGCGAGGCGCGCCAGGTCGACATGGCGGCACGCCTGGGCGTTTCGCAGCCGACCGTGGCCAAAATGCTGAAGCGTCTCAGTACCACCGGTCTGGTTGAGCAGGTGCCGTATCGCGGCGTGTTCCTCACCCCGGAAGGCGAGAAGCTGGCTGAAGCCAGTCGCGTGCGCCATCACATCGTTGAAACCTTTCTGCTGGCGCTGGGCGTCAGTCCGGAAACCGCCCGCCGGGATTCCGAAGGGCTCGAGCATCACGTCAGTGATGAAACCCTCGCCGTGTTCCAGAAATTTTACGAGAATCGCTAACCTACAAGGCCTTCTGCCATCATGCCCATCGTGCTTCGTTCCTTAATGCGTGACCGCGTTTTGCATTTACTGTTGCTGTTGGGCGTGATTCTGTTGCCGCTGGCGGATTACCGCTGGCCGCAGCTGCCCGCCGCCGTTGACTGGCACACCATCATGACGCTCACCGGTTTGCTGATGCTGACAAAAGGGCTGGAAAACAGCGGCTATTTTGATGTGCTCGGTGCGCGGCTGGCGCAGGGCTTCCAGCACGAACGCACGCTGGCGCTGTTTATGGTGTGTGCGGCGGCGCTGCTCTCGACCTTCCTGACCAATGATGTGGCGCTGTTTATCCTGGTGCCGCTCACGCTGACGCTGCGCAAGTTCTCGCGCCTGCCCATCTCCCGGCTGATCATCTTTGAAGCGCTGGCGGTCAACGCCGGCTCGTTGCTGACGCCGGTCGGCAACCCGCAAAATATCCTGCTGTGGAGCCACGGCACGCTCAGCGTGGCCGGTTTTATCGGTCAGATGGCGCCGCTGGCGGCGATGCTGATGCTGACGCTGGTGGTGCTGACGTGGTTTAGCTTCCCGGCGCGCAGCATTGAGAAGCATGATGCACCAGGCAACCAGCAGTGGCAGAAACCGCTGTTTATCGTCAGCGTCCTGCTGTACGTGGTGTTTATCGTCGCGCTGGAGCTGAAACTCACCGGCTGGGCACTGCTGCTGGTTGCGGCCTGTTTTCTGCTGATGGCGCGTCAGGTGCTAGCGACCATCGACTGGAGCCTGCTGCTGGTGTTCGTGGCGATGTTCATTGATGTCTTTTTACTGATGCACCTGCCAGTTCTGCAGCCGCATTTTGCCGCCATCGGTCAGCTGGGCGAGGGCGGTATCTATCTGCTGGCGATTGGCCTGTCACAGGTGATCAGTAACGTACCGGCCACCATTCTGCTGTTACAAAAAGTCCCGCCTTCCGAGGTGCTGGCCTGGGCGGTGAATATCGGCGGTTTTGGCCTGCTGCCGGGATCGCTGGCCAACCTGATTGCGCTGCGCATGGCACAGGACGCCAAAGTGTGGTGGCGTTTCCATCTGTTTTCCCTGCCGATGCTTGCCTGGTCGATGCTGTGCGGCTGGCTGTTGTTACAGCTGCTGCGTTAACCCTGACCAACCTGTCCGCCTCTGCAAGACGCGCTGATTTATCAGCGCGTTAAGTGATGTGGCAGAAAATGCGTCGGATGTTAGCTTATGTAAAGTTACACTGGCATTTGTCAATTTCCCATCTAAGGTTAAGTTGACCGTTTCGCCCCGGGGATCGGGATTACCAGCCAGTGATGACAAATTATGAGTGAAAACCACAATCCGCCATCCGCCGATGAGCAAAAAGACAACAACACGTCAGATTCCAGTCAGGATAACGAGCAATCACCCCGTAAACGCCCCGGCAAAAAGCCGCTGATCATTCTGGCGATTGTGGTGGTGATTATGCTGCTGGTGGGATTCTGGTTCTGGTTTAGCACGCGCAACATTGAAACCACCGATGATGCGTTCACCGAAGGCGATGCCGTGACCATCGCGCCCAAAGCGTCGGGCTACGTGGTGCAGCTGCTGGTAAAAGATAACCAGCGGGTGAAGAAGGGCGATCTGCTGGTGCTGATCGACCCGCGTGATAACGCCGCACAGCGCGATCAGGCCAAAGCACAGCTCGGTCTGGCGCAGGCGCAGCTGCATCAGGCGCAGGCGCAGCTGGCGCTGGCGCGAGTGCAATATCCGGCGCAGCGCGATCAGGCGCTGGCCGACCAGGCGCGGGCGCAGGCCAATTTACTCAATGCGCAGGCAGATTACCGTCGTCAGCGCGGTGTTGACCCGCGCGCGACCTCGCAGCGCAATATCGATACCGCCGCCGCGCAGTTACGCTCGGCTGAAGCGCAGCTGCAAAGCGCCAAAGCGCAGGTCGAAGTGGCCTCGCAGGTGCAGTTGCAGATTCGCCAGCAGGAAACCAATGTTGAAGCGCGGCAGCAGCAGGTCGAACAAGCCCGGGCTCAGCTCAACACTGCCGAGCTTAACCTCTCTTACACCGAAGTACGCGCGCCGTATGACGGTTTCGTCACCAAACGCAACGTGCAGCCCGGTACGCTGGTGCAGGCCGGCAGCGCGCTGTTTTCGCTGGTATCGCCGGATATCTGGATCACCGCCAACTTCAAAGAGTCGCAGCTGGCGCGCATGAATCCGGGCGATAAAGTGGAGATTGGCGTTGATGCCTGGCCGGACATGAAGCTGGAAGGGCACGTTGACAGCGTACAGATGGGCTCCGGCTCGCGCTTCTCTACCTTCCCGGCCGAGAACGCCACCGGTAACTACGTGAAGATTGTGCAACGCGTGCCGGTGAAAATTGTGATTGATAAAGGGCTCGACCCGAATCATCCGCTGCCGCTTGGCCTGTCGGTTGAACCGAAGGTGACGGTTGAATGAGTGCGAGCGAAAGCTGGCGTCCGGCCAGCAATCCCTGGCTGGTTGCCATCACGGTAACGCTGGCGGTGTTCATGGAAATTCTGGACACCACCATCGTTAACGTCGCACTGCCGCACATCGCCGGGTCGCTGTCATCCAGCTACGATGAATCCACCTGGGTACTGACCTCCTATCTGGTCGCTAACGGCATTGTGCTGCCGATCTCGGCCTTTTTCAGCCGCCTGTTTGGGCGCAAGCAGTTCTTTCTGATCTGCATCGTGATGTTTACTATCTGCTCCTTCCTGTGCGGCATTGCCACCGAGCTGTGGCAAATCATTCTTTTCCGCGTGCTGCAGGGCTTCTTCGGCGGCGGGCTGCAACCGGTGCAGCAGTCGGTGCTGCTGGATTACTTCAAGCCGGAAGATCGCGGTAAGGCTTTTGGCCTGTCATCGATTGCCATTATTGTCGCGCCGGTAATTGGCCCGACGCTCGGTGGCTGGATCACTGATAACTACAGCTGGCGCTGGGTGTTCTTTATTAATATTCCGGTGGGGATCCTCACGGTGCTGGCGATCTATCAGTTGCTGGAAGATCCGCCGTGGGAGCGCAAGTGGGCGAAGGGCCGGCTGAAAATCGACTATATCGGTATCAGCCTGATTACCCTGGGTCTCGGCTGTTTGCAGGTGTTTCTCGATCGCGGTGAAGACGAAGACTGGTTCGCTTCACACTTCATTCGCCTGTTTGCCATGCTGGCGGCCGTCGGCATCGTCGGTGCGGTTTACTGGCTGCTGTATGCACGCAAGCCAGTGGTGGATATCACGGTGATGAAGGATCGTAACTTCTGGGTGGCCGGTCTGCTGATGGCGGGCATGGCGATGATTCTTTATGGCAGCTCGGTGGTGTTACCGCAGCTGGCGCAGCAGGATCTGGGTTATACCGCCACCTGGTCCGGGCTGGTGCTGTCGCCCGGCGCGGTCCTGATCGTGCTCACCATCCCGCTGGTGCTGAAGCTGATGCCGATTGTGCAGACGCGCTACATCATCGCCTTTGGCTTTACCTGTCTGGCGCTGGCCTTCTTCTATTCCAGCACCCTGACGCCCAACGTGGATTTCACCACGCTGGTGCTGATGCGCAGCGCGCAGTCGATTGGCCTCGGCTTCCTGTTTGTGCCGCTCACCACCATTGCCTTTATCACCGTCCCGCAGCGCCTGAATGCAGATGCTTCCGCGCTGTTCACCATGTTCCGTAACGTGGCCGGTTCGATCGGCATCTCGCTGGCCACTGCCGGCATCACCGAACGTGAACAGGTGCGATCGGCCCACATGGTGCACAACATGTCGCCGCTCAATGAGCAGTTCAACCTCACGCTGCAGCACTGGGCGCAGGCGATTCGTGACTTTACCAGTGCGGTGGGCGATCCGCTGACGCTGGCCAGCGGTCAGCTCTATCAGGAGATGATTGCCCAGGCGCGTATTCTGGCTTACATCGACGTGTTCATGGGCCTGAGCATTGTCGCCGTGCTATTGATTCCTTTTTGTTGGTTGCTTTCGCCGATCAAGAGCGAAGGCAGTGCAGGAGCACATTAACATGATCACCTCTTCGCGCGTTACGCCGTCGCTGACGCTGCTGGCGCTGTCCATGCTGCTGGCGGGTTGTGCCGTCGGGCCCGATTATCAGCCGCCGCAGGCGCACACGCCCGGTAGCTACCGTGATTTGCCCTCTCAGGAAGCCTCAAAACCGCTGGCGTCCGCGACCAATCCTTCATGGTGGAAAAGCTTTAACGACCCGCAGCTCGATAGCCTGATTGAGCGCGCCATCGCCGGCAACCTGACGCTGCAACAGTCGGTGCTGCGCATCGCCGGTGCGCGCGAACAGCTGGCGCAGGCACGTGGCGGGCTGTTCCCGTCGCTTAACGGCTCGGCCAAAGTGACGCGTCAGCAGCTCGGCCTGAAAGGCATGCTGAAATCCAACGGGGTATACGATCAGGTGGATGATGACGTGGCGGATCAGCTCAACGGCCTGACCCATTCGGTCACGCTGTATCAGGGCAGCTTTGACGCCAGCTGGGAACTGGATTTATGGGGCAAAGTACGACGCCAGATGGAGATGGCGGACGCGCAGCAGCAGGCGGCGATTGAGCAGCGTAACGATGCGCTGGTGTCGCTGGAAGCTGAGGTCGCGCGCGCGTATCTGCAGCTGCGCGGCGCGCAGGCGGTGCTGGCGACGCTGCAACAGCAGATTAACGTGGCGCAGCAAACCTGGGAGCTGACGCAGAGCCAGCAGCGTAACGGTCTGGCGCCGCTCACCGACGTTGAGAATGCCCGTGCGCAGCTGGCCTCCCTTAACGCGCAGCTGCCACAGTATCAGGCCCAGGAACGTCAGGCGATGAACGGGCTGGCAATGCTGCTGGGCAAAACGCCGGGCGCGCTGGATAACGAACTGATGAGCAGCAAAGCGCTGCCGGCGTTGCCGAAGCTGGTGGCGGTGGGCATTCCGTCTACGCTGGCGCGTCGTCGTCCGGATATCCGCCAGGCCGAAGCGAATCTGCATGCGCAGACCGCCAATATCGGCGTATCAGTCGCGAACCTGTTCCCCAGCCTGTCGCTTACCGGGCAGCTGGGCGTGCGCAACACCGATGCCAGCTACCTTGACGACTGGAGCAGCCACTTCTTCAGCGTCGGCCCGACGCTGTCGATCCCGATTTTTCAGGGCGGACGTCTGGTTTCCAGTGTGAAACTGGCGCGCGCGCAGCAGGCGAGCGCGGCGCTCGATTATCGCCAGACGGTATTGACGGCGCTGCAGGATGTGGAAAATGCGCTGGTCAGCTACCGCGCCGATCAGCAGCAGGTCACCGCGCTGGATGAGACCACCGGCGCACTGCAGCGCGCCTTTGACCTCGCCAGTGACAGTTACAAACAGGGCATCTCCACCTTCCTTGAGGTGCTGGATGCCCAGCGTCAGCTGGCGCAGTCGCAGGCGCAATCCACCCAGGCGCGCATGCAAAGCGCGCTGGACCTGGTAGCGCTGTATAAAGCGCTGGGCGGCGGCTGGGAGCCGTATCAGCAGGTGACGCTGCCGGACTATGACGTCTTTGGTCCGGCCACCGCAGTCAATTAATCTGCCATCGCTGACCGCATTCACTGCGTGCGGTCAGCGCCTTCCGTGAAATAAATATTCTCCCTTCTGTTTGTTGTGCAAAATTTGCACTGCCTTCTCTGCGCCCTGAATCAGGTTGTGTGATCATTATCTCAATTAAAGGCAAAGATAATGACCCGTGGCGCAAAATTTAAATTTCATATTTATTCATTGTGGTTGAAATAATCTATTTTAAGGCTTCTTATCTCAGGAAAGGAGTTGGTTATGTCCCGCGAAACCTGGATGACGCCCAATCCGGCATCAGGGCCAAACAGCAGCACGCGCACCGAGCCTTTTGTGAAGGTCATTGCGCTGATTGCCACCCTCGGTGGTTTGCTGTTTGGCTACGACACCGGCGTGATCTCTGGCGCACTGTTATTCATGGGCGACGATCTGCATCTCACCCCATTTACCACCGGGCTGGTGACCAGCAGCCTGCTGTTTGGCGCGGCGTTTGGCGCACTGGCTTCCGGTCACTTTGCCGCCGCGGTCGGGCGGAGAAAAATTATTCTGGTACTTGCGATTATTTTTGCACTCGGCGCGCTGGGTACCGCACTGGCACCCGATGTCAGCTGGATGATTTTCTTCCGCCTGGTTCTTGGCGTGGCCGTGGGCGGTGCGTCCGCCACCGTACCGGTGTATATCGCCGAAATGGCACCGGCCAACAAACGGGGTCAGCTGGTGACCATGCAGGAGCTGATGATCGTTTCCGGCCAGATGCTGGCCTATATGTCGAACGCCGGCTTCAACGCGGCCTGGGGGGGCGACACGACCTGGCGCTGGATGCTGGCGGTCGCCACGCTGCCGGCGGTGCTGCTGTGGTTCGGGATGATGTTTATGCCGGACACGCCGCGCTGGTATGCCATGAAAGGCCGTCTCGCTGAGGCGCGCAAGGTTCTGGAACGCACCCGCGCGCGCGAAGACGTTGAGTGGGAGATGATGGAGATCGAAGAGACGCTGTCGGACGAGCAACAGCAGCGTCCGCGTCTGCGGGAACTGCGCCAGCCATGGCTGATCAAACTGTTCCTGATCGGTATCGGTATTGCCGCCATCCAGCAACTGACCGGCGTAAATACCATCATGTACTACGCGCCGACCATGCTGAAAGCAGTGGGGATGAGCAATGACACTGCGCTGTTTGCCACCATTGCCAATGGCGCGGTCTCGGTATTAATGACCTTTGTGGGGATCTGGCTGCTGGGGCGCATCGGTCGCCGCACCATGGCGATGATAGGTCAGTTTGGTTGTACCGCTTGTCTGGTGTTTATTGGCACCGTCAGTTACCTGATGCCGGAAACAGTTAACGGTCAGCCGGATATCTTGCGCAGTTATATGGTGCTGCTGGGCATGCTGATGTTTCTGAGTTTCCAGCAGGGCGCGTTATCGCCGGTGACCTGGCTGCTGCTGTCAGAAATTTTCCCCACACGGTTACGCGGTATTTTTATGGGCGGCGCGGTATTTGCGTTGTGGATCGTCAATTTTCTTATTTCTCTGCTGTTCCCGGTTCTGCTGGCGTCGGTTGGCTTATCCGGCGCGTTCTTTATTTTCGCGCTGATTGGCATAAGCGGCGCGATTTTTGTTATTCGCTGGGTACCGGAAACACGCCATCGTTCACTGGAGCAGATTGAACATTATTTGCACGACCGGCTGTCTGATGCGCCGGCGCCCCAGCTATTGCGACCGGCAGTGAAGAAAAGCGGATAACCACAGACATACGATTTTTGCATGATGGCCGGTGAACAACCGGCCTTTTTTTATTTATTTAATGGCAAAATGAGATATTGCTCGCATCTGTGACGCTAATGCCATCCGCGTTAAAAACGGATTTTACTTACACTATTAATGTTTTTTTACCTTTATGCTGACTACTGCCTCAGCGCACAATAAGCGCTAAACGCTTGTTTCCTACGCGTGAATAAGCAATGAAATCGATTCCAGTTCCAGCCGGTGGTACTGAACCGCTGATGTTAATTCACCGTTAATTCACGCCGCACATTGGGTTTAAACGCGCCTGCCAGGAATAGGCTAATCCATTCGGATTAATCCGGTCTGCAAAATTAATTTATTTTTTTATTTGAATTGGGTAATCTTGCCACTACAGTTTATTTAACCCCCTTAAGCAAGGACATTGTGATGAGTGACGCATTTAAAGTTCTGAACAACATTCGCACATTACGTGCACAGGCTCGTGAACTGCCACTGAGCGATCTGGAAGAAATTCTGGAAAAATTAACCGTCGTGGTGACTGAGCGCCGCGACGAAGTTGAAGCGGAAGAAGCGCAGAACCGCGAAAAAGAAGAGAAGCTGTCTAAATACCGTGAAATGCTGCTGGCAGACGGTATCGACCCGAACGAATTACTGGGTGCACTGGAAACCGGTAAAAAACGCGCCAAGCGTGCGCCGCGTCCGGCGAAATATTCTTACACCGACGAAAACGGTGAAGAGAAATCATGGACCGGTCAGGGCCGTACCCCAGCTGCGATTAAAAAAGCGCTGGATGCAGGTAAAAGCCTCGACAGCTTCCTGATCAAATAATCTGCACAATCCTTGTAAGCGGGAGCCGGAGGCGTCAGCGTCTCCGGCTTTTTTATTGGCCTCGCTCCAGGCACGGGCGGCGGTTCATTTCCCGCGCCGTGGATAACCTGTCCGGCACGGTCGCAATTATTTTACCTCTGGCAACAAGGTGTTCTCCGCCTTGCCTCTGCGTATCCGGGTGCAGAGGTGGCTCATCCAGGCCGCTTCTGGCATAATGCCCGCTGTTTTTTCCTCCACTGCGTAACAAAGGTCAATG
The DNA here is from genome assembly GCF_002207995.1 of Pantoea sp. VS1. Lineage (NCBI taxonomy): Bacteria > Pseudomonadati > Pseudomonadota > Gammaproteobacteria > Enterobacterales > Erwiniaceae > Pantoea > Pantoea sp. VS1. Next base: position 363,195 of record NZ_NHZE01000013.1, read on the forward strand.
CCGTGTTAGTTTCCAGCAATATCACTATGCAGTTCGGCAGTAAGCCACTGTTTGAGAATATCTCCGTTAAATTTGGCGGCGGTAATCGTTACGGTTTAATCGGTGCGAACGGCAGCGGTAAATCGACCTTCATGAAAATACTGGGCGGCGACCTGGTTCCGACTAACGGAAATGTTTCCCTCGACCCTAATGAGCGCATCGGTAAGCTTCGCCAGGATCAGTTTGCTTTCGAGCAATATAGCGTGCTGGATACCGTGATTATGGGTCACCAGGAATTGTGGGCGGTGAAGCAGGAGCGCGATCGCATATATGCATTGCCGGAAATGAGCGAAGAGGAAGGCTATAAAGTCGCCGACCTTGAGGTCGCCTACGGTGAAATGGACGGTTACAGTGCCGAATCACGCGCCGGAGAATTATTACTCGGCGTGGGCATTCCGGTGGAGCAGCATTACGGTCCGATGAGTGAAATTGCCCCAGGCTGGAAATTGCGTGTGCTGCTGGCGCAGGCATTATTTGCTAACCCGGATATTTTGTTACTCGACGAACCGACCAACAACCTGGATATTGACACCATTCGCTGGCTGGAGCAGGTGCTTAACGAACGTGACAGTACCATGATCATCATTTCGCATGACCGTCACTTCCTGAATATGGTGTGTACGCACATGGCGGATCTGGATTACGGTGAGCTGCGCGTTTATCCCGGCAATTATGACGAATATATGACGGCGGCGACCCAGGCGCGCGAGCGTTTATTAGCGGATAACGCCAAGAAGAAAGCGCAAATTGCCGATCTGCAATCCTTCGTTAGCCGCTTTAGCGCCAACGCCTCAAAATCGCGTCAGGCCACTTCGCGCGCGAAGCAGATTGATAAAATCAAACTGGATGAGGTAAAAGCCTCCAGCCGTCAGAACCCGTATATTCGTTTCGAGCAGGATAAAAAGCTGTTCCGTAATGCGCTGGAAGTGGAAGCGCTGACTAAAGGATTTGATAACGGCCCGCTGTTTAAAAATCTTAACCTGCTGCTGGAAGTGGGTGAGAAACTGGCCATCCTCGGCGCCAACGGTATTGGTAAATCCACGCTGCTGAAAACGCTGGTCGGCGAACTGCAGCCGGATAGCGGCACGGTAAAATGGTCGGAGAATGCGCGCATTGGTTACTACGCGCAGGATCACGCCGAAGATTTTGCTGACGACCTGAGCGTGTTCGACTGGATGAGCCAGTGGAAGCAGGAAGGCGACGACGAGCAGGCGGTGCGCAGTATTCTTGGTCGTCTGCTGTTCAGCCACGACGACATCAAGAAGCCAGCGAAAGTGCTGTCCGGTGGTGAGAAGGGCCGCATGCTGTTTGGCAAGCTGATGATGCAGAAGCCAAACATCCTGGTGATGGACGAACCGACCAACCACCTGGATATGGAGTCGATCGAGTCACTGAACATGGCGCTGGAGATGTACGAAGGCACGCTGATTTTCGTCTCGCACGACCGTGAGTTCGTCAGCTCGCTGGCGACGCGCGTCATCGAGATGAAAGGCGATCGCATCGTTGACTTTACCGGCAACTACGAAGATTACCTGCGCAGCCAGGGCATCGTCTAACGGCGTAGCCGTTTAGCAGCCGCCATCATCAGCGGCGCAATTTATCGCCTGATAAATTGCGCCGCTCAGCAATACCTGACGCTTATGTCACGCCCCGGCGTTATTCCTCACGCTTGCCACACACTTCACATTGCGCATCCTGCGCCACTTTCAGGCTGCGAAACTCGGCGCTCATCGCATCGTACATCAGCAGTCGCGCGCTGGCCGGCTGGCCAAAGGCGCTCAGCACCTTTAGCGTTTCCATCGCCTGCATCGCACCCACCACGCCGACCAGCGGAGCCATCACGCCGGCTTCGACACAGCTCAGCGTCTGCTCGCCGAACAGACGGCTGATGCAGCGGTAGCAGGGCTCGCCGGGCTGCCAGGTAAACACGCTGAGCTGGCCTTCCATGCGGATGGCGGCGCCGGAGATCAGCGGCACCCGATGCTGAAAACATCCGCGGTTCACCTGTTCGCGCGTGGAGACATTGTCGCTGCAGTCCAGCACCGCATCGTGACGCGCAATCAGTTCGCCGAGCGCGGCTTCATCCAGCTGCGCATCGATCGCCTCCAGCGTGCAGTGTGGATTGAGCGCCGCCAGCTGCTGACGGGCCGAGGCGACTTTTGCCATGCCGATGCGCTCATCGCTGTGCAGAATCTGGCGCTGCAGATTACTCAGGCTGACGCGATCGAAATCCAGCAGCGTCAGATGACCGACGCCGGCGGCGGCAAGATAGGGCGCGGCAGCACAGCCCAGTCCGCCCAGGCCAACGATAAGCACCCGTGAGGCTTTCAGCCGTTCCTGGCCGTCGAAATCGAAGCCGCGCAGCACAATCTGCCGGTTGTAGCGCAGCATCTCTTCATCGCTCAGCTCTGTGTGCATTAGCCCTCCAGCAGGCTGTTGAAGGCCTCGACATCAACCCATTCGCCCGGCTCAACGTCACCACGATCGCGCTCCAGCACAATAAAGCAGTCGGCCAGCGCAAAGGAACTGAACACGTGCGAGCCCTGCGCACCGGTGCTGCGTACTTCCAGTACGCCATCATCGCCGCGACTGAGGATGCCGCGCTGAAAATCGAGTCGGCCCGGCGCTTTCTTCAGACGCTGCGTTGCGCGCGCGCGCTGGCGCAGCGGCATGATGCGCGTGGTCTGGCCGGTCAGCGTGGCCAGCAGCGGCTGCACCAGCTGATAGAAGGTCACGGCCGCCGACACCGGATTGCCCGGCAACCCGCAGAACCAGCTGTTGGCCAGACGGCCAAAGGCAAACGGCTTGCCGGGTTTAATCGCCAGTTTCCAGAAGGTAATTGCACCCAGCTCTTCGAGCATCGCTTTGGTGAAATCCGCTTCGCCCACCGACACACCGCCGGTGCTGATCACCACGTCGGCCTGGCGATCGGCTTCGCTGAAGGCCTGGCGCAGCTTAGCGGGATCATCAGCGATCACGCCGAGGTCGATCACCTCGCAGCCAAGTTTGCGCAGCATCAGCGCCACGGTGAAGCGGTTGGTGTCATAAATCTGGCCTTCAGCCAGCGGCTGGCCGACCGCCTGCAGTTCGTCACCGGTGGAGAAAATGGCCACGCGCAGCTTACGCAGCACGCTGACCTCCGCAATACCCAGCGACGCCAGCAGCGGCAGCTCCGCCGCACCAAGCCGCACGCCGGCATCCAGTACCTGCTTACCGGCCTGAATATCCTCCCCGATGCGGCGAATATTTTGCCCGGCACGCACTGGCGCGGTGATGACAATGCCGCAGTCACGCGATTCGGTTTGCTCCTGCATCACCACGGCGTCACAGCCGGCAGGAATCGGTGCGCCGGTCATGATGCGAATCACGCTGCCGGCTGGCCACTCGCCATTAAACGGGGCGCCGGCAAACGCTTTGCCCGCTACCGGCAACACGCGGTCAGCGGACAGGTCGCTCAGACGCAGCGCGTAGCCGTCCATCGCGGAGTTATCGAACGGCGGCACGTCCAGCGGCGAAATCACCGGCTTCGCGGTAATGCGCCCGGCGGCATCGGCCAGCGCGACGCTCAGGCAATCACTAATCGGTTGCAGCTGCTGCAGCATTTTCTGCTGCGCGTCTTCAAGGGAAATCAGTCCGGCGGTAAAAGGTTCCATGTCCATCTCTGTCGGGTTAAAGGCGAATGCTGCCTATTATGGTGGCTGTTGTCGGCTGAGTCACATGCGAGATCAAAGGGAATGGAAATTTAGTGCGCGGTGACGTATCCGCCGACGAACATGCTTTGTCTCAGACTGAGAGTGATAGTCATGTTAACAACCGTGCTGAAGTTATGATGTGAGTGCGGCAGATACTTTCTTATGCACCAGTGACAGAAACGCGCCCGCAGTGGTATCCCAGTTGGCCGGAACAAACTCTCTTTTATAGCGGTCGCGGAAATCAGATTCGACGTCATCGCACTCTGCCAGAAACAGCTCAATGTCTGCCAGCATGGCGTGCAGGTTTCCTTTATGCGCTTCTCTGATATACGCCTCGATTTTGGGCTCGATCTCATCACCCGGTTCAAACAGGTCATAATCCTGCCCAAACCAGATGCCAATAAAATTATCCAGTTCACTGATACTGATACGGTCCATCATAACTCCGGGAAAGCGGTAATGATAAAGTAAGGTTTGCCGTTGTAGGGCTTAAAATCCAGTATGACGCGAACGGCGTAGCAGATCTCAACCTCTTCACGCCCTTTACTCACGACTATACCAACCGGATGTGAAAAACGCCGACTCAGGCGCATACGGGCTTGTAAGCCTGGAGGGATATTTTTCACCCACATCTGAATTTGATGCTTATTATCTGCCAGCACCTTACTGATCAGTGCTTCCGCCTCGCTCAGAGACTTAAAGCTACTGGCCTCATCGAGACGAGGCCGGTTACGAAGCCTCTCCCGCAGCTCCTCCGGCGTTTTGCCGATATGTCGCTCAATCGTGTGCCCACCGGGTGCTCGCCCTGAAAGCGACTCATGCTCGGCGATTTTGACCCGCCCGGCACGCACCGCGATGACGCGCTCTGCTCCGGCTGCAAAGGCAAATGCCATCGGAATGGCGATATCTACCGTCAGGCCGACATTCATGGCGGTCTGATGGTCAGCGCCGAGCGATTCTGCGAGTGACACGGCCGAATTAAACGTGTCGGTAGCGACCTGTCTGCCAGTCCATACCTGGCGCAGGCTGGCCTGAAGCGTGTCGAGACCGTGAGTGCCGACAAAGACGCAGCCAGCTTTGGTCAGCATGGTGGGCTCAGGCACGACGCACAGTGCGCCAGCACCAAAAAGCTCAATCACCCCGCCAGCGAGCCCGAGCCCTCCAAAAATGCGGTTGCTGGTCGTTTCACCCTCGCTGACGCTGCGATCTGAAAGGATGGCTGCCAGCTGCACCGGGGAGAGTGCAATCCTTAGCCCTTTTTCATCTTCCACTGAATATTCCTTTTCATGAATGGGCCTTTAACTTACCCGATTTTTAACCGGCACTGAAGCCACATAAAAAGTAAGGGCAAAGAGGTTGTTCACTGCCTTGCCGGTGCCAGACGTAAGCGCGCCAGCCATAATATTAAAGCTGGTGCGTTTTCTCCCTTAATTCACAAAAAAGCATAATCCACATTAAAAGGTTATGACCGCTGATACACTTTCTGCTTTACAAGCAGGGAGGGGCTTTCTATAGTCGAAAATTGCCAAAAAAAGATGAAAACCATTCTAAATCAGTGTTTTTGGCTCTTATTCCTTGACAGGGTAACGGTTATGGCTAAAGCAGTTATCGCAATTCACGGCGGCGCCGGCGCGATTACGCGTGCGGCAATGAGCGCCGAAAAAGAGCAGCACTATCGTCAGCAGCTGGCCGCGATTGTCAGCGCCGGCCAGCAGATTCTGGCCAGCGGCGGTAGCGCGCTGGATGCCGTGACTGAAGCGGTGCGGCTGCTGGAAGAGTGCCCGCTGTTCAATGCCGGCAGAGGGGCCGTGTTCACCCATCAGGGCACCCATGAACTGGATGCCAGCCTGATGGATGGCCGTACGCTGGATATCGGCGCCGTCGCTGGCGTCAGCCGTATCCGCAATCCGATTCTTGCCGCGCGTAAAGTGCTGGAAGCCAGTCCGCACGTGCTCTTTATTGGCAGCGGGGCGGAAGCCTTTGCCGCGCAACAGGGGCTGACGCCGGTCGAACCCGATTTCTTCTCGACGCCAGAACGCTGGGAGCAGCTGCAGCGCGCGCTGGGCAGCGAACAAATGCTGCTGGATCATGATGGCGCGGCGCAGGGGAGCGATCCGCTGGACCCGGATCGCAAATTTGGCACCGTGGGCGCGGTGGCGCTCGATTTGCAGGGTAATCTGGCGGCCGCCACCTCCACCGGCGGCATGACCAACAAGCAGGCGGGCCGCGTCGGCGATTCACCGCTGGCGGGCGCCGGCTGCTATGCCAACAACGCCACCGTGGCGGTCTCCTGTACCGGTACCGGCGAAGTGTTTATTCGTACGCTGGCGGCTTACGATGTCTCGGCGCAGATGGAATATGGCGGTCGTTCGCTGCAACAGGCCACCGCCAGCGTAATTCATGACAAAGTGCAGGAGCTGGAGGGCAGCGGCGGGCTGATTGCCGTTGATGCCCACGGCAACGTGGCGCTGCCGTTTAACAGCGAAGGCATGTACCGCGGATTCGCTTATGTGGGCGGCGAGGTTGAGGTGGCGATTTACCGCGACAGCTAAGGAGCAGGCATGACGGATCTACAGCAGCAGTTTGCGCCGCAGCAGGTGCTGGCGGTACGCGATCTCTGCGTGCGCTTTGAGCATGAAGGGCGCGTGACGGACGCCGTGCGGCAGCTTTCGCTCGATCTGCACCGCGGAGAAACGCTGGCGCTGGTGGGCGAATCGGGCTCGGGTAAATCGGTGACGTCGCTGGCGCTGATGCGTCTGATTGCACAGGCCGGCGGCACGGTCAGCGGTGAAATCCTGCTGCAGCGGCGCAACGGCGAGGTGCTGGATGTGATGCGGGCGTCCGCCAGCCAGATGCGCCGGGTGCGCGGTGCGGACATGGCGATGATCTTTCAGGAGCCGATGACGTCGCTCAACCCGGTGTTCACCGTCGGTGAACAGATCGCCGAATCTATTCGTTTGCATCAGGGGAAAAGTCACCAGCAGGCGCAGGCCGAAGCGCGACGCATGCTGGATCTGGTGCGCATTCCGGAAGCGCACAATGTGCTGTCGCGCTATCCGCATCAGCTCTCCGGCGGTATGCGCCAGCGCGTGATGATCGCCATGGCGCTGTCGTGCAAGCCGGCGCTGCTGATTGCCGATGAGCCGACCACCGCGCTGGACGTCACCATCCAGGCGCAGATTCTGCAGCTGATTCGCGTGCTGCAAAAAGAGATGCAGATGGGCGTCATCTTTATTACCCATGATATGGGCGTGGTGGCGGAGATGGCCGATCGCGTGCAGGTGATGTATCGCGGCGATGTGGTTGAGCGCGCGCCAGTGCAGCAGCTGTTCGACGCGCCGCAGCAGCCGTATACCCGCGCGTTGCTGGCGGCCGTGCCAAAGCTCGGGGCGATGAGCGGCCAGCCGCTGCCGGCGAAGTTTCCGCTGCTGCATACCAACGGCCGCGAAGAGGCCAGCACGCCGCAGGATACCGTGCGTCACGATCGTCCGCCGATTTTACAGGTGCGCGATCTGGTGACGCGCTTTGATATTCGCGGCGGGCTGCTCAATCGGGTGAAGCGCCGCGTCCACGCGGTGGAAAAAGTCAGTTTCGATCTTTATGCAGGCGAAACCCTCGCGCTGGTGGGCGAGTCCGGCTGCGGTAAATCCACCACCGGACGCTCGCTGCTGCGGCTGGTCGCCAGCCAGGGCGGCAGCATCACCTTTGACGGCCAGCGCATTGATGCACTGCAGGGCAGGGCGCTGGCCACGCTTCGCCGCGACATTCAGTTTATCTTTCAGGATCCGTATGCGTCGCTCGATCCGCGCCTTACCGTCGGCTTTTCAATTATGGAGCCGCTGCTGGTGCATCGCAGCATGGTGCGCGCGCAGGCCGAGAAACGCGTCGCCTGGCTGCTGGAACGCGTCGGTCTGCTACCCGAACACGCGCAGCGCTACCCGCACGAGTTTTCTGGCGGTCAGCGCCAGCGTATCTGCATCGCACGCGCGCTGGCGCTCAATCCTAAAGTGGTGATCGCCGACGAGTCCGTCTCCGCGCTGGATGTGTCGATCCAGGCGCAGATCATCAATCTGATGCTGGATTTACAGCGTGAATTTGGCATCGCCTTCCTGTTTATTTCGCACGACATGGCAGTGGTGGAGCGCATCAGCCATCGCGTGGCGGTGATGTATCTCGGACAGATTGTGGAGATGGGACCGCGTCAGGCGGTGTTCGAACAGCCGCGCCATCCTTATACCAAAAAACTGATGGCCGCAGTGCCGGTGGCCGATCCGGCGCATCGGCATCGCGAGCGGGCGCTGATGGTCGATGAGATCCCCAGCCCGATTCGCCCGCTGGGTGATGAGCCTGAAGTGGCACCGTTACTGGAAGTGGCGCCGGGCCATTTTGTCGCCCGCCATGCCATTAGCGGCGCCTGAGCAGCAACCAACCGCGCCCTCTGTGCAGGGCGCGCAAGACAGGGACTACAGGAGAACGATAACGATGCACCATATCATGCGAAAAGGGGTTATCACTGCCGGGTTGTTGAGTTCGGCGCTGGCGCTGCCCGCCTGGGCGGCCAAAGATGCGGTGATTGCCGTGGCGTCGACCTTCACCACGCTGGATCCGTACGACGCCAACGACACGCTGTCGCAGGCGGTGGCCAAGTCTTTCTATCAGGGCCTGTTCGGCTTCGATAAAGACATGAAGCTGGTCAACGTACTGGCCGAAAGCTATCAGGCCAGCAGCGATGGGCTGACTTACACCATCAAACTGCGTCCGGGCGTGAAATTCCAGGATGGCACGGATTTCAATGCCGAAGCGGTGAAGGTCAACCTCGACCGCGCCAGCAATCCGGACAACCATCTCAAGCGCTATAACCTGTTTAAATATATCGCCACTACCGAAGTGGTCGATCCGTCCACGGTGAAAATTACCCTGAAGCAGCCGTTCTCAGCGTTTATCAACAATCTGGCACATCCGGCTGCGGTAATGATCTCGCCAACCGCGCTGAAAAAATATGGCAAGGACATCGGTTTCCATCCGGTAGGCACCGGACCTTATACCTTTGACACCTGGAACCAGACCGACTTTGTCAAAGTGAAAAAGTGGTCGGGCTACTGGAAGCCGGGCTATCCAAAACTCGACAGCATTACCTGGCGTCCGGTGGTGGATAACAACACCCGCGCGGCGATGCTGCAAACCGGTGAGGCCAGTTTTGCTTTCCCGGTGCCGTTAGAGCAGGCCAAACTGCTGCAGGGCAATAGCAAGCTGGATGTGGTGACCACACCGTCGATTATGCAGCGTTACATCAGCCTCAACGTGACGCAAAAGCCGTTCGATAACCCGAAAGTGCGTGAAGCGCTGGAGTACGCCATCAATCGCCAGGCGCTGGCTAAAGTGGCCTTTGCCGGTTACGCCACGCCAGCCACTGGCATCGTGCCGCCGCGCATTGATTTTGCCCAGAGCTATCCGGCCATCAAATACGATCCGGCCAAAGCGCGCGAGTTGCTGAAGGAAGCGGGCTACCCGAACGGTTTCGAAACCACGCTGTGGTCATCGCATAACCACAGCACCGCGCAGAAAGTGCTGCAGTTTACCCAGCAGCAACTGGCGCAGGTGGGTGTGAAGGTGAAAGTCACGGCGATGGATGCCGGCCAGCGCGCGGCGGAAGTGGAGAGTAAAGGGCAGAAAGAGAGCGGGGTGCGCATGTTCTACACCGGCTGGTCAGCCTCCACCGGCGAAGCCGACTGGGCGTTGACGCCGCTGTTCGCTACCAGCTCGTGGCCACCGGCGATCTTCAACACCGCGTTCTACAGCAACCCGCAGGTGGATAAAGACCTGGCGGATGCGCTGAAGACCACCGATCGCGACCAGAAAGCCAGACTGTATAAAGACGCGCAGGACCGCATCTGGAACGATCACCCGTGGATTCCGCTGGTGGTGGAGCAGTTGCTGTCTGCGAACAATAAAAACCTGACCGGTTTTTACGTCATGCCCGATACCTCATTCAATTTTGATGAGGCGGATCTGAAGTAACAGACGCGGCCAGCCTTACGGGGCTGGCCGATGCTGCGCGGGATTTCGCATGCTCAACTATTTTCTTAAACGCCTGCTCGGGCTGATTCCCACGCTGCTGATTGTCGCAGTGCTGGTGTTCCTGTTCGTGCATCTGCTGCCGGGCGATCCGGCGCGCCTGATTGCCGGACCGGAAGCGGATGCCTCAGTGGTGGCGCTGGTGCGTCAGGAGCTGGGGCTCGATCAGCCGCTGATTCAGCAGTTCTGGCACTTTATCCTCAATGCTTTGCAGGGTGATTTTGGTCAGTCGATGGTGTCAAAGCGGCCGGTCTCTGCCGAAATTGCCGCGCGCTTTTTTCCTACTCTGTGGCTGACGCTAAGCAGCATGGTGTGGGCGGTACTGTTTGGCATGGCGATCGGCATCGTTTCGGCGGTATGGCGCAATCGCTGGCCGGACCGCATCGGCATGACGCTGGCGGTTTCCGGCATCTCCTTTCCGGCGTTTGCGCTGGGCATGCTGCTGATGCAGGTCTTTTCGGTCGAGCTCGGCTGGCTGCCAACGGTGGGCGCCGACAGCTGGCAGCACTACATTCTGCCGTCAATTACGCTCGGTGCCGCCGTGGCCGCGGTGATGGCGCGCTTTACCCGCGCTTCGTTCGTTGAGGTGATGCAGGAAGATTATATGCGCACCGCGCGGGCCAAAGGGGTGCGCGAATCGCTGGTGGTGGTCAAACACGGGCTGCGCAATGCCATGATTCCGGTGGTCACCATGATGGGGCTGCAGTTCGGCTTTCTGCTCGGCGGCTCGATTGTGGTGGAAGTGGTGTTTAACTGGCCCGGACTGGGCCGTCTGCTGGTGGATTCGGTGGAGATGCGCGATTACCCGGTGATTCAGGCCGAGGTGCTGCTGTTTTCGCTGGAGTTCATTCTGATTAACCTGATCGTCGATATGCTTTACGCGGCGATCAACCCGGCTATTCGCTACAGGTAAGGAGTCGCAATTGAAGAACTGGCGACGCGATGCGGCACTGAAATCCCTGCCGCTGATGACGGAAAACCGGGTTCGCACGCCGTGGCGTGAATTCTGGCGGCGCTTTCGCCGTCAGCATGTGGCGCTGCTGGCAGGCGCGTTTGTGCTGCTGCTGATTGTGGTGGCGTTTATCGCCCCGTGGATCGCCCCGTTTGATGCCGAAAACTATTTTGACTACGACCGGCTCAACGAAGGGCCGTCGTGGATGCATCTGTTTGGCGTCGATTCCCTTGGGCGCGATATCTTCAGTCGGGTGCTGGTCGGGACGCGCATTTCGCTGATCGCCGGCTTCTTCTCGGTGGCGATTGGCACGGTGATCGGCACCGTGCTGGGGCTGCTGGCGGGCTATTACGAAGGCTGGTGGGATCGTATCACCATGCGCATCTGCGACGTGTTGTTTGCGTTTCCCGGCATCCTGCTGGCGATCGCGGTGGTGGCGATCATGGGCAGCGGCATGAGCAACGTGATTGTGGCAGTGGCGATTTTCAGTATTCCGGCATTTGCCCGTCTGGTGCGTGGCAATACGCTGGTGCTGAAACATCAGACTTATATCGAGTCGGCGCGCAGTATTGGTGCTTCCGACTGGACCATTATCATGCGTCACATTTTGCCCGGTACGGTATCGTCGATTGTGGTCTATTTCACCATGCGTATCGGTACTTCGATCATCACCGCTGCCAGCCTGTCCTTTCTCGGCCTGGGCGCGCAGCCACCGACGCCGGAGTGGGGCGCGATGCTCAACGAAGCGCGCGCCGATATGGTGATTGCGCCGCACGTGGCGATCTTCCCCAGCCTGGCGATTTTTCTCACCGTGCTGGCGTTCAACCTGCTGGGCGACGGCCTGCGCGACGCGCTGGACCCGAAACTGAAGAGCTGAGGGTGAACACCGCATTGCAGTTGTAGCGGCGCGATTCATCGCGCAATAAATTGCGCCGCTACGATAAGTGCAATGCCTGGCGCATGACTCTTAATCAGGCCACTGATTTTATAAACACTTCAGCGCATCAAAACGTTTCCCAGTTGTCGTTACCGTGGCTCACCGCTGCGGGCAGGGCGCGGGTCGGGGCGGGCAGCACCGGTTTCACCACCCGCTCGGTTACCGCAGCGGTCGGGCGTGCGCCGGTGTTGAAACGCGCCACCGCTGATGACAGCCGGCTGGCCTGCTGCTCCAGCGATGCCGAGGCGCTGGCCGATTCCTGCACCAGCGTGGCGTTTTGCTGCGTCACGCGATCCATCTCATTCACCGCCTGGCCAATCTGGTCAATACCGCGGCTCTGCTCATCGGAAGCCGAGGCAATCTCGCCCATGATATCGGTGACGCGCGTCACCGCGCTGACAATCTCCTGCATGGTATCGCCAGCGCTGCTGACCTGCTGCGAACCGAGGTCCACGCGCTGCACGGAGTTTTCAATCAGCAGTTTGATCTCTTTTGCCGCCTGCGCGCTGCGCTGGGCCAGGTTGCGCACTTCGCCCGCCACCACTGCAAAGCCGCGCCCCTGCTCACCGGCACGCGCCGCTTCTACCGCGGCGTTAAGCGCCAGAATGTTGGTCTGGAAAGCGATACCGTCAATGACACTGGTAATGTCGGCGATTTTCTTCGAGCTGTCCGCAATGTCGCGCATGGTTTTCACCACGCCTTCCACCACGTTACCGCCTTTGTCGGCGGTGTCCGACGCGGTTTTCGCCAGCTGCGTAGCCTGACGCGCGTTGTCAGCATTCTGCTTCACGGTTGCGGTCAGTTGTTCCATACTGGCGGCGGTCTCTTCCAGTGAGGCAGCCTGCTGTTCGGTCCGCGCCGAGAGATCGTTATTACCGTTGGCGATGGCACTGGCGCTGCCAAAAATGGCATCCGCGCTGTCGCGCACGTTGTTGATGGTACCGAGCAGCGCCTGCTGCATATGATTCAGGCTGGCGGCAATGGCCGCCATTTCACTGCGGCCTGCCACCTGCAGGCTGGCTGACAAATCGCCTTCGGCAAAGCGCTCGATCTGCTGCTGCACCTGCTGCATCGGTGCCAGCAGCACGCGGCGCACCAGCGTCCATACCGCCGCCACCATCAGCACCACCACCAGCGCAATGACGGCAATCATGATTAGCACCTGCTGATAGTTGCTGTCATTTTGCAGGCTGCGCTGATTGATCAGCTGCATGTTTTCATCGCGCCACTGCTGATAAGCCTGTTCCAGTTCATCCTGCGCCTGCTGCGCATCGAGGTTGCCGTAGGCCGCGTAGTTATTGGCTTTCAGAAACACGGCGGACTGCTGCAGCAGCGCGGAAAACGCTTTGAATTTATTGTCGATCAGATCGGCGGTCGACGCACTCTGGCCGTCGATGCGCGGATAGCTTCTATACTGATTGAAGTGCTGCTGCGCCGCTTCCAGCGAGGCACCGGCTGCCAGCAGCAACTTGTTGATCGCCGCCAGCGACTGCTCGTCGGTCTGATTTTTCAGAATACGGATCGCCACGCGGTTGATGGTGACGCGGGTTTTCACCAGCGTTTGCCAGCCGTCGCCCAGCTCGCGCTGCTGATGAGACAACTGATTGCTGGCGGTGAAATTATGTTGTCCCGCGCGCAGCGAGGAGAAAAAGAGCGAGCCGGATATGGCCTGCATGGCTGTGAATACCACCAGAATAACCACAATGGCGGTCACAATTTTCATCTTGTTGAACATGTGAGCATCTCTTAGCAAATGAGCCGGTAGTTATGTTATCGGTGGAAAAAAGCATCACTAAAGTGCGGCAGCGAAATAATTCACCGCAGTAATGGTTACGGACAGGAGGCCAGGGGATGAAACCCTTCAATTACCAGCAGGATTTTAAACAGCTCGACTTCCGTCAGCATCCGGAGCTGTATCAGGTCGGACGCGGCGAGCAGGGGGTGCTGATGGTGGAACCTTATAAGAGCGAAATTCTGCCGCACTGGCGCTTTCGCACTGTCGAGCTGGCGCAGCAGTCATCAGAAAAAATCATGCAGCTGTTCGAGGCGTATCGCGCGCAGGATGATTTTGTCGGTATGGATATGGCGCGCAAATTTATTCAGATGGGTTATACCCGCGCGCGCCGCTACAGCAATCATCAGGGCGGACGGAAATACGGTGCCGACGGCAAAGAGCTGCCGCGTACGGTAGAGAAAGAAAAGGCCGCTGCGGCGGCCGTGTTCAAAGCGTGCTGGGACCGGCTGCGCGCCGATAACGATTATCTGGCGCGCAAAAAAGCGCACCAGCAAAAGTACGGTTAAACGCGCGTGCCCCACAGGTCGTATTCGTCGGCGTGTTCGACTTTAACGCGCACCACTTCGCCGACCTTCACCTGGCGATCGCCATTCAGGTAGACCGCACCGTCGATTTCCGGGGCGTCGGCCATGCTGCGGCCGACCGCGCCTTCTTCATCCACTTCATCAATGATCACCAGAATCTCGCGACCGATTTTCTCCTGCAGACGCTCTGCGGAGATCTGCTGCTGCAGCTGCATGAAGCGGTCGAAACGCGCCTGCTTGACGTCGTCCGGTACCTGATCCGGCAGCTGGTTAGCCGTGGCGCCTTCCACCGGGCTGTACTGGAAGCAGCCAACGCGATCGAGGCGCGCTTCACGCAGGAAGTCGAGCAGCATCTGGAAATCTTCTTCGGTTTCGCCCGGGAAACCCACGATGAAGGTGGAACGCAGCGTCAGCTCCGGACAGATTTCACGCCAGCGTTTGATGCGCTCCAGCGTGCGCTCAACCGCGCCCGGACGCTTCATCAGCTTCAGGATACGCGGGCTGGCGTGCTGCAGTGGAATATCGAGGTAAGGCAGGATTTTACCTTCGGCCATCAGCGGGATCACATCATCCACGTGCGGATACGGATAAACGTAGTGCAGACGCACCCAGACGCCGAGTTTCGCCAACTGCTCACACAGGCTGACCATGCTGGTTTTTACCGGCGAACCGTTCCAGAAACCGGTGCGGTGTTTAACATCGACGCCGTACGCGGAGGTGTCCTGTGAGATCACCAGCAGCTCTTTTACGCCCGCTTCCACCAGACGTTTGGCTTCATCGAGTACTGCGCCAATCGGACGGCTGTCCAGATCGCCACGCATTGACGGGATGATGCAGAAAGTACAGCGATGGTTACAGCCTTCGGAAATTTTCAGGTAAGCGTAGTGGCGCGGCGTCAGTTTCACGCCCTGTTCCGGCACCAGGCTGAGGAACGGGTTGTGCTCGGGTTTTGGCACGTAAGTGTGCACGTGCGACAGCACCTGCTCGTAGCTGTGCGGGCCGGTGATCTCCAGCACTTTCGGATGCACTTCGCGGATCTGATCCACTTTGGCGCCGAGGCAGCCGGTGACGATCACTTTGCCGTTCTCGTTCAGCGCTTCACCAATCGCTTCCAGTGATTCCTGTACGGCACTGTCAATAAATCCACAGGTGTTAACGATGACGATCTCCGCATCATCGTAGCGTGGCACCACGTCGTAGCCTTCTGTCCGCAGCTCCGTCAGGATGCGTTCAGAGTCGACGAGGTTTTTTGGGCAGCCGAGAGAGACGAAGCCTACACGCGGCGGATTTTTGACATGGCTCATAAGGATAAAAATTCATCATAATTAAGGTGGACAGGAGCGCGATTGTACAGAGGTTGACGGGGAAAATGTATAGGCTGCGTGAGAATCTGATTGGCGGCAAAAATTGATGTTAACGCTATGCTTGCTGAGGGTAACCCACGCTCAATAGTCACTGGGTGGCGGACATCCGGGTTGTGCAAGCGGGTCGATTTTGCTTAAATATCGGGTTGGTAATTGTAAGTTATTATCGACATTACAGAATTTTAAAGCGCGCCAGCGGTGAGTTTCTCTCTGCCGGGGCTGAAGTGGATAATGTGAGAGCAGACAAATGCAAGAGATCGTCAAAGGTTTTCTGAATTTTCAACAGAATGTGTTTCCTGAAAGGAAGGATCTTTTCAAGAGTCTGGCGTCCAACCAGAATCCTAAAGCTTTATTCATCTCCTGTTCGGATAGCCGTCTGGTACCAGAGCTGGTGACACAGTCGGAGCCGGGCCAGCTGTTTGTGATCCGTAACGCCGGTAACATTGTCCCGCCGTTTGGTCCGGAGCCGGGTGGCGTGTCAGCAACCATCGAGTATGCGGTGGTCGCGCTGGGCGTAACCGAAATTATCATTTGTGGTCACTCCAACTGCGGTGCGATGAACGCGATTGCGTCCAACGCCGATCTCGAGAGCATGCCGGCGGTTGATCACTGGCTGCACTACGCCAATGCAGCAAAAGCGGTGGTGGAAGAGCGCAACTACGAATCGGTTGAGAAACGCCTCAACGAAATGGTGAAAGAGAACGTGATTGCCCAGCTCAACAATATCAAAACGCATCCTTCCGTTTCGGTCGCGCTGCGCAAAGGTAAGCTGCGCCTGCACGGCTGGGTTTATGATATTGAAAGCGGCGGCATTATTGCCCTGACCAAAGGCGGTGAATCCTTCATTTCACTGTCGGAAAACCCGGAAACCTGCTTCGAATAATCCTGCCTGCTACAAGCCCGGCCACTGCGCCGGGCTTAATGTTTTGTAAATCCTGCACATCCTTTCTTACTGGCTGACTACCCTTAACGGCAGACTGTGAAAAGGAGAATCCCATGCGTTTATGGCGTGTTGCGCTGCTGGCTGGCGCGCTCAGCGGTTCCTTTACCGCGCTGGCGGCCGATGTCCAGGTGCAGGTATTACAGGACAAGCTCGATCATCCGTGGTCGGTGGCGTTTCTGCCCGACCAGCAAACTCTGCTGATTACCGAACGTTCCGGACAGCTGCGCAGCTGGCAGCCGGGCCGCGGGCTATCGCAGCCGATTAGCGGCGTACCAAACGTGTGGGCCAGGCGCCAGGGCGGTCTGCTGGATGTGGTGCTGGCGCCGGACTTCGCGCAAAGCCGTCGGGTGTGGCTCAGTTATACCACCGCCGATGACACCGGCCGCGCGGGCGGCGTGGTGGGTTTCGGCACGCTCAGCGCAGATCTCCGTCAGCTGCAGGATTTTAAGGTGGTGCTGGAGCAAACGCCGAAACTCTCCGGCGGTGCCAACATCGGCACGCGACTGGCGTTTGATCGCCAGGGCTATCTGTACATCGCGTTCGGCGATAACTTTGCCAGCCGCAGCGCGCAGCAGCTGGACAAACTGTCGGGCAAAATTGTTCGCCTGACGCAGGACGGCAAGGTGCCGGCGGATAATCCGTTTAACCATCGTCAGGGCGCACGCGCGGAGATCTGGTCTTACGGCGTGCGCAACCCGCAGGGGCTGGCGCTTAATCCGTGGACGCAGCAGATGTGGGAGAGTGAACACGGCCCGCGCGGCGGCGATGAGGTGAATCTGGCGGCGAAGGGCAAAAATTACGGCTGGCCGCTGGCGACATACGGCATTGATTACAGCGGGCAGAAAGTGCCGGAAGCGCAGGGCAGCGCCGTTGCCGGCACCGAGCAGCCGCTGTTTTACTGGCAGCAATCGCCGGCCATCAGCGGCATGGCGTTTTACAATAGCGCGCGCTTTCCCCAGTGGAAAAACTCGCTGTTTATCGGTGCGCTGAAAGATAAAAGTCTGATCCGACTGCGCGTTAACGGCGAGAAGGTCGAAGAGGCGCAGCGGCTACTGGGCGATCGTGGCGAACGCATCCGCGATGTTCGTCAGGGGCCGGATGGTTATCTGTATGTGTTGACCGATGAGGCCAATGGCAAGCTGCTGAAAGTCGGGCTGGCGGAGGCCGCCAGCGCCGCGCACGGTTAATCAGCGCACCCAGTTACACACCTGCCAGCCGCGCTGCTGCGCTTCCTGCTGCAGCAGCGCGTCCGGGTTAATCACCCATGCATGATCGGCATGCGACAGCAGCGGCAGATCGTTCATCGAATCGCTGTACGCCCAGGTGCGCTCAAAGCGTCGATCCTGCTGCAGCGCTCGCCAGTCGCTGAGTCGTGAAACTTTGCCTTCACGGTAAGTGGCGGTGCCGTAAATTTCACCGCTGTAGCGTTCATCGACCACTTCCACGCCAATCGCCAGCGCGCCGTGTACGCCCAGCCGTTCCGCAATCGGCACGGCGAGGTGATCGCCGCTGGCGGTGATAATCATCACCGTGTCGCCACGCTGCTGATGCCACTGAATGCGTTC
This sequence comes from Pantoea sp. VS1, assembly GCF_002207995.1. Classification (NCBI taxonomy): domain Bacteria; kingdom Pseudomonadati; phylum Pseudomonadota; class Gammaproteobacteria; order Enterobacterales; family Erwiniaceae; genus Pantoea; species Pantoea sp. VS1. The sequence continues at coordinate 381,081 of NZ_NHZE01000013.1, forward strand.
GCGCGCGGCGGGAAAGACGCGCGGCAGGATATCGCGATGAATAAAGCGCCGCACCCAGCCTGCGACGGTGAGCGTCGCCATGCCGGTGAGCGGTGAGAGCGTGGTGCGCATGTACTCTTCAATCGACAGGCTGCCGGCGTGGTATTGCGCCATCAGCGCCTGCTCCTGACGAATGATCTCTTCCGGTGCAAACCCCTGCGAAACCAGCCAGCGCAGCCAGAGGCTGGTGCTGTCTTCACAAATCAGGGTTTCATCCAGATCGAAAACGGCTAAGTCCATCATGATTCTCCTCGGGCTGACTGGCATCAGGTTAGCGGAATTTTGTGACTGGCTTAACTCTTCTGCGAAAATTCGGAATTTCTCGCAATTTTTCCTCTGCCCTGACGCCCGCGCACTGGCAGCGCAGCGGCCTTAATGCCAGGGTTACTCTAACAAACTCTAAAAAACTTTACGGTTTGGCGGTTTTTTTCACCGGCGTGAACCGTTAGCGTTTGGTAAGACATGTCTTACCTGCACAAATCCGTGATTTTACAAGGACAATTGGGTCACGCTCATGAGAAAAACATCCCTGACTTCAGTCTGGCGGCCACTGGCGGCCAGTTCATTATTGTTGCTTTTCGTCCCTGTCACCACTCAGGCCGAGCAGGCACCCGCGGCACCGCAGATTGAGGCAAAGGCCTGGATTCTGATGGACTACAGCAGCGGTAAAGTGCTGGCAGAGTCCAATGCCGACCAGCGTCTTGATCCCGCCAGTCTGACCAAAATGATGACCAGCTACGTGGTCGGCCAGGCGCTGAAATCCGGCAAAATCACCAGTAACGACATGGTGACCATCGGCCAGGATGCCTGGGCCACCGGCAATCCGAAACTGCGCGGGTCGTCGCTGATGTTCCTCAAGCCGGGCGATCGCATCCCGGTCTCGGAACTGAATAAGGGCGTGGTGATCCAGTCGGGGAATGATGCCTGTATCGCGCTGGCGGACTATGTCGCCGGCAGTCAGGATGCCTTTATTGGCCTGATGAACAATTACGTTAAAGCCTTTGGCCTGCAAAACACCCACTTCATGACGGTGCACGGTCTGGACGCCGAAGGCCAGTACAGCACCGCACGCGACATGGCGATCATCGGCCAGCGCCTGATTGCTGATGTGCCGGAAGAGTATGCGCTGAACAGCGAAAAAGAATTTACCTTCAATAATATCAAACAGATGAACCGCAACCGCCTGCTGTGGAGCAGCAACCTCAAGGTTGACGGCATCAAAACCGGGCATACCTCGGGGGCGGGCAACAATCTGGTTGCTTCAGCAGTGGACGGCGACATGCGCCTGATTTCGGTGGTACTGGGCGCGCAGACCGATGCCATTCGCTTTCGCGAGAGTGAAAAGCTGCTGACGTGGGGCTTCCGTTTCTATGAAACCGTTACGCCGATTAAAGCGGATAAACCGTTTGCCCAGCAGCGCGTGTGGTTTGGCGAAAAAAGCCAGGTCAACCTCGGCGTGGCGAAGGATGCGGCGATCACTATCCCAAAAGGGCAGATGAAAAATCTCAAAGCCAGCTTTACCCTCAACGCACCGCAGCTGGAAGCGCCGCTGAAAAAGAATCAGGTGGTGGGCACTATCGATTTCCAGCTGGATGGCAAAACCATTGAACAGCGTCCGCTGGTGGCGATGGAGGATGTACCGGAAGCCGGCTTTATTGGCCGCATCTGGGATTTCATTATGATGAAATTCAACGGCTGGTTCGGTAAGTGGTTCAGTTAATCTCAGGACGGCGGGTCAACCCGTGGCTAACCCGCCTGCCGGCTGAGTTTATCCGCGCACCCAGCCTTTTTTAATCGGCATCGCGAACAGGGCGCGGTAGAGTTGATGCGTCAGCGCCAGCATGCGCTGACCGTACAGCTGCCACGCCAGATGCGAAGCCAGACAGCCAAGCAACCCCACCAGAAAACCGCCCAGCATATCCAGTGGCCAGTGCACGCCGAGATACACGCGTGACCAGGCAATAGCGCTGCCAATCGCCAGCAAAACCACCCCGGACCACAGACGGTGCCAGAAAATAAACGCCAGCGCGAAGGTAAAAATTGTGGTGCCGTGATCGCTGGGATAGGAGTCATCAGCGGCGTGTGACAGGAACTGGTGACCAAAGCCAATGGCGAACGGGCGCGGGTGTGGCAGCAGCTGGCCCACGCACCAGGAGATGCTCAGCGCATAAATCAGCGCCATGCCGGTTTTCAGCACCAGCGCGCGCTGCGACTGCAGCTGATCGCGCGGCCCCCACAGCCACAGGGCGACGATCAGCAACGGTACAATCGCAATCACATCTTTGGCGATAAAGGTCGCCAGGCTGAGCAGCCACGCGGGTGAATCCGGCGTGGCGTTAATCCATAAAAAGAGGGTGTGGTTAAGAGCTTCCATCACGTTTCCTCGTCCTCGTCTTGTTTACCCAAAAAGAAATTGCGGCAAAAATCAGCAGCTGGCTGAGCCACACCCACCAGCCCGCCCACAAATTGTGGGAGAAAAAGTGCGCACCACGCATCACCTGGCCATAGCCCATCAGCAGGCCACTGGCGATTCCCACTGCCAGCGCCAGCAGCGCGCGGCGTGGACGCTCCGGCCACCACAAAAAAAACAGCGCCATCAGCGCAAAGCCGCTGGAAGCATGGCCGCCCGGAAAGCACTGGCCCGGGCCGCTGTTGGCCGGCACCGCCGCCAGCAGCGGAAAGCTCGCGGCATTGCCACCGAACAGCGCCAGATCCCACGGACAGGAGTGCGCGCTGTGCGCCTTCAGTATGCCCACCACCAGCGGCCCCATGCCAAACAGCAGGGCCACCAGCACACGCCGGGCGTCGCGCTGTTTCAGGCCGCGCAGTAACAGCAGCACCGCGCCAGCGATAATCACATCCTTCATCAGCCGATGGTTAATCAGATCCAGCCAGCGGTTGTGCTGCCACGGAAAACGCCGGGTGAGCGGATCAAACCAGCGCTGGCTGATGGCGATGTCGAGGCTTTCGTGGCGCGACCACCACAGAAACGCCAGCGCCAGAATTGCCAGCAAAATAAGGTTGATAGCGTAGAAGCGCGCGGACAGAGAATAAATAGCCGCGCTCCGAATCTCACTGCGGGTTGTTGGAGTGTTTAACTTTGATGAAAGTTGCATGAATATTTGCAAATAGCGAAACCAGAGTCACAGGGTGGCAAATCACGCTTAGGGAAACCTTAAGGGCGCGCGCGGCAGGCATAAAAAAACCCGCTAGCAGAAGGCTAACGGGCTCCTCAATTTGGGGATTTCAAAGAAAAGCAGTGGCACTTATTCAGACTGCATCGCGTCCGATTAGTTCTGACGCGTGTAAAAATATTTTTAAACAGGCAAAAGCGGCCAGATGATGACGATCAGCGTCCCCGCCAGCGTCAGCAAGACGTTGGCAATGGCGTAGGTGCCGGCATAGCCGAGCGCCGGAATGCTGCTGCGCGCGGTATCGCTGATGATCTCCATGGCCGGTGCGCAGGTACGCGCGCCCATGATGGCACCAAACAGCAGCGCGCGGTTCATGCGCAGCACATAAGCGCCGAACAGATAGCAAATCACCACCGGTAACAGACTCACCAGCAGGCCGCTCAGCAGCATCAGCGCGCCCGCACTGCCGAGACCGTGCTGCAGCCCGCTGCCGGCGCTCAGGCCAACTCCGGCCATAAACACCATCAGGCCAAACTCTTTCACCATGGTCAGTGCGCCCTGCGGGATGTAGCCGAACGTCGGGTGGTTGGCGCGCAGGAAGCCGAGCATGATGCCGGCAAACAGCAGCCCGGCGGCGTTGCCCAGGCCAAAGCTGAAGTTGCTGAACTGGAAGGTGATCATGCCGATCATCAGGCCGATGATAAAGAAGGCGCAGAACGCCAGCAGATCGGTCATCTGGCTGTGAATAGCAATGAAGCCGATGCGATCGGCCAGGCTTTTCACCCAACGCGCTTCGCCGCTCACCTGCAGCACATCGCCTTTGTTGAGCATAATGCTGTCGTCGATCGGCATCTCAATCTGGCTGCGAATCACCCGGTTGAGGAAGCAGCCATGATCGGTCAGTTTTAAATGGCTCAGGCGTTTATTCACCGCGTTGTGGTTTTTCACCACGATCTCTTCGGTGACGATGCGCATGTCGAGCAGATCGCGATCGAACACCTCTTTACCATTACGGAAACTGGCGTCGAGACGCGCATGGGCATCCGGATAGCCCACCAGGGAAATCTCGTCGCCGAGCTGCAAAACTGCATCACCGTCCGGGCTGGCGAGAATGCCGTTACGCCGCAGGCGCTCAATGTAGCAGCCGGTCTGACGGTGAATCCCCAGCTCACGCAGGTTTTTGCCGCCGCTCCACTCAACCAGCTCCGGACCAACGCGGTAGGCGCGAATTACCGGCAGGAACACTTTACGCTGGCTGTCCGCATCCAGACCGCGCTCGCGCGCGATTTGCTGGGCGCAGGTCGGCAAATCCTGATGCTGCAGGCGTGGCAGGTAGCGTGCGCCGAAAATCAGGCTGACCAGCCCAATCAGATAGGTGAGGGCGTAACCCAGGCTAAGGTTATCCTGCATGCGCCCCAGCAGCTGCGTGTCGCTGATGCTTTGCCGCAGCGTATCGCCTGCGCCCACCAGCACCGGCGTTGAGGTCATCGAGCCGGCCAGCATGCCAGCGGTGAGGCCGATATCCCAGCCAAACAGTTTGCCGAGCGTCAGCGCAATCAGCAGGGCGCTGACCACCATGACGATCGCCAGAAAGAAATAGTTCTTACCGTCGCGGAAAAAGATGGAGAAAAAGTTGGGACCGGCTTCCACCCCGACACAAAAAATAAACAGCATAAAGCCCAGACTTAAGGCGTCAGTATTTATCGCGAAGTGTTGCTGACCCAGAATCAGCGAAACCACCAGCACACCAATAGAATTACCGAGTTGTACGGAGCCAAGGCGTAATTTACCCAGGCACAGGCCGAGGGCTAATACGACAAATAATAACAGAACGTCATTTCCGCTTAACAATTCTGCGACGTTAATGTTCACGGTTTAACTTCTTATTTACCTGTAACGGGTTGATGGAAGGGGATTTTTTCGCTATCTTGTGACGGCAGCGCACGGCCCGGTCACCGAATGTTCTTAATCTGTGACCCACATAAAGCGGCGCCATTCTAATCATAATTAACACCCTCAGCTATCAGCAGTTTTCATTCCTTCTGCCTTCAGCTGTTTCTTTTTATTTCCACGTAAGCGCATCAGGGCAGTTAAAAGTTTCAATATTGTTAACGTCAAAGTTGAGGAGAGGTATGTTGCAGCGCAATAATCGCTGGCCAGCATCGGTTCTGGGCGTGATGCTTTATACGCTGGTGTTTATTTTTGCACATCATTTTTGGTCCGCCGCCGCGACGCAGGCGGTGCGTGGACAGCCGGAACTGCTGCTGTTTCTGCTGCCGGGCATCGTGATGGCGCTGCTGCAGCCGGACAGTCCGCTGATCGGCACACTGTGGATCGCGCTGGGCGGGACGCTGCTGGGTATGATGTGGGTGTGGCTGGTGATGCCGATGACGCACAGCTTGCTGCTGGTGACGGCGTGGAGCCTGAGTGCTCTATTCTGGGCGGGGTGCGGTGCGCTGCTGGTTCGCCTGTTGCGCATTATGCTGGCGATGCGGACCAGCTGAGTGAAGCGAAGACGGGCCCGCAGGCCCGTCAGGTCAGGCTTCGATGCCGAGGTTTTCTTTGGTCCACGCCGCAAATTCGGTGTAACCACCGATGTGCTGGTCGTCGAGGAAGATCTGCGGCACGGTAGAAACCGGTTTGCCGGCACGCGCTTCCAGATCGGCTTTGGTGATGCCGGTCGCCTGGATATCGACGTACTGATAATTAAAATCGTCGCGCTCGCTGGTTAACTTCGTGGCTAACTCTTTTGCTCGTACGCAGTAAGGGCAGCTGGAACGGCCAAAAATCACTGCAATCATTGCTTCTCTCCTTCCGCTGCTGTTTTGTGACTTGTCTCACATCACAGCGTGAATAATGCGTCACATCATGCCCGCCCATCCTGCTTAAGAAAAGCAGAAATTGCCTGTTACTCTAATGCGCGCTGTCTATACCCGGTCACAATGCCGTACTACAGTATTCGGGTATCACCTGCAGCAGAAACAGATGAACACTGAGGAGCCCTGAACCATGCGTAATCTGGCGACATTGCCCAAACCCGTGCTACTGCTGGAAGCGCTGGGCGTGCTGGCAGTGACTGGCGCGCTGCTGCTGGTCAACGACTGGCTGGCGGCACCGGCATTCATGGCGAAAAAACCGCTGGCAACGCTGCTGTTTTTCCTCGGCATTGCGCTGATGCTGCCGGCAGCGTGGCTGATGATGTGGCGCACCGCAAAGGCGATGGCACCGCAGTTGTTCAATCACACCGACAAAAAGAAGTAACCGGAGAGGATTATGACGCCGACTATTGATTTGCTTTGCAGCCACCGTTCCATTCGCGCCTTTACTGAGCAGGGGATTGATGACGCCCAGCGCAGCGCGATTATCGCTGCGGCGCAGGCGGCCTCGACCTCCAGTTTTTTACAATGTTCCTCCATTGTCCGTATCACCGACCGCGCTCTGCGCGAGCAGCTGGTGCAGCTCACCGGCGGCCAGCCGTGGGTCAGCGCCGCAGCGGAGTTTTGGGTATTCTGCGCCGACTTCAACCGCCACCAGCAAATCTGCCCTGAGGCTCAGCTGGGCCGTGCCGAACAGCTGCTGCTGGGCTGTGTCGATACCGCGCTGATGGCGCAGAATGCCATGGTAGCCGCGGAATCGCTCGGTTTAGGCGGCGTGTTTATTGGCGGCATTCGCAACAGCATCGCGCAGGTGACGGAGCTGCTGGGGCTGCCGAAGTTTGTGCTGCCGCTGTTTGGCTTCTGCATCGGCCATCCCGACGCGTCACCGGACGTCAAGCCGCGCATGCCGCAGGCGATGCTGGTGCATGAAAACCGCTACCAGCCGCTGGATAAAGCGGTGCTGGCGCAATATGACCAGCAAATCACCGCTTACTATCAGCAGCGCGACAGCAATCAGCGCTCAGAAACCTGGAGTGAACTGATTCAGCGTTTGATCATTAAAGAAACGCGACCGTTCATGCTGGACTACCTGCATCAGCAGGGCTGGGCAACGCGCTAAGTACAGGGACCGCTGCAATGAAGATGGCCATTCTCACCCGTGACGGCGCGCTCTACTCCTGTAAACGCCTGCGTGAAGCCGCGGAAGCGCGTGGCCATCAGGTGCAGATGATCGATCCGCTTTCCTGCTACATGAACATCAACTCCGACTCGCCGGCGGTGCACTATCGCGGTGAGGCGCTCGGCCATTTCGACGCGGTGATCCCGCGCATTGGCACCGCCACCACCTTTTACGGTACGGCGGTGCTGCGCCAGTTCGAGATGCTCGGCAGCTATCCGCTCAACGAGTCAGTGGCCATTACCCGCGCACGCGACAAGCTGCGCTCGCTGCAGCTGCTGGCGCGCGAGGGCATCGACATGCCGGTTACCGGCTTTGCCTCGTCGCCGGATGATACACAGGATGTGATCGCCATGGTCGGCGGCGCGCCGCTGGTGGTGAAACTGGTGGAGGGGACGCAGGGGATCGGCGTGGTGCTGGCGGAAACCCGCCAGGCGGCAGAGAGCGTGATCGATGCGTTTCGCGGTCTCAATGCGCATATTCTGGTGCAGGAGTTCATCAAAGAGGCGCGTGGGCGCGACATCCGCTGCCTGGTGATTGGTGACGAAGTGGTGGCGGCGATTGAGCGGGAAGCGAAAGAGGGCGATTTCCGCTCTAATTTGCACCGTGGCGGCAGCGCCCGCGCCGTCACCATTACCGATCAGGAGCGCGAGATCGCGGTCAAAGCGGCCACGACGCTGGGATTAGCCGTGGCGGGCGTGGATATTCTGCGCGCCAACCGGGGTCCGCTGGTGATGGAGGTCAATGCCTCACCGGGGCTGGAGGGCATCGAAGGCAGCACCGGTTTAGACATTGCCGCCATGATGATCCGCTGGATTGAGCAGCACGCCTGTCCCGGTTATCGTCCGAAAACCGGGGGCTGAACCGCGCTTTTGCGCGGTTTTCGTGGCATCTGCGACTGTTTTTCCGTAAGCTAAGGCGCTTATTTATTCACCCCACAGGATACAACGATGGATTCACTGGTCGTTCCTGACATCGACATGCTGCGTCGCTGGCTGGATCAACAAAATATCACCTGGTTCGAATGCGACGCCTGCCAGGCTTTGCATCTGCCGCATATGCAGAATTTTGACGGGGTGTTTGACGCGAAAATCGACCTGGTGGATAACGTTATCCTCTTCTCGGCGCTGGCAGAAGTAAAGCCCACCGCGCTGATCCCGCTGGTTGGTGAACTGTCGCAAATCAATGCCAGTTCGCTGACGGTGAAAGCCTTTATCGATATACAGGATGACAACCTGCCGAAGCTGATTGTCTGCCAGTCAATCAGCGTAAGCGCCGGCATCACCTTTGGTCAGTTCACCCACTTCATGAAGCAGAGCGAAGAGGGGATTTCGATGGTGATTATGGAAGCGTTCGCCAATCATCTGCTGATGATGGGCGAAGACGAGGAGCGTCCGCCGAGCGTCAGCAGCCACAGCATGCTGCACTGATTTTTCCCCTCCTGCTAACTGCCGCTTTTTGCGGCAGTTTTCATTTCAGGCCCACCACTTTTTATTCTGCATTTTGCCCTTTATTGCCAGATATTAGTCGTGCTTTATGCCGCTAGTGCCAGAGTGCATAGCAGAAACATGCATAACTTATCGCAAAAAGGCGTTTTTTAAGCTGGGATCTGGCACGCAGGAATCAGGGGGGCTATTCTTGCGGGGCTGTCTGATACGTGCAACTACGGCGCAGCTATAGGTTTTTGCTATTAAACTCCCGCTGAATATTGATTCATTGTGTGGCTGTAATTTAACAGACAACGCAACGACCGGATCGCGTGTATGCAGCGTTGTGATGACCCGCTCAGGAGGAAGAAAAACATGATCAACCAGTCAAAAAAATGGTTGCCAGGTGTGGTTGCAGGTGTGCTGATGGCTGCGGCCGTGGGCGCTCAGGCAGAGGATAAAACGCTGCACGTTTATAACTGGTCCGATTATATTTCGGCCGACACCGTGCCCAATTTTGAAAAGCAGACCGGCATCAAAGTGGTCTACGACGTGTTTGACTCCAACGAAGTGCTGGAAGGCAAACTGATGGCCGGCAGCACCGGCTATGACGTGGTGGTACCGTCGTCGAGCTTCCTCGCGCGTCAGCTGCAGTCTGGTGTGTTCCAGGAGCTGGATAAGAGCAAGCTGCCTAACTATAAAAATCTCGATCCCGATCTGATGGCGAAAGTGGCCCAGCACGATCCGGGTAACAAATACGCCATTCCTTACCTGTGGGGCACCACCGGCATTGGCTATAACATCGATAAAGTCAAAGCGGCACTGGGTGCCGATGCGCCGGTGAACAGCTGGGATCTGGTGCTGAAGCCGGAGAACCTGGAAAAACTGAAGAGCTGCGGCGTTTCGTTCCTCGATGCGCCAGAAGAGATTTTTGCCACCGTGCTGAACTACCTCGGCAAAGATCCGAACAGCTCTGACGCGAAAGATTACACCGGCGCGGCGACCGATCTGCTGCTGAAGCTGCGGCCGAATATCCGCTACTTCCACTCTTCGCAGTACATCAATGACCTCGCCAACGGCAACATCTGCGTCGCCATCGGCTGGTCTGGCGATATTCTGCAGGCGAAAGATCGCGCGGTGAAAGCCAACAACGGTGTCCATCTCGGTTACAGCGTTCCGAAAGAGGGCGCGCTGGCGTTCTTCGACATGATGGCCATTCCAAAAGACGCGAAAAACCTGGATGCGGCTTATCAGTGGCTGAACTACATCATGGATCCGAAAGTGATTGCCGACGTCTCCAACAAGATGAACTACGCCAACGGCAACAAAGCGTCGCTGCCGCTGATCAATGCGGATGTGCGCAACAATCCGGGTATCTTCCCGACGCCGGAAGCGATGGCCAAACTGTTTGTGCTCAAGGTCCAGGATCCGAAACTGGATCGTGCGCGTACCCGTGCATGGACTAAAGTAAAAAGTGGTAAGTAATTCGTTCTGAACGGATTCCCTTATCGGTAAACGACAACAGAGGCGCGGTGCTGGCCTCTGTTGTGTCATTTAGCGGCTGGCTGTGCCGCGCTATCCCGCTTAGCGCCGGAGACATGTGAGTGAACGACGCGATTCCCCGCCCCCAAAATAAAACGGCTAAGGCGTTAACGCCGCTGCTGGAAATCCGCAACCTGACGAAATCGTTTGACGGCCAGCACGCCGTGGATGATGTCAGCCTGACCATTTACAAAGGCGAAATTTTCGCGCTGCTGGGCGCTTCCGGCTGTGGCAAGTCCACGCTGCTGCGGATGCTGGCCGGCTTTGAAATTCCCAGCAGTGGCCAGATTGTGCTGGACGGTCAGGATCTGTCCCACGTGCCGCCGTATCAGCGGCCCATTAATATGATGTTCCAGTCGTACGCGCTGTTTCCGCATATGACGGTGGAACAGAACATCGCTTTTGGCCTGAAGCAGGACAAACTGCCGAAAGGCGAAATCAGCAGCCGCGTGGCAGAGATGCTGGCGCTGGTGCATATGGAAGAGTACGCCAAACGTAAGCCGCACCAGCTTTCTGGCGGCCAGCGTCAGCGCGTGGCGCTGGCGCGGAGCCTGGCGAAACGTCCCAAGCTGCTGCTGCTCGACGAACCGATGGGCGCGCTGGATAAAAAACTGCGTGACCGCATGCAGCATGAAGTGGTGGATATTCTGGAGCGCGTAGGCGCTACCTGCGTGATGGTGACCCACGATCAGGAAGAAGCCATGACCATGGCGGGCCGCATCGCCATCATGAACCGCGGTAAATTTGTGCAGATCGGCGAGCCGGAAGAGATTTACGAGCACCCGACCAGCCGCTACAGCGCCGAGTTTATCGGCTCAGTGAACGTGTTTGATGGCCTGCTGCGCGAACGCCGCGACGAGGGCGTGGTGATCGACAGTCCGGGGCTGATGCATCCGCTCAAGGTGCAGACCGATGTGTCGATTGTGGACAACGTGCCGGTGCACGTGGCGCTGCGGCCGGAAAAAGTCATGCTGTGCGACGAGGTGCCGGCCGACGGCTGCAACTTTGCCGTCGGCGAAGTGGTGCACATCGCCTATCTCGGCGATCTGTCGATTTACCACGTACGGCTGCGCAGCGGCCAGATGATCAGCGCCCAGCTGCAGAATGCGCATCGCTACCGGAAAGGCGCGCCCACCTGGGGCGATGAAGTGCGCCTGTGCTGGGATGCCGATAGCTGTGTGGTCCTGACGGTTTAAGGAGGCGCTATGAGCCAGATTTCTCAACGCAGCGAGCCGGAGGTAGCGGGCACACCGCTGCAGCGCTGGGGCACGCGCATGAAAATGCAGCACGGTCGCAAGCTGGTGATCGCGCTGCCTTATCTGTGGCTAATCCTGCTGTTTATGCTGCCGTTCCTCATCGTGCTGAAGATCAGTTTCGCCGATATTGCGCGCGCCATTCCGCCGTACACCGATTTGGTGACCTGGGCGGACGACCAGCTCAACCTGGTGCTTAATCTGGGCAACTACCTGACGCTGACCGACGATCCGCTGTACGCCGAAGCTTATCTCACCTCGCTGAAGGTGGCGGCGATCTCAACGGTGATCTGTCTGCTGATCGGTTATCCGCTGGCGTGGGCGGTGGCGCACAGCAAGCCCTCCATGCGCACCATCCTGCTGCTGCTGGTGATCCTGCCGTCGTGGACCTCGTTCCTGGTGCGCGTCTATGCGTGGATGGGGCTGCTGAACAACAACGGGATCCTCAACCGCTTCCTGATGTGGCTTGGCGTGATCGATCATCCGCTGATCATCCTGTACACCAACACGGCGGTGTATATCGGTATCGTTTACTGCTACCTGCCATTTATGGTGCTGCCGATCTACACCGCGCTGACGCGTATTGATTATTCGCTGGTGGAAGCGTCGCTCGACCTCGGCGCGCGCCCGCTGAAAACCTTCTTCAGCGTCATCGTGCCGCTGACCAAAGGCGGCATCATTGCTGGCTCAATGCTGGTATTTATCCCGGCGGTGGGCGAGTACGTGATCCCGGAACTGCTCGGCGGACCGGACAGCATCATGATTGGGCGCATTTTGTGGCAGGAGTTCTTCAACAACCGCGACTGGCCGGTGGCCTCGGCGCTGGCGGTGATCATCCTGCTGATCCTGATTCTGCCTATCGTCTGGTTCCACAAACATCAAAACCGTGAAATGGGGGAGAAGGGATGAATCAGCTACCGGTAATCCGCTCTCCGTGGCGCACCGCGATTCTGGCGCTGTGCTTCCTGTTCCTGTACGCGCCAATGCTGCTGCTGGTGGTTTACTCCTTCAACAGCTCGCAGCTGGTGACGGTATGGGAGAGCTTCTCGTTTCACTGGTATCGCGTGCTGTTCCAGGATGATGCGATGCTGGATGCGGTTGGCCTGAGCCTGACCATCGCGGCGCTGTCGGCCACCATGGCAGTGGTGCTCGGCACCATGGCGGCGGTGATTATCGTGCGCTTCGGGCGTTTTCGCGGCCACAGCGGCTTTGCTTTCATGCTCACCGCGCCGCTGGTGATGCCCGACGTGATCACTGGTCTGTCGCTGCTGCTGCTGTTCGTGGCGATGGGCAACACCTTTGGCTGGCCGGGCGATCGCGGCATGCTGACCATCTGGCTGGCGCACGTCACGTTCTGTACCGCCTACGTGGCGGTGGTGATCAACTCGCGGCTGCGCGAGCTGGATCGCTCAATTGAAGAAGCGGCGATGGACCTCGGCGCTACGCCGCTGAAGGTGTTCTTCGTGATTACCGTGCCGATGATTGCCCCGGCGATCATTACCGGCTGGCTGCTGGCGTTTACTCTGTCGCTGGACGACCTGGTGATCGCCAGCTTCGTCACCGGGCCGGGCGCTACCACGCTGCCGATGGCGATCTTTGCCACGGTGCGGCGCGGCGTCAATCCGGAGATCAACGCGCTGGCCTCGCTGATTCTGTTTGTGGTCGGGCTGGTCGGCTTTATTGCCTGGCGCTTTATGGCGCACGAAGAAAAACAGCGATTGCGCGATATTCAGAAAGCAAAACGTGGCTGAGTGACGCAACATTTGCCAATATAAGCAAGGCTGACTCTGTCAGCCTTTTCTTATGGAGCGCGCGCAATGTCGGAAACGTTGAAAAACCTGGTGTTAACCTCCACGCCCGTGCCGGTAACCATTGCCGGCAGCGCCATTATCGCCACGCGCTGTATCAGCGTGCTGATGCTGGCCAATGAGCTGGGCTATGACGAAATCGCCAATTTCGTGCACCGCAGCGCGCAGGCGTGGGATTCCACGCTGATCTTTATCGCCAGCCAGCTGATTTTCCTGTTTGAACTGCGCTGTGCCTTTACCCTGATGCGCGGCAGTAATGCCGGGCGCTGGGGCTACGTGGCCACACAGATCGTGGTGCTGCTGTACATGCTGATGGCGTCGGTGGGCTGGATCTATCCGGAGATTTTCAGCATTCCCGGCGAGAATAACGCGCAAATTATTCACCACACGCTGCTGCAGAAACTGCCGGATGTGCTGGTGCTGCTGCTGCTGTTTATGCCGGCCAGCAGTCGCGCATTTTTCCGTAGCCGGTGATACAATCGGCCCCCGTTTTTGCTCCCAATTCTCAATACAGGCCTTTCCATGCATTGCGCGCTTTATCAGGCCGGTCGCTGTCGCTCATGTCAGTGGCTGGAAAAACCCTATCCGCAACAGCTGAGCGACAAGCAGACGCAGTTGACGCAGCTGCTGGACGGCATGCCGGTCGCCGACTGGCGGCCGCCGGTTACCTCGGCGCAGCAGGGGTTTCGCAATAAAGCCAAGATGGTGGTGAGCGGCAGCGTGGAAAAACCGCTGTTCGGCATGGTGGCGCGTGACGGCGAGCCGGTGGATCTCTGCGCCTGTCCGCTCTATCCCGCCAGCTTCGCGGCGGTATTCGACGTGCTGAAACCCTTTATCGCCCGTGCCGGTCTGACGCCGTACAACGTGGCGCGCAAACGCGGCGAGCTGAAGTTTTTGCTGCTGACGGAGAGTACCCAGGGCGGCATGATGCTGCGTTTTGTCCTGCGCTCGCACAGCAAACTGGCGCAGCTGCGCGCCGCGCTGCCGTGGCTGCAACAGCAGCTGCCGCAGCTGCAGGTGATCTCCGCCAATATTCAGCCGGTGCACATGGCGATACTGGAGGGCGAGGAGGAGATGGCGCTGACGCCTGAGCAGGCACTGCCGGAACGCTTTAACGACGTGCCGCTGTATATCCGTCCGCAAAGTTTCTTCCAGACTAACCCGCAGGTGGCGGCTGCGCTGTACGCAACGGCACGCGACTGGGTGGCGGAGCTGCCGGTGCACAGCATGTGGGATCTGTTCTGTGGCGTTGGCGGCTTTGGCCTGCACTGCGCCACGCCGCAGATGCAGCTGACCGGCATTGAAATCAGTGCGGAAGCCATCGCCTGCGCGCAGCAGTCGGCGCAGCAGCTGGGGTTAGAGCAGGTTAGTTTTGCCGCGCTGGATTCCACGCAGTTTGCCACCGGGCATACGAGCGTGCCGCAGCTGGTGCTGGTCAATCCGCCACGTCGCGGTATTGGTGCAGAACTGTGCGCCTGGCTGAGCCGCATGGCGCCGGACTACATCCTGTATTCCAGCTGCAATCCCGCCAGCATGGCGCAGGACATTGCCCGCCTGGCCGACTATGACATCAGCCGCGTGCAGCTGTTCGATATGTTCCCGCACACCGCACATTTTGAGGTGCTGACGTTACTGCGTCGTAAGGGTGGAATCGCGTAGCGCCCGGCTGCGCTGAGGACGTGCAGAACCTGGCAGGCCCGGCGCCACGCAACTCCATAATGCTTATTCCGGGAACCACTTCTGATTGATCTGCTGCCAGCGACCGTTGGCTTTCAGCGCCGCCAGCGCGCTATTCAGCTGTTGCAGCAGCGCGCTGTTGCCCTTGCGCACCGCAATGCCGAGCCCGGTGCCGAAGTAGTCGCTGTCGGTAATGTGCTCGCCGACCGTGCTCAAATCCGCATTGGCCTTCAGCCACTGATTGACGACTGCGCTGTCACCAAACACGCCGTTGAGCCGGCCATTTTTCAGGTCGAGGATCGCGTTCTGGTAGCTGTCGTAGGCCACCGCAATCACTTCCGGATGCTTCTCCAGCAGGTATTTCTGATGGGTGGTGCCGTTTTCCACGCCGATGCGTTTGCCTTTCAGCTGGCTAAAGTCGCTATATTCACCTTTGTGGGCGATGACGATTGCCGAATTGGCGTAGTAGGGCTGGGTGAAATCGACCTGCTTACTGCGCTCGGCGGTGATATCCATGCCGGAAATGACCGCGTCATAGCGACGGAATTTCAGCGAAGGAATCAGGCTATCAAAGGCATTGTTGGTGAAAGTGCACTCGGCCTGCATCTCCTGACACAGCGCTTTAGCGAGGTCGATATCAAAACCGACAATCTGGTTATTCTGATCGAGTGATTCGAACGGGGGATAGGTGGCTGAGGCAGCAAAGCGAATTTTCTCTGCCGCATAAGCATTCATTGCCAGCGTTGCCATCACTGCTGCAACAATCCATTTTTTCATTATAAGGCTCCTGTAAACCATGCCAGAGGCGAAACGATTTACACGATGCCAGTTAATGCATTTGTATGCAATAAATATGATTAAAAATTTATTTCGCTGCGATCAGATATAGCGAGAAAGGGCGCGGCGCTTTCCTTCGCGCCGCGTCAGACGATCAGTTGCGGCGCTCAAATGCCAGCGCGCGCTTCTCGACCAGGCGCATCAGCAGCGTCAGCAGGCCGTTAACCACCAGATAAATCAGACCGGCGGCAGCATACACGGTGACGTCGTAGGTGCGGCCATACAGCAGTTGGCCGTGGCCCATCACTTCCATCAGCGTAATGGTATAGGCCAGCGAAGTACTCTTGAACACCAGCACTACTTCGTTGGAATAAGAGGAGAGGGCGCGCTTAAACGCGTACGGCAGCAGAATACGCAGCGTATCGCGGCGGCGCATGCCCAGCGCGGCGCAGGACTGCCACTGACCGGCTGGTATGGCGCGCACCGCGCCGTAGAACAGCTGTGTGGTGTAGGCTGCGCTATTAAGCGACAGCGCCAGCATGGCACACAGCCACGGCTGCGACAGTAAATGCCAGAGCCACGGCACGTTCTGAATGCTGGGGAACTGGCCGGGACCGTAATAGATCAGGAAAATCTGCACCAGCAGCGGCGTGCCGGTAAACAGGGTGATATAGCCTTTGACCAGCCAGTTGAGCAGCGGCAGCTTCAGCGCCAGCACAATGGTGCACAGCAGCGCCAGCAGCAGCGCGGCGACCAGCGAGGCGGCCGTCAGCGTCAGGCTGGTATGCAGGCCTTTCAGTAGCTCAGGTAAATACGCCAGCATGCGTCAGGCCCCCCGCTCGAAACGCGTGGTACGTGATTCAATACGGCGCAGCACCGCCTGACTGAATAGCGTAATCACTAAATAGATCGCGGCAGCCACCAGATACCAGGTAAACGGCTCCTGGGTGCGCGTCGCAATGCTTTTGGTCTGCAGCATGAGATCGTTGACGCTAATCAGCGACACCAGCGCCGTATCCTTGAGCAGCACCAGCCACTGATTGCCGAGTCCGGGCAGCGCATGGCGCCACATCTGCGGCATAATCAGGCGGAAGAAAATCGCTGACTTTTTCATGCCCAGCGCCTGGCCTGATTCCCACTGGCCGGACGGCACCGCTTTCAGCGCACCGCGCAGCGTCTGAGAGGCGTAAGCCGAATAGAGCATCGCCAGCGCAATCACGCCACACAGGAACGGGCTGACATCAAAGTTCTCAATCTGCATCTGCACCGGCAGGGTGAACAGGCCCAGATTGAGCTGGAAGCCGTCCGACAGCGTCAGCAGCAGCTGCGAGGCACCGAAATAGATAAACAGCACCACCAGAATTTCCGGCAGGCCGCGAATCAGCGTCACCAGCCCGGTACCGATCCACGCCAGCGGTTTCCAGCGCAGCGATTCCCAGCCAGCAAAAATCATCGCCAGCGCGAGGCCGGCGATCAGGGCACAAACGGCAAGGCCGACGGTCATGCCGGCGGCGCTTGCGAGTGGAATCATTTCATTCATCAGAAATTACTGCTGAAACCATTTGTTGTAGATGGTTTTGTAGGTGCCGTCGGCTTTGATCTTATCCAGCGCGCCGTTGAACTTCTGCTGCAGTTCGCTGTTGCCCTGACGCACGGCGATGCCGAGACCGGTGCCGAAGTAGGCTTTGTCGGTCACTTTCTCACCCAGCGCGGCGAGGTTGGCGTTCTGCTTCAGCCACTCGTTTACCACGGCGGTATCCCCGAACACCGCATCAATACGGCCATTCTTCAGGTCGAGCACCGCATTCTGGTAGCTGTCGTAAGGCACGATGGTGATGTCGCTGTGCTTGTCAGAGAGGTATTTCTGGTGCGTGGTGCCGTTCTGTACGCCCACACGCTTGCCTTTCAGCGCCGCAACGTCCGCCAGCTTGCCTTTCTGCGCGATGAAGGTCGCAGAGTTGTCGTAGTAAGGTTTGGTGAACAGCACCTGCTTTTCACGCTCTGGCGTGATATCCATGCCGGCCATCACCGCGTCAAAACGGCGGAATTTCAGGCTGGGGATCAGGCTGTCGAAGGCCTGGTTGGTAAAGGTGCAGGTCGCATCGATCTCTTTGCACAGCGCATTGGCCAGATCGACGTCAAAGCCCTGGATTTTGTTGTCGGAGTCGACAAATTCAAACGGCGGATAAGACGCCTCGGTCGCGAAACGCAGGGTTTGCGCGGCAGAAGCGCTCAGGCTCAGGCTGGCAAGCAGTGCAGCAAGTACAACTTTTTTCATTAGAAGCATCCTGACTTAGTGCGAAAGATAATGAGCAAACGCGTCGGTTTGCGGCTGTGTAAAGTGGCTGGCATCGCCCTGTTCAATGATGCGACCGTTCTCCATGTACACCACCTGGCTGGCGGTTTTGCGCGCCACCTCAACTTCGTGGGTCACAATCACCTGCGTGATCTGCGTCTGCGCCAGCTCACGAATGATGCTGACGATCTGCGCCGTGATCTCCGGGTCGAGCGCCGCGGTTGGTTCATCAAACAGCAACACCTGCGGCTCCATCATCAGCGCGCGCGCAATTGCCACGCGCTGCTGCTGGCCACCGGAAAGGTGCAGGGGAAAACGATCGGCGTATGGCGTCAGGCGCAGACGTTCCAGCAGTTTATCGGCGCGCGCGCGTGCCGCATCTTTGCTGAGCCCGAGCACGCGACAGGGTGCTTCGATCAGGTTCTGCATCACGCTGAGGTGCGGCCACAGGTTGTACTGCTGGAACACCATGCCGACATTCTGACGCAGTTCGCGAATCGCGTTGTCGGACGGCGTCTGGCTGAAATCGAAGTGGTTGCCGGCAATCTGCAGGCTACCGGAACGCGGCAGCTCCAGCAGGTTGAGCACGCGCAGGAGTGAACTTTTACCCGCGCCACTCGGGCCGAGCAACACCAGCGTTTCGCCCTGCGGGCAGGCCAGGTTGATATCGAACAGCGCCTGATGGGCGCCGTAAAAACAGTTGATGGCGTTTAGTTGAATACTCATGCGCAAAAAATGAATAGCAATTAGTGTCGCAAATCTTAACGTCACCAGAATAGTTATGCAATTGAGGTGGGTTAAAATTTATTAAAGAGCAATTAAACAGCAAAAGCGTAGCACAAAATCGGGCAGGGCAGTGGGGAAAGGGGCTGACGGGTAAGCGTTGGCTGTTGCGCGGAAGCTTAGCGGCGCCGCAATGGTGCGGCGCGCTAATGGTTGCGGCTGAGTGCGGAAAAAATGCGCGACTATTTTTTCTCTTCCAGCAGCTGGCTGAGCGAGCCGCCACCGGCGTGAGGCCAGTCGCCGACGTAGCGCACATCATCCACCACCCAGCAGGTGCCTTCGTGGATCATCAGCACTTCATCGCGCCAGCTTTTATCGCCGCGGCTCAGCGTCACGCGCAGCGGAATATTACGCGCGTCGCGGTTAGGAATGCTGGAGGCGCTGGCCACGTCAGCGGCAGTGGGCCCCTGTGCCAGGCTGGAGAACAGATCGCCCTGGCGCCACGCTGCTGGTGGGTTGCTCTCGCTGCTGGCATGCAGCAGTTTCTGATACAGGTTGTCGCTCAGGTACGGGCGATATTTTGCCAGCGTGGTGCTGTCCGGCAATCCCTGGGTTGGCTGGCTGACACGTAAATCGTAGAACTGCTGCGCCACGCTGTCCGGACCGCCATCAACGCAGGGTGCGGTACGCGGCCCGTTGTCCTTGATCACCGGCTCAACGGTGGTACAGGCACTCAGCAGCAATGCAGCGGGAACAAGCAGCGCAAGGGCTTTGTTTCTCATCTCGATTTCCTTATTGTTCACTGGCAAAGCGCCATTTTTAGCATAGAGTATAGCCGTGCTTTTACGCCGTACGAGCTATCGCCTCATGAATCACCACAGGAGAGAACGATGAAATTTTCGACTACGCCAACCCTGGAAGGGCACAGCATCACTGAATATTGCGGCGTTGTGACCGGCGAAGCGATTCTCGGTGCCAACATTTTCCGCGACTTCTTTGCCGGCATCCGCGATATCGTCGGCGGCCGCTCCGGTGCCTATGAGAAAGAGCTGCGCAAAGCGCGGCAGATCGCCTTCGAAGAGCTGGAAGAACAGGCGAAAGCGCTGGGCGCCAATGCAGTGGTTGGCATTGATATTGATTACGAAACCGTGGGCAAAGACAGCAGCATGCTGATGGTGAGCGTTACCGGTACTGCGGTGATCGTGCGCTAATGCGCGCGGTGTTACTGCTGGCGATGGCGCTGCTGCTCAGCGCCTGCCAGTCGACGCTGGAAGCGCGCAACGGCTATTGGGTCGATAGCGCGCACCCGGCACAGGGGGCCAGACCGCGCATCAAAGTGGTGGTAATCCACTACACGGCGGAGGACTTTCCCTCGTCGCTGGCGACCCTGACGGACCGCAACGTCAGCGCGCACTATCTGATTCCGCAGCAGCCGCCGCAGAAAAACGGCGCCGGGGTGATCTGGCAGCTGGTGCCTGAAAACCAGCTGGCGTGGCATGCCGGACCGAGCTCCTGGCGCGGCGCAACGCGCATTAATGACACCTCAATTGGCATCGAAATCGTCAATGCCGGCTATCGCCGCACGCTGACCGGCCGGCAGTGGCAGCCGTTCACCGCCGCGCAAATCACGGCCCTGACCGCGCTGGTGCGCGATATCAGCCAGCGTTACGGCATCAGTCCGGAAAATATTGTCGGGCACAGTGATATTGCGCCGCAGCGCAAGCAGGATCCCGGTCCGCTGTTTCCGTGGCAACAGCTGGCTCGGCAGGGGCTGGGAGCGTGGCCGGATGCCGCCACGGTGCAGCGCTATCTGGCTAACCAGCCGCCGGATGCCCCGGTCGAGGCTGCAACGCTACTGGCTGCGCTGCAGCGCTATGGTTATGACGTTGCCGCTGCGCAAACGCCGCAGATGCAGCGCAAACTGATTGCGGCGTTTCAGATGCATTTCCGCCCGCGTGATTACCGTGGCGAAGCCGATGCCGAGACGCTGGCCATCGCCCGTGCGCTGCTGGCGAAATACGGCGCGGCACAGTAGCCGCGCGTAGCGGCGTTACGGCTGGAGAAAGGCCTGCCAGCGCGCCACCAGCTGCTGTAATTGCTGGCGGCTGACATCCAGATGGGTGACGATGCGGGTCTGCGGACCTACGCTGAGCAGCACGTCGCCCGCCAGCATCCAGCGCTGTAGCGGTGCGACCTGCTCCGCCGGCACTTTCACGAACAGCATGTTAGTGTGCTGGCTCACCACTTCCACACCAATAGCGCTGAGCTGTGCGCCGAGCCACGCGGCGTTGTCATGATCCTCCTGCAGACGCGCCACGTTATGCTGCAGCGCGTAGAGACCGGCAGCAGCCAGAATGCCGGCCTGGCGCATGCCGCCGCCGGTCATTTTGCGCCAGCGCCGCGCCTGCTCAATATAAGCTTCATCACCACACAGCAGGGAGCCGACCGGCGTGCCCAGTCCTTTCGACAGGCAGATGGTCAGGCTATCGCAGTAGCGGGCGATATCGATCAGCTGCACACCCTGCGCCACCACGGCATTAAAGATGCGCGCGCCGTCAATGTGCAGCGCCAGCTGGCGCTCGCGGGTAAATTGCCACGCCTGTTCAAGGTAGCTCAGCGGCAGCACTTTGCCGTGATGGGTATTTTCCAGGCTAAGCAGGCGGGTGCGGGCAAAATGCATGTCGTCCGGCTTGATGGCTGCCGCCACGTCGTGCAGCGGCAGCGTGCCGTCGGCAGCCGCGAGGATCGGCTGCGGCTGGATGCTGCCGAGCACTGCGGCACCGCCAGCCTCATATTTGTAGTTGTGCGCCTGCTGGCCGACGATGTACTCATCGCCGCGCTGGCAGTGGCACAGCAGCGCCACCAGGTTGGCCTGGGTGCCGGTAGGGAAGAACAGCGCAGCCGCTTTACCGCTCAGGCGCGCCGCTTCAGCCTCCAGCGCATTGACGGTGGGATCATCGCGATAGACATCATCGCCAGTTTCGGCCGCCATCATCGCATCCAGCATCGCGGCACTCGGGCGGGTCACGGTATCACTGCGTAAATCGATCACGTTGTTCTCCTGACATAAAAAAGCGGGCTAAGCGCCCGCATGATGATTAATCCGGCAAGTCTCTTCGTTTTACCGCAGCCAGTTGGTTTTCGCCAGCTCGACGATTTCATCACCGCGGCCATTCAGGATCGCGCGCAGCATATACAGGCTGAAACCTTTCGCCTGCTCGGCTTTGATTTGCGGTGGCATCGACAACTCTTCCTTGGCGGTGATCACGTCCACCAGCACCGGACCGTCGTGGGCGAACGCCTGTTGCAGCGCGCCATCGAGCTCCGAGGCTTTTTCCACGCGGATCCCTTTGATGCCACAGGCGGTGGCGATGGCGGCGAAGTCCGGGTTCTCCAGATCGGTGCCGTCGGTGAGATAGCCGCCGGCTTTCATCTCCATCGCCACAAAGCCCAGCACGCTGTTATTGAAGATCACCAGCTTCACCGGCAGCTTAAGCTGCGCCAGCGAGATGAAATCGCCCATCAGCATGCTGAAGCCGCCATCGCCGCACAGCGCAACCACCTGGCGCTGTTTATCGATGGCCTGTGCGCCCAGCGCCTGCGGCATGGCGTTGGCCATCGAACCGTGGTTAAACGAGCCGAGCAGACGGCGCTTGCCGTTCATTTTCAGATAGCGCGCCGCCCACACCGTTGGCGTGCCTACATCACAGGTAAAGATGGCGTCATCAGCCGCATAGTGGCTGATCTGCTGGGCCAGATATTGCGGGTGAATCGCCTGCTTATCGTTGGCGGTCGCCAGATCGTCCAGCCCTTTGCGCGCATCCGCGTAGTGCTCCAGTGCGCGATCGAGGTGATGACGGTCGCTGTGGCTGGTGAGCTGGGGCTGCAGCGCCAGCAGTGTGGCTTTGATGTCACCCACCAGCGCCATGTCGACGTGACTGTGCGCGCCGAGGCTGGCCGGATTGATATCAATCTGAATAATGCGCGCGTCTGCCGGGTAGAACGGGCGATAAGGGAACTGGGTGCCGAGCAGCACCAGCGTGTCGGCATTCATCATGGCGTGATAGCCGGATGAGAAGCCGATCAGCCCGGTCATGCCGACGTCGTACGGGTTGTCGTACTCGAGGTGCTCTTTGCCGCGCATGGCGTGCACCACCGGTGCTTTCAGCGTTTCGGCCAGCTTTACCACTTCCGCATGGGCACCGGCGCAGCCGCTGCCGCACATCAGGGTGATATTTTTCGCTTCATTGAGCGTCTCTGCGAGGCGCGTCAGTTCACTGACCGACGGCACCACCTGCGGCAGCTGCGGCGGATACCATTCGCTGCGCGCGTTCTCCGGCGCCGCCTGCAGCGCCACGTCACCCGGCAACACAATCACCGACACGCCGCGATTGAGGATGGCTTTACGCATCGCAATGCCGAGCACCTGCGGCAGCTGTTCCGGATTGGAGACCAGTTCGCAGTAATGGCTGCACTCGCGGAATAACTCCTGCGGATGGGTTTCCTGAAAATAGCCGCTGCCGATTTCGCTGGAAGGAATGTGCGCGGCAATTGCCAGCACCGGAACATGGTTGCGATGGCAGTCAAACAGGCCGTTGATCAGATGCAGGTTGCCAGGGCCGCAGGAGCCGGCACACACTGCCAGCTCACCGCTGATTTGTGCTTCCGCCCCGGCGGCAAAAGCGGCCACTTCTTCATGGCGCGTTGGCATCCATTCAATGGTGCCCATGCGGTTTAGGCTGTCGTTCAGTCCGTTGAGGGAGTCACCGGTTACGCCCCAAATGCGTTTTACGCCGGCGCTCTCCAGCGTTTTGGCCAGCAGGGCCGCCACTGTTTGCTTCATCGTTCGCTCCTTTCTGGTGTTGGCCATCCAGTCGGATGGCAAAAAACATGTCAGAGAGAAAGCGTAGACGAAGCCGCAGCGCAGCGGGCGTGAAAAAATGCGCTGCGCGTCAGGCGGAAAACAGGGCGATGAGGATCGGTGCCAGCAGGTTCATGATAAAACCGTGCACGATGGCCGCAGGCACAATCTCCATTCCGCCGGCACGCTGCAGAATCGGCAGGGTAAAATCCATCGACGTGGCACCGCTCAGCCCGAGTGCCATACTGCGGTAGCGGTTGACCAGCACCGGAATCAGCAGCACCGCAGCCAGCTCGCGCAGCAGATCGTTAAAGAAGGCGGCGCTGCCGATCACCGGGCCGTACGCTTCGGTCATCAGAATGCCGGACAGCGAATACCAGCCGAAGCCGCTGGCCAGCGCCAGTCCGGTTGACAGCGAAACGCCGAGCAGCCACGCTGCCAGTACCCCGCCGCCCAGCGAGCCGCACAGGGATACCAGCGCTACCGTCATGCCGCGCCGGTTCAGGGTGATCTGGCGCAGCGTCATGCCGCTGCCGCGCAGCTGCACGCCCACCAGGAACAGCAGCACCACCAGCGCGATCTCGCTCAGGGTGGAGGCATGACGCAGCGGCGCCCATTGGGTTAATCCCAGCAGGAAACCGGCCAGCACCGCCACACACAGCTTGAGTGACTCCAGCACCATGTGCCAGCGCGACGGCAGATTCTGCTGGCGATGCTGCTGCCGCCACGGCCAGCGGCGATCCAGCAGCCATAGCGCCAGCAGCGAGCAGCTCAGAATGGCGCCCGCGGCAATCAGCGCGGTTTTAAACACGATCAGCAAATTGGTGCCGAGATTGTCGAGAAAGGCGAGGCTGGTACCCATAAAAAACAGAATGGCGTAAATCAGCAAACTCAACAGGCGGTTAACGCGCTGCAACAGTGCAGGCTGATGCCACGGCAGCAAATAGCCCACCATCAGCGGCACCAGAATGATAAGCAGTCCGGTATACATGAAAAATGACGTCCTTTTTTGCGAGACGCCACGCTAATGGAAAATGCCTGAAGTGTAAACCTTTTCTCCCGCTGCCGACTTGACCAACGCAGCGCGGCGGACCATGCTCTGGCAAAGCACGGAGGGACTGCGCGATGATTCTGGAACATATCGATATACACGGCTTTCGCGGCATTAACCGGTTGTCGCTGCCGCTGACCGACACCAATCTGCTGATTGGGGAAAACGCGTGGGGTAAATCCAGTTTGCTGGATGCGCTAACGCTGCTGCTGGCACCGGCCGCTGAGCCCTATATGTTCACCGAACAGGACTTCCATTTTCCGCCCGGTGAGGTGGAAGCCCGGCGGCATAAGTTGCAGCTGGTGTTTCGCTTTCGCGCGCAGGGCGATGAGCATGAAGCGCAGTTTGCGCCGTTCTGGCAGCAGGATGACGCGGGGCGCTACCTGCGCTTCAGTACGCTGGCGACGCGCCAGGGCAGCGAAGTCAAAACCCGCTGGCGCTTTATTGATGCGCGTGGCGAGGTGCTGCCGCTGGCGGGCACCGACGCCGCGCTGGCGCAGTTGCGCGCGTACTATCCGGTGCTGCGCCTGCGTGATGCGCGCTTTGGCCGGCGGTCGCGCCATAGCGACAATGACACGCAGCGGCGCGCTGATACGCTAAGCGCGCTGGCGCAGGAGATGCATAGCCTGACGCGCGATCTGGTGGCGCGGCCGCAAACCCTGAGCGACGAGCTGTTGCGCCAGGGATTGCATACCATGCAGCAGCTGATGGCGCACTATTTTCTGGTACAGCAACCGGACACGGGCGCCGCGCGGGTTGCGCCGGAACTGCGTGACGGCAGTCAGGGCTGGCGTTCGCTCGATCAGCTCAATCAGCTGATCGCCGGTACCGAATCGCGCAGTCGCCAGGTGATTCTGCTGCGCATGTTTTCGCTCCTGCTGCAGGCGCACGGCAGCGATGCGCTACCCGCGGGCGCGCGCCCCTTACTGCTGGTGGAGGATCCGGAAACGCGGCTGCATCCCATCATGCTGTCGGTGGCGTGGAATCTGCTGGCGCTGATGCCGCTGCAAAAAATCGCCACCACGAACTCCGGCGAGCTGCTGTCACAGGTGGCGCTGGAGCAAATCTGCCGACTGGTGCGCGAACCCGATCGCGTGGCGGCGTGGCGTATCGGGCCGGAAGGATTAAGTGCCGAAGAGGCGCGCCGTATCGGCTTTCATATCCGCGTCAACCGTCCGTCGGCGCTGTTTGCCCGCTGCTGGCTGCTGGTTGAGGGTGAAACCGAAGTGTGGATCATCAATGAGCTGGCGCGGCAGCGCGGCTACCATTTTGCCGCGGAAGGCGTGAAGGTGATTGAGTTTGCGCAGTCCGGGCTTAAGCCGCTGCTGAAATATGCGCGCCGCATGGGCATTGCCTGGCACGTGCTGACTGACGGCGACGAGGCCGGGAAAAAATATGCCGCCACTGCGCGCAGTCAGCTGCAGCCGCATGAGCAGGAGAGCGACCATCTCACGCAGTTCCCGGCGCCCGACATCGAACACTTCCTTTATAAGCAGGGCTTTAGTGATGTCTATCATCAGATGGCGCACCTGCCGTTAAACGTGCCAATGAACGCGCGGCGTATTATTACCAAAGCCATTCATCACAGCTCGAAGCCGGAACTGGCGATTGCGGTGGCGATGGCAGCGGCCGAACGCGGGCCGCAGGCGATTCCGCCGTTGCTCGATCAGCTGTTTGGCCGCGTGATGTGGCTGGCGCGCGGTCGGGCAGAGTAAAACTGCCGCGGGACGCCAAAGAAAAATGCCAGCGTCTGCGGCTGGCATTTTTTTTCGGGAGTGGTCAGAATGAGAGCAGACGCGCGCCCGTCAGGAGAGTGACGATGCTTCACAGGGCACAATCAGACTGGCATGGTTGCCTTTCGGCCCTTCATGGACATCGAACTGAACGTGCTGGCCCGCTTTCAGCGTTCTGTATCCCTCCATCTGAATCGTGGAGTAGTGTGCGAAGATATCGTCGCCGCCGCCAATCGGACAGATAAAGCCGAAGCCTTTGGCGTTGTTGAACCATTTAACAGTACCCGTCTCCATGCTTTTACTTCCCTCGCAAGACATTTTGATAAGTAGGTGAGGTCATTGAAGCTGTGAGTCGAGTTTGTTTAAAACTCAATCAGCTTGTGTAAGTAGAATGTAGAGAAACGGACCTTATCGTCAAGCAAACGGCCCTGGCGCACGGGGAGAAATTCATCAAAATTTGAGGCAGTTAACGCTATTGCAAATTTTGTGATACAGGTCGCGCATGCGCTTTCAGGACCGATTTTTGCCACAGGAAAAGCGGCTTGACAGGCGTGTTAAACTTGAGGTGAGAGCACAGAAATGTGCGCTACCGTAACGCAGAATTTCAACGGAACATTATGGCAAACACAAACGACTGGCTTAACTTTGAACATCTGGCCGAAGACAAAGTACGCGAAGGGTTAAAGCCGCCTTCAATGTATAAAGTCATTCTGAATAATGACGATTATACACCTATGGAATTTGTTATTGACGTTCTGCAAAAGTTCTTTTCTTATGATGTTGAACGTGCAACGCAACTGATGCTGAAAGTTCACTACCATGGAAAGGCAATCTGTGGTGTATTCACTGCAGAAGTGGCGGAGACCAAAGTCGCCCAGGTGAACAATTACGCGCGGGAAAATCAACATCCGTTGCTGTGTACGCTGGAAAAAGCCTGAAGCTGTCTCCATATAGGATTCAGTCCGTCAGAGCGATAATTGGGGGAGGTGCCAAATGCTCAATCAAGAACTGGAACTCAGTTTAAACATGGCTTTCGCCAGAGCGCGCGAGCACCGTCACGAGTTTATGACCGTCGAACATCTGTTGCTGGCGCTGCTCAGCAACCCGTCGGCCAGAGAGGCACTGGAAGCCTGTACGGTGGATATTGCGGCTCTGCGTCAGGAACTCGAAGCCTTCATCGAACAAACCACGCCGGTGCTGCCTGCCAGCGAAGAGGAGCGCGACACTCAGCCGACGCTCAGCTTCCAGCGTGTGCTGCAGCGTGCGGTCTTCCATGTCCAGTCATCCGGTCGCAGTGAAGTTTCCGGTGCGAACGTGCTGGTCGCCATTTTCAGCGAGCAGGAGTCGCAAGCGGCTTACCTGCTGCGCAAACACGAAGTGAGCCGCCTTGATGTGGTGAACTTCATCTCCCATGGTACGCGTAAAGACGAACCGGGCCAGCCGCAGAACAGCGCGGAAAATCCGGTTAACGAAGAGCAAGCAGGCGGGGAGGAACGTATGGAAAACTTCACCACCAATCTTAATCAGCTTGCTCGCGTCGGCGGAATTGACCCGCTGATCGGCCGCGATAAAGAGCTGGAACGGGCCATTCAGGTGCTGTGCCGTCGTCGTAAGAATAACCCGCTGCTGGTGGGCGAATCGGGCGTCGGTAAAACTGCGATTGCGGAAGGGCTCGCCTGGCGCATTGTGCAGGGCGACGTGCCGGAAGTGATGAAAGAGTGCACCATCTACTCGCTGGATATCGGTTCGCTGCTGGCCGGTACCAAATACCGCGGTGATTTTGAAAAACGTTTTAAAGCGCTGCTGAAACAGCTGGAACAGGATAACAACAGCATTCTGTTCATCGACGAGATCCACACCATTATCGGTGCCGGTGCGGCATCGGGCGGCCAGGTGGATGCGGCGAACCTGATCAAGCCGCTGCTTTCCAGCGGTAAAATCCGCGTGATGGGTTCCACCACCTATCAGGAGTTCAGCAATATCTTTGAGAAGGATCGTGCGCTGGCGCGCCGTTTCCAGAAAATTGATATCACTGAGCCATCGGTTGAAGAGACGGTACAAATTCTTAACGGGCTGAAGCCGAAGTACGAAGCGCATCACGATGTGCGCTACACCGCCAAAGCGGTACGTGCGGCGGTTGAGCTGGCGGTGAAATACATCAATGACCGTCATCTGCCGGACAAGGCGATTGACGTGATCGATGAAGCCGGCGCGCGTGCGCGTCTGGTGCCGGTCAGCAAGCGCAAGAAAACTGTCAACGTGTCGGACATCGAATCCGTGGTGGCGCGCATCGCGCGTATTCCGGAGCAGAGCGTTTCGGCCACCGATCGCGATACGCTGAAAAATCTCGGCGACCGTCTGAAAATGCTGGTGTTTGGTCAGGACAACGCGATTGAAGCGCTGACTGAAGCCATCAAAATGAGCCGCGCGGGTCTGGGGCAGGAGCGTAAGCCAGTCGGATCGTTCCTTTTTGCGGGTCCGACCGGGGTCGGTAAAACCGAGGTCACCGTGCAGCTGGCGAAGGCGCTGGGCATTGAACTGCTGCGCTTTGATATGTCCGAGTATATGGAGCGTCACACCGTCAGTCGTTTGATTGGTGCGCCTCCGGGCTACGTCGGCTTTGATCAGGGCGGTCTGCTGACCGATGCCGTCATCAAGCATCCGCACGCGGTGGTGCTGCTGGATGAGATCGAGAAAGCCCATCCGGATGTCTTCAACCTGCTGCTGCAGGTGATGGACAACGGAATGCTGACCGATAACAACGGCCGCAAAGCGGACTTCCGCAACGTGGTGCTGGTGATGACCACCAACGCCGGGGTGCGCGAGACCGAGCGTAAATCCATCGGCCTGATTCAGCAGGACAACAGCACCGACGCAATGGAAGAGATCAAAAAGATCTTTACGCCGGAGTTCCGTAACCGTCTCGACAACATTATCTGGTTCCGTCACCTCGATACTCAGGTGATCCATCAGGTGGTGGATAAATTTATTGTTGAGCTGCAGGCACAGCTGGATGCGAAAGGTGTGTCGCTGGAAGTCAGCGATGATGCGCGCGACTGGCTGGCCGAAAAAGGTTACGACAAAGCGATGGGCGCGCGTCCGATGGCGCGTACCGTGCAGGAAAACCTGAAGAAACCGCTGGCTAATGAGCTGCTGTTTGGCTCGCTGGTGGATGGCGGATCGGTGTCGGTTGGACTGGATAAAGAGAAAAACCAGCTCACCTACCACTTCATGAGCGCGGAAAAACGCAAAACCGAGGGCACCGTGCATTAAGCGGGTGCGCAGATAAGAAAAAGGCCGGATTAAAATCCGGCCTTTTTTTTCGCGCTTAGTTTACATCAGCAAACGCGAGGCGAGTGCAACAACTTAGCGACTACGGAAGACAATGCGGCCTTTGCTCAGGTCGTACGGGGTCAACTCGACAGTCACTTTGTCGCCCGTCAGGATGCGGATGTAGTTTTTACGCATTTTACCGGAGATATGAGCGGTAACCACGTGCCCGTTTTCAAGCTCTACGCGGAACATGGTGTTAGGTAACGTATCCAGTACGGTACCTTGCATTTCAATATTGTCTTCTTTGGCCATCGAATCCTCTGGGTGAACTACCAAACTGTTGAACCGGCAAGATAATGCCGAATTCCATGATTTATGTAAAGAAACGTTGGCTGTTTTTGCCAACGCTTCGCCGTGCGTCGCGCCGCTGCGCGTGCATTACGGATAAATTCGGGTGTTTTTGACGTCTGCGGGGGATTAGCGGGCTAAGAATCTGCAGCAATCGGCATCGGGTGCACAACTGAAACAGCTTCGGGAACAGGGTGAGATTCCCAGCCTGGCAATTCCGGCTCGCCACAGCGAAGCGCGGACGACATACCAAACTCGCTTATTGTATCACTTTTGTCGGGAATTGTGTGCAAAACATCTGCGGGGTCGGTCAAAAAAGGGTTTGTGTTTGCCAGCAGCCGGTCTGCACCGGTAGCCACGCCAGCGTTTGCACGTATTGCAGATAGTCGACACGCGGAATTTCAACTGCGCCCAGCGAGGCGGTATGCGGATTCAGCACCTGACAATCGATCAGCCGTCCCTGATGCGCAATAAAGTGCTGTGAGAAAACCCACAGCGCGGTTTTGGAGGCGTTTTCCGCCCGGCTGAACATCGACTCGCCGCAAAAAATCTGTCCGAGCGCCAGGCCATACATGCCGCCAACCAGGCGTTGATCCTGCCAGACTTCGATTGAGTGCGCATGGCCCAGCTCATACAGGCGCAGCCAGGCGCGTTTCACTTCAAAGGTGATCCAGGTGCCTTCCTGACGCCCGCTGGCGCAACCCTCCACCACTTGTGCAAAAGCGTGATTCATGGTGACGCGATAGGGCGAACGGCGATGGAAGCGCGCCATGCTGCGGCTGAGATGAAACGACTCCGGCAGCAGGACCGCGCGTGGATCTGGCGACCACCATAAAATTGGATCGCCGGGCGAAAACCACGGAAAAATACCGCGCTGATAGGCATTCATCAGGCGGGCAGGGGAGAGATCGCCGCCCATGGCCAGCAGGCCGTTTGGCTCTCGCAGCGCCATCTCCGGCGGCGGGAAATTGAGCGAATCCCGGGAAAGTTGTACCAGTCTCATGGCGTCGGTCACCCTCAGGCTAAACGCATAGACTATAGCGCAAAGCGCTGCTGGAAACGCCAGTAGCGTCCCGCTTTTGAGATTAATTCGTCATGGCTGCCGGATTCGATAATCTGCCCACCGTCAAGCACACAGATGCGATCCATTTTTTCCAGTCCGCTCAGGCGATGCGTCACCATGATCAGCGTTTTTCCCTGGCTAACCTGCTGTAGCAATGTGAGAATCTGCTGCTCGGTCGCGGCATCCAGACCTTCGGTCGGCTCATCCAGCAGCCACAGATCGCCATCGTGCAGCAGCGCACGGGCAATCGCCAGCCGGCGCAGTTCACCGCCAGACAGCGGCCGGCCGCCTTCTCCCATCCACGCATTCAGCCCTTCGCTGTGCTGCGTCAGATGCGCCAGCCCAACCCGCTGCAGTACGTCAATCAGCTGTGCATCGCTGGCCTGTGGTGCTGCCAGCAGCAGGTTAGCGCGCAGCGTCTGGCTGAACAGATGGACGCGCTGCGTGACAACGCTGATACGCTGACGCAGGCTGGCTTCGTCCCACGCCGCCAGATCAATCCCGTTCAGGCGAATCGTGCCGCGCTGCGCTTCCCAGCCGCGCGTGATCAGCGCCAGCAGGCTGGATTTCCCGCAGCCGGTCGGGCCCAGCAGCGCCAGATGTTCACCGGCTGTTAACGTCAGGGAGAAGTTGTGCAGCACCGCTTCTGGCCGCTGCGGATAGCTGAAATCGATCTGCTCCAGCGTCAGGCTGAGGCCGCGCTGCGTCGCAACCGGTTGTGTCGGGAAGTGAATGGCTGGCGGTTGATCGATGATCTCATGCACGCGCTGCGCCGCGTGCGTCACCTGCGCCAGTGGCAGAAATGCGCCGGCCACCGGTGCTAGCGCTTCAAACGCGGCCAGCGCGCAAAACACAAACAGGGCAATCAGTGCACCCGGTGTGCTATTGGTGCCGACGCCGCTGGCGGCCAGCCACAGCAGCAGCGTAACGGTACTGCCGGCGATCAACGTAAGCAGGCTCTGCGCCAGCGCCTGCAGCCGGTGTTGCTGCTGCTGCGCCTGTTGCCACGCACGTTCTTCCTGATCCAGCCGCTGTCGCCACAGCGCCGCCGCGCCGTAAATCTGCAGCTCGGCCAGTCCGCTGAGCCAGTGCGTCAGTTGCAGGCGCCAGCGAGCCTGGTAACGGGCAATCTGCGCGCCGGTGCGCGCGCCGAGTCGCCAGAAAAGCGGCGGCATCAGCAGCAGCGTCAGCAACATGATCGCCCCAAGCAGCAGCGCCAGTCGCATATCGAGTAGCGCCAGGCCACAGGTCACCACCACAATCACCACCGCCGCACCCAGCAGTGGAGAAATAACGCGTAAATAGAGATGGTCGAGGGTATCAACATCGCTGACAAAGCGGTTCAGCAGTTCGCCGTGACGAAAGCGCGCCAGCTGCGCCGGTGCCAGCGCCATCAGCCGGCTGAAGGTAAAGACGCGCAGATGCTGCAGCACGCGGAAAGTGGCGTCGTGGCTCACCAGCCGTTCAAAATAGCGCGCGGCGGTGCGGGTGATTGCCGCGCCACGCACACCAGCTGCGGGCAGCATGTAATTGAAGCTGTACAGGCCGGCGACGCCAGCCAGCGAAGAGGCAGCAAGAAACCAGCCGGACAGCGTCAGCAAGCCGATGCTGGCGAGCAGCGTGACAATCGCCAGCACCACGCCAAGACCTAAACGCCACGGATGGCGGCGATAAAGGCGCAGGAAAGGCAGTAACGTGCGCATCAGGCAATCTCCTTCTGACGATGCTGCGCCAGCTCGCGCAGCGGGCCGGCTTCAGCGATCAGCTGTTGCCAGTGGCCCTGCTGCACCAGTTGTCCGGCCTGCATCACCCACACCTCATCCCACTGGTCGAGGGCGTGCAGCTGATGGGTAATCATTAACGTAGTTTGCTGCTGTGCGGCCTGCTGTAGCGCGCCCATCACGTGCTGCTCACTCTGGCTGTCGAGCCCGGATCCCGGTTCGTCCAGCAGCAGCAGGCGGGCCGGTTTCAGCAGCGCCCGCGCGACGGCGATGCGCTGTGCCTGCCCAACGGACAGGCCGATGCCGCCATCGCCAACTGGCGTATCCAGTCCCTGCGGCAGACGCGACAAAAATTCGCTAACGCCAGCGCGCTGCAGCACGGCGGTCAGCGTGGCCTCGTCCACCGGCGTGTCAGTGAACTGGAGATTGTCACGCAGCGTCGCCGCCGGCAGCTGCGGATTTTGTCCTACCCAGGCCAGCTGCTGCTGCCAGCTGCTGCGGCTGATGTCGCGCAGTTCCTGGCCGTTAATGCACAGTGAACCCTGGTAGGGCAGAAAACCGAGCATGACATTCATCAGCGCACTTTTTCCGGCCCCGCTTTGTCCGACCAGCGCCACGCGCTGACCGGGAGCAAGGCTGAAATTCAGCGGTTGTGACAGCGCCTCGCCGGTGGCGGTCATGATCACCAGATCCTGCGCCCGGAGGGAGAGTGGCGCGTCAGCATCCAGCGTTTGCGTGGCCGCCTGCGGCGCGCGCTGGGGCGTTTCGCGCAGGAAAGTATCCAGCGCGT
The DNA here is from genome assembly GCF_002207995.1 of Pantoea sp. VS1. NCBI lineage: Bacteria > Pseudomonadati > Pseudomonadota > Gammaproteobacteria > Enterobacterales > Erwiniaceae > Pantoea > Pantoea sp. VS1. The sequence continues at coordinate 414,650 of NZ_NHZE01000013.1, forward strand.
CTGCGCCGCCCACCGCCTGCGCTTTGGCATGGTAAAAGGTGCCGAGATCGCGCAGCGGCTGGAAAAATTCGGGGGCAAGGATCAGCGCGAGGAAACCGGCGAACAGCGTCACGCCGGTGCTGTAATGGCCAAAATTGAGTTCACCCAGGTACGAGAAGCCGAAATAGACCGCGACCACGGCAATCGCCAGCGAGGCGAAAAACTCCAGCACCGCAGAGGAGAGAAAGGCGAGGCGCAGCACTTCCATGGTGCGCTGACGAAAATCCTGCGTACTGGCGGCAATCGCCTGCTGCTCAGCGTCCGCGCGGTGAAACAGGCGCAGCGTTTCGCGTCCACGCAGCCGGTCATAGAAATCGCCGCTCAGACGCGCCAGCGCAAAAAAATTACGCCGATTGGCATCGGCCGCTCCCATGCCGACCAGCGCCATAAACAGCGGAATCAACGGCGCGGTCGCCAGCAGAATCAGTCCGGCGGCCCAGTTAATCGGGAAAATGGCGATCAGGATGGCGCAGGGCACAAACACCGCCAGCGACATCTGCGGCAGATAGCGCGCGTAATACTCCTGCATCTCTTCGATCTGTTCCAGCAGCAGCGTTGCCCAGCTCCCGGCCGGTTTGCCCTGAATCCAGGCCGGACCGAGCGCGTTCAGCCGGTCCAGCACCTGTTGCCGCAGTGCACGGCGAATCGCCACGCCGGCCCTGAAACCGGCCATCTCACGACCGTAGTGCAGCGCGGCGCGCAGTGCGAAGCACAGCAGTAGTAACAGGAAATCACTCACCAGTTCAGCGCGGGGTTGCTGTTCCACCAGCAGTTTTTGCAGCAGGGAGGCCAGTAGCCAGGCCTGGGCGATGAGAATTAACGCCGCAGCAAAACCTGCCAGCGAAGCCAGTCGCAGGCTGCGTGCGCCATGATGACGTTGCTGGCGTAACCAGCGCAGCAGTTCGTGTTGCCGTGATTTGTTCATGCGAAGCCGTTTGATCACCGTGACGAGAGGCAAAATCCGACGCTAAATGCCGGACAGACGGGTGGCAGAACTGTAGCACGCAGGCGATAAAAAAGGCGACCAAAAGTGGCCGCCTCAGTGCAATTATGATCAGATAATTAACAACTTACTTATCGTTTTTAACCAGACCATCCAGATAACGTTCCGCATCCAGCGCGGCCATACAGCCGGTACCGGCAGAGGTAATGGCCTGACGATAAATGTGGTCCATCACATCACCGGCAGCGAACACGCCCGGCACGCTGGTCTGCGTCGCATTGCCCTGCAGGCCGGACTGCACTTTGATATAGCCGTTTTCCAGATCCAGCTGGCCATCGAAAATCGCCGTATTCGGGCTATGACCGATGGCGACAAACAGGCCCGCCACTTCCAGCGAGACCGGGGCTTCACCTTTGGTTGACGAGAGTTTCAACCCGGTGACACCCATCTGATCGCCTACCACCTCGTCCAGCGCGCGGTCAGTGTGCAGCACGATGTTGCCGTTACGCACTTTCTCCATCAGGCGGTCAATCAGGATTTTCTCAGCGCGGAAGCTGTCACGACGGTGAATCAGGTGCACTTCGGAAGCGATGTTCGCCAGATAGAGCGCCTCTTCAACGGCCGTGTTACCGCCGCCGATAACCGCGACTTTTTGGTTGCGATAGAAGAAACCATCACAGGTGGCGCACGCCGAAACCCCTTTGCCTTTGAATGCCTCTTCTGACGGCAGGCCAAGGTAGCGCGCTGAGGCACCGGTCGCGATGATCAGCGCATCCGCCGTGTATTCGCCGCTGTCGCCGGTCAGGCGGAACGGACGGTTCTGCAAATCAACCGTGTGAATATGATCAAAGATGATTTCGGTGTTGAACTTCTCAGCATGCTCCTGCATGCGTTCCATCAGCGCAGGGCCGGTCAGATCGTGCGGGTCGCCCGGCCAGTTTTCGACTTCAGTCGTGGTGGTGAGCTGGCCGCCTTTTTCCAGTCCGGTAATCAAAACCGGGTTCAGGTTAGCGCGGGCGGCATAAACCGCTGCGGTGTAACCGGCAGGGCCGGAGCCCAGAATGAGCAGCTTACTGTGTTTGGCCGTACTCATGCGTTCCTCAGTGTGTGTCTGACAACATAGTTTTCGATTGTAGGGAAATTACTGTCGCAAAAAAAGGTTTCAGCAATTTTGTTAACAATCACTGCAAGCGGCGTAGACGATGAATGGCAATTCTGCACGCGCGCTGCGCCAAAAGGGGGCATTGCTCGGCAATTTGTGGTGCAGCTGTATAAAAATTCTCATTTAAAAACAGCAACCCAGTACGCTGTCTGGCATCTTGTACTGAATTTGGATGTTTTACTTTGACAATCGCCTGCGCTTTTGCGAAAACATTGTCAGAAGCAGAGAAAATTTAGCGGTTCGAAACAGAATTTCAGCTCTGTTTTGCGCAATTTCGCCAAATAAACTCAGCCTGACATTGGTAATGACGCATGATGTGGACAGACAGCATGCGTCATACGGATGGTCGCGTTACTGCACAGGCTTAAAGACTTCACTTCAGTAAGGCCCTGAACATTGAACGTTTTCAGGGTTTGGCAGGTAAAGGGAAGGAATTAAGAGAGACAATAATAATGGTAGACAACAAGAAACGCCCCGGAAAAGATCTGGATCGGATCGACAGAAATATTCTGAATGAACTGCAGAAAGACGGTCGTATTTCCAACGTTGAGCTTTCAAAACGTGTCGGCCTCTCGCCAACACCTTGTCTTGAACGCGTACGTCGCCTGGAACGTCAGGGTTTCATTCTGGGCTACACCGCGCAGCTGAACCCGCACTATCTCGATGCTTCACTGCTGGTATTCGTTGAGATTACTCTGAATCGCGGCGCGCCGGATGTGTTTGAACAATTTAACGCCGCCGTACAAAAACTTGAGGAAACTCAAGAATGTCACCTCGTTTCCGGTGACTTTGACTACCTGTTGAAAACCCGCGTGCCGGATATGTCCGCCTACCGTAAACTGCTGGGTGAGACCTTGCTGCGCCTGCCGGGCGTCAACGACACCCGTACCTACGTGGTGATGGAAGAGGTCAAACAGAGCAATCGTCTGGTGATTAAGACCCGGTAACGCAGGGCAGGTGCAAAGCTTGCAGGATTTCGGTACACTCCTGTGAATTCATACAGGACCAGCGTCAGGCAAGCCTGACGCTGTTGCCTTCTTAATTTACAGGCACCTGGAGAGTTCTCTTGAGCCAGGAATATACAGAAGATAAAGACGTTTCATTACAACCACTGAGCAGCGGACGTCGGCTGCTGGAAGCGTTGCTCATCCTGGTGGCCTTGTTTGCCATCTATCTGATGGTGTCGCTGGTTAGCTTTAATCCCTCCGATCCCAGCTGGTCACAAACCGCCTGGCACGAGCCGATCCACAATCTGGGCGGCAGCGTGGGCGCATGGCTGGCCGATACCCTGCTGTTTATTTTTGGTGTGATGGCCTACGCCATTCCGCCAGTGATTATTGGTCTGTGCTGGATTACCTTCCGTCAGCGCGATCGCCAGGATTACATCGACTATTTTGCGGTGGGCCTGCGGCTGATTGGCGTGCTGGCGCTGGTGGTGACCACCTGCGGACTGGCTGCGCTGAACGTGGACGATATCTGGTATTTTGCCTCTGGCGGCGTAATTGGCAGCCTGGTGAGCAATGCGATGGCGCCGTGGTTCAGCGGTGCCGGTGGCACGCTGACGCTGCTGTGCGTCTGGGCGGCGGGTATCACGCTTTATACCGGCTGGTCCTGGCTGGCGATTGCCGAGAAGATCGGCAGCGTGGTGATGGGCGTGCTGACCTTTGCCAGCAACCGCTCGCGCCATGATGAACCCTGGCAGGAAGAAGACGACTACGACGAGGCGCCCCCCGACGACGCGGTTCCGCCACTGCGCGCTGCGCCGGCTCAGGACGACGAAGATGACGTACTGCTGGCTAAGCCCCGACAGGTAGCGGAACCTGTGGCTGAAGTCGCCAGCGACGATCCCCTGCTGGCGAAAGCCAGTGCGGCTACCGCGGCTGCGCTGGCCGCCACCAGTGACGCCGCACGTCAGGCGCCGTCCGTCGCTGCACCTGAGCCATCCGCACCGGCGGTAAACGTGGCTCCACAACCTGCGCCGTCACAGCTGGCTGCGGCTGCTCCGGCATCGGCATCCGTTGCCAGTGCGCCTGCGGCGCCAGCTATTCCGCCAGCAGAACCTGCGCCAGCGGCTCCCCCGTTATACCGCTTCGAAGTGCCTGCTTCACCGGCCGCCGACGCATTCTCGCTCGCTGAAGAAGATGATGGCCCGCGCATGGGTAACTGGCAGAGTGCCGATCAGGCCGCCACACCGCTGAATACGGCAGCCGCTGCTGCACTCGGTTCAGCGACGGCCGCCGCTGCTGCCCGCTCTGCGGCTTACACGCCAGCCTTTGATGTGGTGCCGGAGCGCGATTACAACCCGCAGGTGAAACAGGGCATCGGCCCGGAACTGCCGCGTCCTAACAAGGTTAAGCTGCCAACCCGGCGTGAGCTGGCCTCATACGGTATCAAACTCCCATCGCAACGCATGGCAGAAGAGAAGGCCCGTGAAGAGGCCGACCAGCAGCAGCCGGAAATCAGCGCCAGCTGGCAAGTGCCACAGCCGCACGATGATGATAACGCTGCGCTGCAGGAAGCCCAGCTGCGCGAAGCGTTCCATTCGCAGCAGCAGCAGCGGTACGGCGACAGCTGGCAGCAGCAGCCGGCAGAGGAAGAAGATGAAGAGGCGCTGCAGCAGGCCCAGCTGGCGCAGCAGTTTGCTCAGCAGCAGCAACAGCGTTACAGCCAGCCTGAGCAGGAGCGCGCGCCGGTATTTAATCTGGATACCTCAGCCGCGTTTGATTTCTCTCCGATGAAAGATCTGGTTGATGACACGCCGAGCGAACCGCTGTTTACCATTGCCGCCACGCCAGAGCCGGACGCCCCGGCCCAGTGGCAGCAGCCAGCGGCAGCTGAGCCGGCGGTACCCGCATCGCTGAGCGAGGAAACCAGCCCGTGGTCAACGCCAGACGACGAGGTTTACGCCGCGCCGGCTGAAACGCCGAAGCCTGTCACCCCTGCGCAGGACAGCCTGTTCCACCCCTTCCTGGTACGTCACGAACAGCCGCTGGAGAAACCTTCCACGCCGCTGCCGACGCTGGATCTGCTGACGTCGCCGCCGGCCGAAGAGGAACCGGTGGATATGTTCGCACTGGAACAGACCGCGCGTCTGGTTGAAGCGCGTCTGGCGGATTACCGCGTAAAAGCCGAAGTGGTGGGCATCTCTCCAGGGCCGGTAATCACCCGCTTTGAACTGGATCTGGCGCCGGGCGTCAAGGCCGCACGTATTTCTAATCTGTCGCGCGACCTGGCACGTTCGCTCTCTGCCGTTGCGGTGCGTGTGGTTGAGGTGATTCCGGGCAAGCCTTATGTCGGCCTGGAGCTCCCCAATAAACATCGTCAGACCGTTTACCTGCGTGAGGTGCTGGACTGCGATAAGTTCCGCGACAACCCTTCGCCACTGTCGGTGGTGCTGGGTAAAGATATTTCTGGTCAGCCCGTGGTGGCCGATCTGGCGAAGATGCCGCACCTGCTGGTGGCCGGCACCACCGGTTCCGGTAAGTCGGTTGGCGTCAACACCATGATCATTAGCATGCTGTATAAAGCCACGCCGGAAGAAGTGCGCTTTATCATGATCGACCCGAAAATGCTCGAGCTGTCAGTGTATGAGGGTATTCCCCATCTGCTGACGGAAGTGGTCACCGACATGAAAGACGCGGCCAACGCGCTGCGCTGGAGTGTGGTTGAGATGGAGCGCCGCTATAAGCTGATGTCTGCGCTGGGCGTGCGTAATCTGGCCGGCTATAACGAGAAGATCGAGCAGGCGGCCGCAATGGGCCGGCCAATTCCGGATCCGTTCTGGAAACCGGGCGACAGCATGGACACCACCCCGCCGGTGCTGGAAAAACTGCCGTACATTGTGGTGCTGGTTGATGAGTTCGCCGACCTGATGATGGCGGTGGGCAAGAAGGTCGAAGAGCTGATTGCGCGCCTGGCACAGAAAGCCCGTGCGGCAGGTATTCACCTGGTGCTGGCTACCCAGCGTCCGTCGGTGGATGTAATTACCGGCCTGATTAAAGCCAACATTCCGACGCGCATCGCCTTTACCGTGTCCAGTAAAATTGACTCGCGCACCATTCTCGATCAGGGCGGTGCGGAATCCCTGCTGGGTATGGGTGACATGCTCTACATGCCACCTAACTCCTCCATGCCGGTACGTGTTCACGGCGCCTTTGTGCGTGACCAGGAAGTGCATGCGGTCGTGCAGGACTGGAAAGCGCGTGGGCGGCCGCAGTACATCGACAGCATTACCGCCGGTGAAGAGAGTGAAAGCGGTGGTGGCGGCCTGGACGGCGATGAAGAGCTGGATCCGCTGTTTGATCAGGCGGTGGCGTTCGTGGTGGAGAAACGCCGCGCGTCGATCTCCGGCGTGCAGCGCCAGTTCCGTATCGGCTACAACCGCGCGGCGCGGATTATCGAACAGATGGAGGCGCAGGGCATTGTCTCGGAGCCGGGCCACAACGGTAACCGTGAAGTGCTGTCACCGCCACCTCACGAAATGTAAGACTTTTCTCCGCAGTGTTATACCGGGCCAGTGTAAACTGGCCCGTTGTTTATCTGTGGTCCGATCCCCATATCATTGGGAGCTTTCGGCTTTTTCTCCTGTCGAACTGACGGAGCGGCGACTACGGTTAATGCAGTAAGTGTCAGGAAACCATGAATAAGGAATCGTATCAGATGAAATTTCGCGTTATTGCCTGTGGCCTGCTGGCCGGTTTTGTTGCTTCTTCTGCCCTGGCGGATGCTTCCAGCGATCTGCAGCAGCGCCTTAATAAAGTGAACAGCTTCCATGCCAGTTTCAGCCAGAAGGTGACTGACGGCAGCGGCGCAAATGTGCAGGACGGCGAAGGCGAACTTTGGGTGAAACGTCCGAGCCTGTTTAACTGGCACATGACTGCACCGGACGAAAGCGTGATTATCTCCGACGGTAAAAATCTGTGGTTCTATAATCCTTTTGTGGAACAGGCGAGCGTAAGCCTGCTGCAGAATGCCACCAGCAACACGCCGTTTATGCTGATTGCGCGTAACCAGCCTTCTGACTGGCAGCAGTACAACATTAAGCAGCAGGGGGATAATTTCGAGCTGACGCCTAAAAGCAGTGATGGCAACCTGAAACAGTTCACCATCAATGTCACTTCCGCAGGTACCATCAATCAGTTCAGCGCGATTGAGCAGGATGGACAGCGCAGCAGCTATCAGCTGAAGAGCCAGAAAAACGGCGCTATCAGCCCGGATAAATTCACCTTTACGCCGCCAAAAGGGGTAACGGTGGACGATCAACGTCAGTGAGGTGAGGGTGAGTAACCTGTCGCTGGATTTTGCACCGTCAAATGAGTTCAGACCGCTGGCTGCGCGTATGCGGCCAGCGACGCTGCAGCAATATATTGGTCAGCAGCATCTGCTCGCGCCCGGTAAACCGTTGCCGCGCGCTATTGAGGCGGGTCAGCTGCACTCCATGATCTTATGGGGGCCGCCGGGTACCGGTAAAACCACGCTGGCGGAAATTATTGCGCATTACGGCAAAGCCGACGTCGAACGCATTTCAGCGGTGACTTCCGGCGTTAAAGAGATTCGCGAGGCCATTGAGCGCGCGCGGCAGAATCGCCAGGTGGGGCGTCGCACTATTCTGTTCGTTGATGAGGTGCATCGCTTCAACAAGAGCCAGCAGGATGCGTTTTTGCCACACATTGAAGACGGCACCATCACCTTCATTGGCGCAACCACGGAAAATCCCTCCTTTGAACTGAACTCGGCACTGCTGTCGCGCGCCCGCGTTTATCTGCTTAAATCGCTGACCAGCGCGGATATTGAACAGGTGCTGGATCAGGCGATGCAGGATAAAACGCGCGGTTACGGCGACAGCGATATTCTGTTACCGGACAATACCCGGCGCATGATCGCTGAACTGGTCAACGGTGATGCACGACGCGCACTGAATACGCTGGAAATGATGGCCGATATGGCTGAGCTCAATGCGCAGGGACAGCGGGAGCTAACGCCACAGCTGCTGAATGAAGTATCGGGTGAACGCGCGGCGCGTTTCGATAACAAAGGCGACCGCTTTTACGATCTCATCTCGGCACTGCACAAATCGGTTCGCGGTTCAGCCCCGGATGCGGCGCTTTACTGGTACGCGCGCATCATCACTGCCGGTGGCGATCCGCTGTACGTGGCGCGGCGACTGCTGGCCATTGCTTCGGAAGATGTCGGTAATGCCGATCCGCGCGCGATGCAGGTAGCGATTGCCGCGTGGGATTGTTTTACCCGCGTCGGGCCTGCGGAAGGGGAACGTGCAATTGCCCAGGCAATTGTTTATCTGGCCTGCGCGCCAAAAAGCAATGCTGTTTATACCGCCTTCAAAGCGGCGATGCGTGATGCACGTGAGTTCCCGGATTACGATGTGCCGGAACATCTGCGCAATGCACCGACGAAGCTGATGAAAGAGATGGGCCTCGGCAAAGAGTACCGTTACGCGCATGACGAACCCAATGCCTATGCGGCCGGCGAGGTGTTTTTCCCGCCGGAAATGGCGCAGACGCGCTACTATCAACCCACCAATCGTGGCCTTGAAAGCAAGATCGGTGAAAAACTCGCCTGGCTTGCTGAACAGGATCAAAATAGCCCGATAAAACGCTACCGCTGATAAACGCGTTACGGTAAGGTGAGCAAGGATTTCAATGCATTCCGGTGGAATGCATCCCTCCATTCGTTCAATCAACCTTTTATTACACAGGATAAGCATGCTCGATCCCAATCTGCTGCGTAATGAGCCAGACGCAGTCGCAGAAAAACTGGCACGCCGGGGATTTAAACTGGATGTTGATACGCTGCGCTCCCTCGAAGAGCGTCGTAAGGTTTTGCAGGTAGAAACTGAAAACCTGCAGGCTGAGCGTAACTCCCGCTCCAAATCCATCGGTCAGGCCAAAGCACGTGGGGAAGATATCGAGCCGCTGCGTCAGGAAGTGAACGCGCTGGGCGAACGCCTGGATGCGGCGAAAGCAGAGCTGGATACCCTGCAGAACGAAATTCGTGACTTTGCGCTTGCGCTGCCGAACCTGCCGGCCGACGAAGTGCCGCTGGGTAAAGATGACAGCGAAAACCAGGAAGTGAGCCGCTGGGGCCAGCCGCGCCAGTTCGATTTCCCGGTGAAAGACCATGTTGAACTGGGTGAAGCGGTCAAAGGGCTGGATTTCGCCTCGGCGGTGAAACTGACCGGTTCGCGCTTTATCGTGATGCAGGGCCAGATTGCCCGTCTGCATCGCGCGCTGAGCCAGTTCATGATCGATCTGCACAGCCAGCAGCACGGTTATCTGGAAACTTACGTGCCGTATCTGGTGAACCACGAGACGCTGTACGGTACCGGTCAGTTACCAAAATTTGGTGAGGATCTGTTCCATACCAAACCGCTGGGCGAAGAAGCAGGCAGCAGTAACTATGCGCTGATCCCGACCGCCGAAGTGCCGCTGACAAACCTGGTGCGCGATGAGATCGTTGAAGAGGAATCTCTGCCGATCAAACTCACTGCCCACACGCCTTGCTTCCGTTCCGAAGCCGGTTCTTACGGCCGCGATACGCGCGGTTTGATCCGTATGCACCAGTTCGACAAAGTGGAGATGGTGCAGATCGTCGCACCGGAAACCTCCATGGACGCGCTGGAAGAGCTGGTCGGCCATGCGGAGAAAGTCCTGCAGCTGCTGAACCTGCCGTACCGTAAAGTGCTGCTGTGCACTGGTGACATGGGCTTCGGCTCAGCCAAAACCTATGACCTGGAAGTCTGGCTGCCGGCACAGGACACCTACCGTGAAATCTCCTCCTGCTCGAATATGTGGGATTTCCAGGCGCGCCGCATGCAGGCTCGCTGCCGCAGCAAAACGGACAAAAAACCGCGTCTGGTGCACACGCTGAATGGTTCAGGCCTGGCGGTGGGGCGTACGCTGGTGGCCGTGCTTGAAAACTATCAGCAGGCAGATGGTCGCATTGCGGTGCCGGACGTGCTGCGCCCGTATATGGGCGGGCTGGAATATATCGGCTAACAGGCATTCATGCACTAACCCGGCTCAGGCCGGGTTTTTTATTTCTTAAGCGCGTCAGTCATTATTTTTTAGCCGGAATTAATCAGAAATAAACGTTATCGTCATCGCTGCGCGTTAAACCATCAAAAATGTATAAATTCATGTAGATAGATTCAGACATAAGACCTTTCTCAAGTCCTGTAACCCGCTGAAGATAAAAATAATAAATTGTTCAGCAGCAAAATGTGCGGCGCTGTTTTTTTGCACATTGACTTTGCCATCGCCAATGGCAAACTGCGCGCAAATCTGTTCATTTCTTTTGGTTTTATTCCTTATGTCAACCTGGTCGCGCCCCGTCCTGCTGCTGCTTTGCGGCTTAATGCTGATGACGGTGTCTATTGCTGTGCTTAATACGCTGGTGCCGCTTTGGCTCACCCACGATCAACTGCCGACCTGGCAGGTGGGCATGGCGAGCTCTGCTTATTACACCGGTAACTTACTGGGCACCTTGCTGGCGGGCTGGTTGATTAATCGCTATGGCTTTAACCGCTGCTTTTACCTTGCCAGCGTGTTGTTTGCGCTGGCAACCATGGGCATGGTGCTGCTGGACGGCTTCTACAGCTGGACGCTGCTGCGCTTCACCGCGGGCGTAGGCTGTGCACTGATTTGGGTGGTGGTTGAGAGCGCACTATTGTGCAGCGGTACCGTGCGCAATCGCGGTCAGCTGCTGGCCGCTTATATGATCATCTATTATCTTGGCACCGTTGCCGGTCAGCTGCTGGTGAGCCGTGTCTCGACAGAGCTGCTGCACGTCATTCCCTGGGTGAGCGCGCTGATCGTCTGTGCCGTGCTGCCCGTGGTGTTTGTGCAGGTCAACGCCGGTGCGGCTACTGAAGAAGCCTCAACCGGGCGTATCTGGAGCATGCTGCGCCGCCGCAGTTCGCGGTTAGGTATCAACGGCTGCATTATCTCCGGTATCGTGCTCGGTTCGCTTTACGGCCTGATGCCGCTTTATCTTTCGCATCAGGGCATGAGCGATGCCACCGTGGGTTACTGGATGGCGCTGCTGGTCAGTGCCGGGATTGTCGGTCAGTGGCCGGTAGGACGTCTTGCCGACCGCTTTGGTCGCCTGATGGTGCTGCGCGTGCAGGTATTCGTGGTGATTCTGGGCGCGATTGCTATGCTGAGCGGAACGGCAATGGCGCCGGCACTGTTTGTGCTGGGGCTGGCTGGCTTTACGCTTTATCCGGTGGCGATGTCCTGGGCGTGTGAAACGGTGGCGCATCATGAACTGGTGGCGATGAATCAGGCGCTGCTGTTCAGTTATACCGTTGGCAGTCTGGTCGGGCCGGGGATGACCGCGATGCTGATGCAAAACTATTCCGATCGCCTGCTGTTTGTGATGATTGCGGTGGTGGCGCTGGTCTATCTGGTGATGCTGCTGCGTAAAGCCGATCAGCACGCAACACCGGTGGCGCATGCCTGACGGCGGTGCTTAAACGGGACATTCGCAACCTGTCGCAAATGTCCCGGCGGTAACCCCTCTGTTTCTTGCCGGCGAGGCTTTAGCTACAGGCCAACCGTCTTAATACATGACGTTATGGCCGTAACCGGCAAGAATATTTTTCACCCGCTCCATGGTCTCTTTCGTTGGCGGCTTCACGCCTTCCAGCTTGTACTCTTCACCCATCGCAATCCATTTATGCTTGCCGAGTTCGTGATAAGGCAGCAGCTCGATCTTCTCAATGTTAGTCATGTCTTTAGTAAATTCACCGAGGCGATGTACCGAATCGTCATCGTCCGAATAACCCGGCACCACCACATAGCGAATCCAGGTCCTTTTACCGCGCTTTCGCAGATAGCGGGCGAAATCCAGCGTGCGGTGGTTTGACACGCCGACCAGAATCTCATGAATATCATCGTTGATCTGCTTGAGATCGAGCATCACCAGGTCAGTTGCATCAAGCAGTTCATCGATTACCGGATCGTAACGGCGCACAAAGCCGTTGGTGTCGAGGCAGGTATGGATGCCCTCGGCCTGGCAGGCGCGAAACCAGTCGCGCACAAATTCAGCCTGCAGAATGGCTTCACCGCCGGATGCTGTCACGCCGCCACCAGACGCATTCATAAAGTGGCGATACGACAGCACATCCCTCATCAGCTCATCGACGGTAATTTCCTTACCGCCGTGAGTGTCCCAGGTATCGCGGTTGTGGCAGTACAGGCAGCGCATCAGGCAGCCCTGGAAGAAGGTGATAAAACGGATGCCGGGACCGTCAACGGTGCCGCAGGATTCAAACGAGTGGATACGACCGATGGTTGACATTGCGATGTATTCTCCGGTTCAGCCTGGCGAGCAGGCGGCACAATCTGTGTTGTGCTCTGGGGATGTAAGTCGGTTTTGCCAGACTGCCTGCAAAAGCAGACTGGCAAAACAGGCTTGTGGAGAAAAGGCTCCCGCAGGAGCCTTTCGATTACAGTGAGAAGGATTACAGCGACTGAGTAAAGGTACGGGTAATCACATCCTGTTGCTGCTCTTTCGTCAGCGAGTTGAAACGTACGGCATAACCGGAAACGCGGATGGTCAGCTGTGGATATTTCTCCGGGTGCTCCATGGCATCCAGCAGCATTTCACGGTTCATGACGTTAACGTTCAGGTGCTGGCCGCCCTCGATACTGGCTTCGTGATGGAAGTAACCATCCATCAGGCCAGCGAGGTTGGTTTTACGCACGTTATCATCTTTGCCCAGCGCATTCGGTACGATAGAGAAGGTATAAGAGATACCGTCTTTGGCGTAGGCAAATGGCAGTTTGGCCACGGAAGTCAGTGAAGCGACAGCACCTTTCTGGTCACGGCCATGCATTGGGTTGGCACCTGGTCCAAATGGCGCACCGGAGCGACGACCATCCGGTGTGTTACCGGTTTTCTTACCGTATACCACGTTGGAGGTGATGGTCAGTACCGACTGCGTTGGCACCGCATTACGGTAGGTCTGCAGTTTCTGAATTTTCTTCATGAAACGTTCAACCAGGTCACAGGCCAGATCATCCACGCGCGGGTCGTTGTTACCGAACTGCGGATATTCACCTTCAATTTCGAAGTCCACTGCCAGACCATCGGCGTCACGGACCGGTTTCACTTTGGCATATTTAATCGCTGAAAGTGAGTCCGCGGCGACAGACAGGCCTGCGATACCACACGCCATGGTACGATAAACGTCACGGTCGTGCAGTGCCATCAGCGCGGCTTCATAACTGTACTTATCATGCATGTAGTGGATGATGTTGAGTGACGTGACGTACTGTTTTGCCAGCCAGTCCATGAAGTGGTCCAGACGCGCCATCACGGTGTCATAATCCAGCACATCGTCAGTGATTGGCGCTTCTTTCGGGCCGACCTGCATTTTCAGCTTCTCGTCCACACCGCCGTTGATTGCGTACAGCAGTGTTTTAGCCAGGTTGGCACGTGCGCCGAAGAACTGCATTTGTTTACCGACAATCATCGGGCTCACGCAGCAGGCGATGGCGTAGTCATCATTGTCAAAGTCCGGACGCATCAGGTCATCGTTCTCATACTGCAGCGATGAGGTGTCGATGGAGACTTTTGCCGCATACTTTTTGAAGTTAACCGGCAGCTTCTCAGACCACAGGATGGTCATGTTTGGTTCCGGTGATGGACCCATGGTGTACAGCGTGTTCAGGAAGCGGAAGGTGCTTTTCGTCACCAGCGTACGACCGTCAACGCCCATACCAGCCAGTGATTCAGTGGCCCAGATTGGGTCGCCAGAGAACAGCTCATCGTATTCCGGCGTACGCAGGAAGCGCACCATACGCAGTTTCATCACCAGATGGTCAATCAGTTCCTGCGCCTGCTCTTCGCTCAGTTTACCGGCTTTGATATCGCGCTCGATGTAAACGTCGAGGAAGGTGGACACGCGACCAAATGACATCGCGGCACCGTTCTGTGATTTCACTGCTGCGAGGTAACCGAAGTAGGTCCACTGTACTGCTTCCTGCGCGGTGGTGGCTGGCAGGGAGATATCAAAGCCATATTTGGCGGCCATCTCTTTGATCTGGCCCAGTGCGCGGTGCTGTTCAGAAATCTCTTCACGCAGGCGAATGGTGGCTTCGAGATCAACGCCATTTTCCATGTCACTCTGCAGTGAGTTGAACTGAGCCACTTTGTCTTTCATCAGGAAGTCGATGCCGTACAGCGCGACGCGACGGTAGTCACCGATAATACGACCGCGGCCGTACGCATCTGGCAGACCGGTCAGCACGCCGGATTTACGGCAGCGCAGGATATCCGGGGTGTAAACGTCAAACACGCCCTGGTTGTGGGTTTTGCGGTAATCGGTGAAAACTTTCTTCAGCGCCGGATCCAGCTCGCGGCCGTAAACTTTACAGGAGCCTTCCACCATTTTGATGCCGCCAAATGGGATAATGGCGCGTTTCAGCGGAGCTTCAGTCTGCAGACCAACGATGGTTTCCAGCGATTTGTTAATATAGCCCGCATCGTGTGAGGTGATGGTTGACGCTAAATCAGTGTCGAAATCAACCGGTGCATGAGTACGGTTTTCAATTTTGATGCCTTCCAGCACGCTGTCCCACAGTTTGGTGGTGGCTGGCGTCGCGCCGGCGAGGAATGCTTCGTCACCTTCATACGGCGTGTAGTTTTTTTGGATGAAGTCACGGACGTTGACGCTGTTCTGCCATTCACCGGCGCTAAATCCTTCCCAGGCTGACGCCATTTTTTCATTCAGTTCGGACATGATATACCTGCCTTATTTAGGGAGACTGTAACGTATGGCGCGCTGCTCAGCACGCCCGTACTTAATGACTCAGTGCGCGGACTCACCGTCGCGCAGATAGATAACCCAATAGGTCAACCCGACTAACAGACCGCCGCCAATGATGTTGCCGATGGTCACGGGAATCAGGTTATTAACAATAAAATCGCCAATGCCCAGTGCAGGAAATTGCGCCGCGCTGGCACCGGTCATCTGCCAGAATTCCGGGCTGGCAAAATCGCGAATCATAATGGCCATCGGGATCAGGAACATATTGGCGATGCTGTGCTCAAAGCCGCTGGCTACGAACATCGCAACCGGTAAAATCATTGCCACCATTTTGTCGAGCAGGCTACGGCCGGAGTAGCTCATCCACACCGCCAGACACACCATCAGGTTAGCCAGTGTACCGAGGCTTACCGCTTCGATAAACGTATGATGCATTTTGTGGTCGGCGGTCTGTAAGACATTTAATCCCCAGGCACCATTTGCGACCATATGCTCACCGGCCAGCCAAATCAGCGCCACAAAAAACAGCGCGCCGCACAGGTTGCCAACGTAGACATTGAGCCAGTGACGACCCAGTTGCAGCCAGGTAATGCGTCCGCTGGCTTTAGCCACCACAATCAGCACCGTTGAAGTAAACAAATCAGCGCCGCAGACCACAACCAGCATTAAACCCAGTGAGAAGCAGATGCCACCGATCAATTTGGCCATGCCGTACGGCATAGTGCCGCTGCCGGTGGTGGCGGTGATATAAAACACAAAGGCAATGGAAATAAAGACGCCAGCAGTGATAGCCAGAAAGAAGGTGGTTAAGGGATGTTTCGTCGCTTTATAGACTCCGGCATCTTCTGCGACTTTTGCCATCGCCGCCGGTAATAATGAATTAAAAGGGTTGTCAGCTTTCACACTAACGCTCTCCAGAAATTGTCTGTAAAGATACTAACAAAGGAGTATAGGTCAGGAGTTGATGTGGATCATATTTGCCGAAACGGCAGGGTTAAGCAAAGCCGCAAAACGAGCAAAAAATCAATTAAAGCCTTGAAAATTCTTAAATAAATAATTTTTAATTTATGCAAAACAAGTTGAAGGCGCGGCTGGCTTAAGGGCTATTTTGTTAAATGCTGTTTATCAATGATAGTGAATTGTTATTTATTATTTTCTGCGCCCGATGAATTTTCAGCGGCATAAAAAAGGGCACTGGATACTGCCAGTGCCCGTTAATTTTCAGGCTAATTCGTCACAGACAAAATGCGCCGATTTATTTCGCAGACCAGTAACGACGTTTTGCCGCCTGTAATTTTTCATACGCGGCCAGCAGTGCCTGATGCGCCGGGAACGCGTGCAGATCGCGGTCAACCGCCTGCAGACCGTAGAACGGTGCCTCACCACTGATGGCAGCCGAAGCGGCGTCGACGGCGGCTTCGCCATACATGCGCACAAACGCGCGATGATACTGCAGCGGATCGCGATCTTCTTCCATCGCCAGTAGCAGCAGAGTCTGCAGGCAGCGGTAGTAATTGGCACGCTCAGGGCTGAAGATCGACTGGTTGAACTCCATGGTCCATTCCGTCCAGATCAGCGCCTGATCCAGATCGCCACCGGCCAGCGCCAGCATCGCTTTCAGCTCGCCAATACGCAGCGTGAACCAGCCGTTGTCTTTGCCGGTCGCCAGCCCCAGCAGTTCACGCACGCGGGTGAAGTCATCATGACCTTCTTCATCCAGCTGTTCGATCAGAGCCAGATACTCCTCAGGTTGCCACTGGGTTGCCGGCAGGGACAACAGCGTTTCACGCAGTGAGGCACCCATGTTGTTATTCGCCAGCAGCAGGTCTTCGGCAGGGTAAATATCAGACATGCCCGGTACGATAATGCGGCAGGCGTAAACGCCCAGATGTTCGTAGTCGGCGATATATACTTCTTTATCTTCCGCACGGAAGATCGCCATCAGCGTATCGAACTCTTCATGGGTGGTGCCGGCAAAGCTCCAGTCGACAAAGGGATAGTCGGCATCGTCTTTGAACATATCCCAGGAGATCAGACCGCTGGAGTCAATGAAGTGGGTTTCAAGGTTAGCGTGTTCAGCCACTTCTTCATCATCGAAGGTGGGCGGGGTAAACACGTCGAGATCTTTCAGGCCGCGGCCCTGCAGCAGCTCGGTGACGGTACGTTCCAGCGCGACACCAAAGTCCGGATGGGCACCAAACGAGGCAAAGCAGGTGCCGTTAGCCGGGTTGAACAGCACCACACAGATCACCGGATAGTTGCCGCCCAGCGAAGCGTCATAGGAGAAAATCGGGAAACCTTCCGCTTCAAGACGATTGATGGCCTCCACCACGTCAGGATAGCGCTGCATCACCGCTTCAGGAATTTCCGGCAGGCTGATGGATTCTGCGATAATGCGGTTTTTAATATGGCGCTCAAACACTTCGGATAAGCCCTGTACGCGCGCTTCATTGGCGGTGTTGCCAGCGGACATGCCATTAGACACATACAGGTTGCCGATGATGTTCATCGGAATGTAAACAGTTTGCTGATCGGACTGGCGGGTAAATGGCAGGCCGCAAATACCGCGATCGGCATTACCAGACTGCAAATCCACCAGGTAGGACGCGCTCAGGCTCTGTTCCGGATCGTAAAACTTACGCAGGCGTGCATCCAGAATGCCTTCCGGCAGGCTGTCGTCGTCGGTCAGCGGGAACCATTTCTCGTTCGGGTAGTGCACGAAGTCACCGTTAGCGATGGTTTCGCCCAGCCAGAAATCGGCAAAGAAGTAGTTGGTTGAGAGGCGCTCAAAATATTCGCCCAGCGCTGAGGCCAGCGCCGCTTTTTTACTGGCGCCTTTACCGTTAGTAAAACAGAGCGGGCAGTCGCGGTCGCGAATGTGCACTGACCAGACGTGCGGCACCGGGTTCAGCCAGGAAGCTTCTTCAATGTTGAAACCCAGATCCTGCAGTTTCTGCTGGAAGCGTGCGATGGAGTCTTCCAGTGCGGCGTCTTTACCTGGAATAAACGTTTGCGTCATGGTGGCGCTCTCTCAAGTCGATGGTTGGGCGTAAAGCGCGCAATAATACGGGTTTTGCGCCTGCTTCGCTATTGCTCCGCCAAATTTCTCAACGCATTGTTACGGCTTTTTCGCGCTCTGGCAGCTGTCTGATTTTACTTCACCGGGCTGCCTCACAAAATTCCGTGGCTTATTACATTTGTGACATAAGCTGCGGTGGAGCGGGCTCTGGAAATGTGATCGCTGCCGGATAAATGATTGCAGCCATCCGGAGGCAATGATAAAACCGATGGGGTATTCATAACCGTTCGATATGACAATGGTGAGGGGAAATGGCGCAGGTTTATAATTTTAGCTCCGGACCGGCAATGCTGCCGGTGGAAGTGCTTCGTCGTGCAGAACAAGAACTGACAAACTGGCATGGCTTAGGCACCTCGGTGATGGAAATCAGTCACCGCAGCAAAGAGTTTATTGAAGTCGCGGAAGCGGCGGAGCAGGATTTTCGCGATCTGCTGAAAATCCCGGCCAACTACAAAGTATTATTCTGCCATGGTGGCGCGCGTGCGCAGTTCGCGGCAATCCCGGGCAATCTGCTGGGCGATGCCAGCCGCGCGGATTACATCGACGGCGGCTACTGGGCGCACAGTGCTATTAAAGAAGCAGAAAAATTCTGCTCGCCGAACGCCATTGATATCAAAACCACCCGTGAGGGTAAACGCGCACTGTTACCGATGCGTGAATGGCAGCTCAGCGATGATGCTGCTTATGTGCATTTCTGCCCGAATGAAACCATCGACGGTATTGCCATCGATGAAGAGCCAGACTTCGGCGATAAAGTGGTGGTGGCCGATCTCTCTTCGACCATCCTGTCCCGCCCACTCGACATCAGCCGCTACGGCGTGATTTATGCCGGCGCGCAGAAGAACATCGGTCCCGCTGGCCTGACGCTGGTGGTAGTGCGTGATGACCTGCTGGGCAAAGCGCAGCGCTGGGTGCCCTCCATTCTCGACTACAAAGTGCTGGCCGAAAACGATTCAATGTTTAACACGCCGCCGACGTTTGCCTGGTATCTCTCCGGCCTGGTGTTCAAATGGCTGAAAGAGAAGGGCGGTGTAGCGGAGATGGACAAGGTTAATCAGGCGAAAGCCGATCTGCTGTACGGCGTGATTGATAGCAGCAGCTTCTACCGTAACGACGTCGCCAGTGAAAACCGTTCCCGGATGAACGTGCCTTTCCAGCTGGCCGATGCTGCGCTGGATAAGGTGTTTCTTGAAGAATCACTGAAGGCGGGCCTGCATGCGCTGAAGGGGCACCGTGTGGTTGGCGGTATGCGTGCCTCGATCTACAATGCGATGCCGCTGGAAGGCGTTAAAGCGCTGACCGAATTCATGGTCGACTTCGAACGTCGTCACGGTTAATTATCTACTTTAGTGCCAGCCTGACCGGCTGGCATCAGACCCTGTCACTGGACAGGGTCTCGTATTTCTGGAGATTTGGTTTCACATGCAGGACTCCCTGACTTTACAGCCGATTGCCCGCGTTGACGGCACGGTAAACTTACCGGGCTCAAAAAGCGTATCAAACCGCGCCCTGTTACTGGCCGCGCTGGCGAACGGCACCACGCGCCTGACCAACCTGCTCGACAGCGATGATGTTAAACACATGCTTAATGCGCTGCAGGCGCTGGGCGTCAGCTATACCCTGTCAGCCGATCGCACCGTGTGTGAAGTGGTCGGCAATGGTGGACCGCTGCGTGCCGAACAGCCGCTGGAATTGTTCCTGGGCAATGCCGGAACCGCGATGCGTCCGCTGGCGGCAGCACTGTGCCTCGGCGAGCAGTCGGTGGTGCTGACCGGCGAACCGCGCATGAAAGAGCGTCCGATCGGCCATCTGGTCGATGCGTTACGGCAGGGCGGCGCGCGCATTGATTACCTCGAACAAACCGACTATCCGCCGCTGCGTCTGAACGGCGGATTTACCGGTGGCGAAGTCAGTGTCGATGGCAGCGTTTCCAGCCAGTTCCTGACGGCGCTGCTGATGACCGCGCCGCTGGCACAGCAGGACACCACGATCACCATTAAAGGCGAGCTGGTTTCCAAACCCTACATTGATATCACCCTGCACCTGATGCGTTGCTTTGGCGTGGACGTGGATAATCAGCACTACCAGCGCTTTGTGGTGAAAGGTCAGCAGCAGTATCAGTCGCCAGGTGATTATCTGGTGGAAGGCGATGCGTCGTCAGCGTCCTATTTCCTTGCCGCTGCGGCAATCAGAGGCGGCACGGTGCGGGTTACCGGCATTGGCCGCAACAGTGTGCAGGGCGACATCCGTTTTGCCGATGTGCTGGAGAAGATGGGAGCGGTGATCGAGTGGGGCGACGATTATATTGCCTGCACGCGCGGTGCGCTGAACGCCATTGATATGGACATGAACCATATCCCGGATGCGGCGATGACGATCGCTACCACCGCGCTGTTTGCTGAGGGCACCACGCTGATGCGCAACATCTATAACTGGCGCGTAAAGGAGACCGATCGCCTGGCGGCCATGGCGACCGAGTTGCGTAAAGTTGGTGCGGAAGTGGAAGAGGGGCACGATTTTATTCGCGTCACACCGCCTGCGCAGTTACAGCACGCCGATATCGGCACGTACAACGATCACCGCATGGCGATGTGTTTCTCGCTGGTTGCGCTGTCCGACACGCCGGTAACCATTCTCGATCCCGGCTGTACGGCAAAAACCTTCCCGGACTACTTCCAGCAGCTGGCAAAAATCAGCCACGCATCCTAATCCGCCCGCCCGGTACCGCTGTGCCGGGCTTCTGAACCCTCTGCTGGCCTCACTGGCGGGAAATTGTTCTGAAACTGTCGAAATTTCTGGCGCTGTCTACGCTAAAGGGTAACCAAGCGGACGCGGGCAGCGTATAATGCCGCGCAATCCAGACAGCCAAGAAGGCTGATCATCAGCACGCAGCAACAGGAGAGAACAATGACGGCAATCGCCCCGGTAATTACCATTGATGGCCCAAGCGGCGCGGGTAAAGGGACTTTATGTAAAGCGATGGCGGAGTCGTTGCAGTGGCACCTGCTGGATTCAGGGGCTATTTATCGCGTACTGGCTCTGGCCGCGCTGCATCATCAGGTGGATATCGAGTCGGAAGAAGCGCTGGTGCCCATGGCGGCGCACCTTGACGTGCGTTTTCTGTCGGTAGACGGTGAAATGCAGGTAGTGCTTGAAGGTGAGGATGTCACCGGCGAAATCCGCACCCAGGAAGTGAGCAATACGGCGTCGCGCGTGGCGGCATTTCCACGCGTGCGTGAAGCCTTGCTGCGCCGACAGCGTGCTTTCCGCGAGGAGCCGGGTTTAATCGCCGATGGACGTGATATGGGCACCGTGGTTTTCCCGGACGCGCCCGTTAAAATTTTCCTCGATGCCAGCTCCGAAGAGCGTGCGCGTCGCCGTATGCTACAGTTGCAGGAAAAGGGCTTTAGTGTTAACTTTGATCGCCTTTTATCCGAGATAAAGGAACGCGACGACCGCGATCGTAACCGCGCCATCGCGCCTTTAGTGCCAGCCGCTGATGCTCTGGTGCTGGATTCAACCAGCATGACCATTGAGCAAGTGATTGAAAAGGCACTAGATTATGCCCGCCAGAAGCTGGGCATTTAATCTTTTCGGCGACCGAATTGTAGTAACCCTGTGCCAGGGAAGCGGTGCAGGGCATGTGAAACAACCCCATCCGACAATGACGTCAGGTGGACGTTAAATTGAAGAATCCTAAGATTATCAATATGACTGAATCTTTTGCTCAACTCTTTGAAGAGTCCCTGAAAGAAATCGAAACCCGTCCGGGTTCCATCGTTCGTGGCGTCGTTGTTGCTATCGACAAAGACGTCGTGCTGGTTGATGCGGGTCTGAAATCTGAATCTGCTATCCCTGCAGAACAGTTCAAGAACGCAGCCGGCGAACTGGAAATCCAGGTGGGCGACGAAGTTGACGTTGCTCTGGATGCAGTAGAAGACGGCTTCGGTGAAACCCTGCTGTCCCGTGAGAAAGCTAAACGTCACGAAGCTTGGATCACGCTGGAAAAAGCTTACGAAGACGCTGAAACTGTTACCGGTGTTATCAACGGCAAAGTTAAAGGTGGCTTCACAGTTGAGCTGAACGGTATTCGTGCGTTCCTGCCAGGTTCACTGGTTGACGTTCGTCCGGTCCGCGACACCCTGCACCTGGAAGGCAAAGAGCTTGAATTCAAAGTAATCAAGCTTGATCAGAAGCGTAACAACGTCGTGGTTTCTCGCCGCGCGGTTATCGAATCTGAAAACAGCGCTGAGCGCGATCAGCTGCTGGAAAACCTGCAGGAAGGCATGGAAGTCAAAGGTATCGTTAAGAACCTCACTGACTACGGCGCATTCGTTGACCTGGGTGGCGTTGACGGCCTGCTGCACATCACCGATATGGCGTGGAAGCGCGTTAAGCATCCAAGCGAAATCGTCAACGTGGGCGACGAAATCACTGTTAAAGTGCTGAAGTTCGACCGCGAGCGTACTCGTGTATCTCTGGGCCTGAAACAGCTGGGCGAAGATCCATGGGTTGCTATCGCTAAGCGTTATCCGGAAGGTACCAAACTGACCGGTCGCGTGACCAACCTGACTGACTACGGCTGCTTCGTTGAAATCGAAGAAGGCGTTGAAGGCCTGGTACACGTGTCTGAAATGGACTGGACCAACAAAAACATCCACCCATCTAAAGTTGTCAACGTAGGTGATGTGGTTGAAGTTATGGTTCTGGACATCGACGAAGAGCGTCGTCGTATCT
Organism: Pantoea sp. VS1; assembly: GCF_002207995.1. Taxonomy (NCBI): domain Bacteria; kingdom Pseudomonadati; phylum Pseudomonadota; class Gammaproteobacteria; order Enterobacterales; family Erwiniaceae; genus Pantoea; species Pantoea sp. VS1. Next base: position 437,403 of record NZ_NHZE01000013.1, read on the forward strand.
CCCTGGGTCTGAAGCAGTGCAAATCTAACCCATGGCAGCAGTTCGCAGAGACCCACAACAAAGGCGATCGCGTTGAAGGTAAAATCAAGTCAATCACTGACTTCGGTATCTTCATCGGCCTGGACGGTGGCATCGACGGTCTGGTTCACCTGTCTGACATCTCCTGGAATGCGACTGGCGAAGAAGCCGTTCGTGAGTACAAGAAAGGCGACGAAATCGCTGCCGTTGTACTGCAGGTTGACGCAGAGCGTGAGCGTATTTCTCTGGGCGTGAAGCAGCTGGCTGAAGATCCATTCAACAACTACATCACCCTGAACAAGAAAGGCGCAATCGTGACGGGTAAAGTCACTGCAGTTGACGCTAAAGGTGCTACAGTAGAATTAGCTGACGGCGTAGAAGGTTACCTGCGCGCTTCTGAAGCTTCTCTGGACCGCATCGAAGACGCCACTCAGGTTCTGAGCGTAGGTGACGACGTTGAAGCGAAATTCACCGGCGTTGACCGTAAGAACCGCGTTGTGAGCCTGTCTGTTCGTGCTAAAGACCAGGCTGACGAGAAAGAAGCTATCAACACTGTTAACACCAAACAGGAAGATGGCAACTTCTCTAACGCAATGGCTGAAGCGTTCAAAGCGGCTAAAGGCGAGTAATCGACCCGAAGCACCGGACGGTGAAAATCGTCCGGTTTCGGTAAAAGCTGTCATACCTTTCCAAACAGGGATTAACCGGAGGTTACATGACCAAGTCAGAACTGATTGAAAGACTTGCTGGCCAGCATACTCATATCCCGGCGAAAGTCGTTGAGGATGCGGTCAAAGAGATGCTCGAGCACATGGCCACTACGCTGGCCCAGGGCGAGCGCATTGAAATCCGGGGATTCGGCAGCTTTTCTTTGCACTACCGCGCACCGCGCACTGGTCGTAACCCGAAAACGGGTGACAAAGTGGAACTGGAAGGTAAATACGTTCCCCACTTCAAGCCAGGTAAAGAATTGCGTGACCGTGCAAATATCTACGGCTAAGCCGTTACCGAACGATAAAAACGACACCTGCAGGTGTCGTTTTTTTTTGCCTCGCGTTCAGGCTTGCGATCCTGCTTCCATATTGCTGTTCATTTCCTGCAACCACCATAAACTGCGCGTAATGCCTCTCTGAAATCGACATTTAGCCGCATGCTTTTGCCTCTGCCAGCGCGCACAATGCGCGGCAATGACAGAAGAGGGCGTGCGCGTGACAATAACAGTGGTAGCCAGAATGATGCTCCTCGCGGCGCTGCCGCTGGGTATGCTGCCGCACATCCCCGCTTACAGCACTATTGTGCTGCTGTTAATAAGCGCACTGTTGCTGGCGTGTACGTCAGTAATGCTTTTGCGCTACGCCGGACTGGGCTTGCTGCTGTTGAGCTGGGCACTGATCGAGGCGCGTCAGACGGTCGATACCCTCGAGCAACTGACCATGGCACCGGTGGCGGCCACGCTTCAGATAACTGCAGTGAATCCCGCGAAGAACCAGCTCACGGCGCAGGTAATCCGGGCAGGTGACCGCTACGTCCTTCCACCGTTGTTTGTCACGCTGCGTAATGTCAGCGATGAGGTCGCCTGGTGTGCGGGACAGCGCTGGCAGATGCAGCTGCGGCTACGCGCGGTGCACGCCCGGCTCAACGAGGGCGAATTTGATCTGCAGCGTTTTGCCATTGCTAACCACAGCGCGCTGCAGGGGCGTATTGTCAGCCAGCAGGCTGAGTCTCTGCGCTGCAGCTGGCGGACGCGTTTTATCGATCATCACCTGGCTCGTTTCACCGGGTTAACGCAGCCCGCAATAATACAGGCACTGGCCTTTGGCGTGCGTGACGCGATGACCCCGGCCCAGCGAGCCTTACTGCGCGAAACCGGTACCGCGCACCTGATGGCCATCTCCGGCATGCATATCGCGCTGGCGGCCAGCGTAGGCTGGCTACTGGCGCGCGTCATCCAGTTAGTGTTACCTGCCAGGCAAATCGGCTATCTGATGCCGCTGCTGATCAGCGGGTTAACAGCGGCAGCCTATTGCTGGATCTCCGGCAGTCATCCTCCGGCACAGCGCGCGATGCTGGCGTTAACGCTGTGGCTGGCGACGCGTATAGCTGGCTGGCAGCTGAGCAACTGGCAGGTGTGGACGCTCTGCGTGGGGAGTTTGTTATGGCTTGATCCGCTGACGGTGCTGTCAGAGAGCTTCTGGCTGTCGGCGCTGGCCGTGGCGATGCTGATACTGTGGTTTCAGTGGTTTCCTCTGCCGCCACGTTTTCGCCAGCCGCGTCGCTGGCTCATGCTGCGACTGCTGCATCTGCAATTGGGCATGATGATTCTGATGGCGCCGCTGCAGATCTTTCTGTTCCACGGGCTCAGCCTGAGCGCGCTAGTAGCCAACCTGCTGGCGGTGCCGGTGGTGTCGCTGATTACCGTGCCGTTGATTCTGCTGGCGATGCTGTTGCCGCTGCCTGCAATCGCCGTTCCGCTATGGCAGCTGGCCGATCTGTCGGTCAGCCTGGTGATGCAGGGGCTGACGTGGCTGCCCGCCGGCTGGTGGCGCTGGAGCGATCCGCTGCCGGCGGTGCTGCTGCTCTGGGCCGGGCTGGCGCTGTGGCGCAGCGGCTTGCTCGCGAAGGCGCTGATGCCCTGCTGCGCGCTGTTGCTCTCGCTGTGGTTCTGGCGCAGCAATGCCCAGCAGGACGACTGGCAGATTGACATGATCGATGTCGGACATGGTCTGGCGGTGGCGATCAGCCAGGGAAATGAGGTGATGCTGTATGACAGCGGACCCGGTTGGGCAGAGGACAATGCAGGCGTGCGGGTTTTGTTACCCTGGCTGCACTACACCGGGCGCCAACTGCAAGGGGTGATCCTGAGCCACAAGCATCTCGATCACCGTGGTGGATTAGCCGCGCTACAACAGGCGCAGCCTGGTCTGCGGGTTCGCAGCGCGCTCGGCGAGCCCGGGCATCTGCCGTGCTATCGCGGCCAGCAGTGGCAGTGGGGGCGTTTGCACTTTCACGCGCTATGGCCGCCGCGCGCGCAGACCGCCGGGCAAAATAACGACTCCTGCGTGGTGCGCGTGGACGATGGTCAGTTCAGCCTGTTACTGACCGGGGACATCGAACTGGAGGCGGAGCGCAAGCTGGTCGCCCTGGAAAAGGGCGGCTTACAATCTACGGTTATCCAGGTGCCCCATCATGGCAGCCGGAGCTCCTCCGGCCCTTTACTGTTACGGAGTGTTGCCGGACAGGCGGCGCTGGCCTCGCTGGCGCGCTATAACGCCTGGCGTATGCCCGCCGTCGCCGTGGTCCAGCGTTACCGCGAGCAGGGCTATCGCTGGTATGACACTGCGCAATCAGGCCAGATTCACATCGCGATACGGCAGGGTCGCTGGCAGATTAAGGGGTTAAGAGAGCAAATAATCCCCCGCTGGTATCATCAGTGGTTTGGCGTCAAACGCGATTCCAGGTAGAATGAGCGGCTATTTCAAACAGCGTGAATAAATAATGCATCAAGACAAAGACCTCTCAACGTGGCAGACATTTCGCCGACTCTGGCCGATGATTGCACCGCACAAGGCTGGCCTGATTGTGTCCGCCGTGGCGCTGATACTCAATGCGGCAGGCGACACTCTAATGCTCTCCCTGTTGAAACCTTTACTGGATGATGGTTTCGGCAAAGCCGACAAATCCGTTCTGCTGTGGATGCCGCTGGCGGTCATCGGCCTGATGCTGATCCGCGGCGTAACCAGTTATATCTCCAGTTACTGCATCTCATGGGTCTCCGGCAATGTGGTGATGAACATGCGCCGTCGCCTGTTCGGCCACATGATGGGCATGCCGGTTGCATTCTTTGACCAGCAGTCTACCGGTACGCTGCTGTCGCGGATTACCTACGATTCTGAACAGGTGGCCTCTTCCTCCTCCAGCGCGCTGGTGACGGTGGTACGCGAAGGCGCATCGATCATTGGCCTGTTCATCATGATGTTCTACTACAGCTGGCAGCTGTCACTGATTCTGATCCTGCTGGCGCCGCTGGTCTCTTTTGCCATCCGCACCGTATCCAAGCGTTTCCGCAGCATCAGTAAAAATATGCAGAACACCATGGGGCAGGTAACCACCAGTGCTGAGCAGATGCTGAAAGGGCATAAAGAAGTACTGATTTTTGGCGGACAGGAAGTTGAAGCTGAGCGTTTCTCGCAGGTCAGCAATAAAATGCGCCAGCAGGGCATGAAACTGGTTTCGGCCTCTTCGATTTCCGATCCGGTGATCCAGTTGATCGCATCGCTGGCGCTGGCTTTTGTACTGTATGCGGCCAGCTTCCCGAGCGTGATGGATACCCTGACTGCCGGTACCATTACCGTGGTGTTCTCGTCGATGATCGCCCTGATGCGCCCGCTGAAATCGCTGACCAACGTCAACGCCCAGTTCCAGCGTGGCATGGCGGCCTGTCAAACGCTGTTCACTATTCTGGATAGCGAGCAGGAGATCGACAACGGCAAGCGCGAAATCACGCGTGCAAAAGGGGATGTTGAATTCCGCAACGTGACCTTTACCTATCCGGGCCGCGACATTCCGGCGCTGCGTGATATTAATCTCACGCTGCCCGCGGGTAAAACCGTGGCGCTGGTGGGCCGTTCCGGCTCGGGTAAATCCACCATGGCCAGCCTGCTGACGCGTTTTTACGATATCAACGAGGGCGAGATTCTGCTGGATGGCCACGACCTGCGGGAATACACCCTGCGATCGCTGCGTAATCAGGTGGCGCTGGTCTCGCAGAATGTCCATCTGTTCAATGACACCATCGCCAATAACATCGCTTATGCGCGCAACGGTGAATACACCCGCGAGCAAATCGAGCAGGCGGCGACCATGGCGCACGCCATGGACTTCATCAACAAGATGGATAACGGTCTTGATACGGTCATTGGTGAAAACGGCGTGCTGCTGTCTGGCGGCCAGCGTCAGCGTATCGCCATTGCCCGTGCGCTGCTGCGTGACTGCCCGATTTTGATTCTCGACGAAGCCACTTCGGCGCTGGATACCGAATCCGAGCGTGCCATCCAGTCGGCGCTGGACGAGCTGCAGAAGAACCGCACGTCGCTGGTGATTGCGCACCGTCTCTCCACCATTGAAAAGGCCGACGAAATCGTGGTGGTCGAGGATGGGCGAATCGTGGAACGCGGCACCCATGAGGTGCTGCTGGCGCAGAAAGGCGCTTACGCGCAGCTGCACAAACTGCAGTTCGGTCAATGATCGAACGTATCTGGAGCGGACGCTCGCCGCTGTGGCTGCTGTTGTGGCCGCTGAGTCTGCTGTATGGCGCTATCACCTGGCTGATTCGCCTGAGCTATCAGCGCGGCTGGCGTACCCGCTGGCGCGCGCCCTGTCCGGTCATTGTCGTTGGCAACCTGACCGCAGGCGGCAACGGTAAAACACCGCTGGTGATTTGGCTGGTGCAGGCGCTGCAACAGCAGGGGCTGCGTCCGGGTGTGGTGTCTCGCGGTTACGGTGGTAAAGCGGAACGCTATCCGCTGCTGGTCAATCAGGATAGCGCGACGGAACAGGCTGGTGATGAACCGGTGCTGATCGCCCAGCGCACTCAGGTGCCGGTCGCAGTGGCACCGCAACGCCGGCTGGCAATCGAGGCCCTGCTGGCGGCGCATCCGCTGGATGTGATTGTGACGGATGATGGCCTGCAGCACTACGCGCTAGAGCGCGATCGCGAAATCGTGGTGGTGGATGGCGTGCGTCGCTTTGGCAACGGCTGGTGGTTACCGGCCGGACCGATGCGTGAACGCGTATCGCGGCTGGAGCAGGTTGATGCCGTGGTAGTCAACGGGGGCAGCGCGCAGGCTGGCGAGATCGCCATGACGCTGCAGCCGGGCCTGGCGGTCAATCTGCTGACCGGCGAACAGGCTGCGCTGACGCAGCTGCCGCCAATTGTCGCGATGGCCGGCATCGGTCATCCGCCGCGTTTCTTCACTACGCTGCAGCAGCAGGGCGTGCAGCCGGTGGCAGAGATTGCCTTTGCCGATCACCACGCTTATAGCGAAGGAGAGTTACGCAGCCTGACCCAGGATGCACAGTGCCTGCTGATGACGGAAAAAGATGCGGTCAAATGCCGCCATTTCGCCCGCGCTAACTGGTGGTATCTGCCGGTGGATGCTCATCTGGCGGGCGCGCCGCTGGCCGCATTGCTGGCCGATCTGACTGAACTCTGTACGGCTGCGCGCGACGGCCGGTCGCGCTAACCATCTAAAGGGACGACGTAATGAGCAGCACGCATTCCCTCTCTCTGCAAACCGCCCGCAACCTGCACCTCTCTGCCCAGGGCCTGCTACGTCCGCCGCGCCGTCAGGCGCGTTTTGCCGATATTCACGCCTGTGTGCAGCAGATGTCGCTGCTGCAAATCGATACTATTAATGTGGTCGCGCGCAGTCCGTATCTGGTGCTGTTCAGCCGCCTGGGCGCTTTTCCTGCTGAGTGGCTGGAGCAAACGCTGGCGGCGGGCGCACTGTTTGAATACTGGGCGCATGAAGCCTGTTTTATCCCTTTTGAAGATTATCCGCTGCTGCGTCACCGCATGCTGGCTCCGCAGCGCCTGGGCTGGAAATACAATCAGCAATGGGTGGATCAGCATCAGCAGGAGATCGCCGATCTGCTGCAACATATCGCCGCCACCGGTCCGGTACGCGCCGCTGATTTTGCCAGCGACAAGCACACCAAACCCGGCTGGTGGGCGTGGAAGCCGCACAAGCGACATCTGGAGAACCTGTTTAGCGCCGGTGAACTGATGGTTGTCGAGCGCCGTAACTTCCAGCGCGTCTACGATCTGCGTAGCCGGGTGATGCCGCACTGGCGCGACGAGCAGCATGCGCTGAGCGAGAACGAGGCGGTGATGCAGATGCTGGATCACAGCGCGCGCAGCCTCGGCATTTTCCGCGCCAGCTGGCTGGCCGATTACTACCGGCTGAAACGCGCGCCCATTGCACTCTGGCTGGCGCAGGCCGCTGAGCAGGGAGTGATTCAGCGCGTTGAGGTTGAGCAACTGGGCGAGATGTGGCTGCACCATACGCTGCTGCCGCAGTTGGCGCAGCCGCAGGGCGCCACACACAGCGCGCTGCTGTCACCGTTTGATCCAGTGGTATGGGATCGCCGCCGCGCGCTTGAGTTGTTTAATTTTGACTACCGCATCGAGTGCTACACGCCAGAGCACAAACGCAAATACGGCTATTTTGTCCTGCCGCTGCTGCACCGCGGCGCACTGAAAGGGCGCGTCGATGCCAAAATGGATCGCCAGGCGCAGCGCCTGATTCTGCGGGCCTTCTGGCTGGAGCCCGGCGTGCGCGTGAGCCAGCAGTTTCTCGCCGATGTGCATAAAGCCATTAACCGCTTCGCCGCCTGGCAGGGCGCCAGCGAAGTGGTGCTGGAAAACGCGCCTGATGCGCTGCGGGCCGCCTGGTCCACGCACTGGCACGTCAGCATATAAGCCGATGGCGGCGCGCCGTCCCTGATTGCGCTATGGTATGCTAATCCTCTGACGTATCGGTCCTGAAAGGAGAAAAGTATGGATCACCGTTTACTTGAGATTGTGGCCTGTCCGGTCTGCAACGGAAAACTGTATTACAATAAAGAGCAGCAGGAGTTGATCTGCAAACCCGACGGCCTGGCGTTCCCGGTGCGTGACGGTATTCCGGTATTGCTGGAAGTAGAAGCGCGCACCCTGTCCGTTGAAGAGATTCATCCATGAGTTTCGTGGCGATTATTCCGGCACGCTACGCCTCCACGCGCCTGCCGGGCAAACCGCTGCTGGATATTCACGGTAAACCGATGGTGGTGCACGTGATGGAGCGTGCACGCGAGTCCGGCGCCGAGCGGGTGATTGTGGCCACCGATCATCCTGACGTGGCGGCGGCGGTGACCGCTGCCGGCGGGGAAGTCTGCATGACGCGCGCCGACCATCAATCTGGTACCGAGCGCCTGGCCGAGGTGATTGAAAAGTATCAGTTTGCTGACGATACCATCATCGTGAACGTACAGGGCGACGAGCCGATGATTCCGGCGGAGATTGTGCGTCAGGTCGCGGACAATCTGGCCCAGGCGGATGCCGGCATGGCCACGCTGGCGGTACCGATTCACGAGGCAGAAGAGGCGTTCAATCCCAACGCGGTAAAAGTAGTCACCGATGCCAGCGGCTATGCGCTCTATTTTTCACGTGCGACCATTCCGTGGGATCGCGAACGTTACGCGCAGTCGCGTGAGCAGATTGGCGACACGCTGTTGCGCCACATCGGTATTTATGCCTATCGCGCCGGTTTCATCCGTCGCTATGTGGCATGGCAACCCTGTGCGCTGGAGCAGATCGAGTTGCTGGAGCAGCTGCGCGTGCTGTGGTACGGCGAAAAGATCCACGTGGCGGTAGCGGCCACCGTGCCGAGCGTCGGTGTGGATACGCCGGACGATCTGCTGCGCGTGCGAGAAGCGATGCAGGCATAATCGTCATTGGCCAGCGACCCGGCTGGCCGCAAAGTTTGATCTGGCGCTAAGTTTCGCGCCGTCATGACCTCCAGGATGGTGCAATGAGTTAACTCCGGAGGACTCTTCCATGGAACAACTCCGTGCAGAACTGGCGCTGGTGCTGGGCGAAGGCGTTAGCCGGCTGGAAACCATCAGCGAACAGGCACAATCGCGGCTTTACGCCCTCTATGATGACCACGGCAAGCCGATGCCGCTGGTGGCCAAATATTTTCGTCATCAGGGACGCGCCGCGCTCGAAGCGAAAAAACTCACCATGCTGGCGCATGAAGGACTGATTACGCTGCCCACGGTGTACGGCCTGGTTTTGAGTCAGCAACCACCGGCGCATGAAATGCTGCTGCTGGCGCGCTTAAATGGCGTATCGGCCGAAGCGCCGGCGCGCACGGCAGCGCGCTGGGAGCAGCTGTGTGAACAGATTGTCGAAGGGCTGCTGGCGTGGCACCGCATTGACAGCCATGGCCTGGTCGGCAGTGTTGACAGCGTGCAGGAAAATCGCTGGCCGGCATGGTATCGCCAGCGGGTTGAAGTGCTGTGGTCCACGCTGGGCTATCTGTCGCCCCCCGGATTTACCCACGCCGATCGTCAGATTCTGTTCCGCAGTCGCGAACAGCTGGCGCAGCTGTTTGCTGGCTTTGACGACCCGTGCGTGCTAATGCATGGCAATCTGCGTCTCGCCAGTATGCTGAAAGACCCGCACAGCGATCAGCTGGTGGCGATGACCCAGCCGGGCACCATTTTGTGGGCCCCGCGTGAGTATGAGCTGATGCGCCTGGCGGAAAACGGTGCTGAAGCATCGCTGCTGCAGCACTATTTACAGCGTGCGCCGGTGGATGACGGTTTCGTCTGGCGCCGCTGGCTCTATCAGCTGTGGGATTGCGTTGACACGCTGGTCAGCAGCGGCCAGTTTGACCGGCCGCGCTTTGACCATGCCCGCGCGCAGCTACTCCCCTGGCTCGGCTGAAGGTTCGCCACTGCCGCGCAGCCGCTGCCAGATCAGCCCCAGCGTTTCGTACACCGCGCGCTGGCTATGGCTGAGCCACAGCGGCGAGGGCAGCGTGCGATCCCAGACGCTGATCGGTGAGGTGATCGCCAGCTGGTTAGCCGGTGCCGGTAGCGGATTCAGGCCGGCGCTCTGGAAAAAGTGCATGGCGCGTGGCAGATGGTTGGCAGACGTTACCAGCAGAAACGGATGCTGCCCGATGGTCTGCTTCACCGCCAGCGCTTCTTCGCCGGTGTCATGCGGCTGATCCAGCACAATAATGGCATCGTCGGGCACGCCAAGGCTGCGCGCCACGTCAGCGGCAATGCTGGCGTTGCTGCGCGGATTGTAGCCCGCAGCGGCACCGGTGAAGATCATTTTGGCCTGAGGATAGCGTCGCCACTGGCGAACGCCTTCGGTCACGCGCGGCAGGCTGTTGTTCAGCAGGTTGGAGCTTGGTGCCCACTGCCGGTTATAGGTGTAACCCCCGCCCAGCACCACGATATAGTCCACCGGCTCGCTGCCATTCCACGTGGCATACTGGTTTTCCAGCGGGGCCAGCAGCCGATCGGCCACCGGTTGCAGACTCAGCAGTAACAGCATCAGCCAGCTCAATGAGATAAGGATTTTGCCGCTTTTTTGCCAGCGGCTGAACCAGAGCAGTAAAAGTCCTGCCGCCATAAGCGTTAACAGCAATGGCAAAGGCAGTAGCATCGCGCCAATCCATTTTTTTAAGGCAAAAAACATCGAAAACGTCTCCTTTTGTCCGAAAAAACAGCAGCCAGACAGTTACTGCGGCATGAAAGGTTCATTCTTGTCGAGCCTGTGACAAAATAGCACAAGTTGAATGCAGCAAAGCGGAGCCATCACCATGCAGGATCGTAACTTTGACGATCTGGCGGATAAATTCTCGCAAAATATTTATGGCACCCGTAAAGGCCAGGTGCGTCAGGCGATCATCTGGGATGAGCTGAACGCCATTCTGCCGACGCTGCCCGCCGGCCCGCTGACGGTGCTGGATGCCGGTGGTGGCGTCGGTCAGATCTCCAGCGGCCTCGCCGCGCAGGGGCACCAGGTACTGCTGTGCGACCTGTCGGGCGAGATGCTTAAGCTGGCCGCCGCCCATGCGCACAGCGCAGGTGTGAGCCACAACATGCAATTCAAACAAATTAGCGCGCAGCAGGTTGGCGAACATTTGGATAAGCCGGTGGATCTGGTATTGTTTCACGCTGTGCTTGAGTGGGTGGCGGATCCGCTGGCGGTGCTGCAGGCGCTGTGGCATACGCTGAAACCCGGTGGTGTGCTGTCGCTGATGTTTTATAACGCGCACGGCCTGACGTTCCGCACCCTGACGCTCGGCAATTTCGGCTATCTGCGCGCCAACATGAACAAGCGCAAAAAACGCACGCTGTCGCCGGATTTCCCCCGCGATCCTGACGATGTACAGCGCTGGCTGACGCAGTGCGGATTTATCACCGAGCAGCGTGCCGGTATCCGCGTGTTCAGTGACTACATGAAGCCGCAGCCCGGCGCCGGGAAGAGCGTTGAGGAAATTATTGAGATGGAACGGCGCTACTGTCGTCAGGAGCCCTTTTTGAGTTTAGGGCGCTATATCCACGTGACTGCGCGCAAACCCAGGTAGAAGGATCAACTATGAGCGAATTTTCCCAGACGGTCCCCGAACTGGTGGCATGGGCGCGCAAGAATGACTTTTCCCTTGCGCTGCCGGTAGAACGTCTGGCGTTTTTGCTGGCCATCGCCACCCTCAACGGGGAGCGCATGGACGGCGAGATGAGTGAAGGTGAGCTGATTGACGCCTTTCGTCACGTCAGCAAAGCGTTTGAACAAACCCACGAAACCGTTCAGGTCCGTGCCAACAACGCCATCAACGACATGGTGCGTCAGCGCCTGCTTAACCGTTTTACCAGCGAGTTGACCGAAGGTCACGCCATCTATCGTCTGACGCCACTGGCGATCGGCATCACCGACTATTACATCCGCCAGCGCGAATTTTCCACGCTGCGCCTGTCGATGCAGCTGTCGATTGTCGCGCAGGAGCTGAAGCGCGCCGCCGACGCCGCCGAGGAAGATGGCGACGAATTTCACTGGCATCGCAACGTCTTTGCGCCGCTGAAATATTCGGTCGCGGAAATCTTTGACAGCATCGACATGACGCAGCGCCTGATGGACGAACAGCAGCAGGCGGTAAAAAGCGATATCGCCGATCTGCTGAATAAAGACTGGCGCGCGGCCATCTCCAGCTGTGAGCTGCTGCTGTCGGAGACCTCCGGCACGCTGCGCGAACTGCAGGATACGCTGGAAGCGGCAGGCGACAAGCTGCAGGCTAACCTGCTGCGGATTCAGGACGCCACGCTGAGCAGCCCGGATCTGGGCTTCGTCGACAAGCTGGTGTTTGACCTGCAAAACAAGCTCGATCGCATTATCAGCTGGGGCCAGCAGGCCATCGATCTGTGGATCGGTTACGACCGCCACGTGCACAAATTTATTCGTACCGCCATCGACATGGATAAAAACCGCGTGTTCGCGCAGCGTTTACGCCAGTCGGTGCAGAACTATTTCGATCAGCCGTGGGCGCTGACCTACGCCAATGCCGACCGTCTGTATGACATGCGCGATGAAGAGATGACGCTGCGTAACGACGAGGTGATGGGCGAGCTGCCGCCGGAGATGGAGTACGAAGAATTTAACGAAATCCGCGAGCAGCTGGCGGCGATGATTGAAGAAGCGCTACAGATTTACAAGCAGCAGCAGAAGCCGCTGCATCTCGCCACGGTGATGCGTGACTATCTGGCGCAGTATCCCCGCGCGCGCCACTTCGACCTCGCACGCATCGTCATCGATCAGGCGGTGCGACTCGGCGTGGCCGAAGCTGATTTAGCCGGTCTGCCTGCGGAATGGCAGACCATCAATGATTACGGAGCCAAGGTGCAGGCACATGTCATCGACAAATATTGAACAAGTGATGCCGGTCAAACTGGCGCTGGCACTGGCAAACCCGATTTTTCCCGCGCTTGATAGCCAGTTACGCGCCGGCCGCCACATTGGTATTGAAGAGCTGGATAATCACGCTTTTCTGATGGATTACCAGCCGTTTCTGGAAGAGTTTTATGCGCGCTACAACGTTGAGTTGATCCGCGCACCGGAAGGTTTTTTCTATCTGCGTCCGCGCTCAACCACGCTGATCCCGCGCTCGGTGCTGTCCGAGCTCGACATGATGGTGGGTAAAATTCTTTGTTATCTCTACCTCAGCCCGGAGCGGCTGGCCAATGAGGGCATTTTCACCCAGCAGGAGCTGTACGACGAGCTGCTGTCGCTGGCGGATGAAAGCAGGTTGCTGAAGCTGGTTAACCAGCGATCCACCGGGTCGGACCTGGATCGCGCCAAACTGCAGGAGAAGATGCGTGCGTCGCTCAGCCGTCTGCGCCGTCTCGGCATGGTGTGGTTTATGGGCAACGACAGCAGCAAGTTCCGCATCATGGAGTCCGTCTTCCGCTTTGGTGCGGATGTGCGCAGCGGTGACGATGCACGTGAAGCGCAGCTGCGCCTGATTCGTGATGGTGAAGCGATGACGCTGGAGAACGCACCGGTCGCCAGTGAGAGCGACGAGGCAGAAAATGACAGCGAACACGACGCGAGCGAGCGCGCGGAGGATGAACAGGCATGATTGAACGCGGTAAATTTCGATCGCTCACGCTGATCAACTGGAACGGTTTCTTTGCCCGCACCTTTGATCTGGATGAGCTGGTCACCACGCTGTCCGGCGGTAACGGTGCCGGTAAATCGACCACCATGGCGGCGTTTGTTACGGCACTGATTCCGGACTTAACCCTGCTGCATTTCCGTAACACCACCGAAGCCGGTGCCACGTCCGGCTCGCGCGACAAGGGCCTGCACGGCAAACTGCGCGCGGGCGTCTGCTATGCGGTGCTGGATGTGGTCAACTCGCGCCATCAGCGCGTGGTGGCTGGCGTGCGCCTGCAGCAGGTGGCCGGACGCGATAAGAAAGTCGACATCAAGCCGTTCAGTATTCACGGCCTGCCGACCGATACGCTGCCAACCGATATGCTGACCGAAATTCTCGGCAGCCGTCAGGCGCGCGTGCTGCCGCTGGCAGAAGTGAAGGAGCGGGTGGAAGCGCAGGAGGGCGTGCAGTTCCGCCAGTTCAGCTCGGTCACGGACTACCACGCCATGATGTTTGAGCTCGGCGTGGTGCCGCGTCGTCTGCGCACCGCCGGCGATCGCAGCAAATTCTACCGTCTGATCGAAGCCTCGCTGTATGGCGGTATCTCCAGCGCCATTACCCGCTCGCTGCGCGATTACCTGCTGCCGGAAAACGGCGGCGTGCGTAAAGCGTTCCAGGATATGGAAGCGGCGCTGCGCGAAAACCGTATGACGCTGGAAGCGATTCGCGTCACGCAGTCGGACCGCGATCTGTTTAAGCATCTGATCTCTGAAGCCACCAGCTACGTTTCTGCCGACTACATGCGCCACGCCAACGAGCGTCGCATCCATCTCGACGGTGCGCTGCAGCTGCGTAACGAGCTGTTCACCAGCCGCAATCAGCTGGCATCGGAACAGTATCGTCACATCGAAATGGCGCGCGAACTCTCTGAGCACAACGGCGCAGAGAGCGATCTGGAAACCGATTATCAGGCGGCGAGCGATCACCTTAATCTGGTCCAGACAGCGATGCGTCAGCAGGAGAAGATCGCGCGTTACGACGCCGATCTGGAAGAGCTGACTTATCGCCTCGAAGAGCAGAATGAAGTGGTGGCCGAAGCGCGTGAGGTGCAGGAAGAGAACGAAGCGCGCGCTGAAGCGGCGGAAATTGAAGTCGACGAGCTGAAAAGCCAGCTGGCCGATTTTCAGCAGGCGCTTGATGTGCAGCAAACCCGCGCCATCCAGTATCAGCAGGCGCTGCAGGCGCTGGAAAAAGCGCGGGCGCAGTGCCAGCTGCCGGACCTCACCATCGACAACGCCGCAGAGTGGCAGGAAACTTTCCAGGCGCGCGAAGAAGAGGCCACCGAACGGCTGCTGCGCCTGGAGCAGAAGCTGAGCGTGGCGGAAGCGGCGCACAGCCAGTTTGAACAGGCGCTGGCGCTGGTCACCAGCATTGCCGGTGAGGTAAGCCGGCAGGATGCGTGGCAGGTCGGGCGCGAATTGCTGCGCGATGCCGCTAACCAGCGCCATCATGCCGAGCAGCTCTCTTCGCTGCGTCTGCGTCTCAATGAACTGGAAACCCGCCTGCGTGAGCAGCATGACGCCGAACGTCTGCTGGCCGACTTCTGTAAACGTCAGGGCCAGCAGTATGACGCTGACGCGCTGGAAGGCCTGCAGCGTGAGCTGGAAGCGCAGATAGAGCAGCTGAACGAAAGCGTGGCCGACGCCGGTGAACGCCGCATGCTGATGCGCCAGGAGCTGGAGCAGCTGCGCGAGCGCATCACTGCGCTGACCGCGCGGGCACCGCACTGGCTGGCGGCGCAGGAGATTCTTACCCAGCTGAGCGAGCAGACCGGCCAGACGCTGAGCAGCAGCCAGCAGATCACCGAATATATGCAGCAGCTGCTGGAGCGCGAGCGTGAAACCACCGTTGAGCGTGATGAAGTGGCGGCGCGCAAGCGTGAAGTCGAGCAGCAGATTGCGCGACTCAGCCAGCCGGGCGGTGCGGAAGATGCGCGCCTGACTCAGCTGGCGGAGCGGTTTGGCGGCGTGCTGCTGTCAGAAATTTACGATGACGTGACGCTGGATGATGCGCCGTACTTCTCCGCGCTGTATGGCCCATCGCGTCACGCCATTGTGGTACCGGACCTGTCGCTGGTGCGCGAGATGCTCGACGGCCTGGAAGAGTGTCCGGAAGATCTCTATCTGATCGAAGGCGATCCGCAGTCGTTTGATGACAGCGTCTTTAGCGTTGACGAGCTGGAAAATGCAGTCGTCGTTAAAGTGGCGGAGCGCCAGTGGCGTTATTCGCGCTTCCCGAAAGTGCCGCTGTTTGGTCGCGCGGCGCGGGAAAATCAGCTGGAGCTGTTGAACAATGAGCGCGACCAGCTGGCCGAACGTTTTGCCACGCTGTCGTTTGACGTGCAGAAAACCCAGCGTCTGCATCAGTCGTTTAGCCGCTTTATCGGCAGCCACCTGGCCGTGGCCTTCGACGAAGATCCGGAAGCGCAGATGCGTCAGCTCAACAGCCGTCGGGGCGAGCTGGAGCGTGCGCTGGCGCAGCACGAGAATGACAACCAGCAGCAGCGTGCCCAGTTCGAGCAGGCAAAAGAGGGCGTGGCGCAGCTCAACCGCCTGCTGCCGCGCGTTAACCTGTTGCTTGACGACTCGCTGGCCGACCGCTGCGAAGAGATTCGTGAGCGGGTGGAAGAAGCCCAGGAAGCCGCGCGCTTCCTGCATCAGCACGGCGCGAAACTCAGCAAACTGGAGCCGCTGGTGGCGGTGCTGCAGAGCGATCCGCAGCAGCACGAACAGCTGACGCGTGATTATCAGCAGGCGCAGCAGCAGCAGCGCGAAGCGCGTCAGCAGGCATTTGCCCTGACCGAAGTGGTGCAGCGCCGCGCGCACTTCAGCTATGAAGATTCGGCCGGCATGCTGACCGGTAACAGCGATCTCAACGAAAAACTGCGCCAGCGTCTGGAGCAGGCGGAAGGCGAACGCAGCCGCGCGCGCGAACGTCTGCGCGAACATCAGGCGCAGCTGACGCAGTATTCCCAGGTGCTGGCATCGCTGAAGAGTTCGTACGACGCCAAGCGCGACATGCTGAAAGAGTTGCAGCAGGAGATGCAGGATATTGGCGTGCACGCCGATGCCAGCGCCGAGGAGCGCGCGCGCAGCCGGCGTGACGAACTCTACACGGCGCTCAGCCACAACCGTGCGCGTCGCAATCAGCTGGAGAAACAGCTCACCTTCTGCGAAGCCGAGATGGATAGCCTGCAGAAGAAGCTGCGCAAGCTGGAGCGCGATTATCACCTGATGCGTGAGCAGGTGGTCAGCGCCAAAGCGGGCTGGTGCACCGTGCTGCGTCTGGTGAAAGAGAACGGCGTCGAGCGCCGTCTGCATCGCCGCGAACTGGCTTACCTGAGCGGCGACGAGCTGCGCTCGATGTCGGATAAAGCCCTCGGTGCGCTGCGCCTGGCGGTCGCGGATAATGAACACCTGCGCGATGTGCTGCGCATGTCGGAAGATCCAAAACAGCCGGAGCGCAAGATTCAGTTCTTTATCGCTGTCTATCAGCATCTGCGTGAACGTATCCGTCAGGACATTATTCGTACCGACGATCCGGTTGAAGCCATCGAGCAGATGGAGATTGAGCTGAACCGCCTGACCGAAGAGCTGACGGCGCGTGAGCAGACGCTGGCGATCAGCTCGCGCAGTGCGGCCAATATCATCCGCAAAACCATTCAGCGCGAGCAGAACCGCATCCGTCAGCTGAACCAGGGCTTGCAGGCGGTGAGCTTTGGCCAGGTGCGCAGCGTGCGGCTGAACGTCAACGTGCGCGAAACGCACGCCATGCTGCTGGATACGCTGTCGGAAGAGCATGAACAGCATCAGGATCTGTTTACCAGCAATCGACTCACGTTCTCGGAAGCGCTGGCGAAGCTGTATCAGCGTCTCAATCCGCAGATTGATATGGGCCAGCGCACGGCGCAGACCATCGGTGAAGAGCTGCTCGACTACCGCAACTACCTTGAGATGGAAGTGGAAGTGAACCGCGGCTCAGACGGCTGGCTGCGCGCCGAAAGCGGGGCGCTGTCGACCGGTGAAGCGATCGGTACCGGTATGTCGATTCTGGTGATGGTGGTGCAGAGCTGGGAAGAGGAGTCACGGCGTCTGCGCGGTAAAGATATTTCACCGTGCCGCCTGCTGTTCCTTGATGAAGCCGCGCGTCTTGATGCGCGCTCCATCGCCACGCTGTTCGAACTGTGCGAGCGTCTGGAAATGCAACTGGTGATCGCCGCGCCGGAGAATATCAGTCCGGAAAAAGGCACCACTTATAAGCTGGTACGTAAAGTCTTTAACAATACGGAGCATGTGCACGTGGTCGGACTGCGCGGTTTCTCCGCCGATCCGACGCCGGTGAAACAGGAAAATCCCGGCGCAGGCGTGGCCACTGAAAATAGCTAGCAGCAAATCTGGTTAAAAATTCAGGCTGCGGTTAATCTGTAAACGGCATCGGCCCTGCGAGGCGGATGCCGTTTTTTATTTTATACTCAACCATAAGAGTAAAGGCGGTACACGGCGTTTTCAGGATGCTGTGTCTTTGGTAAGAAGGGGGCAGGGATGTTGCTGAACAAGAAGAGCAGAGTTAATCGTGCTGCAATAGCACTCAGTTTGTCACTGATGGCGGCACCGCTGGCTATCAGCCAGGCGGCAGACGTCGGCGCGCTGCCGCATAGCACGCTGTCAGTGGCCGCCAGCCAGCAGCAAATTCAGCAGGCATTTAGCCCCAGCGAACGACCCTTTTATCTGCCCGGCCTCGCCGGCATCTATGCGGCACGCAACATGGCGCCGCTGTGGCAGGATCGCGATGCCGTGCAGGCTTTCCAGCAGCAGCTGGCAGAAGTGGCGCTCTCCGGCGTACAGCCGCAGTTTACCCGCTGGGTAGAGTTGCTCACCAATCCGGATATCAAAGGCTTCTCGCGGGACGTGGTGCTGAGCGACGCTATGCTTGGCTATCTGCAGTTTGTCGCTAACGTACCGACCCAGGGCGAAACCTGGCTGTACAGCAATGTGCCGTACAAGCTGACCATGCCGTCACTCTCCGCCATTAATCAGTGGCAGAACGCGGTGAACGGCGGCGGCAGCCGCGCCTTTGTGGTGTCGCTGCAACCGCAGCATCCGCAGTACGCACCGATGCACAGCGCGTTAAAAGCGTTGCTGACCGATAACCGGCCATGGCCGCAGCTGCGCGATAAGGGCACGCTGCGCCCGGGTCAGATCAGCGATGATGTGCCAGCGCTGCGTGAGATTCTGCAGCGCACCGGGATGCTGACCGGCACGCACAGCGCGACGCCCACGCCAGCCGACGATGCCGTCCCGACGGCGCCGCAGCCGGTGAGCCAGAGCGATCAGCCCGTGGCCGTCAGCCCGTCGGCCACCAGCGTCAGCGATCTGCCGGCGCAGGTACCGCAGGCCAGCGGCAACATCAGCACGGTAACCCCGGCTGCCAGCAATAATGTCTACGACAACACGCTGGTGGAGGGGGTAAAACGCTTCCAGCACTGGCAGGGACTGGCAGACGACGGTGCCATCGGCCCGCGTACCCGCGAGTGGCTGAATGTTTCGCCGCAGATGCGTGCGGCGCTGCTGGCGCTGAATATTCAGCGTCTGCGTCTGCTGCCGGATGACATGCACAACGGCATCATGGTGAATATTCCCAACTATTCCCTGACCTACTACAACAACGGCAATACCATTCTGTCCTCGCGGGTGATTGTCGGTCGTCCGGACCGCAAAACGCCGCTGATGCGCAGCGCGCTCAACAATGTGGTGCTCAATCCACCGTGGAACGTGCCCACCACGCTGGTGCGGCAGGATATCGTGCCGAAGGTGAAGCAGGATCCGAGCTATCTGTACAAGCACGGCTACACGCTGCTGTCGGGCTGGAGCGCTGATGCGGAAGTGATCGATCCGTCGATGATTGACTGGCACATGGTGTCCGCCGCCAGTTTCCCGTATCGCATTCGTCAGGCGCCGGGTGCCAGCAACTCGCTGGGCCGCTATAAATTCAACATGCCGAGTTCAGATGCGATTTATCTGCACGACACGCCGAACCATGGCCTGTTCCAGCGTGATATCCGCGCGCTCAGCTCCGGCTGTGTGCGCGTTAACAAAGCTTCTGAACTGGCCGATCTGCTGTTGCAGGACGCGGGCTGGAACGACAGCCGTATCTCCGACACGCTGAAGCAGGGCGATACGCGCTACGTGCCGATTCGCCATCGCATTCCGGTCAATCTCTACTACCTTACGGCCTGGGTGGCGGACGACGGCCAGCCGCAGTATCGTACAGATATTTACAATTATGATAACCCGGCGCGCTCCGGCAGCCAGGTGCTGACCAAAGCGGGGCAGCTGCTGCTCTAAGCGTTGATTTCCCTGTTATCCTTCCCTTAAAGAAAATGGCAAGACCGGTCTGGAAAATTGATTTCAGACCGGTTTTGCGCATTCTGTGACAGATTGCGGGTTGACTGCTCTCCAGGCTGCGGTTACTGTTCGGCCTTGTGTACTTTTTGCACATATTTTTATCGTTTTATATTAGGTAACCCCGCTTCATGGCTAATTTTGATTCTCAACGTCGTCGTTTATTGCTGCTGGGTGGCGCAGCGGCTGGATTGTCACTGCTGCCAGGTGCAGCACTGGCGTCAGTTTCCACCTCCCGCCCCCGGGTATTAACGCTCAGTAACATGCATACCGGTGAAACCCTCAAAACTGAGTTTTTTAACGGTAAGAGTTATGACAAGGATGAGTTAGCTCGCTTAAACCACTTCTTCCGTGATTATCGCGCCAATCAGGTTAAACACATCGATCCGCATCTGTTTGACCAGCTGTATCGTTTGCAGACGCTGCTCAACACGCGCAAACCGGTGCAGCTGATCTCCGGCTACCGTACGCTGGCGACCAATAATATGCTGCGTGAATCGGGCCCTGGCGTGGCTAAACACAGCTATCACACCAAAGGGCAGGCGATGGATTTCCACATTGAGGGCATTTCTCTCAGCAATGTTCGCAAAGCGGCGTTATCTATGCGCGCCGGTGGTGTAGGATATTACCCGCGCAGCAACTTCGTACACATTGATACCGGGCCTGCAAGGCACTGGTCCTGATACCGGCAGCGCTGCGTGTGTCGGTCATGGAGCGCTATGAATTACCTGATTATTCCGGTCACCGCCTTTTCACAGAACTGTTCCGTTATCTGGGAGGACGAGACGCAACAGGCTGCGCTGGTTGATCCCGGCGGCGATGCCGAAACCATTATTGCCATGCTGGCGGAGCGAGGCTTAACGCCGTCGCAAATCCTGCTGACCCACGGCCATCTCGATCACGTCGGTGCCGCTGCGGAACTGGCGCAGCACTATCAGGTGCCGATCGTCGGGCCGCAGCCAGCCGATGCCTTCTGGCTGGATAACCTGCCCACTCAAAGCCGGATGTTTGGTTTGCCGGAGTGCGCGCCGCTGACGCCAGATCGCTGGCTGGAAGAGGGCGAAACGGTACAGCTGGGCAACGTGACGCTGGAAGTGCTGCATTGTCCAGGGCATACGCCTGGCCATATCGTGTTCTTTGACCGTGCTGGCCGTCTGCTGATCTCAGGTGATGTGATTTTTAACGGTGGCGTCGGACGCACCGATTTTCCGCAGGGCAGCCACAGCGATCTGATCGCCGCCATCCGGGATAAACTTCTGCCGCTGGGTGATGATGTGACGTTTGTCCCCGGCCATGGCCCGATTTCCACCCTCGGCCACGAGCGCGTCAGTAATCCTTTCCTGCAATAAAAAAATGGGCCATCAGGCCCATTTTTCGTTGGTCACAGCACCGCGACTATCGCTTCGCACAGTGCCGACATATTATCCGGCGTCATGCCTGCCACGTTAACGCGACCGGAATTCACCGCATACACGCCAAACTCTTCACGCAGACGCACCACCTGATCTTTGGTCAGACCGCTGAACGAGAACATGCCGTTCTGTTTGATGATGAAGCTGAAATCGCGCTGTGCGCCTTTCTCCGCCAGGGTATTCACAAACAGCTGACGCATGCGCTGAATGCGCTGACGCATGTCGGTCAGCTCCTGCACCCAGATGGTACGCAGCGCGTCGTTACCGAGAATGGTGGCGACCACGGCAGCACCGTGCGACGGCGGGTTAGAGTAGTTGGCGCGGATGCTGTATTTCACCTGGCTGAATGCTGTCTTCGCCACGTCGGCCGTTGCCGCCACCAGCGTCAGCGCACCGACACGCTCGTTATACAGACCAAAGTTCTTCGAGTAGGAGCTGGCGACAATCAGTTCCTGATGGGATGCGGCGAAAATGCGCAGGCCTTCAGCATCTTCATCCAGACCGCGCGCGAAGCCCTGGTAGGCGAAGTCGAACAGCGGCAGCCAGCCTTTCTCCAGCGACAGCTGCGCCAGCTGTTGCCACTGGTCAGCGGTAGGATCGATACCGGTCGGGTTATGGCAACAGCCGTGGAACAGCACCACGTCGCCCGCCTGCGCTTCCTGCAGCGAGGCCAGCATGCCGTCGAAGTCGAGGCTGTGGTTCGCCGCATCGTAATACTGGTAATCACACACTTCCAGACCGGCGGCGTTAAACACGTTTTTGTGGTTCGGCCAGCTGGGATTGCTCACCCAGACGCGTTTCACGTTGGTTTGCGTAGCGAGGAAATCCGCGGCGACGCGCAGCGCTCCGGTGCCGCCCGGCGTCTGCGCGGTGCAGGCGCGGCCAGCGCTAATCAGCGCGTTCTCTTTGCCAAACAGCAGTTCCTGCGTGCAGCGCGCGAAATCAGCCAGACCATCAATGCTGAGGTAGTTTTTGGTGGTCTCGTTCTCCAGCAGATACTGCTCAGCTTTTTTCACACTGGTCAGCACCGGCGTTTTGCCGGTTTCATTTTTATAAACACCAATGCCAAGATTGATTTTATTCGGGCGGTCGTCGGCGCGAAACAGGTCAGCCAGTCCCAGAATAGGATCGGCTGGTGCGGCAGAGATTGATTCAAACATGAGTCAGTTCCGTTAGGGTGAACTTTAGCAAAATGAGCTATCAGGTTAACGTCAGACGCAACGCTTGCCAACCGCTGACATAAAAAAGAAATAACTGTGGCGTATAAAGTAATGGCGCTAATCGGGAGCCCGATCACTGAAATGCAAAACGGAGCCCGAAGGCTCCGTTTCTGAGGTGTTACGCAGTTCGAATCGGCAGATTAGAACTGGTAAACCAGGCCAACGCCAACCACGTCGTCGGTAGAAGTACCGGTAGAACGGGTGAAGTCGTTGTCGTCCAGCAGGTTGATTTTGTAGTCAACGTAGGTGGACATGTTTTTGTTGAAGTAGTAGTAGGTACCCACTTCGATGTATTTAACCAGGTCAGCATCGCCGCCGCCGAAGGTACCTACAGAGTTCAGGTCCTTGCCTTTAGACTGCAGGTAAGCGATGGATGGACGCAGACCGAAGTCGAACTGGTACTGAGCAACCACTTCGAAAGCCTGAGCTTTGTTAGCAGCAAAGTTATATGGAGTGCTTACACCATCAACAATATTGGAACCGTTGTTGCCGTACTGAGTCAGGTTACGAGATTCGCCGTAGAATGCTGCCAGGTAAACGTTGTTGGCGTCGTATTTCAGACCGAAACCGTATGCATCTGCTTTCTCACCGTTGCCATCCAGCTGCTGCTGATTGGTACGATCTGAAGAGAAGTATGCACCCACTGCGCTGATGCCCATGCCAGTGTCATAGGACAGAGAGGTACCCCAGCCATCACCGTTGTCGTAACGTGGACCGCGGCCTTCGTTTTTGCCCTGATACTGAACAGCAAAGCCCAGACCGTCAACCAGACCGAAGAAGTTGCTGTTGCGGTAAGTTGCCAGGCCGTTTGAGCGACCGGTCATGAAGTTGTCATTGTCCTGATACAGGGTATCATCACCAAACACTGGCAGCTGGTCAGTGTAAGACATTGCGTCGTACAGTACGCCGTAGTTACGGCCGTAATCGAAGGAGCCTGCATCAGCAAATTTCAGACCGGCGAAGCCCAGACGGGTTTTAGAACCGCTGGTACCCTGAGATTCAGCTACGTTAGCCTGTACGTTGTATTCCCACTGGCCGTAACCGGTCAGCTGGTCGGTAATCTGAGTTTCACCCTTGAAGCCAAAACGAACATAAGATTTGTCGCCGTCATCATCAGTGTTGTCAGAGAACTGGTGACGCGCATCAACTTTACCGTAGAGGTCCAGTTTGTTGCCATCTTTGTTATAGATTTCTGCTGCGTTTGCTGCGCCGGCAGCTAACAGAGCAGGGATAACCACTGCAAGAATGTTGCGCTTCATCATTATTTATTACCCTCATTGGAGTTATTTGGACATCTGCCACTGCCGTCAAGAAACCTTTACGGGAACCTTGAAAGAAGTTTGATGTCTCCTGTGTCTGCACGCATCTTTCCATCACGGGGTTGCTAATTCTAGCCCGAAAATGATTCAATTCTCGTAATTACGTATCAAAAAGCAAAATTGTATTACAATTTGTAAAATATCGGGAACTTTGTGAGAGAACTCAAAATTTACAAAAATAAAAAAAGGCCGGCAGGGCCGACCTCAATATATATATGAATTTCTTATATTTAATCTTAAATCTTAGAAATTCGCGTTACGTGGCGTGCGTGGGAACGGGATAACGTCTCTTACATTTTGTACGCCGGTGACATAGGCGATTAAACGTTCGAAACCTAAACCGAAGCCGGCATGCGGCACGGTGCCATAGCGACGCAGGTCACGATACCACCAGTAATCTTCTTTATTCAGGCCCATTTCAGCGAGGCGCGCATCCAGCACATCAAGACGCTCTTCACGCTGGGAACCGCCGATGATTTCACCGATGCCCGGTGCCAGCACGTCCATCGCCGCCACGGTTTTACCGTCGTCGTTCATACGCATGTAGAACGCTTTGATATCTTTCGGGTAGTTCTTCACCACCACCGGCGCTTTGAAGTGTTTCTCCGCCAGATAACGCTCGTGTTCGGAAGAGAGATCGACGCCCCATGACACCGGGTTCTCGAAGCTCTGGCCGCTTTTCAGCAGAATGTCGACGGCGTCGGTGTAGTCTACCTGGGCGAAATCCGTGGTGATGAAGCGCTCCAGACGGGCGATGGCTTCTTTATCCACGCGCTCGGCGAAGAACGCCATATCATCAGCACGCTCTTCCAGTACCGCTTTAAACACATACTTCAGCATCGCTTCCGCCAGGGCAGCCGCATCGTCCAGCGTAGCGAACGCCACTTCCGGTTCCAGCATCCAGAATTCCGCTAAGTGACGGCTGGTATTCGAGTTTTCGGCACGGAACGTCGGGCCAAAGGTATACACTTTGGACAGCGCACAGGCGTAGGTCTCGGCGTTCAGCTGGCCGGAAACGGTCAGGAAAGCCTCTTTACCAAAGAAGTCTTTATCGAAATCGACTTTGCCCTGCGGGTCGCGCGGCAGGTTTTCCAGATCCAGCGTTGAGACGCGGAACATCTCGCCGGCACCTTCGGTGTCAGAGGCGGTGATCAGCGGCGTGGAGACCCAGAAATAGCCGTTTTCATGGAAGAAGCGATGCAGCGCCTGCGCCAGCGTATGACGTACGCGCGCCACGGCACCGACAATGTTGGTGCGCGGACGCAGGTGCGCCACTTCGCGCAGGTATTCGATGCTGTGACGTTTAGCCGCCATCGGATAAGTATCCGGATCGTCTACCCAGCCGGTGACTTCAACCTGGGTCGCCTGCAGTTCGAATGCCTGACCTTCACCCGGCGACTCCACCACTTTACCGGTGACGATCACCGAACAGCCGGTGGTCAGACGCAGCACTTCATCCTGATAATTATTCAGAGAATTATTGACGACGGCCTGAACGGGATTAAAGCAGGAACCGTCATAAACGGCGATGAAGGAAAGACCGGCTTTGGAATCTCTTCGGGTACGTACCCAACCACGTACGGTGACTTCACTGTCAACCGCGACACGGCCGTGCAGTACATCCGCTACAGGCACTACGCTCATAAAAATCTCTCTATATAAATGAAGATGGAGTGAAATAAGCCCCATTCCGGGGTTTAGCTATGTTACTTGCGAGCCACCAGGAAACAAGCAAAATTGCCGGGGAATAAAGAGATTTTCTGGCGCAGAGCAGGGCGCAGGCACCCTGCTCAGGCCAATTAGCTGGCGCGTTTGACCAGCGGCAGGTCGAAGGCTTTGCGCAGGGCGCGCACGAAGGCTTTATCCTGGCAGATGGTTTTACCGGGACTGTCGGAGAGTTTGGCCACCGGTTTGCCGTTGCAGCTCACCAGTTTGATCACGATATTCAAAGGCGTGACGCCGGGAATATCGCAGGTGAGGCGGGTGCCGATGCCAAATACCACGTTCGCACGCTGACCGAAATGACGATACAGCGCCAGCGCTTTATCGAGGTTGAGATTGTCGGAGAACACCAGCGTTTTGCTGAGCGGATCGATATTCAGCCGCTGATAGTGCGCAATGGCTTTTTCTCCCCACTCCACCGGATCGCCCGAATCATGGCGCAGGCCCTGATAGCGATGGGCAAAACCGGGGCCGAAATCACGCAGGAAGGCGTCCATCGTGATGCAGTCGGTCAGGGCAATGCCGAGCTGGTTATCGTACTCATCCAGCCACGACTGCAGCGCCGCGCGCTGGCTGTTGGCCAGTACCGGGCTGATCTGCTGATGTGCCTGGAACCATTCGTGTGCCTGGGTTCCGACCGGGTTAAGCTGCAACCGGCGCGCCAGATCGTAGTTACTGGTGCCCAGCAGCCACGGGAATTCGTTTTTCAGCGTGCTGACAATCGCTTCCTGCACCGCGCGCGAATAACGACGGCGCGTGCCAAAGTCCATCAGCTGGAAGCGCGACATATCGAGATCGCCCACCTGCTCACGGAAGTGCACCAGCTTCTGCTGCAGATGCGCCACCGCCTGTTCCGCGCCGCTTTCCGGCGTCCGGTGGCGGTGTACCACTTCGCTGATCAGCGCCAGCAGCGGCACTTCCCACAGAATCACTTCACGCCACGGGCCGCGAATCTGAATGCGCAGATGTCCGTGATCGTCGCGCACCTCAACCTGCGAGGCATCGAAGCGGAACTGGCGCAGCCAGTCGAGATAATCCTGCTGGAAAAACGGTAAGCTGCTGAGGTAACGATATTCGTCATCGCTCAGCGCCAGAGATTGCATGGCAGTAATGTGCGTGCGGATGGCGTCGGCATACTGGCCGAGCTGCTCATCGCTGCGGCAGCGAAATTCTGCCGTTACCGGGACATCGTAGTAACGATGATAAACGGCCTGCTGCATGTGAAGCTTATAGGCATCGGTATCAAGCAGCGTGGTCAAAATCGGGGAAGCGTGTCCAGTCATGGTGCGTTTCAGCATCCTCTTCCGCGGAGCAGAGCCCGGTATTCAACAAAGTCATAAAGACGCAGGAGTATAAAACAGTAATCACCGCGATCACACCATAATTGCAGGTGACAGGTCGAGGGTCATTTGTGCCATTGTTAATGAATTGTAGACTTTTGGCGCAACGCACGCATTGTGCGTGGCAACCCGGGCGCAACCCGCTTAGACTCTGAGGGTTGACTATATTAACGATGCGAGAAGGATTTATGACGCAACAGCCGCAAATTAAATATCGCCACGACTACCGGGCGCCGGATTACACCATCACCGATATCGACCTGACGTTTGATCTTGATGCGGCGACCACGCGCGTCACCGCCGTCAGTCAGGTAAAACGCCTTGGCGCGCAGCAGGCTGAACTGCGTCTGGACGGTGAGGCGCTGACGCTGCTGTCGCTGGCGGTGGATGGCAATCCGTGGCCGCACTACCGCGAAGAGCAGGGCGCACTGATCATCAGCCAGCTGCCGGACAACTTTACCCTGACCATCATTAATGAAATCCATCCGGATAAAAACACCGCGCTGGAAGGGCTGTATAAATCCGGCGAGGCGCTCTGCACCCAGTGTGAAGCCGAAGGCTTCCGGCATATCACCTGGTATCTCGATCGCCCGGACGTGCTGGCGCGTTTCACCACTACCCTGATCGCCGACGCGGCTAGCTATCCGTACCTGCTGTCCAACGGTAACAAGCTGGAGAGCGGTCAGCACGAGGATGGGCGTCACTGGGTGAAATGGCAGGATCCGTTCCCGAAACCCTGCTACCTGTTTGCGCTGGTCGCCGGCGATTTCGATGTGCTGCGTGACAGCTTTACCACCCGTTCCGGCCGTAACGTGGCGCTGGAAATTTTTGTCGATCGCGGCAACCTGGACCGCGCGGACTGGGCGATGACCTCGCTCAAAGCCAGCATGAAATGGGACGAAGAGCGTTTCGGCCTCGAATATGACCTCGATATCTTTATGATCGTCGCGGTGGATTTCTTCAACATGGGCGCGATGGAGAATAAAGGCCTCAACGTCTTCAACTCCAAATACGTGCTGGCCAAAGCGGAAACCGCCACCGACAAAGATTATCTCGGCATTGAAGCCGTGATTGGTCACGAATATTTCCACAACTGGACCGGCAACCGCGTGACCTGCCGCGACTGGTTCCAGCTCAGCCTGAAAGAGGGTCTGACGGTCTTCCGCGATCAGGAGTTCAGCTCCGATCTCGGCTCGCGCGCGGTCAACCGTATTGATAATGTGCGCGTGATGCGCGGCGCGCAGTTCGCCGAGGATGCCAGCCCGATGGCCCATCCGATCCGTCCGGATCAGGTGATTGAAATGAACAACTTCTACACCCTGACGGTGTATGAAAAGGGTTCTGAAGTGATTCGCATGCTGCACACGCTGCTGGGTGAAGAGCAGTTCCAGCAGGGGATGCAGCTCTATTTCGAGCGTCACGATGGCAGCGCCGCCACCTGTGATGATTTCGTGCAGGCGATGGAAGATGCCTCCAACGTCGATTTGTCACAATTCCGCCGCTGGTACAGTCAGTCGGGCACGCCGGTGCTGACGGTGCGTGATGACTACAACCCGGAGCTGGAGCAGTACACGCTACACGTCACGCAGCACACGCCCCCGACCGCCGATCAAAAAGAGAAGCTGCCGCTGCACATTCCGCTGGATATCGAACTGTATGACGGTGAAGGCAAGGTCATTCCGTTGCAGCACAACGGTCATCCGGTTCATCACGTGCTGAACGTTACCGACGAGTTCCAGACCTTCATTTTCGACAACGTCTATTTCCAGCCGGTGCCGTCGCTGCTGCGGGAATTCTCCGCACCGGTGAAGCTCGACTATAAATGGAGCGATGCGCAGCTGACTTTCCTGATGCGCCACGCGCGCAACGACTTCTCGCGCTGGGATGCCGCGCAAAGTCTGCTGGCGACGTATATCCGCCTCAACGTGGCGCGCCATCAGCAGGGCCAGCCGCTGTCGCTGCCGCTGCACGTCGCCGATGCTTTCCGCGCGGTGCTGCTGGATGAGCAGGGCGATCCGGCGCTGATGGCGCTGATCCTGTCGCTGCCGTCAGAGAATGAGATCGCCGAGCTGTTCGAGGTGATCGACCCGCTGGCGATTGCCGCAGTCCGCGCGGCGCTGGTGCGCACGCTGGCGAATGAGCTGAGCGATGAATTCTATGCGGTGTATCTCGCCAACCAGAGCAGCGACTACAAAGTCGAGCATGCCGAGATCGGCAAGCGCTCGCTGAAGAATGTCTGCCTGAGCTATCTGGCGTTTGCGGACGCGGAGCAGGCCAGCAAACTGGTGCAGGCGCAGTACGACAAAGCCAGCAACATGACCGATGCGCTGGCCGCGCTGTCTGCAGCGGTGGCGGCGCAGTTGCCGTGCCGTGATGCGCTGCTGGCGGCGTACGACGAGCGCTGGCATCAGGATGGTCTGGTGATGGATAAGTGGTTTATGTTGCAGGCCACCAGCCCGGCGGCAGACGTGCTGAGCAAGGTACGTAGCTTGCTGACGCATCGCTCGTTCACCATGGGTAACCCGAACCGCATCCGTTCATTGATTGGCGCGTTTGCCTCGGCCAACCCGGCAGCCTTCCACGCCAAAGATGGCAGCGGCTACCAGTTCCTGGTGGAGATGCTGACCGATCTCAACCGCCGCAACCCGCAGGTGGCAGCGCGCATGATTGAGCCGCTGATTCGTCTGAAGCGTTATGATGCCGACCGTCAGGCGCTGATGCGCAAGGCGCTGGAGACGCTGAAAGGGCTGGAGAATCTGTCCGGCGATCTGTACGAGAAGATCACCAAAGCGCTGAACGCGTAAGAAAACAATGCGCAATAAATTGCGCCGCTACAAAGAGTTGCAATCCTCTGTAGCGGCGCGATTTATCGCGCGTCCTGAATTAACGCTGCTGCGCGAACTGCAGGGGCTGCTCTGAGGTTCCCCGCTTCATCACCCGATCCAGCACCTCGGCCTCCAGCTCGGCAAGGCGCGCCGATCCTTTGCGGCGCGGACGCGGTAAATCCACCGCCAAATCCAGCCCGATCTGACCCTCTTCAATCAGCAATACGCGATCGGCCATCGCCACCGCTTCGCTGACATCGTGCGTCACCAGCAACACGGTAAAATTATGCTGCTGCCACAGCGACTCAATCAGGCCCTGCATTTCAATGCGCGTTAGCGCATCAAGTGCGCCGAGCGGTTCATCGAGCAGCAGCAGGCCGGGACGATGAATCAGCGCCCGCGCCAGGGCCACCCGCTGTTTCTGTCCGCCGGAAAGCGCTGCCGGCCATTCATGTGCACGATCGGCCAGACCGACCGCCGCCAGCGCCTCAAGCGCGGCGCTGCGCCACTCGCGGCCTTTCAGACCGAGGCCAACGTTATCGATCACTTTCTTCCACGGCAGCAGACGCGCATCCTGAAACATCAGGCGGGTATCTTCGCGCGCCTCGGCCAGCGGCGCGTTGCCCGCCAGCAGTTCACCGTGCGTGGTGGATTCCAGCCCGGCCAGCAGGCGCAGCAGGGTACTTTTACCGCAGCCGCTGCGGCCGACCACCGCGACAAACTGGCCGGCTGGAATATGTAAATCGATATGATTCAGGATGGTGCGATTGCCATACTGCTTGGTGACGCCATTGACGCCCACCGGGGTACCGCGGTTCAGACGCGCCGGGCTTAGCGTTGCGTTGCTCATGCGTTCTCCTCCTTCAATTGGTAAGCCGGATGCCAGCGCAGCCAGACACGCTCCAGCAGCTGTGCCGTCACGTCGGCCAGTTTGCCCAGCAGGGCATAGAGAATGATGGCGACCACCACCACATCGGTTTGCAGAAACTCACGGGCGTTCATTGCCAGATAGCCAATACCGGAGTTGGCCGAGATGGTTTCGGCCACGATCAGCGTCAGCCACATCAGACCGAGGGCAAAGCGCACGCCAACCATGATTGACGGCAACGCGCCCGGCAAAATCACCTGAATAAACAGGCTCCAGCCGGAGAGACCATAGCTGCGCGCCATCTCCACCAGGCCGCGGTCAATATTCCGTATGCCGTGATAGGTATTGAGGTAGATAGGGAACAGGGTGCCGAGCGCCACAAGAAAAATTTTGGCTGACTCGTCGATGCCGAACCATAGAATCACCAGCGGGATTAGCGCCAGGTGCGGCACGTTACGCAGCATCTGTACCGAGGTATCCAGCAACCGTTCACCGGTGCGCGACGTGCCGGTAATCAGCCCGAGAATCAGGCCAATCGAACCGCCAATGGCAAAGCCGATTGCCGCTCGCCAGCCGCTGATGGCGAGGTGTTGCCACAACTCACCGCTGGCCGCGAGATGCCAGAAAGTGATGACAATATTCTCCGGCGAGGGCAGGATGCGCGTCGACAGCCAGCCGGCCTGTGAGGCAACCTGCCACACCACCACCAGCAGCACCGGCAGCGCCCACGGCAGCAGGGCATTGCTCAGCTGTTTATTGACCTTTGCCATATGCGACTCCTTAACTCTGCGCGACTTTTTGCGGGGTGAAATCATTGGCGACCGCTTCACCGTGCGCCTGCACCACGCGGGGTTGCGGGATTTCCGGCACGGCCAGGTCGAGATGCGGGAACAGCAGCTCGCCCACGCGATAGGCCTCTTCCAGATGCGGATAGCCAGACAGAATGAAGGTCTCGATGCCGAGATCCTGATACTCCTGCATACGCGCCGCGACCGTCGGACCGTCGCCCACCAGGGCAGTCCCGGCACCACCGCGTACCAGACCGACGCCGGCCCACAGGTTTGGGCTGATCTCCAGCCGATCGCGCCGTCCGCCGTGCAGCGCGGCCATGCGCTGCTGACCGACTGAATCGGTGCGGGCAAAAGCCGCCTGCGCTTTAGCAATGGTGGCATCGTCAAGATGGGCGATGAGCCGGTCTGCTGCCTGCCATGCTTCCTCATTGGTTTCACGCACAATTACGTGCAGACGAATGCCGAAGCGCACCGTGCGCCCCTGCGCCGCCGCTTTGGCGCGCACCTGTTCAATCTTCTCTTTGACCAGCGCGGGCGGTTCGCCCCAGGTCAGATAGACATCCACCTGCTCCGCGGCCAAATCCTGCGCGGCATCCGAAGAGCCGCCGAACCACAGTGGCGGACGTGGCTGCTGCACCGCTTTAAACATCAATCGTGCACCGCGCACTTTGACGTACTTGCCTTCGTAATCGACCGTTTCGCCTTCACTCACCCGGCGCCAGACGCGGGTAAACTCCGCAGATTCGGCATAACGCTCGCGGTGATCGAGGAAAACGCCGTCGCCTGCCAGCTCTTCCGGATCGCCGCCGGTAACGAGGTTAAACAGCGCGCGCCCGTTGGAGAGACGATCGAGCGTGGCGGCCTGCCGTGCGGCCTGCGTCGGGGAAATCACTCCCGGGCGCAGCGCCACCAGAAAACGCAGGCGCTGCGTCACCGGAATCAGGGAGGCGGCCACCAGCCACGCATCTTCACACGACCGGCCGGTGGGGATCAGCACGCCACCAAAACCGAGGCGATCGGCGGCCTGCGCCACCTGTTGCAGATAACCGTGATCCACCGGGCGCGCGCCTTCGGCGGTACCGAGATAGTGGCCGTCGCCGTGGGTAGGAAGAAACCAGAATACGGATACGCTCATGATAAATTTCCTTATGGCCGGGCCGGCTGTGGCTGCCAGATGCGATCGGCAATGGTGACTTTGACCGGCATTAAATGGTTGGCATAAAACAGATCGGCAGTTTGCTGTTGGGCCTGCGCCGTGTGGGCGCTGACCGGCGTAATGGTGGTCGGAGGACGATGGTCAAGGTAGCTGGCGATCACCGGCTTCGGCAGGCCCATCGCCTGTGCCAGCAGATCGATACTTTGCTGGCGCTGGCTGCGCGTCAGCGCATCGGCTTCGCTAAAGGTGTGCAGCACCTGCTGCACGAAGTCACCGTGATCGGTAGCAAAGCTGCGCGTGGCGAGGTAGAACGAACCGGTCTGGTTCAGCTTACTGCCGTCCACCAGCACACGGACGTTGCCCTGCAGCAGCGCAGCGGAATAGTAGGGGTCCCAGATCGCCCAGGCGTCAACATCACCCTGCTGAAACGCGGCGCGCGCATCGGCTGGCGTCAGATAAGTCGGCTGAATATCGTTAAAGCTCAGGCCGGCCTGTTCCAGCGCGCGCAGCAGCAGATTGTGCGAACTGGAGCCTTTCTGGAACGCCACTTTATGGCCTTTCAGTTGCGCCACGCTGTGGATGGGACTGTCCTTCGGCACCAGAATCACCTCGGCCTGCGGCTTCGGTGGCTCCGAGCCGACATACAGCAAATCCGCCCCGGCGGCCTGAGCAAACAGCGGCGGGATGTCGCCGGTGCTGCCCAGGTCAATGCTGCCCACGTTCAGCGCCTCAAGCATTTGCGGACCGGCCGGAAACTCGATCCACTGAATGTTGGTGGCCGGGAAGCGCTGCTCCAGCAGCCGATGCGATTTGGCCAGCACCATGCTGACCGATCCTTTCTGATAGCCGATACGGAATTGTGCCGGCGCTTCGGCAGCCTGAGCCGCGAGGGTCAGGGCAAACAGCGCGGTAACGGTTGGCAGCAGCCAGCGGGTTAACATCCTTTTCATCGCGGTTCCTTTATACAGCCTGAGCATAGGGTTGATGACGACGGTGCAGCGCCTGCCAGAAGGTTCCCAGCGCTTCATCAATGCGCTCGCTCAGCAGCGCATCCAGCTCAGGCTGGCGGTCGTAATGGGTGATTTGCGTATCACTGGCGAACACGCCGTGCAGAACTT
Source organism: Pantoea sp. VS1 (assembly GCF_002207995.1). NCBI lineage: Bacteria > Pseudomonadati > Pseudomonadota > Gammaproteobacteria > Enterobacterales > Erwiniaceae > Pantoea > Pantoea sp. VS1. The sequence continues at coordinate 470,864 of NZ_NHZE01000013.1, forward strand.
CCTGCGCTTTCAGCGCGTTCAGCACCGGTTTCAGCGCGTAGTCAACGGCCAGCATGTGCGCCACGCTGCCGCCGCTGGCCAGCGGCAGCACCACTTTATGTTCCAGCGCGCGTTCTGGCAGCAGGTCGAGCAGGGTTTTCAGCGCGCCAGAGAAAGAGGCTTTATAAATCGGTGTGGCGACGATCAGCCCCTCCGCGAGCGCTAAATCTGCTTTCAGCGCGGTCAGTGCCGGTGAGTCAAAGCGCGCATACAGCAAATCTTCCGGCTGAAAGTTGTGAATGTTCCACGGAATCACCTCAACGCCACGCGCTTCCAGCGCCCGCTGGCACACACTCAGCAGCGCCGTGGAACGTGAAGGAAAACGCGGACTCCCCGCCAGCGTAATAACCCGCATGGTCACTCCTTATAACTGAAAGTTATTGATTAGCAATTATTGAGAACTGATGCGTTCAATCCTGACAGAGCAGGCGGCGAGGCGTAAATGATTTATCCGGCAATGGATAGCCGTCAGGCGGGAATAGCCCGCGCTTATAAAGGAAGGGAAAAGCGCCTCTAAGGTTAATCTGAATTGCACCCACAGGTTGCCGGGTTTTCATTAGCGGCTTCCGTCACGGGCAAGGTGAGAATGATTAAAAGCGCTGTTGCCTGGTTAAATCAGAGGTGTAACCGTCGACACATATCGCCGGGCGCGCCATTGTCGTCAGGCTTAAGAAGAAATAGATGAGGTAATTTAAGGAGTAGCAAACAAACGCTGACGTAAGTTTAAAGCGTGCACCAGGATTTTTCGTAGTGGCTGTTTAGAATGTTCCATTTTAAGCTGGTCTCAAATTAGCGAATAAGTGTGTCAAAGCGTGGCGTTTTATTAAAATCGCACCGTTTAACGCGTTTCCTGTTACCGATATTACGTATCACTTCTGCACTATGACCGGGATTGCTTCAGTTGCGCTTAACAATAAACGGTAAATTATCAGCCAGTCTGGCAAGGGCCAATAGTCATGCCGTCGGCGGGCTGTTTATAATTGATTGAGTTTTCTTACGCTAAAAAAAAGTCACTGCCTTATTTGCGCCTTAATTGGGCGGATTTTTGTCTGGCCATTATTCAGTATTATTTTTAGGGAGAGGAATATGGGAAGGTCTGCTCTGTTAGTGCATCCGGCTGAGCCGGTTGCCGATCAGCCTGCGCGCGTCGCGGCTGATAACGTTAATCCACTATTGTGTTATCTGCTGCAGCCGGATGCCGCGCACAGTCAGTTTACCGCTGTGCCACAGCCAGCGGCGGAGAGCGTCAGCGACGACGCGTTTTTACTGTTTGCCGCTGATGGTTTTGTGCCCTCTGCGGCACTGTTGCAGGAAGTGGCAACGCTCAGCCATCAGCGCCCGGAGCTCAACTGCATGCTGGTTTCACTGGCACCACGCGCACTGAGCAGCGGCCTGCAGCCGTCGCTGCAGCTGTTTCAGCAGCTGCAGGCGCAGCGCCTGTGGCAGCAGAATAATTACGCCGTTATCCTGCGCGCCGCGCTGGTGAAAAATGCCGCTCCGCTGGTACGCATTCAGGATGTGATGCTGGCCGGCCTGTTAAATACGCAAACGGTATGGCTGCTGGATGCCCGCGCGGAGCATGAGGTCACCACGGTTAATCCGCCGCCCAGCTATCAGCAATTTATGACGGAGTATGAAAAGGTCACCCGTTTGTCACACTTTATTCCGGAGCGAAACCGCTATCGCCAGAGTTATTTACGCAGCGGGTTATTACAGCTGGTACAGCAGGAATTAAACGCTGAAACGCAGTTCTCTAATAATGTGCGGCACGCGGTGCGCTACTTTGCCGATCAGTTTTCACCGCAGAGCACAATGGAAAAACTGTTACTGAAACAGCCCGACCTCTATTTCTCACTGATGAAAATGAGAAAAAGCCGCTGAGATAGCGCCAGCGTTAATTTTAAGAATTACTCCCGTGGGCGCTGGGGTATTTTTGTGTCACGCTGTTAACACTGAGAAAAATACCCAGACGCCAGAGTTTTTATGTCTATCAAACGTAACGCGATTGCCAACTATGTTGGCCAGATCTATCTGACGCTGTCAGGTATTTTAGTGGTTCCCCTGTATATTCAGCATTTAGGTATGGAAGCTTACGGTCTCGTGGGCTTCTTTTCTATATTGCTGACCTGGCTGCAGCTGCTCGACGCGGGCGTTTCCACCACGCTGATGCGCGAGGCGGCACGCTACCGGGCAAATCAGGCAGAATTTGTCTGGTTTCCGGCGCTGTTTGCCACGCTGACCCGCTTCTTCCTGTTCTCCACCCTGGTGCTGGTGGTGCTCGGCTGGCTGGCGACGCCATGGATTGCCACGCACTGGCTGGATGCGCAGCACTTACCCGCCAGCGATGTGGTGGTGGCCGTGGCGATCATGGTGATCACCGCCGCGATTCGCTGGCGTACCAGCCCGTATCGCAGTGTGATTGTCGGTTTTGAGCATCAGGTCTGGCTCAACGGCGTGAACCTGATCATTACCACGCTGCGTACTTTTGGCGCGGTACTGGTGATCCAGCTGTTCCCGAATCCGCTGCTGACCTTCTTTATCTGGCAATTGCTGGTGTCGATTGCCGAAGCCGCCTGCTGTATCTGGAAATCCTGTCAGCTGGTGCCCCGCGCAGCGCGCAAAGAGAAGCGCGACGACCTGAAAGGCGTGCTCAAACCCTTTATCCGCTTCGCGCTGAGCGCCGCCTTCTCCAGCGCCGTGTGGACCTTTATTTCGCAGATTGACCGGCTGGTGCTGTCAAAAACCCTGCCGCTGAGCGAGTACGGCTCGTTCACCGTGGTCGCCACGGCTGCGACCGGGATCCTGCTGCTGAGCAGTCCGATTATGCAGGCGATTGTGCCGCGCATGACCGGCATGAAAACCCGTCAGCAGGGCGATGCCGAATCGCTGAAGCTCTACCGCTATACCACCCAGGCGGTGGCGATTTTTATGGCCCCGCTCAGCATCACCATTGCCTGCTATGCCGGACCGCTACTGTGGGCGTGGACGCAGAAACCGCAAATTGTCGAAGAGATGGCGTTTGTGCTTAGCCTCTATGCGCTCGGCAGCGGCATCCAGGCGATCTGCGGCCTGCTGTATCACCTGCAATACGTTAACGGCAATCTGAAACTGCACATGCAGGGATTCACCTGTTTTGCCGTCGTGCTGGTGCCGCTCAACATCTGGTGTGCCGTCCATTACGGGGCGCTGGGCACCGGCTGGCTGTGGCTGGGGCAGAACATCTTCTATTTAGTTGGCTGGGCGTGGCTGGTGCATCGCCGCTTTGCGCCGGGCATCCATTTCAGCTGGCTGACGCGCGACGTAGCGCTGATTTGGGCGGTGTCGGCGCTGATTGCCTGGCTCAGCACGCTGCTGCCCATCGAGTGGAACCAGAATCGCTGGATCAACCTGCTGTGGCTGGGGCTGATCGGGGCCTTTAACCTTGGCGTGTGCTGTCTGTTACACAGCCTGGTGCTAAAACGCCTGCGCGCGCCGCTTGTTAACGCAGAGGAAAGAGGATGAGCATGACATCACGCCGCACGCCGACGGTTTCGGTAATTATCCCTAACTGGAACTGCGCGCCCTGGCTGCCGGAAACCCTGGGGTCGCTGTTACGTCAGTCATCGCCGCCGGAAGAGATCATCATTATTGATGATGGCTCAAGCGATGACAGCGTGGCCTGGCTGACGGCGTTTGCTGCGCAGCATCCGCAGGTGACGCTGCTGAGTGGCGGACGCGGCGGCGTCAGTGCCGCGCGCATGAAGGGGCTGGCTGCAGCCAGCGGCGATTTCGTCTATTTTATGGATGCTGACGACTTCGTCTCGACAGAACTGTTCGCCGATTTCCGCCGCGTACAGGCGCGTCATCCGGAGATTGATCTGTTCTGCTTTGGCGCGAAGATGTTTTTCGACCTGCCAGCGCCGCAGCGCCATTATCAGACCATCCATCAGCGCCACGTCAGCGGCCTGCTGCCGGGCGGCAGCGCCACGCTGCGCACGCTGATTCAGCATCAGTCGGCGCATCGGGTGATCTGGAGCAGCATCATTTCGCGTCGCCTGATTGACCAGCTCGATCTGCAGTTTCTGCCGATTCAGAACCATGAAGACGCGCCTTTTATGTTCGCCCTCTATCTGCAGGCGCACGCGCTGTACTGCACCAGCCAGAGCTACTACTACAAACGCTTTATGCTGAGTTCACTGTCGCAGAGCACGCGCGACTTCTCATGGGTGAAAAATTACTTTATCGCCCGCGCCGGCAGTGAGCAGTTCCTGCAGCAGCAGCAACTGCCGCACGATGAGGCGCTGCTGGATGACTATTACCAGACGGTGATGCACGGCTGCCTGACGCAAATCCGCAAAAATCACATGACGGTGCCCGCCGAGTGGCAGCCGCAGGTGAATCAGCTGGTGCGTAAAGTGTTACAGCACAACGCGCGACTGAAACTGCTGTGGTATTGCCCGGCGATTTACAGCGGCTTACAGGCCTGCCGCGATCGTCTGGGACGCTATTCCGCCCGACGCTGATACCGATCAAATTGTTGCATCCCAGAGTAATTTACTTTTGCGCCAGAGCACCTTACCATTCTGGCGCACAAATTCCCGTGCACCCGACTTTCACGAAGCTTCCGCCATTCAGGAGAGTGCATGCTATATCCTATCGTCCGGCCGGCGCTGTTTAAGCTCGATCCAGAGCGCGCGCACGAACTCACCTTTCAACAGTTACGCTTCATCAGCGGCACGCCGCTGGAAGGGCTGATTCGTCAGTCGCTGCCGTCACGCCCGGTGACCTGTATGGGGCTGACCTTTCCGAACGCGCTGGGTCTGGCTGCGGGTCTGGATAAGAACGCGGAGTGCATTGATGCCTTTGGCGCCATGGGCTTTGGCTTTGTCGAAGTGGGCACGGTGACGCCACGCGCGCAGCCGGGCAATGACAAACCCCGCATGTTCCGGCTGGTGGCGGCGGAAGGTATCATCAACCGCATGGGGTTTAATAATCTCGGCGTCGATCACCTGGTTGAGAATGTGAAAAAGGCGCGCTTTAAAGGCGTGCTCGGCATCAATATTGGTAAAAATAAAGACACGCCGGTGGAGCAGGGCAAAGACGATTATCTCACCTGCATGGAAAAGGTGTATGCGCACGCCGGTTATATTGCCATCAATATTTCCTCACCGAATACCCCCGGATTACGTTCGCTGCAATATGGCGAAGCGCTGGACGATCTGCTGTCGGCGATTAAATTAAAACAGCGGGCGCTGCAGGAAAGCCATCTGAAATATGTGCCGGTGGCGGTGAAGATCGCACCGGATCTTTCTGAAGAAGAATTGATCCAGGTTGCCGATAGTTTAGTGCGCCACGAAATAGACGGCGTGATCGCCACCAATACCACGCTCGATCGTTCGCTGGTGAGCGGGCTGAAATATGCCGACGAAGCGGGGGGATTAAGTGGCCGTCCGGTTCAGTCGCGCAGCACCGAGGTGATTCGCCGTCTGGCGCAGGAGCTGCAGGGACGTCTGCCTATTATTGGCGTCGGTGGCATTGATTCGCTGGTCGCGGCACGGGAAAAAATGGCGGCTGGCGCAACGCTGGTACAGATATACTCTGGCTTTATTTATAAAGGTCCGGGTTTAATTAAAGATATCGTGACCCATCTCTAAGACATTTCTCACTTTCCCTGGCCGGGGGGTTTATTTCTCCCTCCGGCTCGTTTATATTTTGTCCTGTTCGTACAATTTTCAGCTTTTTCCTTAAAGCAATATTTTAAATTTCAGCGCCGTTTAGCGCAGCGTAAATCCACAGGGCACCCCATGAAAATCAAACCCGATGACAACTGGCGTTGGTATTTCGACGCAGAGCATGACCGGATGATGCTGGATCTGGCCGATGGAATGTTATTTCGCTCGCGCTTCTCGCGCAAAATGCTGACGCCCGATGCCTTTAATGACAGCGGTTTTTGCGTTGATGACGCTGCGCTTTATTTTACTTTTGAAGAGCGCTGTCGCCAGAGCGGTTTAAAAAGCGATCAGCGCGCCGAGCTGGTGCTGAATGCGCTGGTAGCCAGCCGTTTCCTTAAGCCGCTGATGCCGAAAAGCTGGCACTTCACCAGCCATGCGCACAGCTGGCAGCCCGTCGCGGGCGATATGGTGGCGGTAACGCTGGCCGACAGCGGCGAACAGGCACAGCTGCTGGTGGTCGAGAGCGGCGAGAATGCCGCGCTCTGTCTGCTGGCGCAGAGTGCGCTGACGGTGGCGGGCAAAGGGATGCAGCTCGGCGATGCCATCAAGATCATGAACGATCGCCTGCAGCCGCAGTTGCAGGAGAACAGCGCGCCCTTCGCCCGCGCGGTGTAGCGCTTACGCCAGTTCGATATCTCCGTTCGGAATACAGCTGCAGCTGAGAATGGTGCCGTCGCCGCGCACCGCGCTCTGCTTCAGCGCCTTCACGTCACCCGACACCAGCGTCATTTTGCAGCTGCCGCAGATTCCGGCACGACACGAATAGGGAATGCGAAAGCCCTGCATCTCCAGCTGTTCCAGTAATACCTGCTGATTATCGCCGGCAAACTGCTGACCCTGATAGCCAATGGTCACGGCGGCCGGCGCGCTGCTGGCGGCCTGCAGCGTTTCCACCACCTCACCGGCACCGTAAGCGCGCGGCGTCTGCCGTTCCAGCACTTCAACCGTATCGCCGACGCGCACGATGCCGCTGTTAAGCGCAATCAAATTGAGGCCGAAATCGATATCACCGCTGCCGTCCTGCGCGCTGCGAAAGCGCTGCAGCGTGGCGAGCGGTTCGCCCTGCGGATGCTTGTGGCCGCTTTCGGTGCCGATGGTGGTAAACACGCAGCGGCTGCACGGCTTCGGCATCTCGAAGGTGATCTCGCCGATCTTAATACGTTTCCAGCTGTCCTCGTCCCAGGCGCTGGCGCCGCTGACGATCAGATTGGGGCGGAACTGCTCCAGCCGCACGCTGGCCGGACAGCGCTGCTGCAGATCCTGCAGCGACGCCATGTTGACCAGCAGGTAAGGGAAGCCGTCGGCGAACCCCAGCGGGACCTGGTCGAAGCGTTTTACCCGGCGTGACGGCTCAGCGCCAACCCAGCGCAGCTGCACCGGGCGCGGGAAAAAGCCGCTCAGCCACTGGTTGATGGTGTCAGGCGCAATGCACGCAGTGAACTGGTTGCCCCACACTTCGGTCGGTGCCGGCTGGGTGCTGAAATCGCTGAAGCGGATCAGCGCCTGGCTGCCGTCCGGCGCGGTGATGAATAGCCCGTCGGGCAGCAGGGCGGGCGTGAAACGCACCATCTCCGGAAACTGGCGGGCGGTAATAAAGGTCCCGTCCGCTTCGGTCACCATAAAGATGCGATCGAAGGCCAGACCGCTTTCCAGCACCTGTGCGTGTGACAGCTGCAAACCACGCATCGATTTAACCGGGTGAATATACAGGCGAGACAGGGTAATCATCACAACTCCGTACAGACAAAAAGAAGCTAACTTTATGACATAGGACGCTGATTCGCTATAATGCGCAACAATTTTAGCAAGAGTAAAAGTGACGATATGAATTCTCTGTTTGCCAGTACGGCGCGTGGGCTCGAAGAGCTGTTGAAAACTGAGCTGGACGCGCTGGGTGCGCAGGATTTGCAGGTGGTGCAGGGCGGCGTCCACTTCCGAGCCGACGACCGCGTAATGTACCAAAGCCTGCTGTGGAGCCGTCTGGCTTCACGTATTTTGCTGCCGCTGGGAGAATTCGGCGTCTGGAGCGATCTTGATCTCTACGTCGGCGCGCAAAGCATCCCGTGGAGCGAGCTGTTTGACAGCAACACCACGTTCGCCATCCACTTCAGCGGCACCAATGAGGTGATTCGCAACAGTCAGTTTGGTGCGCTGCGCATCAAAGATGCGATTGTCGATAGCTTTACCCGGCAGAATCTGGAGCGTCCGAGTGTCGATCGCGAGCAGCCGGGCATCCGCATTAACGCGTGGCTGAACAAAGATCGCGTTAGCATCGCGCTGGATCTGAGCGGCACTGCACTGCACCAGCGCGGCTATCGCCAGCAAACCGGCCAGGCACCGCTGAAAGAGAACCTGGCGGCGGCGATTGTGATGCGCTCCGGCTGGCAGAACGGCACGCCGCTGGTCGATCCGATGTGCGGCTCCGGTACGCTGCTGATTGAAGCGGCGCTGATCGCCTGCGATCGCGCGCCGGGCCTGCTGCGTTCGCACTGGGGCTTCAGCCGCTGGAAACGCCACAACAATGCACTGTGGCAGGAGGTGCGCAGCGACGCGCTGCAGCGTGCGCGCGCCGGCACGGCCGCCACCACGTCTCGCTTCTTTGGCTATGATAATGATGGTCGCGTGCTGGAATGGGCACGTGCCAACGCACGCCGCGCCGGCGTGTTTGATCTGTTCACCTTCGCGCAGCAGGATGTGCTGCAGCTGAAAAATCCGCTGGCGGGCGAAGCGATGCGCGGTACGGTGCTGAGTAACCCGCCGTACGGTGAGCGTCTGGAGAGCGAGCCGGCGCTGATTGCGCTGCACAGCCAGCTGGGCCGCATCATGAAACAGCAGTTTGGCGGCTGGAATTTGTCGCTGTTCAGCGCCTCACCCGAGCTGCTCAGCTGCCTGCAGCTGCGCGCCGATCGCCAGTTTAAAGCGAAAAACGGTCCGCTGGAGTGCGTACAGAAGAACTACCAGCTGGCGGAGAACAGCGCCGAAGGCGGCGCACAGATTGCCGAAGACTTTGCTAACCGCCTGCGTAAGAACAGCAAAAAACTGGACAAGTGGGCGCGCCAGTCGAATATTGACTGCTACCGCCTGTATGACGCCGATCTGCCGGAGTATAACGTGGCGGTCGATCGCTACGCCGGCTGGGTGGTGGTTCAGGAGTACGCGCCGCCGAAAACCGTGGATGCGACCAAAGCGCGTCAGCGCCTGTTTGACGTGATCGGTGCCACGCTGAGCGTGCTGGAGATACCGGCCAATCGCCTGGTGCTGAAAACCCGCGAACGGCAGAAGGGCAAAAACCAGTACCAGAAGCTGAGCGAGAAGGGCGAATTCTTTGAAGTGCAGGAGTTTAACGCGCGGCTGCTGGTGAACCTGACGGATTATCTTGATACCGGCCTGTTCCTCGACCACCGTATCGCGCGCCAGATGCTGGGCCAGATGAGCCAGGGGAAAGATTTCCTTAACCTGTTCTCCTATACCGGTAGCGCCAGCGTGCACGCCGGGCTGGGCGGCGCCAAATCCACCACCACGGTTGATATGTCGCGCACCTATCTGGAGTGGGCCGAACGTAACCTGCGCCTGAACGGATTAACCGGGCGCCAGCATCGCCTGATGCAGGCGGACTGCCTGAGCTGGCTGCGCGAAAGCGATGAGCAGTTCGATCTGATCTTTATCGATCCGCCGACCTTCTCCAACTCCAAACGTATGGAAGATGACTTCGATGTGCAGCGCGACCACCTGATGCTGCTGCAGAACCTGAAGCGCATGCTGCGTCGCGGCGGCACCATTATGTTCTCCAATAACAAGCGCGGCTTCAAAATGGATCTGGACGGCTTGCAGCGTCTGGGTCTGCAGGCGCAGGAAATTACGCAAAAAACGCTGTCGCAGGACTTTGCGCGCAACCGTCAAATTCACAACTGCTGGCTGGTAAGCCACGCCGGTAAGGAATAAGTTTTATGTCACTGATCAGTATCCATGGCGCTTACCTGTCGTTCAGCGATGCGCCGCTGTTGGATAACACCGAACTGCATATCGAAGAGGGCGAGCGCGTCTGTCTGGTTGGGCGCAACGGCGCCGGTAAATCGACGCTGATGAAAATCATCAACGGCGAACAGCCGCTGGATGACGGCCGCATTATTTATGAGCAGGATTTGGTGGTTGCGCGGCTGCAACAGGATCCGCCACGCAATATCACCGGTTCGGTGTACGACTTTGTCGCCGAAGGCGTGGCTGAACAGGCTGAACACCTCAAGGCTTACCACGCCATATCGCACCTGGTGATGGAAGATCCGAGCGAGAAAAACCTCAACGAAATGGGGCGACTGCAGACGATTCTCGACCATCACAACCTGTGGCAGCTCGATAGCCGCATCAACGATGTGCTGCAGCAAATCGGGCTGCAGCCGGACACCGAGCTGTCGTCACTCTCCGGTGGCTGGCTGCGTAAAGCCGCGCTGGGCCGTGCGCTGGTCAGCAACCCGCGCGTGCTGATGCTCGACGAACCGACGAACCACCTCGATATTGAAACCATCGACTGGCTGGAAAGCTTCCTGAAAACCTTCAACGGCAGCATCGTGTTTATTTCGCACGACCGCTCGTTTATCCGCAATATGGCGACGCGCATTGTCGACCTCGATCGCGGCAAGCTGGTGTCATGGCCGGGCGATTACGATCAGTTCCTGCTCGGCAAAGAGGAAGCGCTGCGCGTTGAAGAGATGCAAAACGCCGAATTCGACCGCAAGCTGGCGCAGGAAGAAGTGTGGATTCGCCAGGGCATCAAAGCGCGTCGCACCCGTAACGAAGGCCGCGTGCGCGCGCTGAAAGCGCTGCGTCGTGAACGTTCCGAACGGCGTGACGTGATGGGCAAAGCCAATATGCAGGTCGGTGAAGCGGCGCGTTCCGGCAAAATCGTCTTTGAGCTGGAAAACGTGGATTACGGCGTTGACGGCAAAACGCTGGTGAAGGATTTCTCCACCCAGGTGCAGCGCGGCGACAAAATCGCCCTGATTGGCCCGAACGGCTGCGGTAAAACCACGCTGCTGCGCCTGATGCTCGGCCAGCTGAAGGCGGATGCCGGTCGCGTGCACTGCGGCACCAAACTGGAAATCGCCTACTTCGATCAGCACCGCGCGGAGCTCGATCCGGATAAAACCGTGATGGATAACCTGGCGGAAGGCAAACAGGAAGTGATGGTCAACGGCAAGCCGCGCCACGTGCTCGGCTATCTGCAGGACTTCCTGTTCCACCCGAAACGCGCCATGACGCCGGTGCGTGCGCTGTCCGGCGGCGAGCGTAACCGCCTGCTGCTGGCGCGCCTCTTCCTCAAGCCCAGCAACCTGCTGATCCTTGACGAACCGACCAACGACCTCGACGTCGAAACGCTCGAGCTGCTGGAAGAGCTGGTGGATGGCTATCAGGGAACCGTACTGCTGGTGAGCCACGATCGTCAGTTTGTGGATAACACCGTGACCGAATGCTGGATCTTTGAAGGCAACGGCGAGATCGGTACCTTCGTCGGTGGCTACCATGATGCGCAGCAGCAGCGCGCCGCTTACAAGCAGACCAAAGCTGCACCGGTCAAAAGCGCAGCGACTAAACCGGCAGAAAAAGCCGACGCCCCCAAACGCAGCGCAGGCAAGCTAAGCTATAACCTGACGCGTGAACTGGAACAGCTGCCGCAAAAGCTGGAGCAGCTGGAGACGCGTATCGGTGAGCTGCAGGCGCAGATGAGTCATCCGGACTTCTTCAGCCAGCCGCACGACAAAACGCAGCCGGTGCTGGATGCGCTGGCGCAGGCGGAGCAGGAGCTGGAAACCACCTTTGAACGGTGGGAAGAGCTGGAAGCGCTGAAAAACGGCGCATAACGCAGAGGGAGTCAGCATGTGTGCCACGCATCAGACGCAGCACTGGATGCTCTGTCCGCAGTGTGATTTAACCGTAAAACTGCCCGCCGTACCGGTGGGCAGCCGTGCGCGCTGTCCACGCTGTCACACCACGCTGGTGGCTAACTGGCACGAACCGCGTAAACGTCCCACTGGCTATGCGCTGGCGGCGCTGTTTATGCTGTTGCTGGCCAATCTGTTTCCGTTTATCAGCATGCATGTGGCCGGTCTCAGCAGCCAGATCTCGCTGATGGCTATCCCGCAGGTGATGGATCGCGAGGATTATCGCAGCCTCGCCACGCTGTTCCTGCTGTTTGTGCAGGGCATTCCGGCTTTCTGCATGATCGCCATTCTGCTGCTGGTGAATCCGGTGCGCCTGCCGCACAGCCTGCGACTCGGGCTGGCACGTATTCTGTTTCAATTGCGCAGCTGGGGTATGGCGGAAATTTTCATGGCCGGCGTGCTGGTCAGCTTCGTCAAACTGATGGCCTACGGTGAAATTGGCCTTGGCAGCAGCTTCTGGCCATGGTGCCTGTTTTGTCTGCTGCAGCTGCGTGCGTTTCAGTGCGTCGATCGCCGCTGGGTCTGGCAGCGCATCGATCCGCTGCCGCCGCTGGCGCAAACGCCGCAGGCGGGCATCAGCGGACTGAAGCAGGGGCTGCGCAGCTGTCCGTGCTGCACCGCGATTCTGCCGGCCGCGCAGACAACCTGTCCGCGCTGCGGCGTGAGCGCTGCGCCGCGCAGGCAGCACAGCCTGCAGTGGACGCTGGCACTGCTGATCACCTCGGTGATGCTGTATATCCCGTCGAATATTATGCCGATCATGGTGACCGAAACGCTCGGCTCACAGTATCCGTCCAACATTATGGCCGGCGTCATTTTGCTGTGGAGCGATGGCTCCTGGCCGGTCGCGCTGGTGATTTTTATCGCCAGTATTATGGTGCCTTCGCTGAAGATGGTGGCGATTGGCTGGCTGTGCTGGCACGCCAGCGGCCGCGGCCGGCGCGACAGCGAGAAGATGCACCTGATTTATGAGGTGGTGGAGTTTGTTGGCCGCTGGTCAATGATTGATGTGTTTGTGATCGCTGTGCTTTCTGCGCTGGTGCGCATGGGCCAGCTGATGAGTGTTTACCCTGCGCCAGGCGCGCTATTGTTTGCGCTGGTGGTGATCCTGACTATGTTCGCCGCCATGACGTTTGATCCGCGCCTGATTTGGGATCGCCTACAGGAAACTGAACGTAAGGAGCCGCGTCTTGACGGACAACCAACACGGCATTGCTAACGTCGACCAGATTAAACGCTGGTCGCCGGTGTGGATCGTACCTATCGTCACGCTGTTAATCGGCGGATGGATTCTGTTTTATCACTTCAGCCATCAGGGACCGCAGGTCACGCTGATCACCGAAAACGCCGAAGGCATTGTTGCCGGTAAAACCACCATTAAAAGCCGCAGCGTCGACGTGGGCACCGTTGAAAGCGCGGTACTGACGGACGATCTGCACCATGTGGAGATCACCGCGCGCCTGAATGCCGGCATGGAAAAACTGCTGCATAAAGACAGCGTGTTTTGGGTGGTGAAGCCGCAGATTGGCCGGGAAGGGGTGACGGGCCTCGGTACGCTGCTCTCCGGCGCCTACATTGAACTGCAGCCGGGCGCCAAAGGGGATAAGCCAGAGCACTATCAGCTGCTCGACGCGCCGCCGCTGGCACCGCCGGATGCCAAAGGTATTCGCGTCATCCTCGACAGCAAAAAAGCCGGCCAGCTTAATCCGGGCGATCCGGTGCTGTTCCGCGGCTATCGCGTCGGCACGGTGGAAACCAGCACCTTTGATACCGACAAGCGCATGATGACCTATCAGCTGTTCATCGCCGCGCCTTACGATCGGCTGATTACCACCAATGTGCGCTTCTGGAAAGACAGCGGCATTGCGGTGGATATGTCCGCTTCCGGCATGCGCGTCGAAATGGGCTCGCTGACGACCCTGTTTAGCGGTGGTGTGAGCTTTGACGTGCCGGACGGCTGGGAACTCGGCGAGCTGGCCAAAAACCAGGACGACTACCACCTGTATGATGACCAGCGCAGCATTCAGGATTCGCTGTACACCAAGCACACTGATTTCCTGATGTTCTTCAGCGACTCGATTCGTGGTCTGCAGGTCGGCGCTCCGGTAGAGTTCCGCGGCATTCGTCTTGGTACCGTGGCTCAGGTGCCTTACATGATCCCGGGCGTGAATCAGGCGCTGAACACCGATTACCGCGTGCCGGTGCTGATCCGCATTGAGCCGGACCGCTTTATCAGCCGTCTGGGTGGCGACTTCAATCTTGAACAGCATCTGCAGGATGGTAAGAAACGCGGCCTGCGCGCCACGCTGAAAACCGGCAACCTGCTGTCCGGTGCGCTGTTTGTCGATCTCGACTTCTATGACAATGCACCGGCTTACAAAGGACCGAACGAAGTGGCGGGGCTGGAGGTGATTCCGACCGTGAGCGGCGGTCTGAGCCAGATTCAGCAGAAACTGATGGCGGCGCTGGATAAGATCAACGCGCTGCCGCTCAACCCGATGATCAACCAGGCCACCGGCACGCTGAAAGAGAGCCAGCGCACCCTGCAGCAGCTGCAGAAAACGCTGGATAACCTCAATCAGATCACCGCCAACCCGGCGATGAAAACGCTGCCGGCCGATATGCAGCAAACCCTGCGCGAGCTTAATCGCAGCATGAAGGGGCTGCAGCCGGGATCGCCAGCCTATAACAAACTGGTGGGCGATATGCAGCGCCTTGACCAGGTGCTGCGCGAATTGCAGCCGGTGCTGAAAACGCTCAACAGTAAGAGCAACGCGCTGGTATTTGAAGCCAAACCGGGTCAGGATCCGCAGCCAAAGAGGGCGAAACAGTGAAAAAAGGGCTGATTATCGGTGCTGTGCTGCTGCTGGCGGGCTGCAGCAGCACCATCGACACCACTTATTACCAGCTGCCTGCGGGCAGCAATATGGCGCGCGTCAGCAGTGACGCCTCCGCCAGCCAGCCGATGATTTGGGTTGAACAGGTGAGCGTGCCGGATTATCTCGCCGGCAACGGGCTGGTTTATCAAACCAGCGACGTGAAGTACGTGATTGCCGCCAACAATCTGTGGGCCAGTCCGCTCGACCAGCAGCTGCAGCAGACACTGGTGAGTAACCTCGGCCAGGCGTTGCCCGGCCGGCTGGTGGCCAGTCAGCCGCTGGGTGACACGCACGATACGCTCAGCGTGCATGTCACCGGCTTCCACGGCCGTTATGACGGCAAGGTGGTAGTAAGCGGTGAATGGCTGTTGCAACATCAAGGCCGGCTTATCAAACATGGCTTTAATCTGACGCTGCCGCAGACCGAAGATGGCTACGATGCGCTGGTGCGCACGCTGGCGCTCGGCTGGCAGCAAACGGCACAGCAAATCGCTAACAGCGTGGTGACGCTAAATTAGGATTTGTTCGATGCTTATGCTAAGTCCCTGATTTGCCGTTATGTGACGGCGCGCAAATCAGGGACTTTTTTATTGCGGAATCAGCCAGATATGGCGGCAGCACTGAGGGATTTGTGTCGATTTCACGGCAAATTGATGACATTGGCGTGAATTTTGCGCATTGACCTTTCACCCACCACAGGTTAGAACATTACTGTGGTTGAACATTAATTCACCACTCTTTCTTTCCACCAGATTCCACCAGACCTGAAATGAGGGAAACGAGGTATGAAGAGACAGAAGAGAGACCGCCTGGAACGAGCACATTCACGAGGCTATCAGGCAGGCATTACCGGCCGCTCAAAAGAGATATGCCCTTATCAAATGATCGATGCCCGGTCTCACTGGTTGGGAGGTTGGCGACAAGCCATGGAGGACAGGTCGGCGGTGGCTTAGGCACCGTCGGATGTCTGTAAACAGGAAAAAAACCTCCGCTGCGTGCGGAGGTTTTTGTTGGCGGGTCAGAACGCTGAAGTGTCTTTAAACAGGCCCACTTTCAGGTCAGTCGCGGTGTAAATCAGGTTACCGTCGACGAACACTTCGCCATCGGCCACGCCCATCACCAGCTTGCGGTTGATGACGCGTTTGAAGTGAATTTTGTAAGTAACCAGCTTCGCCGTCGGCAGAACCTGGCCGGTGAATTTCACTTCACCCACACCCAGCGCACGGCCTTTACCTTCCGCACCCAGCCAGCCGAGATAGAAGCCAACCAGCTGCCACATAGCATCCAGACCCAGACAGCCTGGCATCACCGGATCGCCTTTAAAGTGGCAATCAAAGAACCACAGGTCAGGGCGGATATCCAGTTCGGCTTCCACATAACCTTTATCGAATTTGCCGCCGTCTTCGGTCATTTTGACCACGCGGTCCATCATCAACATGTTGTCAGACGGAAGCGGTGGGCCATTCTCGCCAAACAGTTCGCCGCGACCAGAGGCAATCAGGTCTTCTTTGCTATAGGATTCGCGTTTATCTACCATGTTCTCAATATGCCTTCTTTTAGTGAAGCCCGAATATTAGCGAACAGTTGTACGCTGGGCAATGTAATCAGCTGTGGTTGAACCAGTTGAGCCAGCGTAATGGCCAGGGCCGCGGTCGGTTTTCCTGCTGATTGAGCTGAGTAATGCGCTCCTGAATGGTGCTCAGCAGCGAGTCGCCGCTTTCGCTCTGCCAGGCAATACCGGTTAACAGCGGCAGCGCTTCGTCAACGCGCTCAATCGCCCAGATATGGAACTGGCCCTGCTGCACCGCTTCTACCACGTCGTCGCTGAGGCTGAGATGGCGCACGTTGCTGGCAGGCAGAATCACGCCCTGTTTGCCGGTCAGCTCGCGCGACTGGCAGATATGGAAGAAGCCTTCGATTTTCTCATTCAGACCACCCACCGGCTGCACGTTACCAAACTGGTCCACCGAACCGGTAACGGCAATCTGCTGGTTCAGCGGCTGGTTTGCCAGCGCGCTGATCAGCACACACAGCTCGGCCAGCGAAGCGCTGTCACCGTCGACTTCGGAGTAAGACTGTTCAAACACCAGCGATGCCGAGAAGGGCAGCTGCTGTTCCAGCTCCAGCTCGGAAATCAGATATGCCTGCATGATCATCATGCCTTTGGCGTGGATGTTGCCGCCAAGCTCCGCTTTGCGCTCCACGTCGGTAAATTCGCCATCGCCCGGGTGCACAACACAGGTGATGCGTGATGGCTCGCCCCACGGACGTGGATGGCCAGGGAATTCAATCACCGACAGGCCGTTGATCTGCCCGACCACTTCGCCTTCCGTTTCGATCATGATCTGATTTAACAGGATCTCATCGCGCATCCGGTCGGCGAGGAAACTCTCGCGCCACTGGCGTGCTTCCAGCGCCTCTTTCAGCGCCTCGCCATTCAGCGTCTCACCGTGCAGCGCGGCTTCCTGCAGCTGACGGCGCAGCCAGCGCGGGCACAGCGGCAGCGTGTCCTGATCGCCGGTCAGACGCACCGCTTCCTGGATCAGCAGCGGCCAGAAATCAGCTTCGGGTGGCGTCAGGCCGGCCCGTTCCGCCTGGCATAGCGTCCAGCGACACCAGTTGGCCATGTCATCCTCATCGACCAGCTGGAGATTCTCTTCGAACTCGCTGTAGAGCGCCATTTCGTGCACTTCAACGTCCAGTTCCTGGAAGCTGGCCAGCGCCTCGCGATCGCCGCATAAAATCAGACGCAGCTGCAGCGGCAGTGGGGGAATGGTCACCGGCAGGGGACGGCGCTCGTCCGGTGAGTACCAGTCGAAGCGGCCCAGTTCGATCACTTTGCGCAGGCGTAGCCACAGCAGCGGCTGCGCCAGCAGGGTATTGATCGACAGAATCAGCGTGCCACCGTTAGCCTGATGCAGCAGACCGGGCTCCAGCTGTACGCGATCTTTATACTGACGCACGCAGCCAAACAGCTGCTCGGACTCAATCCAGTCGGCGTAATGCACGCCGCCGGTGCTGGTGAAGGGACGGCTGGCATCGACAGGTGGCTGCAGGCTGACGTTGTCGCCCATCACATGGTAATCACCGCCGTACAGCGCGTCCTCGTCAGGCTGAAAGCGCTGCGCTGCTTCGGCAATCCACGCCAGATAATCACTGTTTTCCTGGCTGCGTAACAGCAGCAGCGGAAAGCCCAGCGTTTGATGATGTAAATGCGCCAGCGCATTCAGCAGACGCGGCTGAACCGCGGCAAGCGTATCGCTATCTTCCAGAGAGACGGTTGAGAAAAGTGATTGGTAGCGTGAGCTATCCGGCTGCAGGGCTTGCCACGTAAGTTGAGTGCTGGTCAAAATATTCGCATTAGTCTGGTTCAGGAAAAGCGCGATTATACAGGATTCAACCCGGTTAAGCACGGCGCACTTCCGGCCTGAACTGTGATGGCCGCAACATGTTTTTCCTTGCTGCATCCGGGAAAAAAGCTGTTATTCTTAGTTTGTTACGTGATCACGATGAGATTCCGATGAAATACCAGCAACTCGAAAATCTTGAAAGTGGATGGAAGTGGAAATACCTGGTGAAAAAGCATCGGGAAGGTGAGTTGATCACCCGGCATATTGAGCTGAGCGCTGCGCAGGCGGCGGTAGAGACGTTGCTGGCGATGGAGAATAACCCGGTTGAGGTCGGTGACTGGATCGCAAAGCATATCCATCCGGAGCTGGAAAACCGTCTGAAGCAGACCATACGCGCGCGGCGTAAACGCCATTTCAACGCAGAGCATCAGCACACGCGGAAAAAATCGATCGATCTGGAGTATCTGGTGTGGCAGCGTCTGGCCGGTCTGGCGCAGCGTCGTAACAGCACCCTGTCAGAGACCATTGTTCAGCTGATTGAAGATGCAGAACGCAAAGAGAAGTATGCCAGTCAGATGTCGACGCTGAAGCAGGATCTGCAGGCGATTCTGGGTAAAGGCGGCGCGGATAACGAATAGCAAAAAATTGTGTGTGATAAAAAGCCAAAAAAAACCCCGCCGAAGCGGGGTTTTTTATTGCGCGATAACTTAAGCCTGTGGCTGAGTTACAACGTCTTTGATACCTTTCACGTCGATTTCTACGCGACGGTCTGGCGCCAGGCAGTCGATCAGGGCATTGCGGCCTTTCACGCTGTCACAGGTGTTGCCAGTAACTGGGTTAGATTCACCCATGCCACGTGCAGAGATCTTGTTAGCCGGGATACCTTTAGATACCAGGTAGTCGACAACAGACTGAGCACGTTTCTCAGACAGTTTCTGGTTGTACTGGTCTGAACCGATGCGGTCGGTGAAGCCCAGAACCACAACAGAACCGTCTTTCGGATCCATTGAGCTCAGCTGGCTGTACAGCTGATCCAGAGCCTGCTGGCCTTCTGGCTTCAGGGTAGATTTGTTGAAGGTGAACAGCACGTCAGACTTCAGAGTGAAACGCTTGGTTTCAACAACCGGAGCCGGAGCTGGCGCTGGAGCAACAACTGGTGCAGCAGCTTCGTCCTGACCGAAACGGTAAGAAACGCCGACGCTCAGCATGCTGTTGTCTGGACGCGCACCAACGGTACCTGCGTCACCGATGTTGTTAACCCACTGGTAGTCCAGGCGAGTCGCCCAGTTTTTGGTCAGTGCGTATTCAACACCAACAGCAGCCAGCGGAGAAACGCCGGTGTCGTGGTTGCTGATGCGGCCGTTGTCTGGGTTGGTCTGAGTTGAATCAGCACGCCATACCATGCCGCCCAGACGGGTGTACACGTCCAGATCGTCAGCAATTGGGTAGCTCAGTTTAGCTGCCAGCTGAACGCCCTGTGCTTTGAATGCGCCATTGGTCACGTTGCCTTTGTTCGGCATACGGCCCAGCCAGTCGTAGCCCAGCTCGAAGCCCAGGTATGGGTTAGCCTGGTAGCCCAGGAAAGCACCTGCGCCCAGCTGAGATTCGTGAGTTGGACCGTCGTTGTTTTCGTAACCGTTACCGTAGTAACCAGTATCGTGATACTGAGACCAGCCCAGTTTAGCACCGGTATACCAGGTGTCATCTTTAGGAGCGGCCTGCGCTACGGTAGCGAAGCCAGCCAGTGCCACTGCAATTGCGATAGCTGTCTTTTTCATTTTGCGCCTCGTTATCATCCAAATAGGCAATGAGCAAAAAGGTTGCTCTTGGTTGTAATCCTTCGCCGGGTCTAAACGCTCGCTTATGACTCTACCGAAAAAACGGAGGTTATTGAGCACCCTGGCGAGGTAAAGTCTACAACGAGATTGGAAACTTACAAGTATGATGTGACGTCAGCGGATAAAAAAACAGGGATTTATACACACATTTTAACAAATGACATGGCAAAATTTTCGCTACCGGAAAAGAAAAATGCGGCTAAGCCATTGTCATAGCTGGCGGGAAAAGAATCAGTGGCTTAGCCGCAACTTTGTGAAAAAATAGCGTGAGAAAAATCTTAGTTTTACTTAATGAAACAAATCAGAGGGAATTTTTGCGCTGTTTGGCTGTCTGGACAGAGCAAGATCCCGCCCCTGAGGACGCATAATCAATCCCAGCGCTTCGCCTTCGGCGGCTGCCTGCTCAAGTTCCAGGCGCTCTTCATTGCTCAATTCATAAGGAATCCAGGCAAGGACCACGCTGTAGTTGCCGGTGCGCAACGCTTTCACCATGCTCTCAACCGTGCTTAAACGCTCGGATTCCGTAATATGCATACTCTTTTCCAGCGGTAATCCTGACTGCTGCATCCAGCTGCGGTTCAGTTTGTGCGCTGGCGTCAGCCACAGCTGCCAGCGTGACTGGGTGCTCAGCTGCTTGAGGACCGGCAGTAACAGCAGCGGCATGATGCCGGGCTGCTCGCTATAACGCAGTTCAGTAATACCACCCAGAGAAGGTTGCGTTAAGCCAGTCGCAGCGAAACGGTGAGCACGATCAGCAGGGCCAGAGTATTGAGTACGCATATTTTAATCACTCAGTAATGAACTGTATGAATATACAGTAATGAGTTCCTGGATAAAGATCAACCTCAATTTCTGAAAATGCATCGCAAATTCCGCACAAGATCCGCGCGTTGCCGCTTTTATTCATTGAACAGCTAAATCGTTTTTTCTATCTTCTAACCAGATGAATCTCTGAGCTTTTTATAGGAAATTTCCCGCGCAAGGAATGAGGAAAAGGGGACGTTATGAAGAAAAATAATCCGGTGGTTGAGCAGTCCAAAGCCCAGTTGGCGGCATTGGGAAAAATTGAATCGCGCACCCAGTTTGGTGGTTACGCGCTGGCGGTCGAAAAGGTGGTGTTTGCTTACATCAATGAGGATGCGCTCTATCTGCGCGCCAGTGAGGCGCTACAGCACTATGCCGCACAGCGCCCGCTGGAACCGTTGATATACCGCAAGCGCGGCATGCCGGTGACGCTCAGCTACTACAAAGTGGATAATCAGCTCTGGCAGGACGCCGATCAGCTGCTGCGCTTATCGGCCAGTTCGCTGTCTGCGGCGCGCGCCGAGGCGGCGAACAGACTTGTCTTGCTCAGGCTGAAAGATCTGCCCAATCTCAGCCTGCGCATGGAGCTGATGCTGCACAAAGTCGGAATCAATTCTGTTCGCTTGCTGTATGAAATGGGCTCGCGTCAGAGCTGGCTGAAGCTGCGGGCGGTGAATAAAGATATCGGCCTGAAAACACTGCTGGCGCTGGAAGGGGCCATTTCCGGCCATCATCAGGCCGCTTTGCCGGCGGCGGTACGTGAAGAGTTGAGCGCCTGGTATCAGGAAACGCTCCGCCAGCACGCCGCGGCGGAGCGCCTGTTGCCTTAAGCGGCGGCGAGGGTGCGGCGCAGGCGGGCAATTTCCGGCAGCAGCGCAATCAGTAGCCCCAGCTGCTGCAACACCAGCGGTGCCTGCGCCTCCTCACTGGTTTTCAGCGCGCTCAGGCGCTGCATCAGTGCCTGCTGCATCGTTTCCGCCTGCGCTTCGCTGACGCGATCGATCTGCAGCACATCCTCGACGAAGCATACCGCGTCATCTAAAAGTGTCAGCAGTTCGCCCTGCGTCAGCCGCTCCCGGTGCGCGCCCAGCGCCGAAATGTAGCTGAGAAACGAGTGGTTGAGGCACATCAGACGGAACGCATTCTCGCGCAGCGGCGGCTGTTGCTTCAGTTCGCCGCTGATATTGGACACCACGGACGCCAGTTCCGCATCGGCGTTATGCGCGTCACGGCGCGCCACGCGGTAGGCGAGACGGTTATCTTTACCCTGATGATACTGTTCCAGGATGGCATCAAGATAACGACAGTTGGCATTCAGCGTGCGATCGGCAACCGTCGTCAGCTGCCGGAAACGCCAGTCAGGCCAGACAAATGCCACCGCCAGCCAGGCGAGGCCACAGCCGAGCAAGGTATCCACCACGCGCGGCAGGGCGACATCAAAGCCTTCACCCAGCAGATTGAAGCACAGCAGCACCAGCAGGGTGATGAATAGCGTCGCCTGCGCGTACTGAATCTGGCGGAAGGCAAAAAACAGCACGCCGCTCAGCACAATCAAAACCAACTGGCCCTCGATAGAGGGCACCAGCCACAGCACCGGCAGGCCAATCGCAATACCGGCCAGGGTTCCGCCAATACGCAGCGCCAGCCGCCGTCGTGTGGCGTTGTAGTTAGGCTGGCAGACAAACAGGCTGGTCAGCAGGATCCAATAGCCGCGATGCAGGCCGGTAAGCTGAATGAAGGCGTACCCCACGCACAGCACCAGCGACATGCGCACCGCATGGCGGAACAACGCCGAGGTCGGACTCAGATGGCGACTGAGGCGCAGCCGGATATCCGCCCAGCCACTCAAGCCTTCACGCGACAGATGGTGATCGCTCTGCGTCAGCGGTTCTGCCAGCCGCTGCTCAGATTCGATCGACGCCAGCTGCGCATCAATGGCGCGTAAGTTGCGCAGCAACCAGAACAGCGGACGAATGTGCGTCGCCTGCGGATCGTTATGTTGCAGGCGCTGCAGGGCGGTCTCCAGCCGTTCAAAGCTGCGCGCAAAGTGACTATCGTGGTGCCACGGCTGGCGCAGCACGATATTCTCTGCCAGCTGGCGACAGGCCTGCGCCTGCATGTTCAACAGTCGCTGAAAGCGAAACAGCACCTCGTTGTAGCGCCAGTCATCGCGCAGCAGGTGATATTGCAGATGCGACGAGCTGGCGCGCTCGTGAATATCCTGCGCCACAAAATAGTAATGCAGGCTGCGCCGCGTGCTGCGCGAGCCGCGATCGCCGCGTAAACGGCTCTGTATGGTGGTTTTCGTCAGGTTGAGCTGCGCCACCAGCTGACTATTGACCATCGCGGTGGCGATCAGCGCCGCGTCATCCTGCTCACCGCCGTCGGGATCAAACAGATTGGCCTTGGCTTCCAGATAGCGCGCCAGCTGGGAAAAGCTAGCGGCCAGCTGCTCCTGCACCGGGCGCACCGGAAACATCAGGTGGCCGATAAAGGTCAGCAGGTTGTACCACAACGCGCCAATCAGCAGCAGCGCCGGCTGCATCCACCACTGCGGAAACAGGCCAATGCCCAGCATGGTGTACACCGCGATCAGCAGGGCACCAAACGCAATGGTGGCGTAGCGCTGCCCCAGCGCGCCCAGCAGAATAAATCCCCAGCTGGAGAGCGCAAGACCGATAGCAAATAGCCACGGGTGCGGAAACAGCAGCTCGACCGAGACCGAGGCAATGCAGAAGCACACCAGCGTGATGAGCAGGTTGCGCACGCGGCCGGTCCAGCGATCGTCAAGATCGGCCAGCGCCGCCGCCACGACGCCGAGCGTCAGCGGGATGGTCCACTCAATCTGCTGCAGCCACCAGGGAACGGCGGCACAGCCGGCCAGCGCGAAGAAGATGCGCAGCAGATAGCGCAGGCTGCTGTTGAACAGATAACGGCGCCAGCCGGGCATAGCGTCAGGCATCATCTTCAGCCTCAGTAGCGGCGCCGCGCGTTGGCTTCACGCGCCGCCTGCGCTTCTTCCACTGACACCACGCGGCGACCTACCGGCCACAGCGCGATAGCGGCGATTTTAAAGTGGGCAATGCCGGTCGGAATACCGATGATGCTCAGACACTGCAGGATGCCGGTCGAGATGTGCATCAGGCACAGCCACCAGCCAAAGAAAATCAGCCAGAACAGGTTGAGGAAGGTCCCTCCGGCGTTCAGCACGTGGCTTTTGCTCTCCGGGCGCAGCACGTCAACGTGAACCGCTTCGTTGCCAAACGGCAGCAGGGACAGTTTGGTGATCTCCCAGCAGGAGCGGGTCAGCGGCAGGGTAAAGATCAGCACGATGCTGATCAGCGTGGCCAGCAGCCAGCCGAGGGTGGTGATAAAGCCGCCAAGAACAAAATTCAGAATATTAAGCACGGTGCGCATAACGCGATTTTCCTTTTGCAATCCGCAATATGTGTCGCCCAGTTTAGCGTGTTTTAAGGCTGGAGCGCTAAGGGTCTGACAGGTAAACTGCGCGATAATTGAATTCCACATGACGGTGCGGAGATGGAACTAAAAGCAACATCCATGGGCAAACGGCTGGCACAGCATCCCTATAACCGGGTGCGATTGCTGGCTGCCGGTGTGGAAGTCAGCGGCGATCGCCATGAGTACCTGATCCCGTTTAATCAGCTGATCGGTATTACCTGCAAACGCGGCCTGGTGTGGGGCGAGCTGGAGTTTTTGTTACCGGAAGAGAAAGTGGTGCGGTTGCACGGCACCGAGTGGCAGGAAACCCAGCGTTTTTATCATTACCTGCAGCAGGCGTGGCAGCAGTGGAGCCTCGAGATGAGCGAAATCAGCGCGCAGGTGCTGAGCGCGCTGCAGCAGGAGATCGTCGCGTTTACCGGCCAGGATCGCTGGCTGAAGCGCAGCGAGTTGGCGGCGCTAAAAGAGACCATCACGCGCCAGTTTTCCGCCTTACCGCTGCCGCTGGCACGGCTTGAGGAGTTTGATAACTGCCGCACGCTGTGGCGCTTTTGCCAGCAGTGGCTTGAGCAGGGCGAGAGCGCGATTCGGCAGCGCAACCGTGAATGGAGCGCGCGGGTGATCAGCGATAATCACGCCTTCTTCTCCACCGTTGAAACCACGCCGCTCAATCCATCGCAGTGTGAGGCGGTGGTCAACGGTGAAGACGCGCTGCTGGTGCTGGCTGGCGCGGGCAGCGGTAAAACCTCGGTGCTGGTGGCGCGCGCCGGCTGGCTGTTACAGCGCAAACTGGCGCAGCCGGAGCAAATCCTGCTGCTGGCTTTTGGTCGCCAGGCGGCGGAAGAGATGAACGATCGGATCCAGACGCGGCTGGGTGAGAGCGCGATTCAGGCGCGTACGTTTCACGCGCTGGCGCTGCACATCATTCGTGAAGGCAGCAATAAGCAGCCGGTCATCAGCCGGCTGGAAAGTGACAGCAGCGCACGACGTCAGTTGCTGATCGAAAACTGGCGCGAGCAGTGCAACAGCAAAAAGGCGCAGGCCAGCGGCTGGCGACAGTGGTTGCAGGAAGAGCTGGCGTGGGACGTGCCGGAAGGTCCGTTCTGGCAGGATGATAAACTGGCGCAGCGTCATGCCGTGCGGCTGGAGCGCTGGCTCGGCCTGATGCGCATGCACGGCGGCGCGCAGGCGGCGATGATTGCCGATGTGCCGGAACCGCTGCGCGACAATTTCACGAAGCGCGTCAGGCTGATGGCACCGCTGCTGAAAGCATGGAAAAGCGCACTGAAAACCGAGGGCGCGGTGGATTTTTCCGGGCTGATCCACCAGGCGATCGCTGTGCTGGAGAAGGGCCGCTTTATCAGCCCGTGGAAGCACATTCTGGTGGATGAATTCCAGGATATTTCCCCGCAGCGGGCGGCGCTGCTCAGCGCGCTGCGGCAGCAAAATAAGCGCACCAGTTTGTTTGCGGTCGGCGATGACTGGCAGGCAATCTATCGCTTTAGCGGCGCGGAGATGAGCCTGACCACCGCGTTTCATCACTATTTTGGCGAAGGCGACCGCTGCGTGCTGGATACCACCTACCGCTTCAACGATCGCATCGGTGACATTGCCAACCGCTTTGTGCAGCAGAATCCGCATCAGCTGCGCAAGCCGCTCAACAGCCTGAGCAAAGGGAACAAGAAATCCATTACGCTGCTGCCGCAGGAGCAACTGGAAGCGCTGCTCGACAAACTGAGCGGTTACGCGAAGCCGGACGAGCGCGTACTGCTGCTGGCGCGTTACCATCATCTGCGTCCGGCGATGCTGGATAAAGCCAAAACCCGCTGGCCGAAACTGCGTATCGACTTCATGACCATCCACGCCAGTAAAGGTCAGCAGGCGGATTTTGTCATCGTGCTGGGGCTGCACGAAGGGCGTGACGGTTTCCCGGCGCAGGCGCGCGAGTCGATCATGGAAGAGGGATTGCTACCGCAGCCGGAGGATTTTCCGCATGCCGAAGAGCGGCGCCTGGCCTACGTGGCCATCACGCGCGCGCGTCAGCAGGTGTGGCTGATGTTTGATAAAGAGCGGCCTTCCGTGTTTGTTGAACACCTGCGCGAACTGGGCGTTGCGCAGAGCCGGAAGGCCTGAGATATCAGGCTTTCAGGCGTTCCGTCAGGTAGCGCTGATAATCGGGGATCTGGATGGTCACTTCGCTGGCAAACATCGGCGAATGGATAATGAAATCAGCGGTGGCGCGGTTGGTCGCCACCGGGATATTCCATACGGTGGCCAGGCGCAGCAGCGCTTTGACGTCCGGATCGTGCGGTACTGCATTGAGCGGATCCCAGAAGAAGAACAGCACATCAATTTTACCTTCAGCAATCAGCGCGCCGACCTGCTGATCGCCGCCCATTGGCCCGCTGAGCATGGCATTCACATCCAGTCCGGTATGACGATCGATCAGGTTGCCAGTGGTGCCGGTGGCGTATAGCACGTGAGGTTGCAGCGCATTTTGATTGATTTTCACCCAGTCCAGCAGCGAGGCTTTGCAGTGGTCGTGGGCAACGAGGGCGATGTGTTTCTGAACTTTCAGGGTACGAACGGTCTGCTCCATGGGGCTTCCTGTTTCGGCGCGTGCAAACGTAGTGAATGCACGAGTTTACCCCTGGCGTTCAGCTGCTATCAACTTGCGCGTAGGGTTTTCACCCAACTGATAAAACGCTGCCGCGTGGCGGCATCAACACGCTGCAGCCAGCGTTGCAGCGCGGGCAAATTACTGGCGTCCTGCCACACCATATCCAGACTGAGACTGGCGTCCGGTACGCTGGCCGCCTGCAGCGCAAAGCGCGGCACGCTGGCCGCCTGCGCCGTACGGTTGTAATTGATCATCGCCTGTTCAACATTGCCGCTGCTCTCACCCGGCAACCGATCGCGAATGCTGGCTATTTCATTACCACGCTCATCAATCAGCTGAAAATTTAACGACTTATCAAACAGGCTGCGTTCGCGGCGGTTATTCAGCGCCGGCAGGCGAATCGCTACGGAATGGGCGTCGGCGGTGAAGGTGACGATCATCAGTTCTGAGCGGAAGTGGGTGGCATCGGCGCAGGGTTTATCCACGCGAAACAGAAACTGATGCTGACCGCGCTCCAGCTCAAGGCTGTCCGCGCCTTTCAGCAGCGAACCTGAGATTTTGCGCCCATCCAGCACCAGCAGGTCGATCTGCGGATCGAGCTTCAGGGTGATGGCATGGCAGGTTGCCGATACGAGCAACAACAGCAAACCCGTAACAGCCAGAGACAGCTTCATTTCAACTCCCGGAACAGGGGAAAAAGGGCGATGTGTAGCAAATTATTACATTATGGCAGTTAATTTACATTTTAACATATTTATTCGTGTCGCCGCGCAAACTTTTCGTGCGCTGCGCTTGCACTTTAGCGCGCAATGGCATCTACACTCAGGCGAGTGAACAAGGAGAAAAACATGAACGATCAAACGATTCGCGATGTCCTGACGCAAACCCAACGCATCGCGCTGGTCGGTGCCAGCGATCGCACTGAGCGTGCCAGCTATGGCGTAATGAAATACCTGCTCGATCAGGGTTATGACGTGGTGCCGGTGAGCCCGAAGCTGGCGGGACAGCAGCTGCTGGGCCAGCCCGTGTATGGCACGCTGGCGGACATCCCGGGCAAGATAGACATGGTGGATGTGTTCCGCAATTCCGAAGCGGCATGGGGCGTGGCGCAGGAAGCGATTGCTATCGGCGCCAAAACCCTGTGGCTGCAGCTGGGCGTGATCAATGAGCAGGCGGCGGTGCTGGCGCGTGATGCCGGGCTGACGGTGGTGATGGATCGCTGCCCGAAGATAGAAATCCCGCGGCTGGGCATAACGCGGTAAAGACAAACGGCGACGCGCAGTCGCCGTACCCTCAATGCCGCAGGCTGGGCGCCTGCAGCTGCTGGCGGATCGAGGCGGCCAGCTCATCCATGGAGGGCTGTTCCGGATGTTCGAACGAGGTTTCGCCGGCCAGCTGAATCTCAGCGATATAGGTATGCACCTGTTCGCCTTCCTCATCTTCCATCACCACGTGATACCAGGGAGCGGCACGCAGCGATTCCGTCGCGCCGACCTCATCCAGCTGCGGATCGTCCAGCGAATACTCCGGGTCGACATCCACAATCACGCCGAGCACCCCGGAGAGACGGTGCCGGACCTGCTGTCCAATTCCAAATTTACTGGCAATCATTGTGACCTCCCAAAACTTTGCCCTGCCACCGATATGGGGGCAGGGACAGCGTTTTCAAGTCACAGTACGCGACAGGCAAAGCCTTTCAGATAAAGCCCTTCAGGATAGCTGGCGATCACCGGATGGTCGGCTGCCTGACGGAACTGCTCTATAAATTGTACATCACGACCGGCATCAACAGCGGCATCGGCGATAATTTTCTGGAACAGCTCGGTGGCCATCAGCCCGGAACAGGAGAAAGTCAGCAGAATGCCGCCTGGATTCAGCAGCTGCATCGCCAGCATGTTGATGTCTTTATAGCCGCGGCAGGCACCCATCAGCTGGTTTTTATTCTCAACGAATTTCGGCGGATCCATGACGATCATGTCGAACTTTTCGCCGCTGTCGCGGTAGCGACGCAGCAGTTTGAACACATCGTCACGCAGGAACTGCGCGCGTGAGACATCCAGCCCGTTAAGCGCCACGTTCTGTTTTGCTACGTCAAGGGCGTCCTGCGAGGTATCCACGCTGATCACTTCCCGGCAGCCGCCGAGCAGAGCAGAGACCGCAAAGCCGCCGGTGTAGGAGAAGCAGTTAAGCACGCGGGCATTTTCCGCGTAACGACGGGTGGCAAAACGGCTGTCACGCTGATCGAGGTAATAACCGGTTTTGTGACCGCCCTGAATATCCACCAGCAGCTGCATGCCGTGCTCGGTTATCGGCAGCAGCGCAGGCGGCAGCTCACCGCTTACCGGGCCCTGCGCCAGCTCCAGTCCCTCTTTCTTGCGCACCGCCACGTCAGAGCGGTCGTAGATGGCGCAGTCGGGATAGCACTGCTGCAGCGCCGAGACGAGAGCCGGGCGCTGATACTCCGCCCCGGCCGACAGCAGTTGCAGCACGAGGAAGTTACCGAAGCGATCAATCGTGACGCCCGGCAGTCCATCGGACTCGCCGGCAATCAGGCGATAGCTGTCCAGCCCGTCGCGCTGCGCCAGCCAGTCGCGCCACTGCTGGGCTTTTTGCAGCGTGCGCACAAAGAAGGCGATGTCGATTGACTCATCCTGCTGCCAGCTCCAGACGCGCGCGCGAATTTGTGACTGAGGAGAGTAGGCGGCGCGGGCCAGCCATTTGCCGTTGCTGTCACAGATATCAATGGTTTCACCCGACTGGGCTTTACCTTCCATACGGGCAACGGCCCCGGAGAACACCCACGGATGGCGGCGGAGCAGGGATTTTTCACGTCCCTTAGCGAGAATCAATCGAACGGTCATGTTTGCTATGCTTACCTGAAAAAATGAGGCGCCATTTTCCGGTGGATGGCGGCAAAATGCAACGCACAAAGGGGAGATCGCCATGGCGACGACAGGTTACAAAATCTGGGTTCACGGCAGGGTGCAGGGCGTGGGCTTCCGTTATTACACCCAGGCGCAGGCGAACGCGCTGGGCGTCACCGGCTATGCGCATAATCTGGCGGATGGCAGCGTGGAGGTCCTGGCGGCGGGAGAAGCGCAGCAGGTGGAGTCACTGATTACGTGGCTGAAGGCGGGTGGACCGCCCAGTGCCCGGGTCGATAAGGTGCTGGTGGAGCCGCATCAGCTGGCGGAGCGGCCGACGCGGTTTACTACCGGATGATCACAGACACTTCGCCGGTTTTGGCAGGCCGGCGATTTTAGTGGCCTGTTTGGCCGGACCTTCCGGGAACAGGCGAAACAGATAGCGGCTGTTGCCTTTCTCTTCGCCATATTTTTGCGCCATGGCTTTGACCAGCATGCGCACCGCCGGCGAGGTATTAAACTGCTGATAAAAATCACGCACAAAGTGCACCACTTCCCAGTGCGCTTCACTCATCTCAATCGCTTCCTGCTGGGCGATGGCCTGCGCCAGCGCTTCACTCCAGTCGGCGCTATTTTTCAGATAGCCTTCCGCGTCAGTGGCAATCTCTTTACCGGCAAAAATCACGTTGTTTCCTCATATCGTCAGCGCGCCCATTGTAAAGGCGGCGGCGGATAAAAAGCAAAAACCCCGCCGGAGCGGGGTTTAACGGTGCGTGCTTTACGTCTTAGTCGCGGTTGGCGAAGCCCAGCAGGCTCAGCAGGCTGACAAAGATGTTGTACAGCGAGACATACAGGCTGACGGTGGCGCGAATGTAGTTGGTTTCACCGCCCTGAATGATGTTGCTGGTTTCCCACAAAATGGCACCGGCAGAGAACAGAATAAACAGGGCGCTGATCGCCAGGTGCAGCGCGGGCAGCTGCAGGAAGATATTGGCAACCACGGCCACCAGCAGCACCACAAAGCCAGCCATCATCATGCCGCCAAGGAAAGACATGTCGCGACGCGTGGTCAGGACATAGGCGGAACAGCAGAAGAACACCAGCGCGGTGCCGCCCAGCGCCATGGCGATAACATCACCCATACCGGCGGTGAGGAACGAGCTGAGAATCGGGCCGAGGCAGTAACCAAGGAAGCCGGTAAAGGCAAACGCGGCCAGAATACCCGCCGGGCTGTTCGCCAGGCGATAGGTCAGAAACATCAGCCCATAAAAGCCCACCAGCATCAGAATCAGTCCCGGCGAGGGCAGGGCGTAAACGGTGCTGAGCGTGGCGGTGACGGCGGAAAACGCCAGCGTCAGGCCAAGTAAGAAATAAGTATTGCGCAGCACTTTATGGGTGCTGAGTAGCGACTGCTGCTGTGACGAGCTAATTATTCTGTCCATCATGCGCTCCTGTTAGAGAGAGAACACCAAATATGGCCTGAGAATACGCAACGGTCGGAGGACAGAAAAGGCGTTTTACCCATCTTTACGCGATAAATTGCTGTTTCACTGAGCAGAATGACGATTAAGACGGCAAAAAAATCATTTTTGACTGTTTTTCAGGCGAACGAATCACTGGATGCTTTACATCGTTCGGGGGGATGTTTATAGTGCGCCTCATTGCGGAGGGGTGGCCGAGCGGCTTAAGGCAGCGGTCTTGAAAACCGCCGATGGGAAACCATCCGAGAGTTCGAATCTCTCCTCCTCCGCCACTTCACACTCTCGCAGTGTGAGGTGACAAAAAGATTTCAGGAGGGATGGCCGAGTGGCTTAAGGCAGCGGTCTTGAAAACCGCCGATGGGAAACCATCCCAGAGTTCGAATCTCTGTTCCTCCGCCATATAAGAGAAGCCCGCAGCGATGCGGGCTTTTCGCTTTTCTGCTTTCCATCCTTCTGAAAAACATCCTGAAGCTTTTCAATCTGCTGCCGTAACCCGACGGCCAGCGCGTTTACTGCTATAGTCGATGCACGGTTTTTGCAAACATCTGGCGATTTTCTCAGGCAAGCTGGGTTACACTGTGCGGTAATTCGCTCTTTGGCGAGCTAATCGCTTGAATGCCAGAGTGTTTCCCTGATGAATTATGGAATAGGCACAATGATCAAGAAACTGAGTCTTTGCGCGCTGTCAGTGATCGCGGCGCTGCCGATGGGTATGAGCGCTTACGCCGCGGATGGCGACATGCAACTGCAGCAGGTCCTGATGCTGAGTCGTCACAACCTGCGTGCCCCGCTGGCCAACAACGGCAGCGTGCTGGAGCAGGCGACAAAAAAAAGCTGGCCGCAGTGGGATGTGCCCGGCGGTGAACTGACCACCAAAGGCGGCGTGCTGGAAGTCTACATGGGTAACTACACCCGTCAGTGGCTGGCCCAGCAGGGGCTGGTACAGAACGGCACCTGTCCGGACAGCAGCAACATCTTTGTCTATGCCAACAGCCTGCAGCGCACCGTCGCAACGGCGCAGTATTTCGTCACCGGTGCTTTCCCGGGCTGCGATATCGCTGTCACCCATCAGGATGCGATGGGCACCATGGACCCGATCTTCAATCCGGTAATCACCGATGGCAGCGAAGCGTTTAACAAGAAAGCGCTGGCGGCGATGACCGCAGCCAATGAGAAGCTGGCGCTGAAGCCGGCCTTCCAGCGGCTGGAAAAAATCGTGGATTACAAATCAGCCCCGGCCTGTAACGGCAAGAAACAGTGCGACCTGAGCAGCGGCGACAACACCTTTAGCGCGGAAAACGGCAAAGAGCCCGGCGTCAATGGCCCGCTGAAAGTGGGTAACTCGCTGGTCGACGCCTTTACGCTGCAGTATTACGAAGGTTTCCCGGCGGATCAGGTTGCCTGGGGACAAATCAAAACGCCGGAACAGTGGAAAGAGCTGGCGGCGATCAAGAATGGCTATCAGGATGCGCTGTTTACCGCGCCGGAAGTGGCGCGTGACGTTGCCGCCCCGCTGGTGGATTACATCCGTAGCCAGCTGGTCGATCAGGATAAAGCCACCGCGCCAAAAGTCACGCTGATGGTCGGACACGATTCGAATATCGCGTCATTGCTGAGCGCGCTGCAGGTTAAGCCATACGAGCTACCGGGTAACGACGAGAAAACCCCGATTGGTGGCCAGGTGGTGTTTGAACGCTGGCATGATGCGAAGAACAATAAAGATCTGCTGAAAGTGGAGTATGTCTATCAGACGGCGGATCAGCTGCGTAATGCCGATGTGCTGAGCCTGAAGAACCCACCGAAGCGCGTTACGCTGCAGCTGGCGGGGTGTGACACTGACGCCAACGGCTACTGCAGCTGGGATCAGTTCACCAGCGCGCTGAACAACGCGCTGCAGGGTACACCGCTGCAGCCAGCCGCAACGGCACCGGCCGCACAGCCTGCTGCCGCGCCGGCAGCCAGCGATGACGCACAGGCCAAAGCGGATCAGGCCAGCGCAGATAAAGCGGCAGCTGACAAAGCGGCGGCTGATAAAGCTGCAGCGCAGAAAGCCGCTGACGCCAAAGCCGCTGAGGAAAAAGTGAAGGCGGACAAGGCCGCGGCGCAAAAAGCGGCGGACGACAAAGCCAAAGCTGAGAAGGCCAGCGCTCAGAAGGCCGCTGAGGAGAAGGCGAAAGCCGATGCTGCAGCAGCGCAGAAAGCGCAGGCTGAGGCAGCGCCGGCGAAGCCGGAGGCGGACGCTAAACCCGTGCAACAGCCGGCAGCGGCCAGCAACTAAAACGCCAGCAGGGTCGCCATGCGCGGCGACCCTGCTTTGTTGTTACCGGCTGCGCATTGACGCACACCGCAGTGAATCGAATAAAACCACCGTTCAGTTCAACGGTGGTTTTATGTCGTTTAACCGGCTACTACGACCAGTTTCTGGTTAGCAAACTCCTTCAGCCCGAGATCGGACAGTTCACGGCCATAGCCGGAACGCTTCACGCCGCCGAACGGCAGCTCAGCCGCGGTATCGCTCTGCGAATTGATAAACACCATGCCGGTCTCAATCTGCGAAGCCATGTTGCGCCCGCGCGCAATGTCCCGCGTCCACACGGAACCGCCCAAACCGTAGTGCGAATCGTTAGCCAGCGCCACGGCAGCACGGTCGTCCGCCACCACATACACCTGCGCCACCGGGCCGAAGAACTCCTGATAGTAAGCCGGGTTATCCGGCGTCAGGCCGGTCAGGATGGTTGGCTGGTAGTAGCAGCCGACGCCGTCGATTACGCGTCCGCCGCACTCCACGCGTGCGCCATGCGCCACCGCCTCGTCCACCTGTTTCACCAGCCGGTCACGTGCATCCTGTGACGACAGCGGCCCCAGCGTGGTTTTTTCATCTAACGGATCGCCGGGCGTAGCGGATTGCAGCGCCGCGCTAAACTTAGCCATAAAGCGATCGGCAATCTTTTCATGCAGAATAAAGCGCTTGGCCGCGGTACACACCTGACCGCAGTTGCTGAGCCGGGCCTGCGCGCCCTGGCGCACCGCTTCATCAATGTCGGCATCGTCCAGCACCACAAACACATCGTTACCACCCAGCTCGAGCGTGGATTTTTTCAGGTGCTTACCGGCCTGCTCAGCCACCGCGCTGCCGGCGCGCTCTGAACCGGTGAGCGCCACACCCTGCACGCGCGGATCGGCAATCAGATCGGCCACCTGCTGGTTAGAGATAAACAGATTGGTCCACGCGCCCTGCGGCGCACCGGCTTCCAGCACCAGCTTTTCAAACACGTCGGCACAGTGCGGCACAATGTTGGCATGTTTCGCCAGCACCGGATTGCCCAGTGCCAGATTCGGTGCCAGCACGCGCATCAGCTGATAATAGGGAAAATTCCACGGCTCGACGGCCACTACCACGCCAATCGGATGGTATTCGAGCCAGGCGTCACCGACATCGCTGGGATAGGGCTGTGCCTGTAACAGCCTTGCCGCGTGTTCGGCGTAATAGCGCGCGATGCTGGCGCAGATTTTCACTTCGCCGCGGCTCTGGCCAATCAGCTTACCCATCTCTTTGCTGGCGATGGTGGCCAGCTCTTCGCTGCGCTGGTCGATCAACTCTGCCAGACGCTGCAGCACCTGCAGACGCGGCTGAATATCGCCTTTGCTCCACGGCGAATGGTAGAGCGCATCGGCGGTATGCAGCGCCTGCTGTGCGTAGCTGTCATCGTGTGATGGCCAGGTTTT
Source organism: Pantoea sp. VS1 (assembly GCF_002207995.1). NCBI lineage: Bacteria > Pseudomonadati > Pseudomonadota > Gammaproteobacteria > Enterobacterales > Erwiniaceae > Pantoea > Pantoea sp. VS1. Next base: position 505,574 of record NZ_NHZE01000013.1, read on the forward strand.
CAGCAGCTGATTATTGGCCGGATTAATGCTTTGATAGGCTGACATAAAAGCTCCCTGACGGCTAAAAATGAGAAGGCGGGACATGCCCGCCTGTGCTTTAGATGTTTTTACGTTCGACCGGCTTATCGTCCCACGTCAGGACGTCCTGGTCGGTTTTCTCAAACGCGCGGAATAACACCTCATCGCTGCCTTGCTGGCGCCAGATCTCTTCGGCAAGCCGTTCGTCATAATTCGCCACTTCGAAAATTGCTTCAGCGATTTCCGGTGAAGTGTGACGTAAGGTCGCCCATTCGCCCACGTGGTGAGCTTTAAACTGTTCTGTTGCCATAACTCTCTCCTGTTGGGAATTTATCCTTTCAGTTTTACCGCCAGACCGGCGACGTATTGGCCCTGATAACGGGCAATTTCCAGTTCTTCCGCCGAGGGCTGGCGCGATCCATCACCGCCCGCCAGCGTGGTTGCGCCATACGGCGTACCGCCACGCACCTGCGAAATATCAAACAACTCTTTGGTGCCGTAGCCGATGGGCACAATCACCATGCCGTGATGTGCCAGGGTGGTCCACACCGAGGTGATAGTCTGCTCCTGACCGCCGCCAGTGCCGGTAGACGCAAACACGCTGGCAATCTTGCCGTACAGCGCGCCAGAGGCCCACAGGCCGCCGGTGCGGTCCCAGAAATTACGCATCTGACCGGACATGTTGCCGAAGCGCGTCGGGGTGCCGACGATGATGGCATCGTACTGCGGCAGGTCGTCCGGTTTGGCTTCCGCCGCCGGCTGGTTAACCTTCCCGCCGACCTGAGCAAACCGTTCGGCATCCATACTTTCCGGCACGCGCAGAATGGTGACTTCTGCACCGCTCACGCTCATCGCACCGTCCGCCACCGCGTTAGCCATGGTTTCGATATGTCCGTACATGGAGTAATAAAGCACCAGAATTTTTGCCATCGTGTTTTCATCCTGTGGTGTAAGGAACAGAAAGAAGTATAGAAGAGGCTGCGCGCTATGCTGGTCAGCCATTGAACAGTCACGGAGATCGCGCTGCGACTTCTGCCGCTAACCGCTTGTTTTTCAGCTGAATATCTCGTCATAAAAACGATGCTAAGCGGTTTATCTGTTGCAAAGTATGAATATGTGCCTGATTGTGCGCATCCATTGGCTATGCTTTAAGCGGGTGTGGCGAGATATTACGCACCTGACCTGACACTGTTAGCGCAGTGAAATGTCTTCACCACCTATGCTCAATACCTGGAGGAAATGATGGCTCAACATCGTGGAGGATCAGGCAACTTCGCGGAAGATCGCGAAAGGGCCGCGGAAGCGGGTCGAAAAGGCGGTAAAAACAGCGGCGGGAATTTCAGAAATGATCCGCAGCGTGCTGCCGAAGCAGGTGAAAAGGGGGGACGCAGCCGCGCAAAAAAATAGTGCGTCTGTGACGGTATCCCCGGCCGCCGGGTACGCCCGGCGGTTACAATGATTGCAATTTGCCCGTCTAATCAGCAAAAATGTGCGCCAGTCCTCTATTCTGGTGCGTTATGTCTGCTTCCACTTCCCGCCTCAGCCTGCGTATTACGCGTCAGGAGCTGGTACTTATTTTTATCACTATGGTCTGGGGTGGCACCTTTCTGGTGGTGCATCGCGCCATGGCGCATTCGGGGCCGTTCTTTTTTGTCGGGCTGCGTTTTGCTACCGCCTCGCTGCTGCTGGCCTTTTTCTTTCGCCGCTATTTGCGTCACATTACCTGGCTGGAAATCAAAGCGGGTACGCTGATTGGCGTGGCGATTGCCGGTGGTTACGGATTGCAAACCTGGGGTATGCAAACCATTTCCAGCAGCCAGTCGGCGTTTCTTACCGCGCTTTACGTGCCGGTGGTGCCGCTGTTGCAATGGCTGTTTCTGCGCCGGCCGCCGGGCCTGATGGCGTGGCTGGGCATTTTGCTGGCGTTCACCGGTCTGGTGCTGGTGGCAGGTCCGCAGGATGGCAGCCTGACGCTGAATGCCGGTGAGATCGCCACGCTGCTCAGCACCCTCGCCATTGCCGCCGAGATCATTCTTATCAGCCGCTACGCCGGACAGGTCGATGTGCGCCGCGTGACGCTGGTACAGCTGCTGGTGGCCTCGGCCTGCGCCTTCGTGCTGATGCTGCCCAACGGCGAATCTTTACCCACGTTATCGGCGCCGCTGCTGTTCAGCGCGCTGGGCCTCGGCGCGGCCAGCGCGCTGATTCAGGTCACCATGAACTGGGCGCAGCGCAGCGTCTCGCCGACGCGCGCCACGGTGATTTATGCCGGCGAGCCGGTGTGGGCCGGTGTGGTCGGACGCATTGCCGGCGAACGGTTACCGGCCGCGGCGCTGCTGGGCGGCGCACTGATTGTCTGCGGGGTGATTGTCAGTGAACTGCGCCTGCGGCGCAAAAAAGCGGTGCCGGAGCAGGCACCGCAGAAGCCTTAAGGCTGCGGGCGCGCCGCCGGCTGGGTCAGCGCGGCACCGCGTCGCTGCAGAATTGCATTGAGGATAATGGCACCGAAGGTGGCCGTGCCGATGCCGCCGAGGGTAAAGCTGCCAATCTTCAGCGCAAAATCCCCGGCGCCGAGCACCAGCGTGGTGGCCACCATAATCAGATTGCTGTTCTGGCTAAAATCGACATGGTTTTGCACCCAGATACGTGCGCCGGCCACAGCGATTAAGCCAAACACCACAATTGAAGCGCCGCCAATCACCGGGCCGGGAATGGTGTGGATGAGCGCGCCGAACTTAGGCGAAAAGCCCAGTACCAGCGCAATCAGCGCCGCAGCGACAAACGCCAGCGTGGAGTAGACTTTGGTCACCGCCATCACGCCAATGTTTTCGGCATAGGTGGTGACGCCGCTGCCGCCGATGGAGCCGGACAGCATGGTTGCCAGGCCGTCGCCGACGAACGCGCGTCCCATCCACGGATCGAGATTACGCCCGGTCATGCCCGCCACCGCTTTAATATGGCCGAGGTTCTCCGCCACCAGAATAATCGCCACCGGTGCGATCATCACGATTGCCTGCATATCAAATACCGGCGCGGTGGTGTGCGGCAGACCAAACCACGCGGCGCTGGCCACGCGGCTGAAATCCACCGGCTTGCCGAAGCCCATGACGTTGGTCAGCAGAGCGTACAGCGCCCAGGCGACAATCAGCCCGACCAGAATCAGCAACCGCTGCACCATACCGCGGGTGAACACCGCCACCAGCCCGATGCACAGCACCGTCATCACCGCCATCCAGCTATCAAACATCGAGGCGGAGACGCTGTGCACCGCAATCGGTGCCAGGTTAAGGCCGATGGCCATCACTACCGCACCGGTTACCACCGGCGGCATCAGCCGTTCAATCCAGCCGGTACCCACTTTCATCACCACCAGGCCAATCAGCGTGTAGAGCGCGCCGCAGGCAATAACGCCGCCCAGCGCCAGCGCCAGGTTGGGATTGAGCCCCTGACCGTTGAAGCCGGTAATGGCGATCACCACGCCGACAAACGCGGCGCTCGATCCGAGATAACTCGGCACGCGACCACCGGTAATGACAAAGAACAGCAGGGTGCCGATACCGGAAACCAGAATCGCCAGGTTGGGATCCAGCCCCATCAGCAGCGGCATCAGCACCGTTGCGCCAAACATTGCTACCGCATGCTGCAGGCCCAGCACGAACGTCTGCCCGAGCGGCAGGGTTTCGTCGGGGGCAATCAGCCCGTTATCGCTCATGGCTGACTTTTTCTGCCAGCGGGGGAACCAGGAACTCGCCATCGTCTTCTCCAGGGTAGTGGTCGAACCGGGCCGCACGGTGCGGCGTTAGCGGGCGTCCTGCCGTGAAAGGGCATGGTAGCGACGGTCAAACCACATCAGACCGGGCTGGGCATCATGGCGCTCCAGCGCCATCACGTTGCAAAACAGAATGTCGTGTGTCGCCACGCTGACGACCTGCGTGATGGTGCAGTCGAACGCCATCAGCGCCCCCTGCAGCAGCGGTGCGCCGCTGCGCTGCGTGTACCAGCGGGCGGCGGCGAAACGTTCGGTCATCGGGGTTTTGCCGCCAAACAGCGTCGACAATGACTCCTGCCCGGCGGCCAGGGTGTTCACGCACAGCACGCCGTTATCGCGGAAGAGGGGCCATACCGACGCGTTGCGATTGAGGCAAACCAGCAGCGTCGGCGGCGTATCACTGACGCTGCACACCGCGGTGGCGGTAAAACCGGCGCGTCCGGCGGGACCGTCGGTGGTGATGATATTGACCGCCGCGCCCAGGCCAGACATGGCATCGCGGAAAGCCTGCTGGCTCACTTCGGGCAGCAGGGGCAGTTCATGTACGCTCATCATCGGCTCCGTGATTAGCTGGCGCGGCGAGCCGGCGTGGCGGTGTCCGCCAGCCAGCGCAGCAGCAGCGCATTAAAGTTGTCGGCATCGGTCACGCTCATGGCATGGCCGCCCCACGGCATCTCAATCAGGCTGCCGTTGGGCAGCGCCTGCGCCAGCTGCGGCGAGCAGCTCCACGGCACCAGCAGGTCATCCTGACTGCATATCGCCAGCACCGGCTGGGTGATTCGCGAGGCGTGCGGACGGAAATCGGCCGATTTCAGCGCGTGCAGACGCCGCAGCAGGTTCTCCATGCCCTGGAAATGCGCCACGTGATGCACATCCTCCGCGCTGATGCGCGACTGATGGCGTGCCAGCCATTCGGCCGGATAAAGAAACAGCGGCTGCGCGCGCACAAACGCTTCAACACCAACGTTGAGCAGCAGATCCTGGCGCACCTGGAAGCAGCGCTCGGTGTGGGCATCCAGCGCCAGCCAGCCGTTAATCACCACCACGCGTCCCACGCGCTGCGGATAATCGAGTGCCAGCTGCAGGCCAATCAGCCCGCCAAGCGCATGGCCCACGATGTCATACTGTTCGATGCCGTGCTCCGCCAGCGCGTCGGCCAGTTCCGCTGCCATCATCGCCATGCTGTAACCTTCCGGCAGCGTATCGGGGCTGCGACCGGTACCGCGCTGATCGTAGGTCACCACGCGATAGTGTGGCGTCAGTGCCGCCAGCTGCGGTTGCCAGAAAGCGGCCACGCCGCCCAGCCCGGACGACAGTACCAGCGTCGGCGCGTCGGGCGCGCTTAATCCCTGAATGTCCAGATGCATTACGCCTCCTGCCGGCCAATGTGTGCCACGCTGGCGATTTCAATCAGCGCATCGGGTTTCACCAGACCGCACTGAATACAGAAGCGCGCCGGTTTGTCGCCGGGAAAATAGTCGGCATACACCTGGTTTACCGCCGCGTAGTTGCTCCAGTCGGTGATGAAAATCGAGTTGAAAGTAACGTCCTGCAGGCTGCCACCGGCGGTCTCGATCACTTTTTTGATGGTTTCCAGCACGTGGCGGGTTTGCGCCGCCGCATCCCCGACGTGCACCACGTTGTTGTCGGCATCGAACGGCAGCGTACCGGAAACGTACACCACGCCATCGGCTAAGGTGCCGGGTACAAACGGAGCGATCGGCGTCGTGGTGCCGGGAGGAATAATCACTGTTTTAGGCATGACTCAGAGTCCTTATTATTAAGCGTGCAGGTGAAACGGCGGTTACGACTTCAGCGCCTCGCAGAAGGTGTCGGTATCGCTGACCCAGCCAAAAAAGGTTTCAATGTTGAACAGCGCCGCCTGCTGAGCAAACGACGGTCCGGCCTGATGGGTGGCATCGGCCAGCACCACGCCGAAATACTCGAGGAAAAAGCCGTCGCGCAGCGTCGATTCCACGCAGACGTTGGTGGCAATGCCGGTAAACACCAGATGACGAATACCGCGGCTGCGCAGCATGCTGTCGAGCGGCGTGTTGAAAAAGCCGCTGTAGCGCGGTTTGGGCAGCACGATATCGCCGGCTTGTGGCACCAGTTCATCCACCAGCGCATAATCCCAGCCGCCTTTTGCCAGCAGCGTGCCTTGCAGCTCCGGCCGCTGACGCATGGTTTTCAGCGCGTTGGATTTATGGAAATTGGGCGAACCGGCGTCACCGGCTTCGACATACTGATTATCCCAGCCGTTCTGGAACCAGATGATCTGCATCCCTGCCGCGCGGGCGGCGGTGACCGCCTGATGAATCCGGGCGATAACCGGCTGCGTGGCGGAGACATCAAACCCGGCCAGATCGAGATAGCCGCCCTGGCTGGCGTAGGCGTTCTGCATATCCACCACAATCAGCGCGCTTTGCGCCGGCGGCAGGGCGATGGCTTCCGGGCGCGCCGGCAGAGTCACAGCAGGCTGGCTGCTGCTGTGGGCACAAACGACGGTATTCATTATGCAACCTCCTTGTGGGCGTCCATCAGCGCGCGGCGGCACGCCATCAGCGGCTGGATACGTTCACCAAAATCTTCAATGCCCTGCAGGAAATCATCAAAGGTCAGCAGCACGCCTTCGGTGCCTTCCACCAGCGCCACTTCATCCAGCATGCGTGCCACGCTGGCATAAGAACCGACCAGCGTGCCCATATTGATATTGACGGCAGAGGTCGGATCCGCCATCTGGCGCACATTGGTGTCGCTGCCGGATTTGGTGTCCTGCTGGCTCTGCGTGGTGAGCCAGGCGAGGGCTTCCTCGTCAGCACCGGCTTTGTAGTGTTCCCATTTGGCGCGCGCGGCTTCGTCGCTTTCGGCGGCGATAATCATAAACAGCACGTAGGAACCGACGTCGCGCCCGGTTTTGTCCGCGGCCTGTTTCATGCGTGCGGCGGTGGGCGCATAGGCGGTCGGGGTATTGACGCCCTTGCCGAAGCAGAAGTTGTAATCAGCGTATTGCGCCGAAAAGGCCATGCCGGCATCACTTTGACCGGCGCAAATCACCTTCATCGGCTTCTGCGGCTGCGGACTGACGCGACAGTCGTTCATGGTGAAGAACTCACCTTTGAAGTCGCTCTGGCCAGTGCCCCACAGGTCGCGCAGCACCGTGACGTACTCCGTCAGGTAGTTGTAGCGGCTGGCAAAATATTCATCGCCCGGCCACAGCCCCATCTGCTCATACTCCGGCTTCTGCCAGCCGGTGACCAGATTGACGCCGAAGCGGCCGCCGGAGATGGAGTCGATGGTGGCGGCCATGCGCGCCACGATGGCAGGCGGCAGCGTCAGGGTGGCGGCGGTGGCGTAGATTTCAATGCGTGAGGTCACCGCGGCCAGCCCGGCCATCAGGGTGAAGGACTCCAGGTTGTGGTCCCAGAATTCGGTTTTGCCGCCGAAGCCGCGCAGCTTAATCATCGACAGGGCAAAGTCGAAGTGATAGTGCTCAGCCTTGAGCACAATCGCTTTGTTGAGCTCAAAGGTCGGCTTGTATTGCGGGGCATGCGTGGAGATGAGCCAGCCATTGTTGCCAATCGGAACGAAAACGCCAATTTTCATGTGAAACCTCTCTGCATTGAACATGGATTGCTTCACGCGCTGCGTTGCTTCCTGCACGCATCCTGCGGGCGGCGCTCGATCACAAAATTGCAAAGCCTGTGCCACAATTTTAAAAGTGATACATAACAATCAGTTAAAATTGGCGACGTAATGAATCCTGAGTGACTGGTCCAAAACAGACCATCTGGTCAAAACAAGTTGCACGTTTTTCATGCGTCATCTGAGCGAAAAAGGTGCAGGGCACAGCATTAGGCAGGAAACAGGGCGTTTGTTATGATGCGATTTCGCAGGATGGAAGAGGTAACAGTGTGAAAAGCGATGAAAAAAAGCCAGGACGCCGATCGCGGGCCGTTGCGGCGAAACGGGCAGCTATTCTGGAAGCGGCATTGGCCTTCTTCTCGCAGTTTGGCATTCACGGCACCAGTCTGGATAAAGTGGCTGAGCGCGCGGACGTCTCAAAAACCAATTTGCTTTACTACTATCCGTCAAAAGAAGTGCTGTATGTGGCGGTACTGAAAGAGATTCTTGATGTGTGGCTGGCGCCGCTGCGTGCGCTGCGTCATGACCAGGATCCGCTGGTTGCCATCCGCAACTATATTCGTCTCAAGCTGGAAGTGTCGCGTGACCACCCGCAGGCATCGCGCCTGTTCTGCCTGGAGATGCTGCAGGGCGCGCCGCTGCTGAAGGGCGAGCTGGCGGGGGATTTAAAAGCGCTGGTGGATGACAAAGCGGCGATTATCGAACAGTGGATCGCCGAAGGGCGTATTGCCGGCGTGCAGCCGCAGCATCTGTTCTTTCTGCTGTGGGCGACCACACAGCACTACGCTGATTTCGCGTCCCAGGTGGAAGCCATCACCGGCCAGACGCTAAACGATGCGGAATTTTTTGCCCAGACGCTGGATAACGTTCAGCGCATGATCATTGAAGGGATCCGCGTGCGCTGATCCCGAAGGCTGACCAGGAGAGTGCATGGATTCGCTATCACAACTAACGCTGGGCGCGGCGGTGACCGTGGCCGTAATGGGCAAACGCGTGCCGCTGTGGCAGGCGGCGCTGGCGGGGGCGGTCGCGGGCACGCTGCCGGACCTCGACGTGTTTATCGACCACGGCGATGCCATTCGCAACATGACGCTGCACCGCACCGAGAGCCACGCGCTGCTGTGGCTGACGCTGGTGGCACCGTTACCTGGCTGGCTGGTGGCCGGCGTGACGCGCAGCCGGCAGCACTGGCGCGCCTGGTGCCTCGCCGTCTGGCTGGCATTGATCACGCATCCGCTGCTGGACCTGACCACGGTGTACGGCACGCAGCTCGGGCTGCCGCTGACCGATTACCCGTTCGCCATCGGCAGCATGTTCATCATCGATCCGCTCTACACGCTGCCGCTGCTGATCGCCCTAATCGTCGCACTGTGGCGGCGGGATGCGTGCGGGCTGCGCTGGAATCAGGCCGGATTGCTCATCAGCACGCTGTACCTGGGCTGGAGCATGGTGGCGCAAAGTGTTGCTACCCGGCATATTGAGCACCAGCTGACGCAGCAGGCTGTGCAGCCGCAGCAACTGCTGGTGACGCCCACCGCGTTTAACACGCTGGTGTGGCGCACGGTAATTATCACGCCGCAGCGCTACGGGGAAGCCTGGTGGTCGCTGCTGTCGCCCGATCGTCCCTTACAGATCCGCTGGTACGATCGCCATCCCGCGCTTTTTGCCCCGTTTAAAGGCCAGTGGCACGCAGAACGCGTTGCGTGGTTCAGCCATGGATTTTATGCCATGCGCCAGCAGGGCAACGACACGCTGATCGTGGATTTGCGCATGGGGGAAGAGCCGGATTACACCTTTACCTTTAATCTCGGTCCCGCCGCAGCGCCGGCAGCAGCACCACAGCGGGAAGATTCGCTGCGGCCGTCGCTGGCGCAGGCGTGGCACAAATTCACAGAACGCTTATAACGAAAAAGGCCCGCATAACCGGGCCTTTTCGTTTAGGTGGATCAGGCTTTACGCCGGCGTAGCAGCCAGCCCATGGTCAGCACCACAAACCACAGTGGCGTCACCATCAGCGCCTGGCGCGTATCTTCCTGCAGGGTCAGCAGCACCAGCACAAAGGCAAAGAAAGCCATGCACACCCAGCACATCAGCTTGCCGAGTGGCATTTTGAAGCGTGACGCCGCATGACGCTGCGGATGCTGTTTGCGGTAGGCCAGGTAGCTGCACAGGATAATGGTCCAGACAAACATAAACAGAATCGCCGAGACCGTGGTCACCATGGTGAAGACCGTCATCACATCCGGAATCAGATAGATCAACGCCACGCCAGCCAGCAGACACAGGCAGGAGAAGAACAGGCCGGTGGTCGGCACCGCGCGCGCTGAAAGGCGGCCAAACGCTTTATGCGCCACGCCCTGTTCCGCCAGGCCATACAGCATGCGACTGGTGGAGAAGATGCCGCTGTTGGCTGAGGAGGCCGCGGAGGTCAGCACCACAAAGTTAACGATGCTGGCAGCGGCCGGCAGGCCAATCAGCACAAACATTTCAACGAACGGACTGCGATCCGGCATGACCTGGTTCCACGGCGTCACCGCCATGATCACCAGCAGCGCCAGCACGTAAAACATGATGATGCGCAGCGGGATCGCGTTGATGGCGCGCGGCAGAACTTTATGCGGATCTTTGGTCTCCGCCGCCGCCGTACCCACCAGTTCAATGCCGACAAAGGCAAACACCGCAATCTGGAAGCCGGCAAAGAAACCGCTCAGCCCTTTCGGGAACATGCCGCCGTGATCCCAGATATTGCTCAGCGCCGCGTGGCTTCCGTTCGGCGAAGGGTAGTGCAGGCTAACCAGCACAATACCGGTGATGATTAACGCCACGATGGCGACGATTTTGATAATGGCGAACCAGAACTCCATCTCGCCAAACAGTTTCACCGTGGCGATGTTCAGGGCAAGGAAAACAAACACGCACAGCAGCGCGCTCATCCAGATCGAAAAGTCCGGGAACCACAGCTGGAAATAGGCGCTGATCGCCACCACGTCGGCGATGCCGGTCACCACCCAGCAGAACCAGTAAGTCCAGCCGGTGAAATAACCGGCCCACGGCCCGAGCAGATCGGCGGCAAAGTCGCTGAAGGATTTGTACTCAAGGTTGGAGAGCAGCAGCTCACCCATGGCGCGCATCACAAAGAACAGCATAAAACCGATGATCATATAGACGAAGATGATCGACGGACCCGCCAGGCTGATGGTTTTACCGGAGCCCATGAACAGACCGGTGCCAATGGCACCGCCGATAGCGATAAGCTGGATGTGACGGTTATGCAGGTTGCGCCGGAGTTTTTCCGGCTGTTCGGCCTCAATGGGCGCCGCTTTAGATTGATCAACCATAAAAATATCTTTCCTGTCTTGATGTTGTGTCAGCTCTGCTGGCTGTTGAATAACGTGCTGTTGCACAGGGCAAGAGGGCATAAGATAGAGGAAAGGCGGCCACTCTCGGTAATGGTTTTTAAACCTTTGTGCCCTTTTGCGTGCTTTACCGTGTCAGTAAATATTTACATGGCGCGCCGTGCCGTCATTTTGCGTAAATGTTCTGCAAATGAGCCGCTTGCACCACGCAGCGCTGCGCAGGGTTCTACACTTGTCATTTCGATGAACCCGGAAAAAGTGAGGCAGCGTGCGCGCTTTGCTCGCGATAGTGCTGCTGGCCCTGTGCGGCTGGTGGAGTTTACCCTGGCTGAAAACGCATCTGCCGCCACAGTGGAATCCGTTTATACCGCTCCAGGTTACCGATCCGCCAGGCTGGATGACGCGCTACAAGCTGCAGCGGCTGAGCAGCGATCCGGCCGCGTGTCTGGCGGTGATGCGCGCGGCCAGCGCGCAGGGCAGAGTCAGTTTCCGTGAGGTGCCGCCGCTGCAGGGCGATTGTCCGATTGATCAACCGCTGCGTATCAGCCGCTTCGGTGAGGTCACGCTGAGCAGCAGTTTTCTTGCCAGCTGTCCGATGGCGGTGGCCAGCACGCTGTATGTTACGCGCAGCAATGCGGCGCTGCAGCAGGCCGGCATTACCTCGCCGCTGCGCCGCATCGCGCACGTTGGCAGTTACGCCTGCCGCAATATTTATCACCGCCAGGAAGGACGCCGCAGTGAACACGCGACGGCGGAGGCGTGGGACATCACGGGGTTTCAGCTGGCGGACGGGCGCTGGCTGCAGGTAGGCAAAAACTGGCAGCAACCGCCGCAGGCCGCTGCCGGTTTGCACGCGTTATGGCGCAACGGCTGTGCCAGCTTCGGTAATGCGCTGGGGCCGGATTACAATGCGGCGCATGCCAGCCATTTCCACCTTGGCATGCGCGGCGCAGGCTTTTGTCGCTAAACTACACCGCCGGGTTTAATCCGCGTTTGATGAGGAAATGATTTGCCGGCCAGGAGAAAATAAATCCGGTGAGCATCGCCAGCTGTAACATAAACCAGAAGGCGCTGAGCAGGGGATTGAGCTGTTGATTAAGCACATATTTTAGGGCCAGCGTCATAAAGATAAAGATTCCCGTTTGATAAATCAGCAGCGGAAAGGTTTCTGTTTTCAGCGCTAATAATAACGTACGGACAATAGAAAGTTGTTCCCGCTGGCGAATGGCCAGAAACTGAAAAAATAATCCCGCCAGTAACGAAATCATCACGCAAATAACCGCCTGTAACCACAGCGCCGGGCTAATAGCAAAATGCTTGAGCAGAGTGACTATTGGCAGGGTGATGATGTCGCCGAATATACAGGCGGCGGCAGAGAGCGAAGTGGAAATAAAAATGGTTTGCCAGCTGGCATAACCGGTTAATCCGGGTGGCAGCAGCAGCGCCAGTTTTCGCTGACGTGACGGTTTACGCCCGAGATACCACCATGCCAGCCAGCCGAAAAACGGCATGTACAGCCCGGTGAGCGGCCAGATGATATTCATGACCGCCAGCGGATGCGGGTGACGCAACAGATCTTTAGCGATCATCAGGGCGGTACACATGCCCACGACCAGAAAGGGTAATGCCAGCTGGTTTAACATAGTCAGTCCCACTCAGTTTGCTGAAATCGCGCCAGCCTGCGGAGCTATGCTGGTGCCTGCCACCTTGCGCCTCTGCTAAAGCGTAGCTGGAAAAGACGGTGCCGGAAATGTCTGCCACAGGGGCACGGCAGGGAAACACTGCAGAAATAACTGGAATTAAGCCGCGCTGCGGACTTAATCAGCAGGAAGATTATGACGGGCGGTATAAAAAAGGGAAATGGCAAAGATAATAGCGATTAATGATGAGGCGAATGTTTTATCTGCGAAGTCTGGCGTTTAATCAACAGGACGATTGAAAATTCTTCAGAAAAATCTTATTCTGATTCGCACGACTTATCATCCTGATGGTGCCGCTGGCAAACGCACCATAGTTTAATTTCTCATTTGGGTAACATATTGACAACAAGGTAGTTATCACTTTTTGCCCGCAATGCCGCTCTGGTTTCAATCAATATTTTTTCTCTGGTTAATTTATTTTTTACATTAATCGGCACAGATATCCTGTTATGAATAAGGCGTGAAACAGCGCCAGGGCAATAATGACCATCGATAATTATTTCGTCTGGCGAGGCGAAACTGAAAAAGAATTTCAGGCGCTTTCCGAAGTGCTGCAATTGAAATCGCTGCTGCAAAAACATGTTGAGGCCCTTGGATTTGATGCTTTTGCCTTTTTGGTACAGCATCCGGTGCCTTTTACCCGACCGCGTATTTTTCTCTTTAGCACCTATCCGCAGAGCTGGGTGAAACGCTACGAGAGTGAAAATTACTATGCAGTGGATCCGGTGTTAATGCTCTGCCAGCAGCCCGGTCGCGGCGTGGAGTGGACGCGTGATTTATTTACCGGCGCAGGCAATTTATGGGCAGAAGCCAATGCAGCAGGGCTGGTAAGTGGCTTTTCATGCTCGGCAATGGCGCTAAATCGTGCCATTGGTATATTATCTATAGCATCGCAACAACCCAGCCAGACCCAGCACAGACGCGTTGAGCTGGAGGTGCAACTGCACTTCCTGGCGGAACTGAGTTTGCGTGTGCTGGACCGTCTGAATGACGGCTCAATGGTGGTGTTATCGAATGATTTTAGTCAGCGCGAGCTGGAAATATTGAAATGGACAGCGGAGGGAAAAACCTCAGCCGAAATTTCCCTCATTCTGGCTATTTCTGAACACACGGTAAATTTTCACCAAAAGAATATGCAGAAGCGTTTTAATGTTTCCAATAAAACGCAGATTGCCTGTTATGCCGCAGCCATCGGCCTGATATAGCGAAAAGGCAACTACTAATTTTAGTAGTTCCTAAGCCGCAGTCAGTTGTCTACCCTGCGCCGGAAACTCCGCCAGGCTGGCGCTTAATAAATCATTGCAAACATGGGGATGTCAGGGGCGCATGATGAAAATAATTCAAACACAGCTAAAGGATATGCCGTCCTCTTTGCTGGCCGAGTTGGGCACCTATCGTTACAGCGTATTTGCGCGTGGCGAGGGCTGGTCAATTCCGCCGCGACTCAGCACGCCGGGACAGGAGTATGATCGCTTCGATCGTTCCGATGTCACCTGGCTGATTGCCTGGACTGCGCGTCAGGGCATTTGTGGCTGCGCACGTCTGTTACCGTGGCACGAGCCGGAAGTGCCGGAAGGCATGGTGCTGCCTTTTGATCAGCAAAAAGTGTGGGAAATGTCGCGCTATTCGGCCCGCCTTGAAGTGGATGCCGAGCTGCCGCTGAACATCTTATGGCATTCGGTACAGCTGGCAGAGCTGAGCGGGATGGAGTATTTGATCAGTTCGGCCACGCCGATGCTGGAGAAGATGTTTGAACAGCATCAGGTGGTGTATGAGCCGCTCTCGCCGGGACTGATCCAGTCTGAAGACAATCTGTTTGCCATTCGTATTCCGGTGCAGCAGCCGGCGCTGGCGGAGAAGTATCGCGGCACGCGTCGCTTCAGTCCGGAAGAAGTGCTGCCCTCGCTGGGCGTGTCGGTCAACTGGCAGTCACACAGCTAACGCCCCGCGCAGGATGCGCAGGGCACGCCGCTTACTGACGGTAGGCGGTTTTAATCTGGCGGATGGTGTTGCTGAACACCTCGGCCTGCGGTTTATCCGCCAGCGCGGACTGGACGTAGCGCTCCATGTTGATGATCACCTTACCGGCATCAGCCTGGCCCATGCCTTTCAGGATCAGCGTCACCATCATTTTCAGGCAGGCGACTTCATCCGCCAGCGCCTGGGTATCGCGCGATGTTACGAAATCTTCATCACTCATCATTATCTCCTTTGTGGAATGACCTTGTGCGCACACATTCTTCCCGTGCATAAAAAACAGAGTATATCATACGCTTGATGGAAGAATTTAGGCCACATCATCGACCCGCGCGCAGACGGTTAATTAATTGCGCCGTTCGTTATTTTTTGTGCGCAAAAAACTTCCACGGAAAGATTATTTTTTTGTGCTGCGGGCGAGAAGAAGCGAAGGCGGGTTATAAATTATAACTTAATGATATTAGTCACATTTTAACAATTTTATTCCAGTATGGTATTGCATAAGCTAAAAAAACAATCACCGCTGCCTGCTATTTGACATGGGTCATTGGTTTTGAGATTTATCTGGCGCCCCTGATGTTCTTTCCACGCGAAACCCGGTAAGATAACGCCCCTGAAATATATTTTCCCCCACTAACCTGCGGAGTACGTCCCGTTGATCAGCCTGCTTCTTGTTGATGACCATGAACTGGTACGCGCCGGTATTCGTCGCATACTGGAAGATATGAAGGGACTGGTGATTGCCGGGGAAGTGGCCTGTGGTGAGGATGCGGTAAAATGGTGCCGTACTCATCCTGTGGATGTGGTGCTGATGGACATGAACATGCCTGGCATTGGCGGACTGGAGGCGACGCGCAAAATCGTGCGCTTCAATCCGGATATCCGCATCATCATGCTGACTATCCACACCGAAAATCCTCTGCCAGCGAAAGTCATGCAGGCCGGTGCGGCAGGTTATCTCAGCAAAGGGGCGGCGCCGCAGGAAGTGGTCAGCGCCATTCGCTCGGTGCACGCCGGCCAGCGTTACATCGCCTCTGATATCGCTCAGCAGATGGCGCTGAGCCAGATTGAGCCGCAGCGCGCCGAATCACCGTTCAGCTGTTTGTCGGAAAGGGAATTGCAGATTATGCTGATGATTACCCGAGGGCAAAAGGTGACGGAGATTTCCGAGCAGCTTAACCTGAGCCCGAAAACCGTTAATAGCTATCGCTATCGCATGTTCAGCAAGTTGAACATCAGTGGTGACGTAGAGTTAACGCATCTGGCCATACGCCATGGCCTGTTCAATGCGGAGCCGTTAATCAGTAGTGAGTGACGTTTTCAATCCTAAAGCCTTTCTCAGCACCGTGACCAGTCAGCCCGGCGTCTACCGCATGTATGACGCGACAGGCACGGTGATCTATGTTGGTAAAGCCAAAGACCTTAAAAAACGCCTGAGCAGCTATTTCCGCACGCAGGTGGGGAGCCGCAAGACCGAAGTGCTGGTCAGCAACATCCATAATATTGATGTCACGGTCACCCATACGGAGACCGAAGCGCTGCTGCTGGAGCACAACTACATCAAGTTGTATCAGCCGCGCTACAACGTGCTGCTGCGCGATGATAAGTCGTACCCCTATATTTTCCTTAGCGGCGATCCGCATCCGCGCCTGGCGATGCACCGCGGTGCCAAACACGCCAAAGGCGAATACTTTGGTCCGTTTCCCAACGGCTATGCGGTGCGTGAAACGCTGGCGCTGCTGCAAAAGGTGTTTCCGATTCGCCAGTGCGAGAACAGCGTCTACCGCAACCGTTCGCGCCCATGCCTGCAGTATCAGATTGGCCGTTGCCTCGGCCCCTGCGTCGCCGGCCTGGTGAGCGAAGAGGAATATGCGCAGCAAACCGACTATGTGCGGCTGTTTCTGGCCGGTAAAGACGATCAGGTAATTAATCAGCTGGTGCAGCGTATGGAGCAGGCCAGCGTGGGCCTGCGCTTCGAAGAGGCGGCGCGCCTGCGGGACCAGATTCAGGCGGTGCGGCGGATTACGGAGAAACAGTTCGTCTCCAATCAGGGCGATGATCTCGACGTGATGGGCGTGGCCTATGACGCCGGCATGGCCTGTCTGCACGTGCTGTTTATCCGGCAGGGCAAAGTGCTGGGTAGCCGCAGCTATTTCCCGAAGGTGCCGGCGGACACGGAACTTACCGAAGTGGTGCAGACGTTTGTCGGGCAGTTCTATCTGCAGGGCAGCGAAGCGCGTACCTTACCGGCGGACATCCTGCTGGACTTCAATTTGCCTGAGCGGGAACTGCTGGCCGCGTCATTGAGCGAACTGGCCGGGCGCAAAGTCAGCATTCAGAGCAAACCGCGCGGCGACCGTGCGCGCTACCTGAAGCTGGCGCGCACTAATGCCGCCACGGCGCTGACGACGCGGCTGGCGCAGCACTCGACCATCCAGCAGCGTCTGGCAGCGCTGGCGGCGTTCCTCAAACTGGAGCAGATTAACCGCATGGAGTGTTTCGACATCAGCCACACCATGGGCGAACAGACCATCGCGTCCTGCGTGGTGTTCAATCGTGACGGCCCGCTGCGCGCTGACTATCGCCGCTACAACATTGAAGGAGTCACCCCCGGTGATGACTACGCGGCGATGAATCAGGTGCTGCGCCGTCGTTACGGCAAGGCGCTGGAACCGGAAAAGATCCCGGATGTGATCCTGATCGATGGCGGTAAAGGGCAGCTGGCGCAGGCGCAGCAGGTGTTTGCGGAACTGGATGTGCCATGGGATAAAAACCGGCCGATTCTGCTCGGCGTGGCAAAAGGCAGCGACCGTAAAGCCGGCCTGGAAACGCTGTTCTTTGCGGCGGAAGGCGAGGGCGTTTCGCTGCCGCCGGACTCGCCGGCGCTGCATGTTATCCAGCACATTCGTGACGACGCTCACAATCATGCAATTTCGGGCCACCGGAAAAAACGCGCCAAAGTGAAGAACACCAGCGCGCTGGAGAGCATTGAAGGCGTCGGACCCAAACGGCGTCAGCAACTGCTGAAGTACATGGGCGGCCTGCAACCGCTGATGAATGCCAGCGTCGATGAAATCGCTAAAGTACCGGGTATCTCCTTCGCCCTGGCGGAAAAAATCTACTACTCGCTGAAACACTAACATTGAAACAGGGTGGGCAATGTAGGAACATACGTTAAATCCTACTCACACCAGACAGTTACTGGCATATGCAATTTAACATTCCGACGTGTCTTACCCTGTTTCGAGTTGTTCTGATCCCGTTCTTCGTGCTGGCGTTCTATCTGCCATTTCACTGGGCTCCCTTCGCGACGGCGCTGCTGTTTGTCATTGCTGCGGTCACTGACTGGTTTGATGGCTTCCTCGCGCGTCGCTGGAAGCAGACAACACGTTTTGGTGCCTTTCTCGATCCGGTCGCTGACAAAGTGATGGTGGCGATGGCGCTGGTGCTGGTCGCCGAGTATTTCCACGCCTGGTGGATCACGCTGCCGGCCGCCACCATGATCGCGCGTGAAATCATTATCTCGGCCTTACGTGAGTGGATGGCGGAGATTGGCAAGCGCAGCAGCGTGGCGGTGTCGTGGATTGGCAAAGTGAAGACCACGGCGCAGATGCTGTCGCTGGTGGCGCTGCTGTGGCGTCCGGACGCGACCGTAGTGGGCGTTGGCGTGGTGGCGTTGTACATCGCAGCGGTGCTGACTTTCTGGTCAATGTTCCAGTATTTAAGCGCGGCACGCGGCGATTTGCTCGATAGCTGATCGATGCGATTTAAAAAGCAGCAAACGGACGCAGTGTGTGGATAATTTTATTGACTCGTTGCGTCAGATAAGTAGAATGCATCGCATCGAACGGCAGCAAGGCTGCAAGAAGCTGAATAAAATCAGCAAGTTCGGTGAAGCATAAACAAATGCGGGAATAGCTCAGTTGGTAGAGCACGACCTTGCCAAGGTCGGGGTCGCGAGTTCGAGTCTCGTTTCCCGCTCCAGATATTGCAATACGTCGCAGACGGCTTGCACCTCAGATTAAAAGGCGCGTTGGCAGAGTGGCCATGCAGCGGATTGCAAATCCGTCCACCTCGGTTCGACTCCGGGACGCGCCTCCAGTTTACACCCTGCCCGGGTGGTGAAATCGGTAGACACAAGGGATTTAAAATCCCTCGGCTTATGGTCGTGCGGGTTCAAGTCCCGCCCCGGGCACCATATTTAATACCGAATAAAATCAAAGCAATAAGTAGCAATGTCGTGACCGCCCAAGGGCGGTTTTTTTGTGCCTGAAAATCTTTCCTGATATCACTTCATAATATCAAACGGTCTTCATCTGCCCGCTGACGGCTTGAACCATCCTGCTTTTTCGACCACATGCAGCGGTCGGTTTTACATTTATAGGGCCAGTAAACCATACCAGAGATGACGGTGGAAGTGGTGCATTGTGGCGTCGCTCACCTCATGGCATGCGCGCCCTTATCTGGTGCAGGGAATGGCGGATCCCTTTAAGGCGAAGGGATGTTTCTCTACGAAACTGAGATGTATAAACTCAATCGCAAGCGAAACATAACAGAGTATAAAAAATACACTCTTGAGGTTGTGGTGCGAGAGTCAGACTGGACGATCACCCATTTTAAATATTTCGATTAACCGGCAGGAAAGCACGCATGTTTGATTTTAGAAATGAAGGATTCGTCTTCACCATCTCACCCTTTGAGCGTGTTGTTGATAACGAAACCGATCCGGTTAATCACCTCTGGGACTGGATTAAGTCTTATGTGGAGTTTTCCGTCAGCGGAGTGAAGGTGCAGTTTCAGACTGAGTTTACCGTCGGCGAACTGAAGGAACTGCGCGCAACATTTTCTCTATACTACAAGGCGGTAATGGCCCGCCATGAAATTGAATCTTTTAGTTTTCGCAGCCAGCTCAACCAGCTCAATATGATTCTGAGTAAGGTCACGGGTGATGATATCGTGATTATTGAATATGTTCTTCGTCCGGAAGACCATGCTGATAGCGTCCAGATAAAGGGCGAACTGGCTATCAATGAGAGTTACTTCCCGGACATTCTCAGGCAGTTGGAGGAGATGATCAGCTGGCCGGAATAAAATTCTGATTTATCCGCCATCTCTTGAAGTGGGCAATCGCAATCAGGATTTGCCGATTAGCAGCGAGATTACTGGGGAAGTTAAGGGCTTTGCATCGCTTACCAGACGATCCAGCTCGTTAACCATGGCTTCACTTATGCCGGAATTAATGGAGTGAACGTCTGGCAGTCAAATAAAAACGGGACATAACTTCTGTCCCATTAATCTCAATCCTGTGGCTGCCCGACCGGGCCTTCGCCTTCGCTGGCACCAGGTACTGACTGCTTGCTGGGCGCATGTGGACGTCCGTCACTGCCCACTGCATCGCTGTGTTGCATACAGCCGGCCAGGGTAACCAATGTCAGTGCCGCTAAGGCTGCCTTCATCAAACCGCTCATTTTGCTCTCCTCCTGTTACGAACCGCGTAATCGTTAACGCACTGAGAAATAAGCAAAGCCACGAATAAGCCTTTACGCAAGCGAAGCGCGGCCATCGTAGAGCAGAAAATAGCGCAGCGCAGAAAGATTTCCCGCCGCCCACCTGCCGAACAGGACGCCCGCGTCGGGCGTCCCTATCGTACATCTAGCCGAGATTGCCGCTCAGGCGATCGCGGAAATCGCTGCTGCGGTTATCCAGGCCGGTGAAGGTGACGCTGGCGCCGTGCCGCTGGTAGCGGTACTCAATGGCGTCGAGCGCCGCCACGCTGGAGGCATCCCAAATCTGCGCGTGGGTCAAATCGATGGTGACGCGCTGCGGATCGTGGCCGTAGTCAAAATGCTCAAACAGATCGTTGCTGCTGGCGAAAAACAGCGGGCCGCGCACCGTGTAGTGCACCTGCTGGCCATCGTCACTTAGCTGGCGCTCGGCATCGATCACGTGAGCGATGCGGCGGGCAAACAGCATCATGGCGAGCATCACACCCACCAGCACGCCAAGCGCGAGGTTGCCGGTCCACACCGTGACGGCGACGGTCAGCACCATCACCAGCGTTTCCGACCACGGCATGCGTTTTAGCGTGGCCGGCTGCAGGCTGTGCCAGTTCACGGTTTTCACCGCGACCACCATCATAATGCCCGCCAGTACCACCATCGGAATCTGCGCCATGATCTGGCTCAGACCGGTGACCAGCAACAGCAGCACCAGCGCCGCGGCCACGGTGGACACCCGGGTACGCGCCTTGCCCAGCTCAACGTTAACAATGGTCTGGCCGATCATCGCGCAGCCGGCGATACCGCCGTAAAAGCCTGCCAGAATATTGCCGACGCCCAGCGCCCAGGATTCACGCCGCTTGCCGGAAGGCGTATCGGTCATGTCATCCACCAGTTTGGCGGTCAGCAGGGATTCCATCAGGCCGACGAAGGCGACCGACAGCGCGGTGGGCCAGACAATCTGCAGCGTCTGCAGATTAAGCGGCACCAGCAGGGTATTGAAATCCGGCAGGCCTGCACGCATTGGCCCTTCATCGCCGACGTT
This sequence comes from Pantoea sp. VS1, assembly GCF_002207995.1. Lineage (NCBI taxonomy): Bacteria > Pseudomonadati > Pseudomonadota > Gammaproteobacteria > Enterobacterales > Erwiniaceae > Pantoea > Pantoea sp. VS1. The sequence continues at coordinate 526,582 of NZ_NHZE01000013.1, forward strand.
GGGCACGCGATAGCCCAGCAGCAGCGCGACAGCGGTGACAGCCACGATAGCCACCAGCGGCGAAGGCACGCTTTTAAGCACTTTGGGCAGCAGCAGCACGATGGCCAGCGTGGCGGCGAACAGCAGCCACACCAGACCCGACTGGCCCCAGACGTGCGGCACCTGCGCAAAGAAAATCAGTATACCCAGCGCGTTAACGAAGCCGATCATCACCGAGCGCGGAATATAGCGCATCATGCGCGACAGCCCGGCAAGGCCGAAAATGATCTGAATAACACCGCCGAGGATCACTGCCGGCAGAATGTACTCCACGCCATGCGCGTGCACCATCGGCCCGATCACCAGCGCGACGGAACCGGCCGCCGCGGTGACCATCGCTGGCCGTCCTCCCAGAATCGACAGCGTCAGGCACAGCACCACCGAAGCGACAAGGCTGACTTTAGGGTCGACGCCGGCAATCACGGAAAACGAAATCACTTCCGGTATCAGCGCCAGGGCGGTAATCACCCCGGCCAGGCACTCACGGGTGAAAAGAGAAGGTGAACGCAGCACACGTGCGACCGTGATGTCGCTCGCTGTGGCAGCGGGGCGATCGGCAGTTTGACTCATCTGTTGCAGGCTCTTTTATTGGATGCGCATGCCGTCACGGCATAGCAATATTTAGTGGAAAAGTTAACGCGGGCGATGTTACCGGGGGATGACGCGAGGCGCCAGTAAAACGGGGCGATAAGGTTGATTCCATCCCTGGAATCCGCTGCGGCTACAGCGAAAAATCATCCGGAGTCTGGTGAACCACCAGTTCCAGCAGGTGACGGTAGACATCCAGCTGGACGACATCGGCTTCCTGCTCCAGGCGGCCAATCAGGGCGGCAATAATGGCCTTATTGGTCACCGGCATACCGCTGTGCAGGATTTCAGCAATCAGATGGCCTAAGACTTCCATCTCATTGGTTTCACTGTTAACGGCCTGTTTAAAATTGTCAGCGAGGACATCGCTGCTGTTGACGGCATTTTGCATGTGTAAGCCCTTAAGATTGGCTGATGGCCCAGCGGCCAGCACAACCAGGAAGAAATATTTCCGCGCGGACAGGCGCGAAAAACCTGACTCACCACCCAACACAAAAAGACACCTCTGAAGGTGGAAATCCACAACACCTTCAGAGGCGACGCAACTGCATCATTCGTTACCGAATCGTTAACCGATTCATGGCGGCTAAAGTTATACAGTAACCCCTAATCTGTACAAGCGGCGGCTTGTGCATTTCGTGCTTATCAGGCTAATTTACTCAATATTATAGGGTATTTTGCCGAAAGAAGTTATACAGGCAAGCTGTACACGCGGCCTGATCGGGCCTTTTTGCGACTTAAGTGAAACTGGTAATCTGCGTGCAGCACGACTAAATTTGCTGATGTAAGCAAACTTTTCATTCGCGCGTCGCTTAGCTTATAATAACCCTCCCATTTAGTTAGAACTCTAACCATTAGGCCGCTACGCTTTGACTGACCATCCACAACCGTTTTCCCGTCTGTTGCATCTTACTGCCCATGCGTGGCGGCTGGCGGTTGATCGTCGCCTGAAAGAGAGCGGTTTGAGTATGAGTAGCTGGCTGGCAATTGCCAGCGTAGCGACCGCCAGTGAACCGCCGACGCAAAAGGCGCTGGCACAGCTATTGGGGCTGGAGGAAGCCAGTGTGGTGCCGCTGGTCGATAGGCTGGTGAAACAGCAGCTGCTGGCACGGGTGCAGCCAAAGGAAGATCGTCGCAAGCGCCTGCTGGTGTTAACCGAGCAGGGCGGCGAGGCGTTCGCTACGGTGAAAACGCAGGCGGATGCGCTGCGCGCGCAGCTGCTGGCCGATATCGATCCCGCCGCGCTGGCAGTGACCGAAAACGTGTTGCAGCAGCTGCTTGAACGCTTAGGAAACGTATAGCTGTGGCGAAACGTAACCCGTATGCCCCTCGCGAATGGCTGCCGCACGAAAAGCCGATGCTGCCGGGATCGCCCTCGACACCGCTGCATGCGCCATCGAAACGCATCGCGTTTGGCCTGATCGGCCTGCTGATCTCCATTACCGGCGCGCTGAGTAATGCGCTGGTGACTGCCAACCTCACCAATCTGCAGGGCACCTTCGCCGCATACAGCAACGAAATCGCCTGGCTGCCGGCGGTCTACGTGATGGGCAATATCTCCATTAATCTGTTGCTGGTGAAGTTCCGCCAGCAGTTTGGTCTGCGGCTGTTTACCGAAGCTTTTCTGGTGCTGTACGTCATCGTGGCGTTTTTTCACATCCTCGCGAACGATCTCAGCTCGGCGATTATCGTGCGTACCGCGCACGGCATGGTGGGCGCGGCGCTCAGCTCACTGGGTATCTATTATCAGATCCAGGCCTGGCCGGCGAAGCACCGTCTCAAAGCGCTGGTTATTGGCATCACCGCCTCACAGCTGGCGATTCCGCTGGCGCGGCTGTTCTCCAGCGAGCTGCTGCAGCTGGAGGAGTGGCGCGGCCTCTATCTGTTTGAGCTGGGCCTGGCGATGATTGCGCTGGGCTGCGTGCTGGTGGTCAAGCTGCCGCCGGGTGACCGTATCAAAGCGTTCGAAAAGCTCGATTTCGTCACCTTTATGCTGCTGGCACCGGGCATGGCGTTATTGTGCGGCGTGCTGTCGCTCGGGCGCATTGAGTGGTGGTTCAGCACGCCGTGGCTCGGCGTCTGTCTGGCGCTGGCGCTGGTGCTGATTGTCGCGGCGGTGGTGCTGGAGCATAACCGCGCTAACCCGCTGATTAACACCCGCTGGCTGAGCAATGGCATGATCGTGCGGCTCGGCATCGTGATGATCATGATGCGCATCGTGCTGGCCGAGCAGAATACCGGTGCGGTGGGCTTTCTGCAGCAGCTGGGCCTGCTCAACGATCAGATGCGCGGGCTGGCGCTGGCGATCATTGCGGGCGTGATCTGCGGCATGATTGCCAGCGCGCTGACCATCAAACCCAACCATCTGAGCTGGCCAATCGTGGTCTCGCTGGCCGTAATGATTGTCGCCTCGCTGATGGATGCGCAATCCAGCCCGCTGACGCGCGCCAGCAATCTCTACTTCAGCCAGTTTCTGCTCGGTTTCAGCAGTGCCTTTTTCCTTGGGCCAGCGATGCTGCTTGGCATCGGCGGCGTGGTGACTCAGCCGAAAAATCTGGTGAGTTTTGTTGTGCTGTTTGGCATGAGCCAGAATCTTGGCGGGCTGATTGGCTCCGCCATTCTCGGCACCTTCCAGACGTGGCGCGAAAAATATCACTCCAGCCTGCTGGGCGATCAACTGTCGCTGCTCGATCCCAATGTGGTGGATCGCCTCAGCCAGTACAGCGCGCTGTTTCGCAGCCAGCTGGCGGACAGCGGCCTGCTCAGCACGCAGAGCAGCAGTCAGCTACAAACCGTGGCCACGCTGCAGGCCAACGTGCTGGCTTATAACGATACCTATTTACTGACCGCCGCGCTGGCAATGATAACGCTGATGTGGGTGCTGTGGCGCCTGACGCGGCTGCGTTATCTTAACTGGCGCCAGGCGCGACATAATCTGACTGAGCAACAGCAGCAGGCTGCGCCAGCAAACCGAACGGAGACCCCATGAGTCAACAGGACGATCTACAGGCTGCGGAGCGCGAGCGCACCAACCGCCGACGCATTCTCTCTATCGCTGCCGGGAGCGGTATCGCCATCGTGGGCGTGCTGGTGATCTTATACGCCTGGCAACTGTGGCCCTTTACCAGCACCATCCAGTCAACGGAAAACGCCTACGTGCGCGGCCAGGTGACCTTTATCAGCCCGCAGGTCAGCGGCTATCTGACGAACGTAGAGGTAGTTGATTTACAGCCGGTGCGCAAAGGACAGCTGCTGATGACCATTGATGATCGTATCTATCGCCAGCGCGTGCATCAGGCGCAGGCACAGCTGGCGATGAAGATTGCCGCGCAGAATAACAACCAGCAGCAGCAGAAGAGTGCGGAGGCCACTATCGCCAGCAATAAAGCCGCACTGGAGAATGCCAAAGCGCAGGCGCTGAAAAGCAGTCTGGATTTGAAGCGGGTGGAAAATCTGGCGGCGGATGGCTCGCTGTCGGTACGCGAGCGTGACGCCGCGCGCGCAGCCAATGCGCAGGCTCAGGCCCAGCTGCGCCAGGCGGCAGCGCAGGTGGCGGTCTCGCAGCAGAATCTGCAAACCACCATCGTCAACCGCGCGGCGCTGGCCGGCGACGTAGCCAGCGCGCAGGCGGCACTGGAGCTGGCCAATATCGATCTGGACAACACGCGTATTATCGCGCCGGACAGCGGCCAGCTCGGTCAGCTGTCGGTGCGCAAAGGCACCTACGTTACTGCCGGCACGCGGCTGACCTCGGTGGTGCCGGATAATAAATGGGTGATTGCCAACCTGAAGGAAACCCAGCTGGCGCGCGTGCGCCCCGGCCTGCCGGTGTCGATCCGCGTTGATGCGCTGGACGGCAAGCGCTTTGACGGCCGCGTTGAGTTTATCTCGCCCGCCGCCGGATCTGAGTTCAGCGCCATCTCGCCAGATAACGCCACCGGTAACTTCGTGAAAATCGCCCAGCGCATTCCGGTGCGCATCAAAATTCTTGGTGACGATCTGCAGCAGCTGCGGCCGGGGATGTCGGTGGAAGTCGACATTGATACCGCCGCCGAACCACACCGGGATGCGTTATGAAGCGGCCGTTACTCGCGGTGCTCATCGCGCTGCTGCTGACCGGCTGCGCCCGCGACGTGGAGCAGGCGCCGTCGTCGCTGCCGATTCCGCCCGACTGGCGCCAGCAGGTCGGGCCCGCTGCCGCGCCGGAAGCGCAGTGGTGGCGCAGCTTTGGTGATGATCGCCTCAACTGGCTGGTGAACCAGGCGCTACAGCACAACAGCGATATTCTCATTGCCCGGTCGCGCGTCGATCAGTATCGCGCCGAGCTGCGCGCTGCGCAGGGCGACAACTTCCCCACGCTGTCGGCGGGCGTGGCGGCAACCCATCAGCGTGCGCTGTCAGCGGCGACCGGTCAGCCGTACGAAAGTGCGGTATTTCAGGGACTGCTGCAGGCGAATTATGAGGTCGACTTATGGGGCAGCCGCAGCAACAGCATCCGCGCGGCTGAAGCCACGCTGGCGGCGCAGCGTGCGGCTGCCTCGGCAGCCGAGCTGACGGTGGCCAGTTCGGTCGCGTCCGGTTACCTCAGCCTGTGCGCGCTCGACGAGCAGCTGCGCGTCACCGAGGCCACGCTGGAAACGCGGCAGAACTCGCTGAACCTGGCGCAGCGTCAGTTCGAAACCGGCTATACCTCGCGGCTCGAATGGATGCAGGCGGCGTCGGAGTATCAGACGGCGAAAGCGCAAATTCCGCAGCTGCAGCATCAGATCGCCCAGCAGGAGAACGCGCTCAGCATTCTGGTCGGCATGAATCCGCGCCAGATTGCGCGCAGCAGCCAGTTCGACCAGCTGCGACCACACGTACTGCCGGCGCTGTTGCCGTCGCAGCTGCTGAATCGCCGGCCTGACATAGTCCAGGCGCAGCGCCTGCTGCTGGCGAGCGACGCGTCGCTGGCAGCGGCACAGGCACAGCTGCTGCCATCGCTCAACCTGACTGCGTCCGGCACGCTGCAGAGTAGCCAGCTACACGATCTGCTGGATAATCCGTTCCGCCTGTGGAGCATCGGCGGCAGCGTGCTGGCACCGCTGCTCAACCGCGAAGCGCTGACCGCGCAGGTGGATGTGGCGATGGCGTCGCGCAACCAGGCGCTGTACGGCTACGAAAGGGTGGTGCGCAACGCCTTTGCCGAGGTGGATAACGCACTGGATGCCATCACGCGCAGCCAGCAGCAGCTAACAGAGTTGCAGGCGCAGGAGCGCTACGTTGCCGAGGCGTGGCGGATTGCGCGCAACCGTTATCAGAATGGCTATGCGTCCTATCTCGATGAGCTTGATGCGCAGCGCACGCTGTTCAGCACCCAGCTGAATATTGTGGCGGTGAAAAACACGCTGCTGCTGGCGCAAATCGATCTCTACCGCGCCCTTGGTGGCGGCTGGCAGGGGTAACACTGCGGCAGTTACGTTGGTACGTGACTGCTGCAACGCTTTCCTTGTTTAGCGGCTGTTCTTGCCTCTCCTCTCACTGAACATCACTTTTAGCAAATTGCTTGCATTTAGCTGTACGCTGCGCATAATCGCAAACCGCAATAATAATGATTCTCAGTATAATTTACATCAGGGGATAACCATGCGCAGAACGCCTTTCAATCCCGGAATGAAACCGACGCTGCTGGCCATGCTGGTCAGCGCCGGTTGTTTGCCAGTGATGGCTGCTACCACTAACACCAGTAACGCACCTCAGGGCGCTAACGAACAGCAGACGCTGACCGTCACCGCCACGCCGCAGAGTGAATTCAAACCCGGCGGCAACGACTTAGTACCGGCCTTTCTCGACGGCCAGATTGCCCACGGCGGTCGCCTCGGCATGCTGGGCGAGCAAAACGCCATGGACGTGCCGTTCAACGTCATCGGCTATACGGCAAAAATGATTCAGGACCAGCAGGCGCAAACCATCGCCGATGTGGTGCGCAACGATGCGGGCGTGCAGAACGTCAAAGGTTACGGCAATTTCGCTGAAACTTACCGCATTCGGGGGTTCACTCTCGACGGCGATGATATGACCTTCGGCGGTCTGCCGGGCGTGGTGCCGCGCCAGGTGATGGACGCTTCGCTGATCGATCGCGTGGAGATCTTCAAAGGCGCGAACAGTCTGGTTAACGGCGCAGCCAGTTCCGGCGTCGGCGGTATGATCAACCTCGAGCCGAAACATGCCGAAGATACGCCGATCAATCGCGTGGGCCTCGATTACACCTCCTCGTCTCAGGTCGGCGGAACGCTGGACGTGGGGCGTCGCTTTGGCGATAACAATCAGTTTGGCGTGCGGTTTAACGCCGTGCATCGCGAAGGCGAAACCGGCGTTGACGGCGAGAAAAAACGCACCACGGCGGCCTCGGTCGGTCTTGATTATCGCGGCGATCGGCTACGCACCTCGCTGGACGTTGGCTATCAGAAGAAAACCTTCCATGACGGCTTACAGGGGGTGAAATTCGCCAGCGCCGGGGTGATCCCGGCGGTGCCGTCGAATTCGCATAACTACAGCCAGAAATGGGTGTACAGCGATATGGAATCTGAATTCGGTATCGCCAAAGCAGAATACGATATTACCGACAGCTGGACGGCGTATGCCGGCCTCGGCGCACAGCACGCTCATGAAACCGGCAACTACGGCGCGCCGACCATTACCAACAGCAACGGTGACGGTACCATCAGCAGCTTCTACTCCAACCGTATTCAGGACAACATGAGCGGCATGGCGGGGCTGCGCGGTGAGTTCCACACTGGTTTCGTTAGTCATAAAGTCAACGTGGGTTACTCGGCGCTGACCACCAATGCGAAAAATGCCTACGACATGTCGCTGGTGGGCACGCCGTTTAATATCTACCACAGCGGTGACGTGGCGGAACCGGCGGCCACCTTCGCCGGCGGCAAGTTCTCCGATCCGCTCACCACGTCGCGCACCCGCACCCAGGGCTATCTGCTGAGCGATACGCTCGGATTACTGGACGATACGCTGCTGGTGACCGTCGGTGCACGCCATCAGAAAGTGGTGGTGCGCAGCTATAACTACAACACCGGCGCGGAAAGCGTTGATTCGCGCTTCACCAACGACCGCTGGATGCCAACCTACGGCGTGGTCTACAAGCCGTGGAAAGAAGTGGCGCTGTACGCGAACCATACGGAAGCGCTGCAGCCTGGTGAAGTGGCCCCTAAAGACGCCGTCAACTATGGCACTGTGACCGGCGTGGCGCACTCGAAGCAGAATGAGATCGGCGTGAAAACGGATTTCGGCCGCATCGGCGGCTCGCTGGGGCTGTTTGAAATCCAGAAACCGTCCGGCCTGATCAACAGTGACAATGTCTACGTCATGGATGGCGAGCAGCGCCATCGCGGCGTGGAAGCCAACGTGTTTGGTGAGCCGGTGCTGGGCCTGCGCCTCAACGCCAGCGCCACCTGGATCGATCCGGTGATGAAGAAAACCGCCGGCGGCACTTACGATGGCAAACAGGCGATCGGCGTGCCGCGCTACACCTACGTGCTGGGCGCGGAGTATGACATTAAGCCGGTGGAGGGGCTGACGGCCACGGCGCTGCTCAACCACAGCGGCTCTCAGTATGCCAACTCGGCCAACACCCTCAAGCTGGACAGCTATACCACGCTGGATCTTGGTATGCGTTACCGCATGAAGGTGAATCAGAACGATCTGGTGTGGCGCGTGGCGGTCGAAAACGTCACCAATGAGAAGTACTGGTCAAACGTTGATGACACCGGCACCTATCTCGCGCAGGGCGACCCGCGCACGCTGAAAATCAGCATGAGCTACGATTTCTAAGCGGCCACCACGGGGCGTAGTGACGCTCCGTGGTCTTTTCCGACAGAAATAGTGCTGTACGTTGGCCGCTATTCCATTACACTCTGTGCGGCAATCCCGCTGAAAAACGCCTCTTTCCTGTTGAGTCATCATGAGTTCACCCGCGCCACCTGACGATCACGACGAACCTTTACGGCAACCGCTGGATGATGCGCACTTCGCCATTGTGGTACTTGCAGTGACCTCGGTTACCCTTATAATCTTCGTCCTGATGCTTACATTATGGATGAGCTGAGGCCAGCAACCGACTACGGACGCCCGCAAGGAGATGTCGATGGAATCCCGGGATGACAAACTGATCGCCATCATTGGACTGCTTTCCGCCTGCCTGATCGGCGTAGTGTTCCTTTTCACCATGACCTGGCTGACGGACGTGCGCCATCCAGCCGATCCGTCACTGGATGTACAAACCTGCCCGCCCAAAACCGCCAGCCCGGTGCAGCACTCTTAATCCTGGGTGCGCCATTTAATCTGCTGACTGCGTAATTCCAGCGCCAGCGCTTCATGCAGGGTGCGATTGCCATTGGGATCGCCCAGACCAAACAGCGCGCCAGGCGAGCGCCGATCGTCGGCCCACGCCGGATACTCCACCACCGGATAGAGCGAAATACCTTCCAGCGCCACGCCCTGCGCTAAGGCCAGCCGCGCTTCCTCACTGACATGCCGCAGCCAGGGCGCGCGCGCGTCGCCTTCCGCGCCGGTTTCTGCCAGCAGCAGCGGGCGCTGATAACGCTGCCAGCACTGCATCAGCAGCCGGTGCAGCGGCTGACGTTGCGGATGATCGGGTGGAATGGTGTCGCCGGAGAAGAACCAGTGGTTGTCGGGATAATAGTTCAGCCCCAGGATGTCGAGAAAATCGGGCTGACCACCCAGCTCCGGCGCATCGCGTCCTGCCAGCCAGTCCCAGGCTTCAAACTGCGCCTGATGCTGGCTGTCGGCATAGGGTTTGCTGTCGGGGTTATGCGGATCGGCGGCGATCTGCACCAGCGGGTCGGTCAGCACGAAGCGGGCGTCCGGATAGACGTCGCGAATGGCGTGCATGGCCGCCAGCGAGGCGCGCACCAATTGACGTTTCAGTTCGCGGCCACGCGCGCTGGCGTAGGGATCGAGCCACGAGACATCGGCGCCGGCCCAGGACCAGAAGGATATCTGATTGATAGGCGTAAAGAACGGCTGCTCCACGCCCTCATCCCGCATCAGCTCAGCCATGGCGCGCGCGAAGCGGCCAAAGTGCTCCACAAACGCCGGCTTCCAGATATCGAGATGATCGGGGTAGCCAAAGTGCGCCAGCTCCCAGATGATTTGTAAATCATGGCGCGCCGCCGCGTGAATCATCGGCAGAAAGGTGCGCCAGTCGTATTCACCTGGCGTGGCCTCAATCAGGTGCCAGCGGGCGCCGTCGCGCGCGGTGCGCAATCCCTCCTGCGCCAGCGCGGCGTAATCTTTCTCCAGCAGCATGTCGTGGCCGCTGCTGATGACCATATCCAGTCGTCGCCCGCCGCTGCGGCAGGCGGTAGAGCAGGGGAAGCTGCCCTGAAAAAAGCTGCGAAATAGCCGGGGCTGATGGCGCGGGGATAGCTGAGTCATGATCTTCTCCTCACGAAGAACGCCGGATGCAGAACGCCTGGCTAAGTCTAGACTAAATTAACGCCGCACCCGACGCGGAAGTAGACGGCTCTGATTGCCTTTACGTGCGGTGATACCAACAATAACAGCTTAAGGGTAAGCAGGGATTGAGTATGAGCGAAGCGGCACTGCGTTCCTCACGCGAACGGCCGGGCGACGGGCTGAGAGAACATGCGCAACAGCAATGTGCCCGTCATCCGGGACTGAGCGGCATTCATCCGCTGAACGATGGGCTGGATGCGTTTGCGGCACGCTATCTGCTGATGGGCATGGCGCAGCACACCATCGACGTCCAGTATTATATCTGGCACAACGACATGTCCGGACGCCTGCTGTTCAGCGCGCTGCTGGATGCGGCGGAGCGCGGCGTGCAGGTGCGCCTGCTGCTGGATGACAACAATACGCCCGGGCTGGATGAAACGCTGGCTGAACTCGATCGGCATCCGAATATCGCCGTGCGGCTGTTTAATCCCTTCTCGTTTCGAACCCTGCGCGCGCTGGGCTATCTGACTGACTTCGCCCGCCTGAATCGCCGGATGCACAACAAAAGCCTGACCGTGGACGGCGCGGTAACGCTGGTGGGTGGCCGTAACATCGGCGACGAATATTTTGGCACCGGCAATGAGCCGCTGTTTACCGATCTCGACGTGCTGGCGCTGGGACCGGCGGTAGATGAAGTGGCGGAAGATTTCGCCCGCTACTGGCACAGCAAAGCGGTATCGCCATTGCGCAGCGTCGTGGACACCGGCGCACCGCCGCATGAAGCGGTGCGTTTACCGCCGGAGTGGCAGCAGAGCGAGGCGGTGCAGCGCTATCTGGCGCGGCTGGAGAAATCCTCGTTTGTCAGCCAGCTGGAGCAGGGCTCGCTGAGCATGACCTGGGCACACACGCGGCTGCTGAGTGACGATCCGCGCAAAGGGCTGGGCAAAGCGAAGCGCTCCTCTTTGCTGCCGCAGCGCATGCTGGAGGTGATCGGCACGCCGCAGCAGCAGTTCGATATCATCTCGGCCTATTTTGTCCCGACCCGTGCCGGCGTGGCGCAGCTGCTGGCGCTGAAGCGGCGGGGCGTTAAGATCGCCATCTTAACCAACTCGCTGGCCGCCAATGATGTCACCGTGGTTCACGCCGGCTATGCGCGCTGGCGCAAGAAGCTGCTGCGTCACGGTATTGCGCTCTACGAACTGAAGCCGCAGGCCAATGCCGCGGATGCCCCGCACGATCGCGGCCTGACCGGGAATTCCGGCTCCAGCCTGCACGCCAAGACTTTCACCGTCGATAACCGCAAAGTGTTTATTGGCTCGTTTAATTTCGATCCGCGTTCGGCGGTGCTGAATACGGAGATGGGGCTGGTGATTGAGAGCGAAGCGCTGGCGCAGCAGACCCATCAGCGCTTCAGCAGCGGCATGCGCGACCGCGCCTGGGCACTGCGGCTGGATAAGTGGGGCCGCGTTAACTGGGTGGAGTACAGCGGCGAAACGCGGGAAGTGGTGCATAAGCACGAGCCGCAGTGCACGCTATTGCAGCGTTTGCTGGTGCGGCTGGTATGGCGTCTGCCGGTGGAGTGGCTGCTATAGCCGGGCTGCAACGCGCGCAGCCCGGCAGATAAGTACGCCGTTACGTCTGCGCGGAGGTCTCTGGTTTGCGCTGCGGCTTGCCGGAGAACAAAAAGCGCAGCAGCGGGATACGCAGATGAATCTCGTACAGGGCAAAGGCAACGCCAAACACCATCAGCAGGCCGACAAAGAAGCCCAGCGTATTACTGCTGATGTGTGGCGTAACGTAGATGCCGTACAGAATGGTCAGCGGATGGTGCACCAGATAAATAAACAGCGACGCGTTCACCAGATACATGATGCGTGGCGAGTGACTGTTCAGCAGCTTGTGGCCGAAGCTAAAGCAGACGTTCAGCATACACAAGCCCATCAGCGTAGAAATGATGGCATCAAGCTCGTACAGCCAGCCTTCACCGCTGCTGTAGCGCTGATTCAGGCTGTACGCGATAAACACCGCAATAGCACCAAAGCACATCACCGGATTAAAACGCACAAACAGCGCTTTCAGCGCCTGATGTTTCCAGCTCAGCGCACCCAGCATAAAGAACGGCAGGAAGAACAGCGACTGCATAACCGCAATGCTGAACAGGCCATCCATTAACAGCGCGGGAGCAAAGTGGAAAATCAGCCGGCGGAAGGCGCACCACACCAGCGCATAGGCCAGCAGGGCCAGCGTCAGCTTGCCCCAGCCAACCTGCTGATAATCGATGCGGCGCTGCTGATCACGCAGCCAGCGGAAGCTCAGCATGCCAAACGCGGTCAGAATCACCAGTACCAGTAAAAACCACAGGTGCGAAATCAGATCCCACATCAGCGCGTTGTACTTGTCATACAGCGAGAAGTTTGCCCAGTCGCCGACTTTGCTGGTGAGATTTTTCAGCATAAAAAACTGCGGCAGGGTAATGAGCGGCACCGCGGTTAACAGCGGTATGCCGACGCGCTCCAGCCGCACCTTCAGCCAGCGGTTGGGCTGATAGCGCAGATAGAGCATATATGAGAAATAACCTGAAATAACAAAGAACACCTGCATGCGGAAGGCGTGAATAAAATCATTCAGCACCGTCAGCCACAGTGAGGCGTCCTGGCTGTTAACCGACCAGCGTTGGGTCGAGTAAATCAGCGAGACGTGGAAAGGCACGCCCAGCAGCATTAAATACGCTCGAATCGAGTCGAGGAAATATTCACGTTCGGGTTTGGCTGAACTCATAAGCTTCCAGTTTGTCAGTTTACTTGCCGGTTTCACCCTGAAACCGGATTATGCCGGACGAAATTCTACCGGCTGTAAACAGCGTATACTATCAGGTGAATCTGTTTCTTAATCTTCCGGGTTTAATTATCCGAAAAGTACACTTTCGGCTTACGAATCAGGGGAACAATCTTTTACATAAGCTGTCGGAAAACCGAATAATCCTTTAAGATAAATGGGTTTGATCTAAGCACACGAAAGGGGGGGATGTGCTGACTAAAGTGAAGAATAATGGCGGGCTGGTGAAGATGCGCTGGGTAGGCGCAGCAGTTCTGCTGGCGTTGTACGCCAACAATAGCTGGGCGTTCAACATTGATGATGTGGCAAAGCAAGCTAAGGCGCTGGCAGGGAAAGGTTTTGAAGCGCCAAAAAGCAATTTACCCTCTCAGTTTCGTGAAATGAAGTTTGCTGACTATCAGCAGATCCAGTTTAACCACGACAAAGCATACTGGGGCAAACTGCGCACGCCGTTTAAGCTCGAGTTCTATCATCAGGGCATGTATTTCGACACGCCGGTGAAAATCAATGAAGTCACCGCGTCTTCGGTACGTGAAATCAAATATAACCCTGACTACTTCAATTTCGGCAACGTGAAACACGATGCCGATGCGGTGAAAAACCTCGGTTTTGCCGGTTTCAAGGTGCTGTATCCTTTAAATAAAAAGGGTAAAGACGATGAGATCACCAGCTTCCTGGGTGCCAGCTATTTCCGCGTGATTGGCGAAGGCCAGGTGTATGGCCTGTCGGCGCGTGGTCTGGCGATTGATACCGCGCTGCCTTCCGGTGAGGAGTTCCCGCGCTTTAAAGAGTTCTGGATTGAGCGGCCGAAGCCGCAGGATAAACAGCTGGTGATTTATGCGCTGCTGGATTCTCCGCGCGCCGCCGGTGCCTATCGCTTTGTGATCCAGCCGGGCAAAGAGTCCACCGTGGACGTGCAGTCTAAAGTGTATCTGCGTGACAACGTCGGCAAACTCGGCGTAGCCCCACTCACCAGTATGTTCCTGTTTGGCGCTAACCAGCCGTCGCCGGTCAGCAACTTCCGTCAGGAGCTGCATGATTCGAACGGCCTGTCGATTCACGCCGGAAATGGCGAGTGGATCTGGCGTCCGCTCAATAACCCGAAACACCTGGCGGTCAGCACCTTTACCATCGAAAACCCGAAAGGCTTCGGTCTGCTGCAGCGTGGCCGTGACTTCAGCCATTACCAGGACCTGGACGATCGCTATGATCTGCGTCCAAGCGGCTGGGTTGAGCCGCAGGGCGACTGGGGCAAAGGCCGCGTAGAGCTGGTGGAGATCCCGACGGCAGATGAAACCAACGATAACATCGTGGCCTTCTGGACGCCGGAGAGCCTGCCAGAGCCAGGCAAAGAGATGAACTTCAAATACCGTCTGCACTTTACGCGTGAAGAAAACCAGCTGCACCAGGACGATGTGGCCTGGGTGAAAGACACGCTGCGTTCTGCGGGCGATGTGAAGCAGTCTAACCTGGTGCGTCAGCCGGATGGTTCCATCGCCTTTACCGTGGACTTTGTTGGTAAAGCGATGAGCAAGCTGCCGGAAAACACCCAGGTGGCGCCGCAGGTCAGCGTCGGTAACAACGCCGACGTGGTCGAGCAGAGCGTACGCTACAACCCGGTCACCAAAGGCTGGCGTCTGGTGCTGCGTCTGCGCGTGAAAGACAACAAGCAGCCGACCGAAATGCGTGCGGCGCTGGTGAGCGGCAACAAGACATTGACGGAAACCTGGAGCTATCAGTTACCTGCCAATGAATAAATCGACTTATTTACCTCAATCTTACGTGGAGGCGCTGCCGCTTGATGCGGCAGCACGCGCCACGCTCAGCGCCTCGCTGCAGAATGCGCAGGCGTTTCATGCCATTCACAGCGCGCTGGGGCAGGATATCGCCGCCAGCGAACGGCCGGACGATGCGCCGCTGAAATCGGTCTCGTCGCGCGTATCCATGGCGTGGCCGGATTCGCTCGCCGATGGCCAGCAGCTCAGTAAAGATTATCTCGACCGCACCACGCTGAAGGCGATGCCGCCGGTGAAGCGTTCGCTGATGTTCCCGGAAGCCTGGCGGACTAACCCGATCGCGCGCGCCTGGGATTCCCTGCGCGGGCAAAAAGGCAACCCACGCTATGCCACGGTGGAAGAGCAGAAAGCGGAAGACAAATGGCGCCACGTGGGTTCCATGCGTCGCTACGTGCTGCTGATTCTGACCATTCTGCAGACCGTGGTCGCCACCTGGTACATGAAAACCATTCTGCCGTATCAGGGCTGGACGCTGCTCGATCCGGTCGAGCTGTTTAACCAGAACTGGCTGCAGTCGGTGGAGCTGATCCTGCCGTATATTCTGCAGACTGGCATCCTGTTCCTGTTTGCCATCCTGTTCTGCTGGGTATCGGCTGGTTTCTGGACCGCGCTGATGGGCTTCCTGCAGCTGCTGATCGGTCGCGATAAGTACAGCATCTCGTACTCGACCACCGGTGATGAGCCGCTCAATCCGGAACATCGCACCGCGCTGATCATGCCAATCTGTAACGAAGACGTGGAACGCGTGTTCGCCGGTCTGCGCGCCACCTGGGAGTCGGTGAAACGCACCGGTAACGCGGAGCATTTCGACGTTTACATCCTGAGCGACAGCTACGATGCCGACATCGCCATCGCCGAGCAAAAAGCGTGGATGGAGCTGGTGCGGGATGTCGGTGGGGCGGGCAAGATCTTCTATCGCCGTCGTCGCCGTCGCGTGAAGCGTAAAAGCGGCAACATCGATGACTTCTGCCGTCGCTGGGGCAGCAACTACAGCTACATGGTGGTGCTGGACGCCGACAGCGTGATGAGCGGTGAGTGTCTTACCGGTCTGGTGCGCATGATGGAAGCGAACCCGAACGCCGGTATTATCCAGTCGTCGCCAAAGGCGTCGGGCATGGATACGCTGTATGCGCGCTGTCAGCAGTTCGCCACCCGCGTTTACGGGCCGCTGTTTACCGCCGGTCTGCACTTCTGGCAGCTGGGCGAATCGCACTACTGGGGGCACAACGCCATCATTCGCGTGCAGCCATTTATTGAACACTGTGCTCTGGCGCCGCTGCCGGGTGAAGGCTCCTTCGCCGGTTCGATCCTGTCACATGACTTCGTGGAAGCGGCGCTGATGCGTCGTGCCGGCTGGGGCGTGTGGATCGCCTACGATCTGCCGGGTTCTTATGAAGAGCTGCCGCCGAACCTGCTGGATGAGCTGAAGCGTGACCGTCGCTGGTGCCACGGCAACCTGATGAACTTCCGCCTGTTCCTGGTAAAAGGCATGCACCCGGTGCACCGCGCGGTGTTCCTGACCGGCGTGATGTCCTACCTGTCGGCACCGCTGTGGTTTATGTTCCTTGCGTTGTCGACCGCCCTGCAGGTGGTGCATACGCTGATGGAACCGACCTACTTCCTGCAGCCGCGTCAGCTGTTCCCGGTGTGGCCGCAGTGGCGTCCGGATTTGGCCATCGCGCTGTTCTCCACCACGCTGGTGCTGCTGTTCCTGCCAAAACTGCTCAGCGTGGTGCTGATCTGGTTTAAAGGGGCCAAACCGTACGGTGGCGCATTCCGCCTGTTCCTGTCGCTGCTGCTGGAGATGCTGTTCTCGGTGCTGCTGGCACCGGTGCGCATGCTGTTCCACACCGTGTTTGTGGTCAGCGCGTTCCTTGGCTGGGAAGTGGTGTGGAACTCGCCGCAGCGTGACGATGATGCCACGCCGTGGAGCGAAGCGTTCCGTCGCCATGGTTCACAGATGCTGCTGGGCATTGTCTGGGCCGTCGGGATGGGCGTGCTCGATCTCAACTTCCTGTGGTGGCTGGCGCCAATCGTCTTCTCGCTGATTCTGTCGCCGTTTGTCTCGGTGATGTCGAGTCGCGCCACGGTGGGGCTGAAGAGTAAGCGTGCAAAGCTGTTCCTGATCCCGGAAGAGTATGAGCCGCCGAAAGAGCTGGTCGACACCGATCACTATCTGCAGCTGAACCGGGAACGTGCGCTGAAGCATGGCTTCATGCATGCGCTGTTCAATCCGGCGTTCAACGCGCTGGCGACGGCGATGGCGACATCGCGCCATAAGCAGAGCGCACTGCTGGATCACGCGCGCGATCGCCGCGTCGATCAGGCATTGAGCGATGCGCCGGAAAAACTGAATCGCGAACAGCGTCTGCAGCTGATCAGCGATCCGGTGGTGCTGGCGCGCGTGCACACGCGCTTGTGGGAAAGTGCGGATAAATATCATCAGTGGGTAGAGAGTTATCAGAAACTCACGCTTAACCCGCAGGCCCTGCCTCAGCGCGCCTGACAGGCTAACGGTGATGAAAAAGCGGCAGCGATGCCGCTTTTTTTATACCTGCGCTTCAGAGGGGGGCACAACGCGCCTCACACAATCTTTACGCATAAAGGCATAGCGGTTTAGCTGCACCCGCAGCTAAAATGGCGCGATGACGCGTGCCAGCGTTCCTGAGCACATTTAAACAGTCACTGACGCACATCAGAATCAGGGGTGTCAGTTCAGGGTGAGTAAATGCAGTGAAATATTGCCTGAAGTTAATCGCGCTGTGCGCCGCCATTTTGCTGCTGACGGGCTGTGGCAGCATTATCAGCCGGACCGTACCCGGACAGGGGCACGGCAACCAGTATTATCCGGGCGTGCAGTGGGATGTGCGTGACGGGCCGTGGCGCGTGCTGACCATTCTCGATCTGCCGCTGTCGCTGGTGATGGACACGCTGCTAATGCCGGTTGACGCACAGCACGGCCCGTACGAGTAACTTACGCCCAGTTGTCTGACGGACTGTCGTCGTCTTCCCACTCTTCGGCCGCTGCCTCGCCTTCTTCCAGGTCGCGCGGCGGCTCCAGCTGAAATTCGCCTTCATCCCATTCGTGCAGGGTATTTTCCGACTGCCACTCCTGGCGCAGCTCAATTTCATCGAAATTACCGTCGAACACCGCCTGCGCCGCTTCACCGCTGCAAATTGGCAGGCATTCGCCCTGGCCGTCTTCGTCAGCGAAAAACTCCGCCTGCCACATAATGTCGCCATCCTGCATCACGTACTTCTGCAGCGCAAACTGGCTGACACTGGCGTCATCCTGCTCCAGCTCAGGCTGGCTGGCGAGGAACTCTTCGCGTGCGGCTTCAATGGCTTCTTCTAACGTACTATACAGGCTCATCTGCAACTCCTTGTCAGTGCAAAAAGGGATTTCACAGAAGAATAGACGAAAATTGGCGGCTGTCAGGGCGGGAGAGAACAATGACGGGGTGGATGCGTAAAAAGTCATCCACCCGCGCCGGTTACATCATTTTTTGCGGAAAGTGCAGAACCGGTCGTACCGACTCGCGTAACACGGGTGCAGAATAACGGATGCAGCATTTAATACAGGGTTTCACCTTTTTAAAATTAATTCGTGCGGTGGCCAAAGCCTGATTTAAATTATAGAGCGTACCGATGAACACCATATCCTCCTTAACCGGCAGACGTTTACACTCCTTCCGATGCAGCAGATGGTAACCCTCCTGATCGGTACTGATCGTCACGTAGTAGTAGATACCTTTATTCATATTATGTGTCCTGAATATATTTGCTGTGTGTAATCTTTTTATATTTTTAAACGCGCAGTTAACGAACTAACTGTCAGGGTCGAAACTAACTGGATTCGATCGGGCTAACCAATTCCATAAAGATATATTAAAGATGAATTTTTAATCAAAAGAGAATATGGCGGTTAACTTTCAGACAAACACTTGTTTAATCAGTAAAATTTATTAGATAAGTAAACAAGACGGCAAGCCTGAGTAAAATTAAATAGGAAAAGGCCTGGAAGTCATCAAAATCAGATCCGCACCCGCCATATTTTACGCATATTGCCGAACAAACTCAGGCACTGAAAAGCAGCGGCGGGCAAGGGAGAACGCGTAGGCGTAGCAACAAAAAACCGTGATTAATGCGTAAGATAGTAGCAGGCGGCGTAAAGGGTGTCGTTGGTGTAAGTGTCGCCGTGTGGAAGGCATAGCAGTTCAGGCTGGGCCTTTTTTAGCGCGCCACTGCGCAGAGAATCACGTGAATTAAGGCAAATGTGTGGTAAATAACGCGGGGCATTGATAATACCCCGCAACCGATTAATAGCGTGAAGGCTGCCCTTCGGGCCGGGTTTTAAAGCGGCGATGCAGCCACATATACTGCTCAGGCGCCAGCAGCACCGTCTCTTCTACCACTTTATTCATCACGATAGCGGTATCCAGTTCACTCTCCAGTGAGAATTTGTCGCGGATATCCGGCATCATTTTCAGTTCGTAGCCGCGGCCGTGCGGCAGGCGGCGTGCCAGAAAAGGCACCACGCTTGGATTAGCCAGACGAATCAGCATATGCGTGCCGGTGGTGGTCGCGGCTTCCTGAACGGCAAAGAACGGGGCGAATACACTGCTGCGCGGGCCGTAGTCGTGATCGGGCGCATACCAGATGATGTCGTTGTTCTTCATGGCGCGGATCATGCCTTTCAGATCTTTGCGATCCAGCATGCTTTTATTGGAACGCATGCGTCCCCAGGTTTGCAGCCAGTCCAGTAACTTGTTGTCGTTAGGGCGATACACGCCAATACCCGGGTTGTACATGCCAAACACGCGCGCACCCAGTTCCAGCGTCAGGAAGTGCATGCCAATCAGCAGGATGCCGCGCTTTTGTGCCAGCGCCTCGGTAACGTGCTCCAGGCCGCTGGTGCTGACCCATTTACGAATACGCCAGTCCGGCCAGAACCACGCCATGCCGGTCTCAATCAGCCCCATTCCCACCGATTCGAAATTGTGCTTCACCATGGCTTCGCGTTCGCTGGTCGGCATATCCGGGAAGCACAGCGCCAGATTACGTTGCGCGACCTGAACACGACGCTTCATAAAACGCATGGCAAGGCGTCCCAGCCCGCAGCCAGTCAGGTGCAGCAGCGGGTAGGGCAACAGCACCAGCACATAGAGGAAACCGATGCCCAGCCAGGTCAGCCAGTAGCGTGGATGAAGGAGTTCGCGGGTAAATTGCGGAAGTTGCGTCATGGAAATATCAATGTCCTGCGTCGTGTACCAGAGAGTCCGGTTTCTGTAATTGGCCGGGATTATGCCATTTTTTCTCTCTGACTGAAATCAACCATCCGTGCGTCAGCGCACGACGAACAGCATTTCTGCGCAGATATTAGCGAGCACAACGCAGAACCCCGTCGATTGTGGCTGATGGCAGGAGAATTGCACCAGAGGCTTTGCATCACGTTCAATTCAGGTATCATATGCGCGCTAAATTTCTCTGATTGCTAACAGGTGTTCACCATGCCAGTGTTACACAACCTCGTTTCCAATAAAGAGCTGAAAGAACGTATGCTGGCCGAAACCGAGCCGCGTACCACAGTCTCTTTTTATAAATACTTCCAGATTGCCGATCCACAGGCATTCCGCGACCGTCTCTATGTTGCCTTAACCCAGCTGAAGGTGTTCGGCCGCGTCTACGTGGCGCAGGAAGGGATTAATGCGCAAATCAGCGTGCCGGCCAGTCGCTATGAGGCGATGAAGGCGATGCTCTATGCCTTTGACCCGGCGCTCGACAATCTGCGCATGAACATCGCGCTGGATGACGACGGCAAATCGTTCTGGGTGCTGCGCCTGAAAGTGCGCGATCGCATCGTGGCTGACGGTATTGAAGACGGTAGCTTCGACGCCAGTAACGTCGGTAACTATCTCAAAGCGGCCGAAGTCAACGCCATGCTCGACGATCCGGATGCGGTGTTTGTGGATATGCGTAACCACTACGAATACGAAGTGGGCCACTTCGACAACGCGCTGGAAGTGCCAGCCGATACGTTCCGCGATCAGCTGCCGATGGCGGTGGATATGCTGCAGGCGCAGAAAGACAAAAAAATCGTCATGTACTGTACCGGCGGCATCCGCTGTGAAAAAGCCAGTGCGTGGATGAAGCACAACGGTTTTGATGATGTTTACCACATTGAAGGGGGCATCATCGAATATACCCGTCGTGCGCGCGAGCAGGGTTTACCGGTGCGCTTCAAAGGCAAAAACTTCGTGTTTGACGAGCGCATGGGCGAGCGTATCTCTGACGATATTCTCTCCAACTGCCATCAGTGTGGTGCGCCGTGCGACAGCCACACCAACTGCGTTAATGACGGCTGCCATCTGCTGTTTATTCAGTGCCCGAGCTGTGCGGAAAAGTATCAGAACTGCTGCAGCCCGCTGTGCATGGAAGAGTCGAAACTGGCGCCGGAAGAGCAGCGCGCGCGCCGCGCTGGCCGTGAAAATGGCAACAAAGTGTTCAATAAATCGCGCGGTTTACTCAACATGACCATGGCGATCCCCGCGCCGGACAAAAAGTAACGGCTTAACAGCCTGGCGCATTGCCCGCCAGGCTGTACTGCTGATTACTGACGCACACCTTCGACTGAAATGATCAGCTCGGCTTTTTGCGAGGCCGGACCGAGATCTTTGCTGATGTTGAACTCTTTCAGCACAATTTCGCCGCTGGCGGCAAAGCCGGCGCGATAACCGCCCCACGGATCCTTGCCTTCACCAATCAGCTGCGCATCCAGCGTGATCGGCTTCGTTACGCCGTTGAGCGTCAGGTTGCCGGTGATCTTATAATCCTTGCCCTGTTTTTTAACCTCAGTCGAGCTGAAGCTGGCCTGCGGGAATTTGCCGGTATTGAGGAAATCCGCGCTGCGCAAATGCTTGTCGCGCTCGGCATGGTTGGTATCGAGGCTGTTGGTATTGATGGTCACGTTGACCTTGTCCGCGGCGGGATTGGCTTCATCAAAGGTAAAGCTGCCATCAAAATCTTTAAAGCTGCCGTACAGCCAGCTGTAGCCAAGATGCTGAATGCGGAACTGAACAAACGCGTGCTGACCCTCTTTATCAAACTTATACTCAGCCGCGCTGGCACTCAGGCTGGTCGAAAAGAGGGCAGCGGCGCTGAGCGCCAGCAGGGTTTTCCTGATCATATTACTTTTCCTTTTCAGAGGTTAAGGGGATGCGGTAACCGAGCATCCGTTTCAGCGTCATGTCGCGATCGACAAAATGGTGTTTCAGCGCGGCCAGGGCGTGCAGGGCAGACAACAGCACCAGAGCCCACGCCAGCCATAAATGGACCTCACCGGCGACATCGGCCTGCTCACCCGCGCCGCTAAACAGTGCCGGTACCTCAAACCAGCCAAACACTGAGACCGGCTTGCCGTCTGCGGTAGAGATTAGATAGCCGCTGATCAGCAACACCAGCAGCAGGCCATACAGCAGCCAGTGCGCCGCATGGGCGGCACGGCGTACGTGCGGCGAGTAACTGGTGAGTGGTGCCGGCGGTGGCGATATGACGCGCCAGCCCAGGCGCAGCAGCAGAGCAGCAAACAGTAAGATGCCGATGCCTTTGTGAATCTCAGGGGCGCTGTGATACCAGCCGTCGTAATAGCCAAGTCCGACCATCCATAAACCCAGCGCGAACATACCGTAAATCGTCAGCGCCATCAGCCAGTGCAACGCAATGGTTAACGCACCGTAATGCCGTGGAGAATTACGCCACATAGTTAAGCCGTTATCAGGAAATAAGTGGTAATGAGAATCTACAACCTGAAATAGAAAATCAATCGTCCTTACTTTTCTATAACTTTGAATTTACGGGTTCGATATATATGGCGAAAGGCTGGCGGTGTAATTCAATAATTCTGAATAGATAAGCAAAAAGTAGTTTTAGCCCTGGCGGCAATGGGGATTGCTACACCAAATGCGCCATAAACGCGGGCGGAAAGTAAAACTGTGTCAGGAAGGGTCAATAACTGCCAGTGCACTCCGCACCGGCAGCAACAAAATCAGGCAAAACGCGTAAGTGAGAAGGGCGTGAGGTCAAAGGAGAACGGTTTATTCTGCGCAAATTCGCTGGCCAGTTCACCCAGCACGCTGGCGAATTTAAACCCGTGGCCGCTCAGGCCGGTGATGATCAGTCGGTCAGGCTCGCCGGGCAGCGTATCGATAATAAAGTCTTCATCCGGCGTGTTGTCATAGCTGCAGGCTTCACCATGCAGGCACACGCCTACGCCTGGCAGAAACTGGCGCAGGAAGCTAAAGGCTTCGTTACCGTCAGCGGCGATGCTGCCGAACGGTTTGCGGCCCGCTGGCGTCTGCATCGGCTGACCGCCATCGTGGCGTCCCACTTTCAGGGCATTATTGTCTGCCGGGAAGCCGTAGAAATGGCTGCCATCCGGCATCTCTACCGTAAAGCCGGGGAACTGGTTATTTTCGCTGTAGCGCCCATCGGCCTGATACCAGGCAAACACCTTGCGCACCGGCGTAACGGGCAGATTGTCCACCAGCTGACTGACCCAGGTGCCGGCGCTGATCAGCAGCTTGCGCGCGCGGAATACGCCATCGCTGGTGGTGACCTGCTGCAGATCGCCCTCGCGGCCAATCGCGCTGACCGGGCAGTTAAACAGCTGCGCGCAGCCGGCCTGTTCCGCCAGCTGTACCCAGCTGCGCACTGCCTGTTCGCATTTCAGGAAGCCAGAGTTGGGCTCAAATACGCCTACGTAGCCGTCCGGAACGCTAAGCTGCGGCCAGCGTTTACGCACCTCATCGGCCTGTAACACCTGCACCGCTAACTGCCAGCGGTTAGCACTGTCGATCACGTTGTGAATGAAATCCGAGCTGGCCGGCGCCAGATTAAGAATGCCGCTGCGGTGCATGATGCGTTCGCCGCTCTGGCGCTCCAGCTCGTCCCACAGCGTCTGGGCGCGCAGCACCAGCGGCACGTAGCGTTCACCTTCGCCGTAAGCGTGACGAATCAGGCGGGTTTCGCCGTGATGCGTCCCCTGGCTGTGGGGCGGGTGCGCGCTGTCGATCATCAGCACCGACAGGCCCGCCTGGGTTGCGTAGAAACCCGCGGCAGCTCCGACGGAACCACTTCCCACCACAATCAGATCATAAACCATGACGACATCACTCCTGTAAAACGGCGATTTTTTTCAATAGCATATCAAAAGAGTGCACCCATGAAAAAGGCACCCTGTAGGGTGCCTTTTCACGCGATGGTGATGATTAGTGCTTGCGATTATCGCGTAGGTATTGCTCAGTGGACTCGATCTTTGCAATGCCAGCTTCGAGGATAGAGATAAACTGTCTGGCTACGTCAGTTGTCAGCCAGTATGTTGGGCCCACGTCAGCTTCTTCTTCTTTCTGGTCCTGCGATGATAGCGAGTGCAGGCGGATCATCATGGCGTCATAGCTGTCAACGGTGCTGATATCCCATCCCACCAGCGGATGGGTCTGGATGACGTCTTTACTTCTGTCCATTATAACCTCCTTATTACTCGTTAAACGAAGTGCTTTCGAGGTTCAATGCGTCTGTATCTTGCACTAGCGAGATAATTATAACATGGAATTAACAGTACAGTAGTTAAAAAGTGTGGTGACTAAAAACACAGCAAAATAAAAGCAGCCAAAAGCCGGTTTTCAACGAATAAATAAACGCCTTACGCAGCTGGGTATTTATTGTCGCAGCGCAACGTGTCGTCATACCGATTATCGGCATCTCAGCATTAAAACTTTAACGGGCTGAACGCCAGGGTAAAAATCTGAAATTATCCCTGCGACTCGGCAGGCAGCTGCCCTTTGCGCCGGTGGATCTCGTCCGCCAGCCGGGCAAAATGCTGCTGTAACTGAGCGTCATGATTCTGGTTTTGCGCTTCGAGCGTCAGATTGTGGGCCAGCAGCTGGCTGGCGCGGTCGTCCAGACAGAAGGTCAGCGTAGCAAAGGCATTTTCCAGCACGGTCAAACGGCGTTGCTGTTCAGCAATGAAGGCCAGTAATTCCCCAAACGTCATCGCCTCTTCTGGTTTTTCAGTAGTCATGTGCAACACACCTCCTGTAAGCACGACGAGGCAAGAATAGGACATCGTTTAATCAGAGTCTAGCTGGCGCGGGTTTTTCTGGCGAGCGGGAAATAAAAACAAAAAAGCCGGGCGGCGGGCCCGGCAAAAACGGCACAGTGGCGGTTAATCGGTAATAAACCAGTCGTCAGCGCTTTCCCAGGTTTCCTGCAAAATATCGCTGATGCGGTCGCGTGATTCTTTACAGCCGCCAAACACGCTGAGCTGGTTACCACCGGCATAGCGCACTTTGACGTGATGATTGTCGTCGGGAAAATCGCGGGAGATACGGCGAGTGAGTTCAGCGCTCAGTGCATCCAGTGCACCGGCGGGAAGGGGCTGAGTCTTTGCTACGGTAATTTCAACACGCATAAACGCCTCCGGGATAATATACTGGTTATTTGTACAGTATAAAATTCCCGAAGGCAAGCGGCAGATGATTATTCTTTGATGCGCCAGTTAAGGGTTTCACCGGCGAGGAACGGAACCAGCGTATCGTCAGCGACCGTGATGCTCTCCTGCACCGTCCACGGCTCACGCACCAGCGTCAGGGTGCCGTCGTTGAGCGGCAGGCCGTAGAACCTGGGGCCGTTCTCAGAGCAGAAGGCTTCAAAATGCTCCAGTGCGCCAAGCTCTTCAAACACGGTCAGATAAGCGGGCAGCGACGTCGGCGCATTAAATACGCCAGCACAGCCACAGCTGGCTTCTTTCAGGTGGCGCAGGTGCGGTGCCGTGTCAGTGCCCAGGAAGACACGCCGGTTGCCGCTTGCCACCAGGTTACGCAGCGCTTCCTGATGAATGTTGCGCTTCAGAATGGGCAGACAGTAGAGATGCGGGCGCACGCCACCCACCAGCATATGGTTGCGGTTGAACATCAGATGCTGTGGCGTAATGGTCGCGCCAAGCAGTTCATTGCCGGCGGCCACATATTCCGCAGCTTCCTTCGTGGTGATGTGTTCCATCACCACTTTCAGGCCCGGGAACTGCTGGCGCAGCGGCTGCAGCACGGTTTCGATGAAGCGCGCTTCACGATCGAAGATATCAATGTGCGCATCGGTGACTTCGCCGTGCACCAGCATCGGCATACCGATTTCCTGCATGCGCTCCAGCACGCTGGCAATGGCGGCAATGTTGGTGACGCCATGGCTGGAGTTGGTGGTGGCGTGTGCCGGATAGAGTTTTGCCGCCGTAAAAATACCGCTGCGGAAGCCGCGTTCGATTTCGTCCGCATCGAGCGAATCGGTGAGGTAACAGGTCATCAGCGGCGTGAAGTGATGCTCAGCAGGCAGCGCCGCCATGATGCGTGCGCGATACGCTTCGGCAGCCGCAACGCTGGTGACCGGCGGAACCAGATTTGGCATGACAATCGCACGACCATTCACCGCGCTGGTATAGGGCAGCACTGCATTGAGCATCGCGCCATCGCGCAGGTGGATGTGCCAGTCGTCAGGGCGGCGAATCGTGATTTGCTGGGGTTGGGCTGTCATTCAAAAAGGCTCCGGCTGAGGTGAAAACGAAATGGCTCGTTTAGGCCGGGGACTAATCATAAGGGGGCGGGCAACCGTTTGCACGGGATTTTGCAGTGCGGCAGAGAAATAACCGCAGGCGCGGCAAATTGCGTAGCAGCGTGGCAGGCGCGGGCAGAATCATGCCGGCATCCTGCCACGCTATGCAGGGC
The DNA here is from genome assembly GCF_002207995.1 of Pantoea sp. VS1. NCBI lineage: Bacteria > Pseudomonadati > Pseudomonadota > Gammaproteobacteria > Enterobacterales > Erwiniaceae > Pantoea > Pantoea sp. VS1. The sequence continues at coordinate 553,088 of NZ_NHZE01000013.1, forward strand.
CGCCACTGAGAACGGCCGCTTGCAACGTTAATCGGTAAACGGAATCACCAGCTGGCCAGGCTTCACTTCCAGCCCTTTAGCCAGTTTCTTCGCCAGCGCCTCGCCTTTGCTGCGGTCGGCGCTTAGCACGTAGGCGGGTTTTTCATTGAAATAGCGCTTGAGGGATTCGTTCAGATACGGCGTAAGGGTTTTCATGATCGACGCCATCTTCTCAGGTTGCACCTGCGCGTCGACGATTTCGAGGTCCTGCAGATAGATGGCGCCCTGCTGCGCGTTATACACCGGTTGCGCTTTCATCTTCAGCTGCATTTCGGCCTGCTGCGGACCAAACAGCGAGCTGACGTTGATGTTGGCTTTACCAGACAGCGTCACTTTGCCGGGTTCTTCACGGCCAATCTGGCTGCTCAGGTCGGTCAGTACAATATGAGCATTTACCAGCCCGGACACGCCGATGTCTTTCTCGTAGTTGTTGCGCTTTTGCAGCGCCTGATTCACTTCCTGCTCGCTGATGGTGTATTGCGTCAATTGGTTACAGCCGCTGAGCAGCACGGCAAAAAACAGGGCAAACAGCCCGGGAAACGCCTTCTTCATCATTTCTTCTTCCTGGTTGATACGGCCAAACAGCCTTAAGCCTGCCTGATTCAGGGCCAGGTGTCACCAGGAGAGAGATGAGAAACGCAGCCGCGCGCTTCTCATCACAGCGCCATCAGGCCGCAATCGACGACAGCAGATTCACCTGCGTCTGTTTCGCCATATTATCGCGGTAGTCGGCAACGCGGCTCGGCCATTCGATACCGGAAACCAGCGTCAGCGAGCGCAGCAGCGGAAACAGATGAATGTCATCCTCAGACAACTCGCCGTTCACCGCATTGGGTTTGACGATCAATTTATCCAGCTGGCGCAGATCATCACTGATATTTTTGATGAAACCCGGGGCATGCTTACGCAGTTCGGCAAAGTCACCGAGGCTGGCCTGTTTCTTTTCGCGGAAGTAATCACGCGCTTCGGGGGTGGCAAATTCAGCAAACGCGGCCTCGGCGATGCGCGGCAGCAGCAGCTTGTTGATGTAGCCATTGACCCGTCGCAGCCAGTCGGCGATGGCGGGATTTTGCTTGCCGGTCAGCAGCGGCTGGCGATCCTGATTATCGACAAAGCGCACGATATCCATGCTCTCCGGCATCGCACTGCCATCGGCTTTTTGCAGAATAGGTGCCATTTTCTGGCCAATCAGCTTTTTCGGCGTCGCTTCATCATCATTGAGCATCACAATCAGCTCAACCGGCAGGTTTTTCAGGCCAAATATCATGCGTGCTTTGACGCAGAAAGGGCAGTGATCGTAGATGTAAAGTTTCATCCCGTTTCTCCTGTGATTCTCAGGGTGACGGAGGTCACCCTTTTCCGGACGTGCGGGAAGTATGGAAGAGAACGCCTGAACCGGCAAACTAGCTGCTGAAGATCGCCGGTGCCACCTGGCGCGGCTGGAACTGCCACCACAGCGCCAGCAGCGTGATCATGCCGACGGTGCTGAGCAGCATCCACGGCAGCTCCGGCAGGGCCAGCTGCTGGCCCATATCGAACATCCAGCCGCCACCGGAGTAGCCAATCAGCCCGCCAATCGCCAGGCCGAGCCGGCTGAACCCCATGTAGCTGCCGCGTGCCCGGGCGCTGGCCAGGGAGGCACTCAGGGTTTCACGCGCCGGTTCAGCGATGATCGATCCGAGATAAAAAACGGCGATCAGCAAAAACAGCGACGGCAGCGAATCGGTCATGCCAACCGGCAGCAGGCTGAAGGTCATCAGAAACAGTCCGGCCATCAGGCGCGTCTCGAGGCGGAAGCGCTTTTCACTCCAGCGCGCCAGCGGATAGAGCAGGCTGAGTGACAGCAGCGCTTCAATCGCGTACATCCACTTCACCGCCGCCGGTGCGCCCGCCACCTGATTGACCATGACCGGCAGCATCAGCATCACCTGCACGGCGAGAATGTAATAGCCGGTCAGGGTAAAGACATACAGGCGGAAACGGCGGTCGCGCCACACGCGCTGCATTCCCTCGCGCATGGCGATACGCTCTGTAGAGATGCGCCATGCTGGCAGCCACACGGCGTTAAAGATGGCGGCGACGACAAACACCGCCGCACCGACCCAGCACACCAGACGGAAATCCCACGCCAGCAGCCAGCTGCCAATCAGCGCGCCCAGCACCGCGCCGGCGCTGTCCTGCATCATCAGCAGCGAAAAGAAGCGTCCGCGCTCGCGTGCCCGCACCAGTTTCACCACCAGCGCGCTGCGTGGCGGATCGAACAGCGTGCCGCCCAGTCCGGACAGCAGGCAGGCCAGCCACAGCAGCCACGGCTGATGCGCCAGCGCCATACAGGCGAAACCGGCGGCACGCATCAGCATGCCGGTGACAATCAGCGGCCGCGCGCCAAAGCGGTCAGCAATCGCCCCACCGAAGATGCCAAGCCCCTGCTGCACCAGCTGACGCAGGCCGAGCGCAATGCCCACCAGCAGCGCGGCCCAGCCAAGCTGTTCCACAAAGTGAATGGAGATCAGGGGAAACACCACAAAGAATCCCATTACCACCAGCATGTTATCGATTAACAGAAACGTTTTTCCAAGGCGTCGTGCCCGCGCAACCCGTGACATGCTGAATCCTGAGCAAGTGAGAAGGAAAAGTGACCAGTTGGTCTATTTTCTGCCTGCTCCGGCGGGAAAAATAGCGTTTTCAGGATGATATTTTTTTATCCAGCCTGAAGAGAAATTAATCCTTAATCGGAATCAATTGCCGTGAGCGATGCGCGGGGTTTTACCGCAGCCGGGGTGACGGTTATAGTGAGAAGTAACGCCGCTGGCGTACATCTTTATTTCGTTATGGATTTCAGGAGTCATGATGTTTGGCTATCGCTCTGCTGGCCCGCGCGTGCGGCTTACCACCGATCGTCTGGTGGTGCGTTTAGTACATGAACGCGATGCCTGGCGTCTGGCGGATTACTACGCCGAAAACCGCGCCTTTCTTAAACCCTGGGAACCGGTGCGCGATGAGAGCCACTGTTATCCCTCTGGCTGGCAGGCGCGCCTGGGTTTAATTGCCGACATGCATAAACAGGGCTCCGCGTTCTATTTTGTGCTGATGGACCCGGAAGAGCATGAAGTGCGCGGCGTCGCCAACTTCAGTAATGTGCTGCGCGGATCGTTTCATGCCTGCTATCTCGGCTACTCGCTGGGAGAGAAGTGGCAGGGGCAGGGCATGATGTTTGAGGCGCTGCAGGCGGCGATTCGCTACATGCAACGCCAGCAGCGCATTCATCGCATCATGGCCAACTATATGCCGCACAATCAGCGCAGCGGTGATTTGCTGGCGCGCCTCGGCTTTGAAAAAGAGGGCTACGCCAAAGACTATTTACTGATTGATGGCCGCTGGCAGGATCATGTGCTGACGGCGCTTACCTGGCGCGAATGGAACCCGGATCGTCGCGGACAATAATAAAAGGAACACGTAATGAAGATGGCTCTCTCCGCGCAGGCATTGCGCGTGATCGGCTGCCTGCTGGAGAAGCAGGTCACCACGCCGGATCAATATCCGTTATCCCTCAATGGCGTGGTCACCGCCTGTAATCAGAAATCTAACCGCGAGCCGGTGATGAACCTGAGCGAAAGCGAGGTGCAGGCTAAGCTCGATGAGCTGGTGAAAAAGCATCTGGTCACCGCTAACAGCGGTTTCGGTCAGCGCGTCAGCAAATATGAACAGCGTTTCTGCAACTCGGCGTTTGGCAATCTGCAGCTGAATGCCGCCGAAGTGGCGGTGCTGACGCTGCTGTTCCTGCGCGGCGCGCAGACGCCGGGTGAACTGCGTACCCGCAGTGGTCGTCTGCATGAGTTTCAGGACATGGCCGAGGTGGAACGCACGGTGGAGGGGCTGACAACGCGCGACGACGGCCCCATGGTGGTGCGTCTGGCGCGCGAGCCGGGCAAGCGTGAAAGCCGCTATATGCACCTGTTTGGCGGCGAGGTGGTGGACGAACTACCCGCGAGCCACACAGCGTCGCCTGAATCAGACGATCTGGCCGCGCGCGTTGCTCAGCTGGAAGCGCAGGTGGCGCGCCTTGATGCTCAGCTGCAGCAACTGCTGCAGCGGGAGGCGTGAAATGACGCTGCGTATTGGTGTGGTGGGGCTTGGCGGTATCGCGCAGAAAGCCTGGCTGCCAGTGCTGGCACAGGCCAGCGGCTGGCAGCTGGTGGGCGCGTTCTCGCCCAGCCAGGCGCGGGCGCAGCCGATCTGCGACAGTTACCGTATTCCTTATTTTAGTCAGCTGGATGCGCTGGCGGCGGCCAGCGATGCGGTGTTTGTACACAGCAGCACCGCCAGCCATTTTGAGGTAGTGCAGGCGCTGCTGCTGGCCGGTAAAGATGTTTGTGTCGATAAGCCGCTGGCCGAAACGCTGCAGCAGGCCGAGACGCTGGTGGCGCTGGCGGAAAAGCGCAAACGCAAACTGATGGTGGCCTTCAACCGGCGCTTTGCACCGCGCTACCAGCAGCTGAAAGCGCAGCTGCCGGGCGCGTCCTCGCTGCGCATTGAGAAACACCGGGCAGACAGCGTCGGCCCGCACGACCTGCGCTTTACCCTGCTGGATGATTATCTGCACGTGGTCGATACCGCGCTGTGGCTGGCCGGCGGCAAGCTCAGGCTGGAGCTCGGCCATATCGACACCCATGATGACGGCGCAATGCTCTACGGTGAGCACCATTTCTCGGCCGGATCGCTGCAAATTACCACCAGTATGCATCGCCGCGCGGGCACGCAGCGTGAAGTGGTCAGCGCCATCTGCGACGGGCGTTACATCGAAATTAATGAGATGCGCGACTGGCGTGAAGAGACGCTTAGTGGCCTGCGCAGTGATGTCCCGCCGGCGTGGCAGAGTCATCTGACCCAGCGTGGCTTCAGCGGTGCGGCACACCATTTTATCCAGTGTGTGGAAAATCAGACGATGCCTGAAACCAGCGGTGAACAGGCGCTGGCGGCGCAGCGTCTGGTGGAAAAACTGTGGCGCGACGCCGTACAGGAATAATCCCTTGTAACACTCAATGCTGGTCATTTCCCACCGCAGCAGTAGACTATCGCCGGACATCGCAGGATGTCCGCGCTAAGTTGCTCATTTATCCGACACTTTTCAGGATGCGCCACTCATTATGAATTTGCTGAAATCGCTGGCTGCGGTCAGTTCGATGACCCTGTTTTCCCGCGTGCTGGGCTTTGCCCGCGACGCCATTGTGGCGCGCGTTTTCGGGGCTGGCATGGCCACCGATGCCTTTTTCGTGGCGTTCAAACTGCCCAATCTGCTGCGCCGTATTTTCGCCGAAGGCGCCTTTTCACAGGCCTTCGTGCCAATTCTTGCCGAATATAAAAGCAAGCAGGGCGAAGACGCCACGCGGGTGTTTGTTGCCTATGTATCAGGCCTGCTGACGCTGGTGCTGGCGGTGGTGACGGTGCTGGGCATGGTCGCTGCGCCCTGGGTAATCGTGGTAACGGCGCCGGGTTTTGCCGATACCGCCGACAAGTTCGCCTTAACCAGTTCGCTGCTGCGCGTCACCTTTCCTTATATTCTGCTGATCTCGCTGGCGTCGCTGGCCGGGGCGATTCTTAATACCTGGAACCGCTTCTCCGTCCCGGCGTTCGCGCCCACGCTGCTGAATATCAGCATGATTGGCTTTGCGCTGTTTGCCGCGCCGCACTTCCATCCGCCGGTGATGGCGCTGGCGTGGGCAGTGGTCGTGGGCGGGCTGCTGCAGCTGTTTTATCAACTGCCGCACCTGAAAAAGATTGGCATGCTGGTACTGCCGCGCGTCAACCTGCGCGATGCCGGCGTGTGGCGGGTGATGCGCCAGATGGGCCCGGCGATTCTCGGCGTGTCGGTGAGCCAGATCTCGCTGATCATCAATACCATTTTCGCCTCGTTTCTGGTCTCCGGCTCGGTGTCGTGGATGTACTACGCCGATCGTTTGATGGAGTTTCCTTCTGGCGTGCTGGGCGTGGCGCTCGGCACCATCCTGCTGCCGTCGCTGGCGAAGAGTTTTGCCAGCGGCAACCACGATGAATATTCCCGTCTGATGGACTGGGGCCTGCGTCTGTGCTTCCTGCTGGCGCTGCCGAGCGCGGTTGCGCTGGGTATTCTTTCCGGTCCGCTCACCGTGGCGCTGTTCCAGTACGGCAAATTTACCGCTTTTGATGCGGCGATGACCCAGCGCGCGCTGATTGCCTATTCGGTGGGGCTGATGGGGCTGATCGTGGTGAAAGTGCTGGCGCCGGGCTTCTATTCGCGTCAGGACATCAAAACGCCGGTTAAGATTGCTATCGCCACCTTGATCATGACCCAGCTGATGAACCTGGCGTTTATCGGCCCGCTGAAGCACGCCGGTCTGTCGCTGTCGATTGGTCTGGCGGCCTGCCTGAATGCGGCGCTGCTCTACTGGCAACTGCGCAAACAGCAAATCTTTCAGCCGCAGCCGGGCTGGCACGGTTTCCTGCTGCGTCTGCTGGTCGCCGTCGCGGTGATGGCTGCTGCGCTGCTGGGCATTCTGCAGGTGATGCCGGCGTGGGAAGAGGGGCAGATGTGGTGGCGGTTACTGCGGCTGGCGGCGGTGTGCGCCATTGGCGGCGGCGCTTACTTCGTGATGCTCGGTTTACTGGGCTTCCGCCCGCGCGATTTTGCCCGCCGCACGGCGGTGTGAGCGCGCAATAAAAAAGGGTCGCCCGGTGTGGCGACCCTGATTCAGCGGACCCGCAGCACGGCTGCGTTTAGCCTTTGCGGCTTAGCGTGGACTGGCCTAAACCACGACCGTCCGGGCCGTAAAATGACTGGGTCTGATGCGGTTTCAGCACCGACAGCGCCTGTTCGGTAAAGGTCATCTGATGCTGCAACAGCATGCCATTGTGCTGATTGGCGTCGCGCAGACGCTGGGTATGTTGCTGAATGCTGTGCCAGCGGCGTGCGATATCACTGTGACCACGATAAGGCGCTTTGGTACCCAGCGACAGCTCGGTTTTGCGGCGCATCTCGTCCAGATAATTCAACGTCGTCAGCAGCGCGCTTTTATCTTCTGTAATGCGCTGCAGCAGGTTGCCATTAATCCGTCCGGCAGAAAGTTGCTGCTGCTCTTCATCCATCACGACGTTAAGCGAACTCAGCACATCCTGCATTTTATCTAAGGTGGTCAGCAGATTATCCATCGGGACTATTTACCCTCTAAAAACGCCCTGGTATCGGCGATCAGCGCATCGGCGATCTTACCGGTATCCATTTTCAGTTCACCATTACGAATGGCGGTCTTCAGCTGCTCTACGCGCGCTGTGTTAATATCTTTGCTGCCCGGCTGCATCAGCTGCGCCTGAGCGGGACTCAGCGTCACTTCCGCACCATTCTGGCTTGTGCTGGCGGCCGGTGCGCTGTTCTGACGCACTTTTGCCTGGTTGTCGCTGCTGTCACGGGTTTGTACAGTGCTCACCGGTTTTAAAGGCTGCGTTCTGTCGATACTCATGGTGTGGCTCCTGTTAGGGTCAGTTGGGGATCAGCCAACTGAGTCAGCATAGGGTAATATCATTGTTGATATCTCTATCGGCAGAACAACAGCGTTCTTTAACGCTTTATAGCGATATCAGAATATTCCCATCCTCGCTGACACGACCGCTTACCACCTGGCCATTGCTCATGCGCACGCGCACCGTCTGCGCCGCGCTGGCGTTGTTTAACGCACGACCTTCACTGCTGGCATTAAAGCCGTTGCCGCTGGCAATCACCATCACATTCTGACCGGCTTTCACCCGCCACGGCTGGCGCAGCATAGTGGCCGTCACCGGCTGGCCTGGCGCAATGTCACGCAGGGCAATGGCGTCCGCCAGATTGCTGCTGCTAAGCAGCGCGCGCGCCGGCAGCGTGTCCAGCCGGCCACTTTCCAGGCGGAAATCACTGGCGCTGACGTTGCTGCCGCGCGCCAGCTGACGATTGGCCACCAGATACTCACCGGTCACCTGCACCTGTACCTGCAGATAGCGACGATTCTGGCCGCAGCTGGCGGCAATGCTCAGATTGCCCCACTGGCGACTGTTACCCGGCAGCAGCAGCTGCGGTGTGTCGCAGGCGGGCCACTGCGTCTGCGGCGTGCGGACCACCACCGTCATACCGGCGGCGTGCTGCGGATCGCGTGCCTGAAAGAACTGAGTCAGCTGCGCGCTGAGATCGGCGGCATAGCCGGGCGTCGCGAAGGCCAGCCACAGCAGGGCCAGCAGGGAAGAAGTTGTACGCATCAACGCCTCCTGTCGAAAAGATGGCACTGAGTCTACTCCGCGCACCAAAAATTCAAGGTGAAAAATAGCCACGATTTTTGCTGCTATTCAGACGATAGCCCTTGCTTTTGTCCCATTAAGCTGTCAGCTCGAAATTCTCATTCGCGGAGGAAGCATGCTCGACAAACTCGATGCCGCGCTGCGATTTGGTACAGAAGCATTAAACCTGCGGGCGCAGCGCCAGGAGATTCTGGCGTCTAACATTGCCAACGCCGATACCCCGGGCTACCAGGCGCGGGATATCGACTTTGCCAGCCAGCTGAGCAAGGTGATGCAGAACGGCCGTGCCGAAGGCAGCAGCCTGGCGCTCAATGTCACGTCATCACGTCACATTGAAGCGCAGACCAATTCACAGCCCGCACTGGATCTGCTGTACCGCATTCCCGATCAGCCTGCCGCGGATGGTAACACCGTGGATATGGATCGCGAGCGTACGCAGTTTGCGGATAACAGCCTGAAATACCAAACCGATCTCACCCTCATCAGTAGCCAGATCAAAGGCATGATGAGCGTTCTGCAGGGGCAATAATCATGGCATTGCTGAATATCTTTGATATCGCCGGTTCTGCGATGACCGCACAGTCACAGCGGCTCAACGTCAGCGCCAGTAACCTGGCCAACGCCGACAGCGTCACCGGGCCGGACGGCCAGCCGTACGTGGCAAAGCAGGTGATTTTCCAGACCGATGCCGCTCAGGGCGCGGCCACCGGCGGCGTCAAAGTGGCCGGTGTCGTGAACGACCCGACGCCCGCCAAACTGGTGTATGACCCGGGTAATCCGCTGGCTGACCAGAAAGGCTACGTCAAAATGCCTAACGTCGACGTGGTCGCCGAAACCGTTAACACCATGTCCGCGTCGCGCAGCTATCAGGCCAACGTCGAAGTGCTGAACACGGTGAAGTCAATGATGATGAAAACCCTCACCATGGGTCAGTAACGGAGACGCATTATGAGCCTTGCAGTAGGGATTAAAGACAACCTCGACCCCACGGTCCTCAGCTCCAGCAGCAGCACCGGCAGCGGCAACAGCGCGCAGGATCTGCAAAACCAGTTCCTGAACATGCTGGTGACGCAGCTGAAAAATCAGGACCCGACTAACCCAATGGACAACAGTCAGCTGACAACCCAGCTGACGCAGATCAACACCCTGAGCGGCATTGAAAAACTCAATACCACGCTGGGATCGATCTCCGGTCAGATCAGCACCAGCCAGTCGCTGCAGAGCTCAACGCTGATCGGCCATGGCGTGATGGTGAAGGGCAGCCAGGTGCTGGTCGGCAGCGGCACCAGCACGCCGTTTGGCGTGGAGCTGGGCACCGCGTCGACCGCCACCAGCGTCACCATCAAAGATGGCAACGGCAGCGTAGTGCGCTCCATCGATCTCGGCGGTCTCAGCGCCGGCGTTCACACCTTCTCGTGGGACGGCAAGATGGACGATGGCAGCGCCGCACCGGACGGCAAATATACGGTTTCACTCGCCGCCAGCAATGGCAGCACCCAACTGGTGGCACAGCCGCTGAACTACGCCTATGTCAACGGCGTCAGCACCGTGAATAACACCGCAAAACTGGATCTCGGCACCATGGGCTCCGCGACCCTCGATGAAATTCGTCAGATTCTCTGACTAACCTCTTAGCAGGAGAAATAGCATGTCATTTTCACAAGCGGTGAGCGGCCTGGGCGCTGCCTCCAGCAACCTCGACGTTATTGGTAACAACATCGCCAACTCGGCGACGGCCGGCTTTAAATCCAGCACCATCGCGTTTGCCGATATGTTCTCCGGTTCGAACGTCGGTATGGGTACCAAAGTCGCAGCGGTGATTCAGAACTTTAACGACGGCACCACCACCTCTACCAGCCGTGGGCTCGACGTGGCGCTGAGCGGCAACGGTTTCTTCCGTCTGACCGACGCCAGCGGCGGCGTGTTCTATTCGCGCAACGGCCAGTTCACGCTGGACGAAAACCGTAACCTGGTGAACACCCAGGGCCTGACCGTAACCGGCTATCCGGCTAACGGCACCCCGCCAACCATTCAGACCGGTGCCAACCCGGTCGCGCTGAGCATTCCGACCACTCAGATGTCGGCGCGCGCCACCACTACCGCCACCATGGTATCCAACCTGAACTCAACCGATGCGGTGCCAACCGGCGGTGCGTTCACGGCGACCAACGTGGATACTTACAACGCCAAAAGCACCGTGACCGTGTACGACTCGCAGGGTAACGACCACGCGCTGGATCTGTACTACGTCAAAACGGCCGACAACAACTGGACGGTGCACGCGATTGATTCCACCACCGGTCAGGCTGCCGGTAACTTCAACATGGTATTCGATACCAGCGGTAACCTGACCTCGGCCAGCACCGTGGCGCTGACCATTCAGGGTGCGAACGGTGCTGCGGCCAACCAGGCGGTCAGCCTCAGCGTGCTCGGCAGCCTGCAGCAGAACACCGGCAAAACTAACTTCGGTAACCCAACCCAGGATGGCTATGCACCGGGCGATCTGACCAGCTACACCATCAACGACGACGGCACCATCACCGGGACTTACTCCAACCAGAAAACCCAGCTGCTGGGTCAGATTGTGCTGGCGAGTTTCTCTAACCCGGAAGGGCTGAAGTCCGAGGGTGATAACGTCTGGTCGGCAACCAACTCTTCGGGCCAGGCGGCAGTCGGTCTGGCAGGCACCGGTACCTACGGCAACCTGACCTCCGGCGCGCTGGAAGCGTCCAACGTCGACCTGAGTAAAGAGCTGGTGAATATGATCGTTGCCCAGCGTAACTATCAGGCCAACAGCCAGACCATCAAAACGCAGGACCAGATTCTTAACACCCTGGTCAACCTTCGTTAATACGCTAACGGGATTGCTTTATGGATCACGCAATATATACCGCGATGGGCGCGGCCAGTCAGACGATGGAGCAACAGTCTGTCACCGCCAGCAACCTCGCCAACGCCTCGACGCCGGGCTTTCGCGCTCAGCTCAATGCGCTGCGCGCGGTGCCGGTCAACGGCTGGTCGCTGCCAACACGTACGCTGGTGGCTGCTTCGACGCCGGGTGCCGATATGTCGCAGGGCTCGCTCGATTACACCGAGCGTCCGCTCGATGTGGCGGTGCAGCAGGATGGCTGGCTGGCGGTGCGTACCGCTGACGGCAGCGAAGCTTATACCCGCAACGGTAACATGCAGATCAGCCCGACCGGCCAGCTGACCATTCAGGGCAATCCCGTGATGGGCGATGGCGGTCCGATTGCCGTGCCGCAGGGCGCGCAACTGACCATTGCCGCCGACGGCTCCATCACCGCGCTTAACGCCGGTGACGCGCCGAACGCCACGGTGCAGCTCGGACGGCTGAAGCTGGTACGTGCCACAGGCCAGGAACTGACGCGCGGTGATGACGGCATGTTCCGTCCCAGCGCCGCCACTCAGGCACAGCGCGGCGCGGCGCTGCCGAATGACGCGACCGTGCAGGTGATGCCGGGCGTGCTGGAGGGCAGCAACGTGAAGCCCGTGGAAACCATGGTCGACATGATCGCCAACGCCCGACGTTTTGAGATGCAGATGAAAGTGATCTCCAACGTCGATGAAAACGAACAGCGGGCTAATCAGCTGCTCAATATGAGCAGCTAAGGCTTAAGGAAAACACAATGATTCGTTCTTTATGGATCGCGAAAACCGGTCTTGACGCACAGCAGACCAACATGGACGTCATCGCCAACAACCTGGCGAACGTCAGCACCAACGGCTTTAAGCGTTCACGCGCGGTGTTCGAAGACCTGATGTATCAGACCCTGCGTCAGCCGGGTGCGCAGTCGTCAGAACAGACCACGCTGCCGTCGGGCCTGCAGATCGGTACCGGTGTGCGTCCGGTGACCACCGAACGTCTGCACAACCAGGGCAACCTGTCGCAGACCAGCAACTCAAAAGATGTGGCGATCAACGGTCAGGGCTATTTCCAGGTGCAGATGCCGGACGGCACCTCTGCGTATACCCGCGACGGCTCGTTCCAGGTGGACCAGAACGGCCAGCTGGTGACCAACGCCGGTTTCCCGGTGCAGCCAGGCATCACTATTCCGGCGAATGCCACCAGCATCACCATTGCGCGTGACGGCGTGGTGACGGTGACACAGCAGGGGCAGACGCAGCCGGCGCAGGTTGGCCAGCTGACACTCAGCACCTTCATGAACGATGCCGGACTGGATAGCGTCGGGGAAAACCTCTATCAGGAAACCCAGGCCTCCGGTGCGCCGACCGAAAGCACGCCGGGCCAGAACGGGGCCGGTCTGCTGTATCAGGGTTACGTGGAAACCTCCAACGTCAACGTGGCGGAAGAGCTGGTGACCATGATCCAGACGCAGCGCGCTTATGAGATCAACAGCAAAGCGATCAGTACCTCCGATCAGATGCTGCAGAAGTTAACCCAGCTGTAATGCCGGGATCGTTGGGCCAGCGCGTCTGGCCCGATTAAGAACATGAAAAAGGTCAGAACTCCGTGGCGAAGCAAGTGATTCTCAAGCCTGGGCATTGGTTAGTAGCCACGCTGCTACTGACCCTTAACGGTTGTGCGCTGGTGCCGCGCACGCCACTGGTACAGGGTGCGACGACGGCTGAGCCGACGCCATCCGCACCGCCGGTGGTGAACGGTTCCATTTTTCAGGGCGTGGCGCCGCTCAACTACGGCTATCAGCCGCTGTTTGAGGATCGTCGTCCACGTAACATTGGTGACACCCTGACCATCACGCTGCAGGAAAACGTCAGCGCCAGCAAAAGCTCTTCAGCCAATGCCAGCCGCGACGGCAGCAACAGCTTTGGCCTGAGCGCCATCCCAACCGGCCTGGCCGGACTGGTGGGCGCCGGCGGCGAAAAAGCCGCGCTCGATGCCAACGGCAAAAACGATTTCGCTGGCAAAGGTGGCGCGACCGCCAACAACACCTTTACCGGCACCATCACCGTCACCGTTAACCAGGTGCTGTCGAACGGCAACTTGCGCGTGGTCGGCGAGAAACAGATTGAAATCAACCAGGGCACCGAATTTATTCGCTTCTCTGGCGTAGTGAACCCGCGCACCATCAGCGCCAGCAACGCGGTGTTGTCAACGCAGGTCGCCGATGCACGTATTGAGTACGTCGGTAACGGTTATATCAATGAGGCGCAGACCATGGGCTGGTTCCAGCGCTTCTTCCTGAACGTCTCGCCGATGTAAGAGGTCATGATGAAAAACACTACACTGCTGCGTTTGGGCCTGGGCCTGTTGCTCGGCATCAGCAGCCTGATGGCGCAGGCCGATCGCATCCGCGATCTCACCAGCGTGCAGGGCGTACGCGATAACCAGCTGATTGGTTACGGTCTGGTGGTTGGCCTTGACGGCACCGGTGACCAGACCACCCAGACGCCGTTCACCACGCAAACGGTGAGTAACATGCTGTCGCAGCTGGGCATCACCGTGCCTGCCGGCACCAACATGCAGCTGAAAAACGTGGCGGCGGTGATGGTCACCGCCAAACTGCCGTCGTTTGCCCGTCAGGGACAGACGGTTGATGTGGTGGTGTCCTCACTGGGGAACGCCAAAAGCTTGCGCGGCGGTACGCTGCTGATGACGCCGCTGAAGGGCGTCGATAACCAGGTTTACGCGCTGGCGCAGGGTAACATTCTGGTCGGCGGGGCGGGTGCCTCGGCCGGCGGCAGCAGCGTGCAGGTTAACCAGCTCAACGGCGGCCGCATTACCGGTGGCGCCACCGTCGAGCGTGAGCTGCAGAGCAACTTCGGCAGCCAGAACACCATCAACCTGCAGCTTAACAACGAAGATTTCACCATGGCGCAGCGCATTGCTGATGCCATCAACAGCCGTGGCGTGGGGTCAGCGCTGCCGCTGGACGCCCGTACCGTGCAAATCCGCGTGTCGCCAAATAACAGCTCGCAGGTACGTCTGCTGGCGGAGATCCAGAACATCGACGTGTCGGTGCCGCTGGAAGACGCCAAAGTGATCATCAACTCGCGTACCGGTTCGGTGGTGATGAATCGCGAAGTGACGCTCAACACCTGTGCGGTAGCGCAGGGCAACCTGTCGGTCACGGTTAATCAGCAGCAGAACGTCAGCCAGCCGGATACGCCGTTTGCCGGTGGTCAGACGGTTGCCACCACGCAAACGCAGATCGATCTGCGTCAGAGCGGTGGCGCGCTGCAGCGGGTTAACGCCAGTGCCAACCTGAACAACGTAGTGCGGGCGCTGAATGCGCTGGGTGCGACACCGATTGAGCTGATGTCGATTCTGCAATCGATGGAGAGCGCGGGCTGCCTGCGCGCGAAGCTGGAAATTATCTGATGACCGATACGCAATCGCTGATGAACGCGGCGTATGACAGCCGCTCGCTGAACGAACTGAAACGCCAGGCTGCCGTGGACCCGAAAGGCAAAGCGCTGCAGGTGGCGAAGCAGGTCGAAGGGATGTTCGTGCAGATGATGCTGAAGAGCATGCGTGAAGCGCTGCCGCAGGATGGCATGCTGAGCAACGATCAGACGCGGCTTTACACCTCGCTGTACGATCAGCAGATTGCGCAGGAAATCGGCAAGCGCGGGCTGGGTCTGGCCGACACCATTGTCAAACAGATGCAGCCGGCGCAGGCACCGGACGAAAGCGCCGGTACCGTGCCGATGAAACTGGATAACAGCTTCATCTATAGCAGCATGGCGCCCACGCAGCTGGAGCAGATGGTGCGCAAAGCGGTGCCGCGTCTGCCGGTCTCGCCGGCCAGCCTGCCGGGTGACAGCAATGAGTTTATCGCCCAGCTGGCGCAGCCGGCGAAAGTGGCCAGCCAGCAGAGCGGCATTCCTCACCATCTGATCCTGGCGCAGGCGGCACTGGAGTCCGGCTGGGGCCAGCGGCAGATCCTGACGCGCGACGGCAAGCCGAGCTACAACGTGTTCGGGATCAAAGCCAGCGGCGACTGGAAGGGCGAAACCACCGACATCATGACCACGGAATACGAGGGCGGTGAAGCGAAGAAAGTGCGCGCCACCTTCCGCGTTTATGGCTCCTATTTCGAAGCGCTCAGCGACTACGTGCGGTTGATTTCCAGTAACCCGCGCTATGCGGCGGTGGCGAATGCACCGAGCGCCGAGCAGGGCGCGCGCGCGCTGCAGGCGGCCGGCTACGCGACTGACCCGAAATATGCGCAGAAACTGGTAGGAATGATCCAGCAATTCAAAAACATGGGCGAAAAAGTGGTTAAGGCTTACAGCCAGGATTTCACCGACCTGTTCTGATTTTTCCGCTCAAGTTTCGCTTAAGCACGCCGATAACCTTCACATGCCGCGGGCGTTGTGGCCCGCGCAATCGCACTGATGACTGCCAGCCCGGTTAACGGGAAAAAGGAACCGAGATGTCCAGCATAATTAATTCCGCGATGAGCGGGCTGAGCGCCGCACAGGCCGCATTAAGCACCACCAGTAACAACATCAGTAATTACACTGTGGCCGGTTATTCGCGCCAGACGATTTTGCTGTCGCAGGCCAACAGCACGCTGCAGGGCAGCAACTATTATGGCAACGGCGTCAATGTGACCGGCGTGCAGCGTGAATACGATGAGTTTATTACCGCCCAGCTGCGCGGTAACAGCGCCAACTACAGCGCGGTCAATTCACAGTACAACCAGATTTCGAATATTGATGATCTGTTGTCGACGTCGACCACTAGCCTGTCTGACTCGATTCAGAGCTTTTTCACTAACGTGCAGAACGTGGTGAGTAACGCCGACGATCCTTCTGCGCGTCAGTCTATGCTGAGCTACGCGCAGGGACTGGTAAACCAGTTCCAGACTACCGCACAGTATCTGACTAGCATGCAAAACAGCGTCAATACGGACATCAAAGCCAGCGTCGAGCAGATCAACACCTACTCCAGCCAGATTGCCGATCTCAACACGCAGATCGCCAAGCTGACCACCGGCGGCGGCTCTGCGCCTAACGATCTGCTCGATCAGCGCGATCAGCTGGTCAATAACCTGAATGGCCTGGTCGGCGTGAGCGTGTCGCAGCAGGACGGTAACTATATCGTCTCGATGGGCAACACCACGCTGGTCAACGGCAGCAAAACCACCTCACTGATCGCCATGCCTTCCAGCAGCGATGCGTCGCGCATTACTGTGGGCTATGTCGATAAGCAGGCCGGTAACGTTGAGATCCCGGAAAAAACGCTGACCACCGGTTCGCTCGGGGGCCTGCTGGCGTTCCGTACCCAGGATCTGGATAACGCGCAGAACCAGCTCGGGCAGCTGGCAGCGGCATTCACCACCAGCTTCAACCAGGTGCACAGCCAGGGCTATGACAGCAAAGGCAACACCGGCATCAACTTCTTTAATATTGGTAGCCCGACAGTGGTGACCAACAATAAAAACACCTCAGCCGCTACCGTCAGCGCCAGCTGGACCGACACCGGGGCGATGAAAGCCTCTAACTACAGCGTGAGCTATGACGGCAGCAACTGGTCGGTGACGCGTCTTTCGGACAACGTGAAAGTGACGCCGACCATGGGCAGCGACGGTGCCGGCAATACCACCATGAGCTTTGACGGACTGTCATTAACGGTAAATGGAACGGCTAACGCCAAAGACAGCTTCCTGGTCAAACCGGTGCAGGATGTGATTAGCGGCATGTCAGTGGCTATCACCAGTGAATCGCAGATCGCGGCAGCTTCGGCTGCGGGTGGCGCCAGCGATAACCGTAACGCGCAAAAGCTGCTCGACCTGCAGGATGCCAAACTGATTAACGGTAACGCCACACTGGCGCAGGGTTATGCCAGCCTGGTGAGCACCGTCGGCAACAAAACCAAAAACCTCGAAACCGCCGCCACCACCCAGAAGGGCGTGGTGACGCAGCTGACCGAACGTCAGCAGTCGGTTTCTGGCGTAAACCTTGACGAAGAGTACGCCAACCTGAGCAAATATCAGCAATTTTACATGGCGAACGCGCAGGTACTGCAAACCGCCAATACCATTTTCGATGCTCTGATGAGCATTCGCGGTTAATACGGGAGGCCTGACCGATGAGACTCAGTACCAATATGATTTTCGACCAGCAGGTGCGCGGCGTCACTGACGCGCAATCCTCCTGGCTGAAAGCGGGTGAACAACTGTCAACCGGTCGACGCGTGACCAATCCGTCTGACGATCCGATCGCCGCTTCGCGCGCCGTGGTGCTGTCGCAGACGCAGGCGCGCGACAGCCAGTTCGCGCTGGCGCGTTCGTTCGCGAATCAGGGACTGTCGCTGGAAGAGAGCACGCTGAGTGATGTCACGACGGCGATTCAGTCGGCGCAATCCACGCTGATCAGCGCCGGTAACGGCTCGCTGAGTGACGATGACCGTGCGTCTTATGCTACCCAGCTGGAGGGCATTCGCTCGCAGCTGCTCAACCTGGCCAACAGCAAAGACGGCAACGGCCGCTACCTGTTTGCCGGCTATGCGTCCGACAAGCCGCCGTTCACCGAAGATGCCAGCGGTAAAATCATCTATAGCGGTGGCAGCGACGCGATCACCCAGAAAGTCGACAGCGAACGCACCATGACGGTGGGCCATACTGGTAATTCAATTTTTGACCAGCTGACCAGCAACGCCAAGCCGGAGCCGGATGGCAGCGCCAGCCAGACTAACCTGTTCGATATGCTGGATGACGCCATTGCAGCGCTGAAAGTGCCGCAGAATGACGCTGACGATGCCACTAAACAGACCTTCAGCGCGGCGATGGACAAGGCCAACCGTGGCTTCAGCAACTCGCTGAACAACGTGCTGGCGGTGCGTTCTGAGATTGGTACCCAGCTGGACGAACTGGATACGCTGGATGCAAAAGGTGACGACCGCAAGGTGACGCTGAAAGATCAGATGAGCACGCTGGTTAACGTCGATTACACCGAAGCCATTTCTACCTACACCATGCAGCAGCAGCTGCTGCAGGCGTCGTACACCACCTTTAGCGATATGTCGAAGATGTCGCTGTTCCAGATGAATAAATAAACCTGACTGTTTGAGCGTACTTAAACCGGGTACGCTTAGTTTTTCCCACTGCCTGCGAGGGCCGTGGGATTTTTTTTTTGCGTTTAATCAGGGTGTTCAGTCAGGTGAGGAGGGGAGAATGCGGGCAATAAAAAACCCCGGACCAGCCGGGGTTTGGAGACGGTAGTGCTCTACAGCAGAGACTTACGCGCTTTCCGGACGGGTAGCCGGTGCGGTAGCCTGATGCGTGGCGCTGTGACCACCGGCTGAACCGCGTCCTTCGAAGTTGAAGGCCGGACGGACCCAGTCACTGTGGCGCACGGGCTCAGGTTCCCATGCCGGTGCCGGTGCTTTGGTCATCGGCGCCGTAGCGTGATGCTTGAAGCGGGTCTCATCATGGCTGACCCCGGTATCGCGGGCGGCAACCGGTGCGTGCGGTTCGGTGACCGGCGCGACAGGTGCTTCGGCCGCTACCGGCGCGGACAGCACTTCTTCTACCTGCGCTTCAACCGCGGGTGACACCTCGATCGGAGCCTGTTCCGCTGCGCTAACCGCTTCGGTAACCACTGGCGGCGTCTCTTCGGCAGGCGTAACAGCCGGTTGCGCTTCTGCTGCGGTTTCCTGTGCAACCGCTTCATCGGCTGCGGAAATCACTGCTGGCTGGTGATCAACCGGTGCCGCCACTGGCGTCAGGTCATCAGTATTCACCACCGGCACCTCAGTATGCGCCTGCGGCTCAGCCTGATGCACCACTTCTGGCGCTGACGTTTCTGGCTGTGCCACAGCTGCGGCTTCGACAGCCACAGGCAGTTCTTCCGCCGGGGCGGCATCCTGATAGCCATAGTCTGGCATTTCGTTCAGCGCCTGGTTAGAGGTGAAGTGCTCGTGAGTCTGCGCAACCGGATAAGTGATCCACACTTTGCCTGACGCCATCTCTGGTGAGGCAGCTGCTGTTTCCAGCGGCATCGCAGACTGCGTAGGGTAGCGCTCGTCACGATAGCGACGACGACGCTGACCGCTGACGCGCAGATGACGCGGTGAGCGACGTGAACGGCGCGGCATGTTGGCCCCGTCACGGTTCTCGCTGTCATCCTGCTCATCCTGAGCGATTTCAACTTGCTCTTTCAGCTGGGCGCGCTGGCTGTTTTCCTGCACCGCTTCAGTAACGGCAGCGGCAGGCAGCTCAGCAGGCATCGCGTCAGCGTTGTCACCTACGCGCACGCGCTGACTGAGCTGGCGCTGTTTGCGACGCGGCATAACCTGAACGCGTTCGTCTTCCTGCGCAACGCTGTCATCAACGCTATCAACAACAGGCACCTGCTCAGCAACCTGCGGTTCCTGCTGCGCACGCTTCTCTTCCTGACGACGACGCTGGCGCTCAGCACGCTGTTCGCGACGCTGTTGCTGCTGCTCATCACGCTGCTGCAGTTGCTCTTCAGTCAGCGCCGGACGCTCGCCGCGCGCGTCATTCTGACGCTTGTTACGGCGGTTATCCTGATCGCGTGGCTCGCGGGCTTCACGAGGCTCACGGGGTTCACGCGGCTCGCGCGCTTCACGTGGCTCACGGCCTTCACGGCTCTGCGCATGCTCACCGTTGCGCGGTGTGCGCTCGCGGCGATTGTTGTTGTTGCGACGATTGTTACGACGCTCACCACGCTGCTGCGTATTCTCACCGTCAGCCGTTTTCGCTTCGGTCTTCTCTTCAGCAGGGGCCGCGGCGGGTGCATCACCAGCAAACAGTTTTTTCAGGCCACCCAGCAGGCGCGCAACAAAACCGGTGCTGACGGTCGCGGGTGCTGCGACCGCCGGTTTGGCTTTGACGTCAACCGCTGCCGGCTGGCTCTCTTCACTCACTTCAACCGGAGCCGGTGGTGCATCCGGCATCACGAAGGCGGCCAGTGCTGGCTGCTCCGGACGACGACGCTCAGCGTGCTCTTCTTCCGAAGGCAGCGCCATCTCAGCTTCATGCAGTTTCGGCAGGTGATAGGAGAGGGTCTGCGTCTCTTCACCTTTGCGCACGCGCAGCACCGAGTAGTGCGGCGTTTCCATCTGATCGTTTGGCACGATGATGGCACGCACGCCGCCCTGACGTTTCTCAATCGCACTGACCGCTTCACGTTTTTCGTTCAGCAGGTAAGAGGCCACCTGAACCGGCACAATGGCGTGCACTTCTTTGGTGTTGTCTTTCAGCGCTTCTTCTTCAATCAGACGCAGGATCGACAGCGACAGCGATTCGTTATCACGAATGGTGCCGGTACCGCTACAGCGCGGGCAGACGTGATGGCTGGACTCACCCAGTGACGGGCTGAGGCGCTGACGCGACATCTCCAGCAGACCAAAGCGTGAAATGTGGCTGATCTGGATACGCGCCCGATCCTGACGTACCGCTTCACGCAGACGGTTTTCCACGGCGCGCTGATGGCGCACAGGCGTCATATCGATGAAGTCGATAACAATCAGACCACCGAGGTCACGCAGTCGCAGCTGACGGGCAATCTCGTCGGCGGCTTCCAGGTTAGTGTTGAAGGCGGTCTCTTCGATATCACCACCGCGTGTCGCGCGGGCGGAGTTGATATCGATGGCGGTCAGCGCTTCGGTGCTGTCGATAACGATAGAACCGCCGGACGGCAGACGCACTTCGCGCTGGAACGCCGATTCAATCTGCGATTCGATCTGGTAATGGCTGAACAGCGGAATTTCACCGGTGTACAGTTTGATTTTGCTGCTGAAGTCCGGACGACCGAGCGCGGCGATGTGCTGACGCGCCAGCTCCAGCACTTTCGGGTTATCGATAAGGATTTCACCGATATCCTGACGCAGGTAGTCGCGGAAGGCGCGCACAATCACGTTACTTTCCTGATGAATCAGGAACGGTGCCGGGCGGCTGTCTGCGGCTTTTTTGATGGCTTCCCAGTGCTTCAGACGGAAGCTGAGGTCCCACTGCAGCGATTCGGCAGATTTGCCGACGCCAGCGGTACGCACGATCAGGCCCATGCCGTCCGGCAGCTCCAGCGCTGACAGCGCCTCTTTCAGCTCGGTACGGTCGTCACCTTCGATACGGCGGGAAATGCCGCCGGCGCGCGGGTTGTTGGGCATCAGCACCAGATAGCTACCGGCCAGCGAAATAAAGGTGGTCAGTGCTGCCCCTTTATTACCGCGCTCCTCTTTATCGATTTGTACGATCACTTCCTGGCCTTCACGCAGCACATCTTTGATGTTCGGACGGCCATGCGCGTTGTAATTAGCAGGGAAGTATTCGCGGGAAATTTCTTTCAGAGGGAGGAAACCGTGACGCTCGGCACCGTAATCAACAAACGCAGCTTCGAGGCTGGGTTCAATACGGGTGATTTTACCTTTGTAGATGTTGGCTTTTTTCTGCTCGTGTCCGGGGCTTTCGATATCCAGATCGTACAGACGTTGTCCGTCAACAAGGGCAACGCGCAACTCCTCCTGCTGAGTTGCGTTGATTAACATTCTTTTCATCGTGACTTACTCGTTATTCTCACATGAGTGATAAAGCTGCGGGCATCGTTACCCTGGACGAGAATCAACCGATGGCCCCGTGTCTGCATGCACTGACGTCAACCTCACGGTTGTCGGCGGCTAAAGGGGCGCAAATCTTGTCGGTGGCCTGTTTTTCATAAGGAAAACCAGCGCCTGAAGGTGGAAGTGCTACAGAGTATTCAAAAATCCACACATCCCAGTCTGTCGTCCAGGCCGCAACCCGCAGCCCGCTAAGTGCCTGATTAAACATCACGTCTTACGCCATTGCTGCGTGTCCGTTTCATCCGGCAAAATACCTTAATTTCGCTCTTTTTCCTGCCTGACTCTTTCCAGGACAGAAACCTCTGCATTATTCCATTGCTTAGCAACTTATAGCAAGGCGACTTTTACCGAGCTGTGAAGTTTGTTCATCCTTAACCTGTTCATTTGCAGGGGTAATCATCGCATCGTTGAAAAAGCCAGCATTCTGGCCGCGTAACGCGGCGATAAAGTCAGAGTTAAGCACAGAAAAAGGGGTGGCGCTATCCGGGGACACTATTTAGAATCGCCGCCATGAAAACAGAGAATCCCGGCGTACAGTTTGTCGCCATCACGGCTGAAAATGCCGGTCAACGCATTGATAACTTTTTGCGCACCCAGCTGAAAGGGGTGCCGAAAAGCATGATTTACCGCATTCTGCGTAAAGGCGAGGTGCGGGTGAATAAGAAGCGCGTAAAACCTGAATATAAGCTGGAAGACGGCGACGAAGTGCGCGTGCCGCCGGTGCGCGTGGCCGAGCGTGAAGAGCAGGCAGTGTCGCCCAAACTGGATAAAGTGGCGGCGCTGGAGTCGTGCATTCTGTATGAAGACGATTATCTGCTGGTGCTGAACAAACCGTCCGGCACCGCGGTGCACGGCGGCAGCGGGCTGAGCTTCGGCGTGATTGAAGGGCTGCGCGCGCTGCGCCCGGAGGCGCGTTTCCTGGAACTGGTGCACCGTCTCGATCGTGACACGTCCGGCATTTTGCTGGTGGCGAAGAAGCGCTCGGCGCTGCGTTCGCTGCACGAGCAGCTGCGTGAGAAGGGCATGCAGAAGGATTATCTGGCGCTGGTGCGCGGCGACTGGCCATCGCACCTGAAAGTGGTGCAGGCACCGCTGCTGAAAAACATTCTGCAAAGCGGCGAGCGCGTGGTGCGGGTCAGCGCCGAGGGTAAGCCGTCAGAAACGCGCTTTAAAGTTGAAGAACGTTTTGGCCTGGCGACATTAGTTAAAGCCAGTCCGGTGACCGGACGTACGCATCAGATTCGCGTACATACCCTGCATGGCGGGCACCCGATTGCTTTTGACGATCGCTATGGCGATCGCGAATTCGATCGCCAGCTGGCACCAACCGGTCTGGCACGGCTGTTCCTGCATGCTGCCGCACTGACGTTTACCCATCCCAACACCGGCGAAAGCCTGCGTATGGAAGCGCCGCTGGATAAGGCACTGAAGCACTGCCTGTCCCAGCTGCGCCAGCAGAAAAAAGCCTGACAGCGTGGCATCAGCCCAGCGGATTGATGCCCGCCTGCCTTAACAGGCCATTCAGCGCGATCAGCGGTAAGCCAATCAGGCTATTGGGATCGCGCCCCTCCAGCCGTTCGAACAGACAAATCCCCAGTCCCTCACTTTTGAAACTGCCGGCGCACTGCAGCGGCTGCTCCAGCTCGACGTAGCGCGCGATCTCAGCCGCGCTCAGTTGCCGAAAATGCACGGTAAAGGGTTCACACAGCACATGCTGCTGCGCGCTGGCGGGGTGAATCAGCGCCAGGCCGGTATAAAAGGTAATGGCTTTGCCGCTCGCCAGCGCCAGCTGCTGGCAGGCGCTGTCTGCAGTGTGCGGCTTGCCGGCGATGCGGCCGTCCAGTACACAGACCTGATCGGACCCAATTATCCAGTGCGCAGGATAGCGCGCGGCCAGCGCCTGCGCTTTGGCAATGGCCAGACGCTGCACCAGCTGCGGCGCGGCTTCTCCCGGCAGCGGCGTTTCATCGCTTTCAGGGGCGGCAGTGATAAACGGCAGGCCGAGCTTGCGCAGCAGCGCCTGACGGAACGGAGAGGTTGAGGCTAAAACCAGCGGTGTCATCATTTTTTTGCAGAAGTGATAGCGTAAAGATGACAGGCATTTTAAACTATGCGCCGCACTGGATGCGACTAACGGGTGAAAGATGCTGTAAACCGGCCTTTTTCTTTGACTCTATGACGTTACAAAGTTAATATGCGCGCCCTATGCAAAAGGTAAAATTACCCCTGACGCTCGATCCGGTCCGCGCCGCGCAAAAACGCCTGGATTATCACGGTGTTTACGCACCTGAATTGGTGGCGCGCCTGGCCGAAACGGTCGTGAGTGTGGACAGTGATGTGGAATGTGCCATGTCGTTTGCGGTTGACAACCAGCGCCTCGCGGTTCTGCAAGGAACAGCCGATGTGCAGGTAACGTTGTTATGTCAACGCTGCAACCAACCGTTCCCGCATGCTGTGCACGTAAGCTATTGCTTCAGTCCTGTCTCTTCTGATGAGCAGGCCGAGGCACTGCCGGAAGCCTACGAGCCGGTCGATGTCAACGATTTCGGTGAAATCGACCTGCTGGCGGTGATCGAAGATGAACTCATCCTCGCGCTGCCGGTCGTTCCGGTGCATGATTCTGAACACTGTGAAGTGTCCGACGCGGACATGGTCTTTGGCCAGCTGCCTGAAGAGGCAGAAAAACCAAACCCATTTGCCGTATTAGCCAGTTTAAAGCGTAAGTAATAGGAGTAAGGTCCATGGCCGTACAACAGAATAAACCAACCCGTTCTAAGCGTGGTATGCGTCGTTCGCACGATGCGCTGACCACTACCACTCTGTCAGTAGATAAAGTTTCTGGTGAAACTCATCTGCGTCACCATATCACTGCGGATGGTTACTACCGCGGTCGCAAGGTTATCACCAAGTAATTCTTTGCGGTTACGCAAGGCGATACCTTGACACGTTTGACCCTGGCAGTTGATGCCATGGGCGGGGACTTCGGTCCCTGCGTGACAGTGCCTGCAGCCTTGCAGGCACTGGCCTCTCATTCGCAGCTGGTTCTTCTTCTGGTCGGCGATCCCGACATCATCTCGTCATTTCTTGCCAAAGCGGATTCCTCGTTACTGGGGCGTGTGCAGGTAATCCCTGCCGAATCGGTTATTGCAAGTGATGCCAAACCCTCGCAGGCGATTCGTAACAGCCGCGGCAGCTCCATGCGCGTGGCGTTAGAGCTGGTGAAAGAGGGGAAAGCGCAGGCGTGCGTCAGTGCCGGCAATACCGGTGCGCTGATGGGCCTGGCAAAATTATTATTGAAGCCGCTGGATGGCATTGAGCGTCCGGCGTTGATGACCGTGCTGCCGCATCAGCAGCACGGCAAGACGGTGGTGCTGGATCTGGGCGCTAACGTCGATTCCGACAGTGAAATGCTGGTGCAGTTTGCAGTGATGGGTGCGGTGATGGCGGAAGAAGTGCTGGAAATCAGCCAGCCGCGCGTCGCGCTGCTCAACATCGGTCAGGAAGAGACGAAGGGGCTGGAGACGATCCGCGCCGCATCGGCGGTGCTGCGGGCCTCGCCGCAGATCAACTATATTGGTTACCTTGAGGGGAACGATCTCCTCACCGGCAAAACGGATGTGCTGGTCTGTGATGGCTTCGTGGGTAATGTCACGTTGAAGACCATGGAAGGCGTGGTAAGAATGTTTCTTTCTCTGCTCAAATCGTCAGGTGAAGGAAAAAAACGGGCCTGGTGGCTGAAATGGCTGGGACGCTGGATCCAAAAGCGTCTGGCTAAACGTTTCGGTCATCTCAACCCCGACCAGTACAATGGCGCTTGTCTGTTAGGATTGCGCGGGACAGTGATCAAGAGCCACGGCGCGGCGAATCAACGCGCGTTTGCCGTGGCGATAGAACAGGCAGAGCAGGCGGTGCGCAAGCAAGTTCCCGAGAGAATTGCCGCGCGCCTTGACGCTGTATTAGCCAGGAGTGACAAAGCGTAGATGTTTACCAAAATTATCGGTACGGGCAGCTATTTGCCTGAGCAGGTTCGCAGCAACGCGGACCTGGAAAAAATGGTGGAGACTTCGGACGAGTGGATTGTCACCCGGACCGGTATTCGTGAACGTCGCATTGCGGCACCGGATGAAACGGTAGCCAGCATGGGCTTCACCGCTGCCCAGCGTGCGCTGGAGATGGCGGGCGTGGCAGCCAGCGACGTTGGCCTGATCATCGTGGCAACTACTTCTTCCAGCCACGCCTTCCCGAGCTCAGCGTGCATGATTCAGCAGATGCTGGAAATCAACGACTGCGCCGCCTTCGATCTCGCAGCCGCCTGTGCCGGTTTTACCTATGCACTGAGCGTGGCCGATCAATACATCAAAAACGGTGCGGTGAAGCACGCGCTGGTGATTGGCGCGGATGTGCTGGCTCGCACCCTCGATCCTGACGATCGCGGCACCATCATCCTGTTTGGTGATGGCGCGGGTGCCGTGGTGCTCGGCGCAAGCGAAGAAGCGGGCATCCTCTCCACGCATCTGCATGCCGATGGCCGCTACGGTAAGCTGCTGACGCTGCCGTACCAGGATCGCGCGCATCAGGATGAGCCGGCTTACCTCACCATGGCTGGCAACGAAGTATTTAAAGTTGCGGTCACTGAGCTGGCGCATATCGTCGATGAAACGCTGCAGGCGAATAATCTTGATCGTGAACAGCTTGACTGGCTGGTGCCGCATCAGGCCAACCTGCGCATCATCAGCGCCACCGCCAAAAAGCTCGGCATGGGCATGGATAAAGTGGTGGTGACGCTGGATCGACACGGCAACACCTCGGCAGCGTCGGTGCCAAGCGCGCTGGACGAAGCGGTACGTGATGGCCGCATCAAGCCCGGACACCTGATTTTGCTCGAGGCCTTTGGTGGCGGTTTCACCTGGGGCTCGGCGCTGGTTCGCTTTTGATTGACAGGAACGCAAGATGACGCAAATTGCTTTTGTTTTCCCGGGACAGGGATCGCAGACCGTCGGCATGCTGGCCGATCTGGCAGCGGAAAATCCACAGGTTGAAGCCACTTTCCGTGAAGCTTCTGACGCGCTGGGTTACGACTTATGGCAGCTGGTCCAGCAGGGCCCGGCTGAAGAGCTGAACAAAACCTGGCAGACCCAGCCGGCGCTGCTGGCAGCCTCGGTCGCGATTTATCGCGTCTGGCAGAGCAAAAATGGCGCGCAGCCCGCGCTGATGGCCGGACACAGCCTCGGTGAATACTCTGCGCTGGTGTGTGCGGGCGTGCTGAATTTTGCTGACGCCATCAAGCTGGTTGAACTGCGCGGCAAACTGATGCAGGAAGCGGTGCCGGAAGGCACGGGCGCCATGCAGGCGATTATCGGTCTCGACGACGCGGCAATTCGCAAAGCCTGTGAAGAGAGCGCGCAGGGCCAGGTGGTTTCGCCGGTCAACTTCAACTCGCCGGGTCAGGTGGTTATCGCCGGCAATAAAGAAGCGGTTGAACGTGCTGGTGCCGCCTGTAAAGCGGCCGGCGCCAAGCGCGCGCTGCCGCTGCCGGTCAGCGTGCCGTCACACTGCGCGCTGATGAAACCTGCGGCGGATAAGCTGGCGGTGGCGCTGGAAAGCGTGACCTTCAATGCGCCGTCGGTACCGGTGGTCAATAACGTTGACGTCAAGTGCGAAAGCGACGCCGCGGCGATTCGCAGCGCGCTGGTGCGTCAGCTGTACAGCCCGGTGCGCTGGACTGAGGCGGTTGAGTTTATTGCTGCGCAGGGCGTGACTGAACTGCTGGAAATCGGTCCGGGTAAAGTGCTGACCGGCCTGACCAAACGAATTGTGGACAGCCTGACGGCTGCAGCGGTGAACGATCCGTCGTCACTGGCTGCGGCGCTTGGCCAGGAATAAGAGGAAAATCATGAGCTTTGAAGGTAAAGTAGCGCTGGTGACCGGCGCCAGCCGCGGTATCGGACGTGCTATCGCGGAAACGCTGGCGGCACGCGGTGCAAAAGTGGTGGGTACTGCCACCAGCGAAAGCGGCGCGGAAGCCATCAGTGCTTACCTCGGCGACAAGGGCAAAGGTCTGCTGCTGAACGTGACCGATGCGGCCTCTATTGAGAGCGTGCTCGAGAAAGTTCGCGCCGAATTTGGCGAAGTTGACATTTTGGTCAATAATGCAGGCATTACGCGTGACAATCTGCTGATGCGCATGAAAGACGATGAGTGGGCGGATATCCTTGATACCAACCTGACATCGGTGTTCCGCCTGTCGAAGGCGGTCATGCGTGCCATGATGAAAAAGCGCGTGGGCCGTATCATTACCATCGGTTCGGTAGTTGGAACCATGGGTAACGCGGGTCAGGCAAACTATGCGGCAGCAAAAGCAGGTTTGATTGGCTTTAGCAAATCACTGGCGCGAGAAGTTGCGTCACGTGGCATTACCGTAAACGTCGTGGCTCCGGGCTTTATTGAGACGGACATGACGCGTGCACTGAACGAAGATCAGCGCTCGGGCATTCTGGCAGAAGTGCCGGCAGGTCGTTTAGGCGACCCGCAGGAGATTGCCAATGCTGTTGCATTCTTAGCCTCTGACGAAGCCGCCTACATCACGGGTGAGACGCTGCACGTCAATGGCGGCATGTACATGGTCTGATAATCACGAAATCATTTGCATTATCTGCGGTAAACACCGCAGAATAACGCAAAATCGTGGTTCGACCAGCCGGGATTTTGTTGCATCTTTTTCAACATTTTATACACTACGAAAACCATCGCGAAAGCGAGTTTTGATAGGAAATTAAATAGTATGAGCGATATCGAACAACGCGTTAAGAAAATCGTAGCTGAGCAGCTGGGCGTTAAAGAAGACGAAGTGGTTAACGGCGCTTCTTTCGTTGAAGACCTGGGTGCAGATTCTCTTGACACCGTTGAGCTGGTAATGGCTCTGGAAGAAGAGTTTGATACTGAAATTCCAGACGAAGAAGCTGAGAAAATCACTACCGTTCAGGCAGCGATCGACTATATCAATAACCATAAAGGTTAATGAATATCTTCAGGCGGTCATTCGACCGCCTGAGTTTTATGTTTGCCCCACATAGCGTCATTATTTCCCTCCCTGGAGGACGAACGTGTCTAAGCGTCGTGTAGTTGTGACCGGTCTTGGCATGTTGTCTCCTGTCGGCAATACCGTAGAGTCTACCTGGCGTGCTCTCCTTGCCGGTCAGAGCGGCATTAACCTGATCGACCATTTTGATACCAGTGCCTACGCAACGCGTTTTGCGGGTCTGGTCAAAGATTTTAATTGCGATGAATACATCTCGCGCAAAGATCAACGCAAGATGGATGATTTCATCCAGTACGGCGTTGTGGCCGGTATTCAGGCTATGGCGGACTCCGGTCTGGTCGTAACTGATGAGAATGCCGGACGTATCGGTGCGGCTATCGGTTCCGGCATCGGCGGTCTGGGTTTGATCGAAGATAACCATACCTCGCTGGTCAATGGCGGTCCGCGCAAAATCAGTCCATTCTTCGTGCCTTCAACCATCGTTAACATGGTCGCTGGCCACCTGACCATCATGTACGGCCTGAAAGGTCCGAGCATCTCGATTGCGACCGCCTGTACTTCCGGCGTGCACAATATTGGTCATGCGGCGCGCATCATCGCGTATAACGACGCGGATGTGATGCTGGCCGGCGGTGCTGAGAAAGCCAGTACGCCACTGGGCGTAGGCGGTTTCGGCGCGGCGCGTGCGCTCTCTACCCGTAACGATAATCCGCAGGCGGCGAGCCGTCCGTGGGATAAAGATCGTGACGGTTTCGTGCTGGGCGACGGTGCCGGTATCGTGGTGCTGGAAGAGTACGAACACGCGAAAAAACGCGGTGCGAAGATTTATGCGGAAATCGTTGGTTTCGGCATGAGCAGCGACGCTTACCACATGACATCACCACCGGAAGACGGTTCAGGTGCAGCCGCAGCGATGGTCAACGCGCTGCGTGACGCGCAGCTGGATCCGGCGCAGATTGGCTATGTTAACGCGCACGGCACCTCAACGCCGGCCGGTGACAAAGCAGAAGCGCAGGCGGTGAAGTCGGTGTTTGGTGCGTCAGCGCACAGCGTGATGGTCAGCTCGACCAAGTCGATGACCGGTCACCTGCTGGGTGCGGCGGGCGCGGTAGAGGCGATTTATTCGATTCTGGCGCTGCGCGACCAGGCGGTTCCGCCCACCATCAACCTCGACAATCCTGACGAAGGTTGCGATCTGGACTTTGTGCCGCACACGGCGCGCCAGGTCAGCGGACTGGAGTACACGCTGTGTAACTCCTTTGGATTCGGCGGCACCAACGGCTCGCTGATCTTCCGCAAGGTATAAGCGCTATCCAGCCGAACAGAGGCCCGCAATGCGGGCCTTTTTTATATTTTGTCACGCAGTGGCGTGGAATGTTACGCGCCACAGTGCTATTCAACGCTGACGCCAGCGGCAGAGGAGAAGCGCATGTGGATTAACGGAGTGGCACAGGACACCCTTTCTGCCCGCGACCGCGCGGTGCAGTTTGGTGACGGCTGTTTCACCACGGCGGCAGTCAGAGAGGGCCGAATCCAGCTGCTGGAGGCGCATCTGCAGCGTCTGCAGGACGGCTGCCAGCGTTTGCTGATGGCCGCGCCGGATCGCGCCTTACTGGCGGAGGAGATGCGCCGCGCGGCGGCGGGCCAGCGCGAAGCAGTGCTCAAAGTGATCCTGACGCCCGGCGCGGGCGGACGCGGCTACAGTCGCGCCGGCTGCACGCAACCCACGCGTATCATCGCGCTCGCACCCTGGCCACAGCACTACGCCACGCTGCAGCAGCAGGGCGCGCGGCTGGTGACCAGCCCGGTGCGGCTGGCGCAGAACCCGCTGCTGGCCGGCATCAAACATCTCAACCGGCTGGAGCAGGTGCTGATTCGCCAGCAGCTGGACGCGTGCGACGCTGACGAAGCGCTGGTGCTTGACACCGCCGGGACGGTAGTGGAATGCTGTGCGGCCAATTTATTCTGGCGCAGCGGTAAGACCATTTTCACGCCGCGCCTCGCGCAGGCCGGCGTTGATGGCATCATGCGTCGTTATCTGCTGGCGCAGCTGGCCCAGGCCGGTCACGACTGCCAGCAGGTGGAGGCCAGCCGAACGGCGGTGTTAAGCGCCGATGAAGTGGTAATCTGTAACGCGCTGATGCCAGTATTACCCGTGCGGCAAATTGACGATGTCACCTTTTCCGCACGCACGCTGTACCAGCAACTGCTCGCCAGTTGCCAGACGATGGAAGCATCATGACCCGAATGAAAAAAATAGTTGCCGGCACCGTAGTCATCGCTGGCCTGGCTGCCGCATTGAGCTACTGGCAGATTGAACGCTTTGCCGCGACGCCATTAACCATTCACCAGGAAACCCTGTATACCCTGCCGGCCGGCAGCGGTCGCGTGGTGCTGGAAGCGCAGCTGGAGAGCCAGCACATCATTCCGCAAAGCATCTGGTTTGGCCCGTTGCTGAAGCTGGAGCCCGATCTGGCTAACTTCAAAGCCGGGACGTATCGCCTTGAGACCGGCATGACGGTGCGCCAGCTACTGCAACTGCTGGCCAGCGGCAAAGAGGCGCAATTTCCGCTGCGCTTTGTCGAGGGTTCCCGGCTGAAAGAGTGGCTGGCTGAGCTGCGTAAAGCGCCATACCTTAAACACACGCTGCCGGATGATGAATTTGCCAGCGTTGCGGCCGCGCTTAAGCTTGATGTCAGCCAGCTGGAAGGCGGTTTCTATCCGGATACCTATCTATATACTGCCAACACCAGCGATGTGGCACTGCTGGAGCGGGCGCACGCGCGCATGAACAAGCTGGTGGATGAGATCTGGCAGGGGCGGATGGCCAGTCTGCCGTATAAAACGCCACAGCAGATGGTCACCATGGCGTCGATTATCGAAAAAGAGACCGGCGTCAGCGAAGAGCGCGCGCGCGTTGCCTCGGTATTCATCAATCGCCTGCGCACCGGTATGAAACTGCAGACCGATCCCACGGTGATCTACGGAATGGGCGACAGCTATACCGGTACGCTGACGCGCAAGGATCTTGAGACCCCGACCGCGTACAATACCTATACCATCAGCGGCCTGCCGCCGGGACCGATTGCCATGCCGGGGCGCGCCTCGCTGGAAGCGGCGGCCCATCCGGAGAAGACCAATTACCTCTATTTCGTCGCGGATGGCAAAGGCGGTCACACCTTTACCACCAATCTGGCCAGTCATAATAAAGCCGTGCAGGTTTACCGGCTGGCGATGAAGGAAAAAAATGAAAAGTAAGTTTATCGTCATCGAAGGGCTGGAAGGCGCGGGCAAAACCACCGCGCGTGAGGCGGTGGTTGCGGTCCTGCATGAGCAGGGCATTGAAGACGTGGTCTTTACCCGTGAGCCGGGCGGCACGCCTTTGGCCGAACAGTTGCGCGTGCTGGTGAAGCAGGGCATTGATGGCGAACAGGTGAGTGATAAAGCCGAGCTGCTGATGCTGTATGCGGCGCGGGTGCAGCTGGTAGAAAACGTCATCAAACCGGCGCTGGCACGCGGTGCCTGGGTGGTGGGCGATCGTCACGATCTTTCGTCACAGGCGTATCAGGGCGGTGGTCGCGGGCTCGACGCCCAGCTGATGACCACGCTGCGCGATGCGGTGCTGGGCGATTTTCGTCCCGACCTGACGCTCTATCTGGACGTCACGCCGGAGATTGGCCTGCAGCGTGCCCGGGCGCGCGGCGAACTGGATCGTATTGAGCAGGAGTCGCTGAACTTTTTTACCCGCACGCGCGAACGCTACCAGGCGCTGGCCGCTGCCGATCCAACCATCAAAAGCATCGATGCGACACAGCCGATTGAAGATGTGACAGTGTCACTTAAAACCGTGCTGCGTCAGTGGCTGGCAGGTCACGCGGCATGAACTGGTATCCGTGGCTGAACCAGCCGTACCGACAGATCATTGCCCGCCATCAGAGTGGACAGGCACATCACGCGCTGCTGATTCAGGCCATCGACGGCATGGGCGACGATGCGCTGGTGTGGGGCGTCAGCCGCTGGCTGATGTGTCAGCAGCCGCAGGGACTGAAAAGCTGCGGCCAGTGTCACGGCTGCCAGCTGATGCAGGCGCACACCCATCCGGACTGGTATCGGCTGGAAGCGGAAAAGGGAAAAGCCTCGCTCGGCATTGATGCGGTTCGCGACGTCAGTGAGAAGCTGTACCATTTTGCCCAGCAGGGTGGCGCGAAAATTGTCTGGCTGCCGGATGCGACGCAACTGACCGAAGCCGCCGCCAACGCGCTACTGAAAACGCTGGAAGAGCCGCCCGCCAACTGCTGGTTTTTCCTCAGCGTGCGCGAGCCGTCGCGACTGCTGGCCACGCTGCGCAGCCGCTGTATGACATGGCATCTTTCGCCGCCGGAAGAGACGCACAGCCTGCAATGGCTGCAGAAACAGCAGCCGCAGCCGGAAGCGATATTGCGCGCGGCGCTGCGTCTGAGCAACGGTGCACCGGCTGCGGCGCTGGCCTTGTTACAGCCAGACCGCTGGCAGGCACGGCAAACGCTGTGCGACAGCCTGAACAGCGCACTGAGCGGCGATATTCTGCAGCTGTTGCCGGCGCTCAACAGCGACGATGTGGCGGTTCGCCTCGGCTGGCTGCTTTCGCTGCTGGTGGATGCGATGAAGGTGCAGCAGGGCGCCAGCAACTGGCTGAGTAATGGCGATCGCCCGGACGTGGTGACGCAGCTGGCGCAGCAGTTCAGCAGCAGCGCGCTGAATGCCAGCGTGCAGCAGTGGCTGCAGTGTCGCGAGCAGCTGCTGCACGTGGCGGCGCTTAATCGTGAACTGATTCTGACCGACTGTCTGCTTGCCTGGGGACGTTTGCTGTCTCCCGCGACGGTCGGCTAAGGGTAAAAGAGAAATCTATGTTTATTGTTGATTCGCACTGCCATCTTGATGGCCTTGATTATGAAACCCAGCACCGCGATCTGGATGACGTGATTGCCAAAGCGGCGGCGCGGGATGTGAAATTCATGCTGGCGATTGCCACCACGCTGCCGGATTACTACAAAATCAAACAGCTGGTCGGCGATCGTGACAACATCGCGCTGGCCTGCGGCGTGCATCCGCTCAATCAGGAAACGCCGTATGACGTGGAAGAGTTTCGCCGTCTGGCGGCGGAAGAGCAGGTGATTGCGCTGGGTGAAACCGGGCTGGATTATTTTTACCAGCAGGAGACCAAAGCGCAGCAGCAGGCCTCGTTCCGTGAGCACATCCGCACCGGCATTGCGCTGGACAAGCCGATTATTGTGCACACCCGCGATGCGCGCGAGGACACGCTGGCCATTCTGCGTGAAGAGCAGGTAGAGCGGTGCGGCGGCGTGCTGCACTGTTTCACCGAAGACAAAGAGACGGCGGCGCAGCTGCTGGATCTCGGGTTCTACATCTCCTTCTCCGGCATTGTGACCTTCCGCAACGCTGAACAGATCCGCGAAGCAGCGCGCTATGTACCGCTGGATCGCATTCTGGTTGAAACCGATTCACCCTATCTGGCGCCGGTACCGCATCGCGGCAAAGAAAACCAGCCTGCTTTCACCCGCGACGTGGCTGAGTATATGGCCGTGGTGAAGGGCGTCGATCTTGCGACCCTGGCGGCCGCCACCACGGAAAACTTCTCCCGCCTGTTTAAGGTGCCGATGAGCCGACTCGGCGGCTAACGCGCTTTATTTCAAACTCTGTAATTAATCTGAAATCACTCATCTGCGCTGCATGTTTTGCGGCGCAGGCAGTGATTTATTGCTGTTTATAGCAGCAAGTCAGTAAGAAATGACTGAAATTTCAGCGCTGTGTTTGGTGAAACGTGATAGCCGTCAAAGTAACGTATCGTCATTTATTTTACCCTTCGTAATAAATCAAAAGACGCTCAGCGTCACCCCGGCTAAGGATCCTCCCCCTTTGCCATGCGCACTGCGCTAAAAAATGCACTCATACTCAGGAGCTTCTATGTTCAAGAACGCATTTGCGAACCTGCAAAAGGTAGGTAAATCGCTGATGTTGCCGGTATCGGTTCTGCCGATTGCCGGTATTTTGTTAGGTGTTGGTTCTGCTAACTTCAGCTGGCTGCCGGAAGTGGTTTCCCACGTGATGGCCGAAGCGGGTGGTTCGGTGTTTGCTAACATGCCGCTGATCTTTGCGATCGGTGTGGCACTGGGCTTTACCAATAACGATGGCGTGTCGGCGCTGGCCGCCGTGGTCGCCTACGGCATTATGGTGAAAACCCTGGCTGTGGTCGCGCCGCTGGTGCTGCATCTGCCGGCGGCCGAGATCGAAGCCAAACACCTCGCCGATACCGGGGTGCTGGGCGGCATTATTGCCGGTTCGATTGCGGCCTACATGTTCAACCGTTTCTACCGCATCAAGCTGCCGGAATACCTCGGCTTCTTCGCCGGTAAGCGCTTTGTGCCAATCATTTCCGGTCTGACCGCGATTTTCACCGGTGTGGTGCTGTCCTTCATCTGGCCACCTATTGGTACCGCGATTCAGGACTTCTCCCAGTGGGCGGCCTATCAGAACCCGGTGGTGGCGTTCGGTATTTACGGTGTGGTTGAGCGTGCGCTGGTGCCGTTTGGTCTGCATCACATCTGGAACGTTCCTTTCCAGATGCAGATTGGTGAATTCACCAACGCGGCTGGTCAGGTCTTCCACGGTGACATTCCGCGCTACATGGCGGGTGACCCGACTGCCGGTAAACTGTCTGGCGGCTTCCTGTTCAAGATGTACGGTCTGCCGGCTGCGGCTATCGCCATCTGGCATTCTGCTAAACCTGAAAACCGCGCCAAAGTGGGCGGTATCATGATCTCCGCTGCGCTGACCTCGTTCCTGACCGGTATCACCGAGCCGATCGAGTTCTCGTTCATGTTCGTGGCACCGATCCTGTACGTGATCCACGCCATCCTGGCGGGCCTGGCGTTCCCAATCTGTATTCTGCTGGGCATGCGTGATGGCACCAGCTTCTCACACGGTCTGATCGACTTCATAGTGCTGAGCGGCAACAGCAGCAAAATCTGGCTGTTCCCGATTGTCGGTATCATCTACGGTCTGGTGTACTACACCGTGTTCCGCGTGCTGATCGCAAAACTGAATCTGAAAACCCCGGGTCGTGAAGATACGGCGATGGAGCAGAGCAGCGCGACCGGCAGTGAAATGGCGGGCAAGCTGGTCACGGCGTTCGGTGGCAAAGAGAACATCACTAACCTTGATGCCTGTATTACCCGTCTGCGCGTCAGCGTGGCGGACGTAGCGAAGGTGGATCAGGCTGAACTGAAAAACCTCGGCGCGCGTGGTGTTGTGGTGGCGGGTTCTGGTGTGCAGGCGATTTTCGGCACCAAGTCCGATAACCTGAAAACCGAGATGGATGATTATATCCGCAGTATGTAATCAGGCTGCTATCGTGCACGAAGCGCGCACGATGGTGACAAGCAGTAAGAGGCGGCAGAGGAGTAAAGTGTCCCGCGACAGGGATGTCGCGGGCCAAGCCCCAGGGATGGTTTATGGCGTCTTTACGATCTGACGCCTCTTACTGCGCAAGCACAGCCCCTCATCCGAGGGGTTTTTTATTTTAGTGCTGCCAGACACCATCCGCCGTGACGCGCCAGCGTGAAAAAGTGCTGCAAAGGCAGCCATTTAATGAAGAAAAGTGGTCCTGAGGTTGAAAGAAACGGAATTCCTCACGCATACTGCCTGACTGAACTCAGGCTTAAGGAACTGCACCATGGCTGAAGAAACCATTTTCAGTAAAATCATTCGTCGCGAAATTCCCGCCGACGTGGTTTATCAGGACGAACTGGTCACCGCCTTCCGCGATATCGCGCCCAAAGCGCCTACCCACATACTGATTGTCCCCAATGTACTGATTCCGACCGCCAACGATGTACAGGCGGCGCATGAGCAGGCGCTGGGCCGCATGGTCACCGCCGCAGCGAAAATTGCCCGTGATGAAGGCATCGCCGGGGATGGCTATCGCCTGATCATCAACTGCAACCGTCACGGTGGGCAGGAGGTTTACCACATTCATATGCACCTGGTCGGCGGACAGCCGCTGGGCCCGATGCTGGCCATCTAACCTCAGGCGGACCTTCTGATGCGTCAATGGCTGAGCGGCTTGCTGTTGCTGACCCTGGTGGGCTGCAGCAGCGATAAGCCGATGATCAACACCTCCCAGTCGCTGGTGATGGAGTCTGCCGTACTGTCGGCGGGCATCATCACCGATGAGCCTGCGCTGACCAGCCGTGACGGCCAGCAGCGCGCCGCCAGCGTGCTGCAAAATCTGCGTGAAACGCCGGTCACCGTGCACTATCGTTTCTATTGGTACGATGACAAAGGGCTGGAGATTGAGCCGCAGGAACCGGCGCAGACTCAAACCGTACCGGCGCACGGCAGCGTAGAAGTGGCCTCGCAAATGGGTAACCCGACCGCCAGCAAGGTGCGTCTCTATCTTTATCTTTGAGGAGTAACCTGTGATTCGCAGTGTACAACGTTCCGGCGCGCTACTGTTTGCGCTGATGCTCACCGGTTGTGTGGTGAAACAACAAACCCCGGCGCCGGTTGAACCGACGCAGCCGACCACGCCAACCCAGCCAGAGCAACCGCCCGCGCAGCCAGTGCCGCCGCCGCAAACTGTGCCGCAGCCGCCGAAGCTGAAAACCATCAACTGGAACGCCAGCGTCCAGCCGTTAGTCGCCAACATGGTGCAGTCGGCGGGCGTCAATCCGGGCAGCGTGCTGCTGGTGGATCGCATCAAAAACAGCACCAACGGCTCGCTGCAAACGGAAAAAGCCACGGCAGCGATTGAGAACGCGCTGGCCAATAACGGCAAGTTCAGCCTGGTCTCAAACGATCAGCTTAATCAGGCGAAGCAAACGCTCGGCCTGTCGCCAGAGGATAGCCTCAACTCGCGCAGCAAAGCGATTGGCCTGGCGCGCATCGTCAACGCGCAGTATGTGCTGTACAGCAACGCGCAGGGCGATGTGAAAGCCCCTGCGCTGCAAATGCAGCTGATGCTGGTGCAGACCGGCGAAATCATCTGGTCGGGCAACGGCGTTGCACAACCCTGATCCCCGGCTGCAGCATCTGGTTCAGCAACAATGGCCGACGGCGCAAGCTGCCGGTCATTTTTTCGCGCTGCCAGGACTGAGCGGTAACAGCGTGCAGGTACGCAGCGAGCAGGGCGATCTGCTGGCGCGCCGGACGCCGCCACAGCCCATCCCGTTTGTCGATCGCCAGCGCGAATACCGCATCCTGCGTCAGCTGCGTGCCACGGCGCTGGCGCCGCAGCCGCTGGCGTGGCAGGCGCCGTGGCTGCTGCAGCGCT
Source organism: Pantoea sp. VS1 (assembly GCF_002207995.1). Classification (NCBI taxonomy): domain Bacteria; kingdom Pseudomonadati; phylum Pseudomonadota; class Gammaproteobacteria; order Enterobacterales; family Erwiniaceae; genus Pantoea; species Pantoea sp. VS1. The sequence goes on from NZ_NHZE01000013.1 coordinate 591,326, forward strand.
GGCTGCCCGGTGAGGTGCTGTCGCCGGATCAGTTCAGCGCGCAACGCGCAGCGGTGCTGACGCTGCTGCTGCGCCTGCATCACCAGCCGCTGACCGGTTATCGCTTACGGCTGGCACCGTTGCTGCAGCGCTACTGGCAGCTGTGTCAGCAGCGACACTGGCGCTGGCAGCGGCGCTTAAACCAGTTGCTGCAGCGCGGCGAACCGTCGCCGCTGCGGCTGGCACCGCTGCACATGGACGTCCACTCTGGCAATCTGATTGCCACGCCGGATGGCCTGCGTTTAATTGACTGGGAATATGCTGCGGATGGCGATGTGGCGCTGGAGCTGGCCGCTGTCGGCGCGGTGGATAGTGCCCAACACGATCACTGGATCACCGACTATGCTGCCGAGGCGCGGCTGTCGGCAACGGCGCTGCGGCGTCAAAGCCGTCGCTGGCAGCCGTGGCTGCAGCTGCTGATGGCCAGCTGGTATCAGCTGCGCGCCGAGCAGAGCCATGACCAAACATTGCAACGGCTGGCTCAGGCCAGCTGGCAGGATCTTTAATTCAGGAACCGAAACATGACGATGACAACGCCCGGACCGCTGATGCTGGACGTCGAAGGCTACGAGCTGGACGCCGAAGAGCGCGAAATTCTGCAACATCCGCTGACAGGCGGACTGATCCTGTTCGCCCGCAACTTCCATGATGTTGCGCAGCTGGCGGAGCTGGTGCGCCAGATTCGCGCGGCGTCGCGTAACCGGCTGCTGGTGGCGGTCGATCAGGAAGGCGGGCGCGTGCAGCGCTTCCGCGACGGTTTTACCCAGCTGCCGGCGATGCAATCGTTCGCCGCGCTGCACGACATGGCACGCGCCGGCGAGCTGGCGCAGCAGGCCGGCTGGCAAATGGCGGCGGAGATGATCGCCATGGATATCGATATCAGCTTTGCGCCGGTGCTGGATATCGGCCACATCAGCGCGGCCATCGGCGATCGCGCTTTCCATGCCGATCCGGCGATTGCGCTGCAGATGGCGCGCCAGTTTATCCACGGCATGCACGAAGCCGGCATGAAAACCACCGGCAAGCACTTCCCGGGCCACGGCGCGGTCAGCGCGGATTCGCACAAAGAGACGCCGCGCGACACGCGCGATGCCGCCACGCTGCGCCAGCATGACATGGCAATCTTCCAGCAGCTGATTGATGAGCAGCTGCTGGATGCGGTGATGCCCGCGCATGTTATCTATACTGAAGTGGACCCGCTGCCGGCCAGTGGTTCGCCTTACTGGCTGCAAACGGTGCTCCGGCAGGAGCTGGGCTTCAACGGGGTGATCTTCTCAGACGATCTGTCGATGGAGGGCGCGGCGGTGATGGGCAGCTATGCGGAACGGGCTCAGCAGTCGCTGAATGCCGGCTGCGATATGATCCTGGTGTGCAATCAGCGTGCTGGCGCGGTGAGCGTGCTGGATAATTTGACGCCGATCCAGGCGACGCGCGTCACGCAGTTATACCATCAGGGACGTTTTGACCGTCAGAGTTTGCAGGCCAGCGAGCGCTGGCGGCAAAATCACCGTCAGCTCAGTGACCTGCAGGATCGCTGGCTGGCGCATAAAGCGTCGGGCAGATAATCGCCGCTGCCCGGATCTCACTCCACGCTGAGGATAATCATGATCATCTATCTGCACGGTTTTGATTCCAACAGTCCGGGCAACCATGAAAAGGTGCTGCAGCTGCAGTTTATTGACCCGGACGTCAGACTTATTAGCTACAGCACCCGCCATCCGAAACACGACATGCAGTTTCTGCTGAAAGAGTGCGACAAACTGCTCCAGCAGGGCAGCGATGCGCATCCGTTGATTTGTGGCGTCGGCCTGGGCGGCTACTGGGCAGAACGCATCGGCTTCCTTTGCGGCATGCGCCAGGCGATGTTCAACCCCAACCTGTTTCCTGATGAAAACATGGAAGGCAAGATCGACCGGCCGGAAGAGTATCTTGATATCGCCACCAAATGCGTCAGCAACTTCCGTGAAAAGAACCGCGACCGCTGCCTGACCATTTTGTCACGTCACGATGAAGCGCTGGATAATCAGCGCAGCGCGGCCGCATTGCACCCGTACTACGAAATCGTGTGGGACGAGGAGGCCAGCCACAAATTCAAAAATATTGCCCCGCATCTGCAACGCATCAAAGCGTTCAAAACCCTTGCCTGAGTGCTGGTGCGCCGTGTGATGCGGCGCACTAAACGTGTAACATTCTGATAATGCACTGCAAAGATTGATGTACATCAATTTTCTTATGTCCGGATGATTATGCCGTGCTATTCTGCCCTCAGCTCGCGATTAAATGTCGCCAACCCTATGTTTATTAAGGTTTTATATAACCATTAATTAACTTTTGGTTTACAACTTTGAGGGGGTCTTCATTGACTACAAGCATGGAAAAAATCGTCATCGTCGGTGGCGGTGCCGGAGGGCTGGAGCTGGCAACACAGCTCGGCCATAAACTCGGCCGCAAAAAAAAGGCGGAGATCATCCTGGTCGATCGTAACCACAGCCATCTGTGGAAACCGCTGCTGCATGAAGTGGCGACCGGTTCGATGGATGAAGGTATTGATGCGCTCAGCTATCTGGCGCATGCGCGCAACCACGGTTTCCAGTTCCAGCTGGGTTCGCTGACGCAAATTAATCGCGACGCTAAAACCATTGAACTGGCGGAGATCCGCGACGCGGAGGGTGGGCTGCTGGTACCGCAGCGCGAGCTGGCGTATGACCGTCTGGTGATGGCGCTGGGCAGCACCTCGAACGATTTCGGCACGCCGGGCGTGAAAGATCACTGCATCTTCCTCGACAACCCGCATCAGGCGCGTCGGTTCCACAATGAGATGCTCAACCTGTTCCTGCGCTTCTCTGCCAGCGAAGGGCAGCTGCAGAAAGTCAATATCGCCATTGTCGGCGGCGGTGCGACCGGCGTCGAGCTGTCGGCAGAACTGTATAACGCAGTGAAACAGCTGCACAGCTACGGCTATAAAGGTCTCGACAGCAGCGCGCTCAACGTTACGCTGGTGGAAGCCGGCGAGCGTATTCTGCCTGCGCTGCCGCCGCGCATCTCCGCAGCGGCGCATCAGGAGCTGAGCAAGCTTGGCGTGCGCGTACTGACGCAAACCATGGTCACCAGCGCAGCAGCCAACGGTCTGAATACCAAAGGGGGCGAATTCATCGAAGCCGATCTGATGGTGTGGGCGGCGGGTATTAAAGCGCCAGACTTCATGAAAGAGATTGGCGGGCTGGAGACCAACCGCATTAATCAGCTGGTGGTCAAAGAGACGCTGCAGACCACGCTGGACGACGATATTTACGCCATCGGCGACTGCGCCTCCTGCGCGCTGCCGGGCGGCGGATTCGTGCCGCCGCGCGCGCAGTCGGCGCACCAGATGGCGTCGCGTGCGCTGGAAAACATCCTCGCCCAGCGCAAAGGCAAGCCGCTCAAAGCCTACGTGTATAAAGATCACGGCTCGCTGGTGTCGCTGTCCCGCTTCAGTACCGTCGGCAGCCTGATGGGGAACCTGATGCGCGGTTCGATGATGGTGGAAGGGCGTATTGCACGTTTTGTCTACATCTCCTTGTACCGTATGCACCAGATTGCGCTCCATGGATACTTCAAGACCGGTCTGATGATGCTGGTCGGCAGCCTCAACCGCGTGCTGCGTCCGCGTCTCAAACTGCATTGATCGCTGGCGGGCGGTCATCCCCGCCCGCTGCGTGCCCGGCTGCCGTAACCGGCTGATTGCCGCTCAATCAGCGCCAGGTTACGGCGCAATGACACTGCCGCTCAGAACTCTCCTAAAAGCTGGTCCTGCTGGCTTTCCGCTGCGTTTCCTCCATTAATCTGATGTTGCATTTTCGGACCATCTGTAAAACTTATGCCAACGAACACGGCGCGGCGCGCACGCCGGTTATGCCTCGGTAACCCGGGATCGGGTTGCGGCAGGAATGCGCGGTAACAACTTCAGGAGGACATTCCTGTGAATAAATCAATGTTAGCGGGTATTGGAATCGGCGTAGCAGCAGCGTTGGGCGTGGCCGCCGTCGCCAGCATGGATGTGTTTGATCGTGGCCCGCAGTATGCTCAGGTGCTTTCGGCAACGCCAATCAAAGAGAGCATCAAGCAACCGCGTCAGGAGTGCCGCAACGTTACCCTCACGCACCGTCGTCCGGTGCAGGATGAGAACCGCATCGCCGGTTCCGTACTGGGTGCCGTGGCCGGTGGGGTGATTGGTCACCAGTTCGGCGGTGGCCGCGGCCGGGATATCGCGACCGTAGCCGGTGCGCTGGCAGGCGGCTACGGTGGTAACCAGGTGCAGGGTGCGCTGCAGGATCGTGACACCTACACCACCAGCGAGCAGCGCTGCAAAACCGTGTACGATAAACAGGAAAAAATGCTGGGTTATGACGTGACCTATAAAATAGGCGACCAGCAGGGCAAAATCCGCATGGAGAATGACCCTGGCACCCGCATCCCGCTCGACCGTAATGGTCAGCTGATCCTGAATTCAAATCAGGCCTGATTGGGCAAAGCTACTTCACAGCAGCAGTAACAAAAAAAGCGCCGCAAGGCGCTTTTTTTATGCTCTGGCTACAGCACCGTATGCAGCAGCGCGTTGCAAAGCGCTGCTGCGTAACGGCTGGGCGATTAAACCCGGTTCTTCGCCAGTTCGGCGACGAAATTCTGCACCCATTCCATGCGCGTTTTGCGTTCGCTCAGATCGCGGGTGAATTTCAGTCGCGTCGGGCCATCCAGCTTCCACTGCTTGGCATCTTTCTGCAGCAGGCCGATCAGCCAGCCGGGATCGACCTGATTCTGCGGTGCGAACTCAAAGAAGCCGCCTTTTTCGCTGGCTTCGATTTTACGCAGCCCCAGCTGGCGCGCCACCAGGCGCAGCGCGGCGATGTCGAGCAGGTTACGCGCGGCGTCGGGCAGCTTGCCGAAGCGGTCAATCATCTCAATTTTCAGCTCGGCCAGCTCCTGTTCATCGGCCGCACTGGCGATGCGTTTATACAGCGACAGGCGCGTATTGACGTCCGGAATAAAATCATCCGGCAACAGGGCAGGCATGCGCAGCTCAATCTCGGTCTGATTGCTGGTGAGATCTTCCAGCGACGGCTCACGTCCGGCCTTGAGTGCATCCACCGCGTTTTCCAGCAGCTCCATGTAAAGCGTGAAACCAATGGTCTCCATCTGACCGCTCTGATCTTCACCCAGCAGTTCACCGGCACCGCGAATCTCCAGATCGTGCGTCGCCAGCGCAAAGCCAGCGCCCAGATCCTCCAGCGAGGCAATCGCTTCCAGTCGCTTCTGGGCATCGGTGGTCATCGCTTTCGGGTGCGGCGTCAGCAGCCAGGCATAGGCCTGATGATGTGAACGGCCAACGCGGCCACGCAGCTGATGCAGCTGCGCCAGACCGAAATGGTCGGCGCGCTCAATGATGATGGTATTGGCGCTCGGCACATCGATCCCGGTTTCGATGATGGTGGTGCACACCAGCACGTTGAAACGCTGGTGGTGGAAATCGTTCATCACCCGTTCCAGATCGCGCTCACGCATCTGACCGTGGCCGATGGCGATGCGCGCTTCCGGCACCAGCTCGGCCAGCCGCTGCGCTGCTTTCTCGATGTTCTCGACGTCGTTGTAGAGATAGTAAACCTGGCCGCCGCGCAGCACTTCACGCAGGATCGCTTCGCGCACCACCAGGCTGTCATACTCGCGCACGAAGGTTTTCACCGCCAGACGGCGCGCCGGTGGCGTGGCGATAATCGACAGATCGCGCATGCCGCTCATCGCCATGTTCAGAGTACGCGGAATCGGCGTTGCGGTGAGCGTCAGAATATCGACGTCAGCGCGCATCGCTTTGATGCGTTCCTTGTGACGCACGCCGAAACGGTGCTCTTCATCGACGATCAGCAAACCGAGATCGCGCCACTTAAGATCGCTCATCAGCAGCTTGTGGGTGCCGATCAGAATATCAATTTTGCCCTCGCTGGCCTGCTCCAGCACCTGCGCCTGCTCTTTGGCGCTGCGGAAGCGCGACAGCATCTCAATGCGCACCGGCCAGTTGGCGAAGCGGTCGCGGAAGTTGTCGTAATGCTGCTGCGCCAGCAGGGTAGTTGGCACCAGCACCGCCACCTGTTTGCCGTTCTCCACCGCAAGGAAGGCAGCGCGCATCGCCACTTCGGTTTTACCAAAGCCAACATCGCCGCACACCAGGCGGTCCATGGCCAGCGGCTGGCACATATCGCTGAGCACGGCGTTAATTGCCTGCGCCTGATCCGGCGTGGTTTCAAACGGGAAACCTTCGCAGAACAGCTGATACTGCTCGCGGTCGTGCTTAAAGGCAAAGCCGGCCTTGGCCGCGCGCTGGGCATAGATATCCAGCAGCTCAGCGGCCACGTCACGGACTTTCTCCGCCGCTTTCTGGCGCGCGCGTGACCAGGCATCGCTGCCCAGTTTGTGCAGCGGCGCATTTTCATCGGCACCGCCGGCGTAACGGCTGATCAGATGCAGCGATGACACCGGGACGTAAAGTTTGGCATCGCCGGCATAGGAGAGCATCAGATACTCAGCCACGATACCGCCGGCTTCCAGCGTGGTCAGGCCGATGTAGCGGCCCACACCGTGTTCAAGATGCACCACCGGCTGGCCCGGGTGCAGCTCGGCGAGGTTACGAATCAGTACATCCGGATTGATGGTGCGGCGATTGTCCTGACGCCGCCGGCTGACGCGCTCGCCGAGCAGATCGCTTTCGCAAATCAGCGCGCGCTGGCGCTGGGTGTCGATAAAACCGCGCTCGCTGGCGCCAATCATCAGGCTGTACGGCTGCTCATCGGCCTGCTCGAAGCGATCAATCGGCTGCGGGCGCAGTTTGATGCGGGACAGCAGCTCCTGCAGGCTCTCGCGGCGACCTTCGCTTTCTACTGAGAAAATAACCTGACCGGTAAACTGTTCGAGGAACTGGCGCAGCAGATCGAGCGGCGCTTTGGCCTGCGCCTGCACCGTCAGCTCCGGCAATGGCTGATAACCCAGATTACTGTTCGCAGCTTTCTCCGGCAGCGTCTCAGCGCTGAGCTGCATGCGCGGCCAGTTTTTCAGCTCGCTGAGCAGCGCATCCGGGCGCAGCCATAGCGTGGCCGGTTCCAGCAGCGGGCGCATAGGATCGATGCGGCGATTTTCATAGCGTGCGTTAGCATCCTGCCAGAAACGCTCAGCGCTGGCGTGCAGATCGCCGCTGTTCAGCACCAGCGTGCTGGCGGGCAGATAGCTAAACAGGGTAGGCAGTTCCTGCTCGAAAAACAGCGGCTGCCAGTACTCAATCCCGGCCGGCAGCGTGCCTTTGCTCACCTGCTGATAGACGTGCTCGGGTTCGCGCCGCACGTCGAAGGTTTCACGCCAGCGGCTGCGGAACAGCTCAATGGCTGCTTTGTCGGTGGGAAATTCATGCGCCGGCAGCAGGTTGATGGCGCTCACCGCCTCCAGCGTGCGCTGTGAATCGACGTCAAACAGGCGCAGGCTGTCGATCTCATCATCAAAGAAATCGATGCGGTAAGGCTGATCGCTGCCCATCGGGAACAGGTCGAGCAGCGCGCCGCGCGTCGCGTACTCACCATGCTCCATCACCTGATCGACATGGCGATAACCGGCCTGCTCCAGCTGGTCGCGCAGGGCATCGCGCGACAGTTTCTGGCCCTGCTGCATCACCAGCGCATGGCCGTGCAGGAAGCTGTGCGGGCAAACGCGCTGCATCAGCGTATTGACCGGCAGAATCAGCATGCCGCGCGTCAGGGTGGGCAGCTGGTACAGCGTAGAAAGACGGGCGGAAATAATGTCCTGATGGGGCGAGAAGCTGTCGTAGGGCAGTGTTTCCCAGTCAGCAAGATTGGTGACCGGCAGATCGGTAAACTGCCTGATCTCCTCCTGCAGCCGCAGGGCCGATTGCATATCCGGGGTGATCATTAACACCGGACCGCTGTGGCGTTCGGTGATGCTGGCACACTCAACCGCCTGCGCGGCGCCGACCAGCTGACCGAGCTGACGATGGTCGCCTGCTTTAGCAGGCAGGGTATAACGACGCTGTTCCGACATAAGGTCCGACATTCTCTCCTCAGTTTCCAGGGCGTCATCATTCCACATTCCGCCGTGAGGATCATCTCTCCTTTCTGAGTTTATGTCAGGGCGCATGAATGCGCACCTTGCATCAGCGGCACCCTGAAGGGCCGCCAGTATGGCCGGTTGCCAGGTCGTCATTGATGGCGACCTGGCCACGTCACGTTATTTACTGGATTGCTGTGTGTAGTGCATGCGAGGACGATCCACATTGGCCCATGACAGCTCGCGCTCGACATGGTAGCTGTTGTTGCCATCGTCCCACTTCACATAATAACCGGTTAGCGCGTCTCCCTGCTCAAAGACATTGACCACTTCGCCTTTGATCTCGCCAGATTTATGTTTAACGATACTGCCTTTAGGAAACCTGCTCATGGTAAGAACCTCCGTACTGCGCTTACTGTGATGCGAAAACCGGTACTGCAAGCTAAGTCTAACCCACCTGCTGACGAATAATCGTACTAATAGCGTCACTATTTTGTCGTAATTTTGTGCATTGTCGCGCAGGAGGACGCATTTTGACGCAACTTTGCAACTGACTCAGCGGGTTAGAGGTTTCATAAAGCAGACGGCTCCTTTATCATCGCTCTACTTAATTTTGGGCAACGGCCAAGACGGATCTCATGTATCAACCAGTCGCGTTATTCATCGGTTTGCGCTACATGCGTGGACGTGCTTCAGACCGTTTCGGTCGTTTCGTCTCCTGGCTCTCGACTATTGGTATCACGCTCGGCGTGCTGGCACTGGTGACGGTGCTGTCGGTGATGAACGGCTTTGAGCGCGAGCTGGAAGGCAACATTCTCGGCCTGATGCCGCAGGCGCTGGTGACCAGCGACACCGGCAGCATCAATCCGCAGCAGATGCGCGCGCAGGATCTCAAACTGCAGGGCGTGACGCGGATCGCGCCGCTGACCACGGCCGATGTGGTGTTGCAGAGTGCGCGCAACGTGTCGGTGGGCGTGATGCTGGGCATCAATCCTGACGAACCGGATCCGCTGACGCCTTATCTGGTCAACACCCAGCAGAGCGTGCTGCAGCCGGGCCAGTATAAGGTCATTCTCGGTGAACTGCTGGCCTCGCAGCTGGGCGTGAAGCGCGGCGATCAGCTGCGCCTGATGGTGCCATCGGTCAGTCAGTTTACCCCGGTGGGGCGCGTGCCGAGCCAGCGCATCTTTACCGTTGCCGGTACCTACGCAGCCAATAGCGAAGTCGATGGCTATCAGATTCTGGTGAACCAGCAGGATGCCTCGCGCGTGATGCGCTATCCGCTCGGCAACATTACCGGCTGGCGCCTGTGGCTGGATAAGCCGCTGAATGTCGATGCGCTGAGCCAGCAGCCGCTGCCGCAGGGGCTGACATGGAAAGACTGGCGCGAACGCAAGGGCGACCTGTTCCAGGCGGTGCGCATGGAGAAAAACATGATGGGGCTGCTGCTCAGCCTGATCATTGCCGTGGCCGCCTTCAATATCATTACCTCGCTGGGTCTGCTGATCATGGAGAAGCAGGCGGAAGTGGCGATCCTGCAAACCCAGGGCTTAACGCGGCGGCAAATCGTCGCGGTATTTATGGTGCAGGGCGCCAGCGCTGGTATTATCGGCGCGCTGCTCGGTACGCTGCTGGGCGTGCTGCTGGCCAGCCAGCTCAACAATTTAATGCCGGTGATCGGCCTGTTCCTTGATGGCGCGGCGCTGCCGGTGGATATCAATGTCTGGCAGGTGATCACCATTGCGCTGGTCTCGATGGCCGTGGCGCTGCTGTCTACCCTCTATCCGTCATGGCGCGCTGCCGCCGTTCAACCCGCTGAGGCTTTACGTTATGAGTAATACCCCTTTGTTGCAGTGTCGTGACCTGTGCAAACGCTATCAGGAAGGC